>CACDYK010000007.1 GCA_902556905.1 uncultured Pelagibacteraceae bacterium
ATCCTTTTTGAAGCGGTCTAAGTATTTTAATGGAAATAACTGATTACCAAGTATAAAAAATATTTTCATAATTAAATATAACTAATTAAAAAATTTATGTCAGAAAAATATCTAATCTTTGGTGCGACAGGATCTATTGGTTCAAGTCTAGCTGAACAATTAAAAAATTCTGGAAATGCTATTCACTTAATTGCAAGAAATGAAAGTGAGGTAAGTTCTATTGCAGAAAAATTAGGTTGCACATTCACTGTTGCTGATGTTTTAGAAGAAGGTTTTATTGAAAAAGTTAAAGCAGATGTAACTGAGATAAAAGGAATTGCATACTGTGTGGGTTCAATTGATTTGAAGCCATTAAGAATGGTTACCGAACAAGATTTTAATAAATGTATGAAATTAAATCTTTATTCAGCTGTAGAGGCTATTAAAGGATGTCAAGAAAGTTTAAAAAAAAACAAGGGCTCTATTGTTTTATTTTCAACAGTAGCAGCTCAAAGAGGGTTTACAAACCATGCAATTATTGCATCAGCTAAAGCTGCTGTTGAGGGGTTAACGGTATCGCTAGCAGCAGAATTTGCCCCAAACATAAGAGTGAATTGTATTGCTCCAAGTTTAACAAAATCAAAAATTGCTGAGCCAATGCTAAAAAATACTACAATAGCAGAGGGTATTGCAAAAGCTCATCCACTAAAAAGATTGGGTGAAGGAAAAGATTCGGCCTCTCTTGCAAAGTTTTTAATTTCTGAAGATAGTTCCTGGGTAACAGGTCAAATTATTGCAGTTGACGGTGGTAGATCAAAACTATCTTAGAGTGAGAAAATATTTTTTATTAATTTTTTTTCTTTTTTTTTCTTCAGTGAGTTTTTCTGATGATTATTCTTTAACTGAAATTACAAAATTAGATAAACCTTGGGGTTCCTCATTTATTAATAATGATGAAATAATTGTAACTGAGAAAGATGGAAAAATAAAAATAATTAATATTAATTCAAAAAATATATTTGAAGTTGAACACAACTTAAATTTTTTAAATGTTGGACAAGGTGGATTATTAGATATTATTTATCAAGACAATTATCTTTGGGTTTCGTATTCTGAAAATAGAGGTAACGGAAAAACAAGTACTTCAATTGCTAAAACAGTATTAAATAAAAAAAAATTAAATTTTAAAAATATATTTCAAGCAAATCCTCCTATAAACTCGGGCTATCATTTTGGCTCTAGATTAGCGATAAAAGGTAAATATCTTTATGCTTCGGTTGGTGAAAGAGGAATGGGAATGATTGCACAAGATCCTACAAAACACCCTGGTAGCATTATAAGAATTTATACTGACGGTAGTATTCCAAAGGATAATCCAAAGTTTGAGGGTAAATCAGATTGGTTACCAGAAATTTATCAAATTGGTGTTAGAAACCCACAGGGATTGGTACTATCTCCTTATGATGAAAAAATTTATTTAAGCAATCATGGAGCAAGAGGTGGTGACTGGTTTGGTGAAGCAAAAAAAGGGGGAAACTATGGTTGGAAGATATTAGGATGGGGCGGGAAGAACTATTCAGGTACTAAAATTGGACCAAAATGGAAACCTGGCTTTACTAAAGCTATTCAATACTGGGTGCCCTCAATTGCTAGCAGTGCAATAACTATTTATAAAGGAAATGAGTTTAAAGAATGGAATGGTCATGCTTTAATAACCTCACTTAAAGATAAATCCTTAAGAAAAATAATTTTTAATAATTTATCTAATATAAATGAAGAAGTTATTTTTAAAAATAAAATAGGAAGAATTAGAGATATTCAAGTGCATCCAAACAACGGAAAAATTTTTTTTCTAGCAGGAGATAAATTGTGGTTAATGGAAAAAAATAATTAATTAAAGATATGGGAAAAAAACCTTACCACCATCTTCCAGATGGAACCTTTAGGAATCCTGAAGGATCTCCAGTTAGGGCAAATGATGTAAGATTTTCCTACAGAACATTTATTAAAGAAAAAAAGAAAATTGATATTACTTTTCCAAAAGATCATGTAATCGATAAAAAAATTGTTAAAGAAAACTTAGAGAAATTTAAAGATGATGATTACATTGCATGGATTGGTCATGCTACTTATTTAATTAAATTAGGTAATACCACATTGATAACAGATCCTGTATTTTCAAAAAATGCAGGACCATTAATTTTTGGCCCAAAGAGATTTACTGAACCGGCTTTAAAACTTAATGAAATTCCAAAAACAGATGTATTTCTATTAACCCATAATCACTATGACCATCAAGATATGTCTACAATTAGAGAATTTCCTTTCAAGGATGCAAAAGTATTGGTTCCTTTAAAGCTAGGAAAGTATTTTAAAAAATACAAAGATGTTAATGAAATGGATTGGTATGAAGAAATTAAAATTAACGATCATTTAAAAATAACATTCTTACCAGCAGTACATTGGTCAAAAAGAAGTCTAACTGATACCAACAAAACTTTATGGGGTAATTTTTTAATTCAATATAAGGATATAAAAATTTTATTTGCATGTGACACGGGTTATGGAAATATTTATGAAAAAATTGGTAAAAAATATGGTCCAATTGATATTACAATGATTAATATAGGTGCTTATGATTTTAGACCAATGTTTGATAAATCTATTTATCACACAACTCCTGAAGAGGCTCTTAATGTTGCACAAGATTTAAAAAGCAAAAAAGTATTGGGAATGCACTGGGGAACTTTTGTTTTGTCTCTTGAACCTATAATGGAACCTCCTATTCGATTTAAAGAAAATGCTGAAAAATTTGGGTTTAAAAAAAAAGATGCAATTACATTTAAGATTGGTGAAATTAGCTCTTTAAAATCAATTCTTAAAGATTAATTTTAAATTTGTTTTAGAAAAAAATTTCTTAATTGAATAATTGTTTGTTTTGGATTTTGTTCTGGAATAAAATGTCCAGAGTCTATAGCTTTTCCTACAATTTTTTTGTTAGAATATTTTTGCCAAATTTTTATTGAATTAAATTGTTTTCCTATTACCCCATTTTTTCCCCATAAAACTTGAATTGGGATGTTGAGTTTTTTATTTTTATCTTTTTTATCATGTTCTAAGTCAATTGTGTCTGAAGCTCTATAATCTTCACATGAAGCATGAATTCTTTTTTTTTGTTTAAATGACTTAAGATAAGCTTCTTCTGCTTTGCCAAACTTATGTTCTCCAGACCATTTGTGCAAACAACTTTTCATCCATTTTCTTGGGTCACTCATTATCATTCTTTCAGGTAACCATGATGGCTGGATCAAAAAAAACCAATGAAAGTAAGCTTTTGCAAATTTTCTATCAGTAGTTTCATACATGTCTAGTGTTGGACAAATATCCAAAACACATAAGGCTAAAATTTTATTTCTAAAATCTCTAGCCATCCTGTGAGCAACTCTCCCACCCCGATCATGACCTGCTAGAAAAAATTTTTTAAAATTTAATTTATTCATTAGCTGGATCATATCTTTAGCCATTTCTCTTTTTGAATAATTAATATGTTTTTTATCCCCAGGTAAAACTAAACTATTTCCATACCCTCTTAAATCAGCAACTACTACTGTAAAATTTTTACTTAATTCTGGTGCACTTTTATGCCACATGACATGGGTTTGAGGATATCCATGAAGTAAAAGTAATGGGGGTCCATTACCCTTAATTCTACAAAAAATTTTTCCTTTATTTACTTTAATGAATTTTTTTTTAAATCCTTCAAACATCTTTAAAAGAATTAATCATTTAATAATTTATTTTTAGCTTTTATAAATTCCTCTTGAGTAATTACTCCACTTTCTTTTAAATTATTTAATTTTGAAAGCTCATCACTTAAATTATCAGATAAAGATTCTTGATTATCTTCATAACTATTTGCTTCTTTTTCAGATCTATTTTCTTCTTTTGCAGCAAATCCCTTCATAATTGCCGTAGCACCCAAATATAAAACAAAGCCCATTATTGGAATTACTAAACCAAAAAATATTATCTTTTCCATAAATTAGTCTTCGTCCTCTTCTCTCCATTTTTTTTCATACATAAGCCATGCAGCATAAATTACGCATACTGTACCAACTATCATACCATAATCAAATCCAGTTTGTTTATCATACAGATACCAACCTAATTGTGTGGCTCCTATCGGGGGAATGGTCAGTAAAAGAAAGATTATTCCAATCCTATAAGGATATTTTGGTTTTTTCATTCCCAAAACTATCAAATTTAGTTAATAAATTTTATCTTTATTTTTGCGATCTTTTGAAACAGTCAATAGTATTCTTTAATAAACACGCAATTGTCATTGGCCCCACTCCACCAGGAACAGGAGTAAGTGCTTTGGCAACTTTTGAAACTTCATCAAATGCAACATCACCCACTAAACCATTTTCAGTTTTATTAATTCCAACATCAATTACAATTGCATCTTTTTTAACCCAATCGCCTTTTACAAGTTCTGGGATACCCACAGCTGCAACTATAATATCTGCTTCTAAACATTCAGCTTTTAAATCTTTTGTTCGTGAATGTGTAATTGTAACCGTACAGTTTTCTTTAAGAAGAAGTTGTGTCATTGGTTTACCATTTAAATTTGATCTTCCTACTACAACTGCTTTTTTACCACTTAAGTTTGGTTCAATTTTTTTGATCATCAAATAACATCCAAGAGGAGTGCAAGGCACTGAACTTTCATAACCTGAAGATAAGTTACCCACATTCATTGGATGAAAACCATCTACATCTTTTGATGGGGTAATTGTTTCTATTACTTTTTGTTTATCAATATGTTTTGGGAGTGGAAGTTGAACTAAAATTCCCGAAACACTTTTATCATTATTTAATTCTTCAATTTTTTCTAAAATTATTTTTTCTTCGACTGTATCTGGGTATCTTATAACTTCAGATTTAAGCCCAACCTCGTTTGCTGATTTTTCTTTGTTACGAACATAAATTTGGCTAGGAGCCATATCTCCAATTAAAATTACTGTTAGTCCAGGAACTTTATTATATTTAGTTTTTAACTCTGCAACTTCTTCTTTAAGCTCTTCTCTAAGTTCGGCTGCTATTTTTTTTCCGTCGATTAAAATCATAAATTTTTTAGAATATTAATGGTGCAATGTAGAGCTTCATACACATTTCAATAAACCAAATCAATAAAAGAAGAATTATTGGAGATATATCAAGTGAGCCTAGATTAGGCAAAAAACGTCTAATTCTATATAATATTGGATCTGTTAATCGATATGTCATTTCTAAAATTGAATAAACAAATCGATTTTGGGTATTTAAAACATTAAAAGCGATCAACCAGCTTATTAGGACATTTGCTATAACGACATAAGAATACAGTTTTAAAATTTGTAAAACTAAATAGAAAATCGCTATCATTTTTTCTCGATATAAATCGACTGACTTGGGAAAGCAAAAGCTGCTTTTTTATTTTCTACAATTTGTTTAATTTCAATTGCTAGTCTTTCTTTAACAGAAAGCATTTCATTCCAACTGTTAGTTTTTGTAAAACAACGAACGTACATATCAATAGAGCTATCAGAAAATTTATCAATTCTAACTGCTACACCAACGTTTACATCAAAATCTTCACTTTTATTAATGTAAGCTTCAATTTCATTTCTAATAGTCTTTAACTGATCAACTGTTGTGTCATACTGAAGAGTAATTATCCAGCTTATCAACCAATTAGAAGTTTCGCTTACATTTACAACTGCATTTTCAGCAAATTGAAAATTTGGAATAATTGCAAGTGACTTGTCAAATTTTCTAATTGTTGTTGATCTAAATCCAATCTTTTCAACAATCCCTTCAATGATACCTTCAACAGCAATCCAATCACCTATCTTAAATCTTTTCTCAACTAATACTAAAATTCCTGAAATTAAATTTTTAAATAAATCCTGAGCACCTAATGCAACTGCTACACCAAACAAACCAAGTCCTGCAATGATTGGTCCTATCTTAATTCCCCATAACTCTAAAACTGCCGCAAGACCTAAAATAAAAATTAAAATTTTAAGAGATTTAATTATCCATCCAATTAACTCTCTAGTTAAAAGTTTATCAAGTCCACTTAAAATATAAGAAATTGGTTCAATGATTTGGTGAATAACCCAAAATATCAATATGGTAATTAACGTTCTGTTAATAGTATCAACAACCTCTCGACCCTCAATTGAAAAAGTCATATAATAACTTGCAATAAAAAAACCAAGAACAATTGGTAAAAATCTTGCAGGACCTTCAAGAGCGTGGACGAAAGTATCATCAAGTTTATTGGTTGTTCTCTTAGATATAATTTCTAACTTTTTAATTATAAGTTTAGAGATTAATCCTCTAAAAATTAAGAAAATAAAAAATATCCCAATTCCAATTAATATTTGAAAAATATCAACACCTAGAATTCCCTTTTTCCAAACAGACAAAAATATATCAGAAAAATTATTTATTATTTCCATAGCTAAATTTTATATAACAAAAACTCTTCTTCTCCAGGATTAAAAAGAAATATCTTCTTCCACTTAATTTCATTCAATATTGAGGAGGTTTTCTCGCCAATGCACATTAAGTTGGTATTCATCCAAAGTCTTTCGGAATGATGAATCTTAATAAAATTCAGTAAACTTAAGGCGCTATTTTGGGAGTAAACATAAACCATATCGGGTATTTTAAGCTTCAATTCCTTTACAAACTCATCATCAAAGTTTTGATTATGAGTAGTCCTATAATTTATAACCCTTTTAATATTATACCCCTCTTTTAATAGTTGATGGTCAAGATCAACTGAAACTGTTTCACCGCTTATATAAATTAAATTTCCATCTTTCTGATTAAAATTTTGCAAAATTAACTCTTTTAAGTTTTCAACATTGCCTTCAGCTGCAATTACATTTTGAAAACCTACACTTCTAGCTTTTTTTTCAGTAGCACTACCTACACAGAAACAAAGAAGATTTTTATCAATACTTTTTAAATCTAAAAACTTAATAGAATTTGCACTTGTGAAAATAACACCTTTAAAATCAAAAGAATTAATTTGCTCATAATCTACCTTGTCTATCTTTAACAATTGAATATGAGAAACTTGATGTCCTAATGATTTAAATTTTATAATCATATCTGTGCAATCTTCTAAAGGTCTAGTTAATAAAATGTGCATATTATCTTTTATAAGAATTATTTGATTTAGCTTTTAATATCTGTCCTACTTCTTTACCAAGAGTTTTTGCATTTTCAATTTTTGAAGATTTTTTTTCATAAAATCTATTACTACCATCAAGGGAAAAAAGCTCTGCTTCTAAAATAATTTCATTTCCTTCTATTACAGCATGAGCTCCAACAGCTGTTTCACAATCACCCTCTAAAACTTTGAGAACATTTCTTTCTGTATGAGCTCTTATAGATGTTTCTTGGTTATTAATTTTATCTAAAATTGAAATAACTTCTTTGTCATTATTTCGACATTGAAGAGAGATAATTCCCTGTCCTGCACTTGGAATTAATTCTTCAGTTGAAAATATCTCTGCAACTTTATCCTCTATTGATAGAGATTTAATTCCTGCATAAGACAATAATATTGCATCATACAAACCATCATTTAGTTTATTAATTCTCGTATCAACATTTCCTCTAATAAGCTTACAATTAAGATCGGATCTAATTTTTTTTATTTGAAATTCTCTTCGATAGGACGATGTTCCAATTATAGCTTTAATTTTTAATTCTTTAAGTTTTTTTTTATCTTTAGTTATTAATATTTCTCTAGGATCATTTCTTTCTAAAAATGTATCTGTTCTTAAACCATCAGTTTCAATTGCTGGCATATCCTTTAATGCATGAACAGCTATATCAATTTTTTTATCTTGAAGTTCTTTTTCTATGCTTGATGAAAATAAACCTTTTCCTCCAACTTCTGATAATCTTATATCTTGAACTTGATCTCCTTTTGTTGTTATTTCTTTAATTACAATATCTTCTTCATTTAAATCTGTATTTTGAATAATCTTATCCTTAGCATTTTGAGCATAAATTAATGCTAACTTGCTACCTCTTGATCCTATAATTATTTTACTCTTCATAAATAAATATATTTCTTTCTTGTATTGAGATTGTACAATTAATAAAAACTATTTGAATGAGTAAAAAACCCTTAATTCTTGGAATTGAATCTAGCTGTGATGAAACGGCAGCATCAATAATTACAGAAAATGAACAAGGAATACCAATAGTTTTATCCAATATTATTTCAGGCCAAGTCAATGTTCATAAAGAATTTGGAGGAGTTGTACCTGAATTAGCAGCAAGATCTCACATGGAAAAAATTGATTGGATTGTTCAAAAAGCAATTGATGATAGTGGACGAAAGATAGAGGAAATTGATGCGGTAGCTTCAACAGCTGGTCCGGGTCTTATAGTTTGCTTATCTGTTGGGCTTAGTTTTGGAAAAGCTTTTGCGTCTGCTTTAGAAAAACCATTCATTGCTGTTAATCACTTAGAAGGTCACGCCTTAAGTCCAAAACTAAATTCAGAACTTAACTACCCATATTTACTTTTATTAATTTCAGGTGGTCATTCACAATTTTTAAATGTTCAAGGTTTAGGAAAATATAAAAGATTAGGAACTACTATTGATGACGCCTTAGGAGAAGCATTTGATAAAACTGCTAAACTTTTGGGAATTGAATTTCCTGGAGGACCTCAAATAGAAATTCTAGCAGAAAAAGGTAATCCAAATAAGTATGATTTACCCAAACCTATTTTTAATAAAGGAGGATGCAACTTATCTTTTGCAGGCCTTAAAACAGCAATTTTAAGAATAGCAAAAAATATTAAAACTGATCAGGAAAAATTTGATCTTGCTGCTTCTTTTCAAAAAACAGTTGAACAAATTTTATATAAAAAGACCAAGATTGCATTTTCTGAATTTGAAAAACAAAATGATCTGCAAGAGAAAATATTTGTTGTTGCTGGAGGAGTGGCTGCTAATAAAAAAATTAGATCTATGTTAATTAATTTATGTAATGAAAAAAACTATCAAAGCATTTTTCCACCAATAGAATTTTGTGGGGACAATGCTGCTATGATAGCTATGGTTGGTTTAGAAAAATTTAAATTAAAACAATTTGATAATTTAGATCATCCAGCAAAACCAAGATGGCCTTTAGATGAAAAAGCTGCTTTTCTTAAAGGAGCAGGAGTAAAATTATAATAAAAAATGAAAATTTATATTATTTGGATAATTTCAATTCTGAAATTTTTTTTAGTTAAAAAAAGATTTTTGTTATTATCCCCTCCATTTTTAGAGAAACAATATTTTTATGATAGAAAAAGTAAAAGATTTTTTCTTTTATATAATAGAAATAAGATTGACTGGGGAACAAACTGGCAGGTTTTTTTGGATGATCAATTTTCGCTGCCATTTACAAATTATAATGATACAAGAAATAAAGACTTATTAAATTATACAAAAAAGCAAAATAATAACAATAAAACACCTATAATAATTGATTGTGGAAGTAACACGGGTGCCAGTAGTATTTACTTTAAATTAACTTATCCAAAATCTAAAATAATTGGACTTGAAATTGATAAAAATAACTTTCTTCACAGTAGAAAGAATGTTGAAACAAATCAATTGGATATTGATATAATAAATGAAGGTATTTCTTGCGATAACGGTTTTGGAAATATAATTAACCCTGAAGAAGAAAATAACGCTTATCAAATTCAAAAAGAGACAAAGGCATTAAGCGGAATACCATTAATTTCAATTGATACTGTACTCAAAACATACTTCAATGACGATAAATATTTTCCCTACATTATTAAAATTGATATTGAAGGTGGAGAAGAAGATCTTTTTCAAAAAAACACTAATTGGATAAATTATTTTCCTATGATTATTATTGAGTTACATGATTGGTTAATGCCAAAAAAAAAAACTTCTATAAATTTTCTACGAACTATCTCTAAGGAGAATAGAGATTTCATAATTAAGGGTGAAAATGTATTTAGTATAAAAAATAATTTAGATTAAATATTATGATATTTTTACTATAAAAGTTAGATGTTTATAATTAAAACAATAATATGAAGTACTGGTTATTAAAATCTGAGCCTGATGTTTGGTCAATTGATCAACAAAAAAAAGCAGGTGCTAATGGTGCGCCCTGGGATGGTGTTAGAAATTATCAAGCTGCAAAAAATTTAAAAAGTATGAAAAAAGGTGACCTTTGTTTTTTTTATCACTCAAATATTGGTAAAGAAATTGTTGGAGTTGTTGAAGTAATTAGAGAGGCTTATATAGATAAAACTGATAAATCAGGACGGTTTGTAGCTGTTACTGTTAAATTTTTAGAAAAATTATCCAAACCCATAACCCTTGAAAGCATAAAAAAATCAAAGGAATTAAGCCATTTAGCCCTTATTAAACAAAGTAGACTATCGGTAATGCCAATCGACTCTAAAAGCTGGAAAATATTAAATAAGATGAGTAAAATTTAAATATAAAATTATTTCATGCCATTAAAAAAGAAGAAAAAAACTAAAGTTAGAAAAAAAAAAGTTACTAAAAAAGTAACCAAAAAAACTAAAGTTAGAAAAAAGATTGTTCGTAAAAAAATTTCTAAAGAAAGTTCAAATGAGCTTATTATCAAAACCAAGCCTCAATGGGTTAAAAGCAGTTTAGCTACAAAAAGCAAATACCAAGATAAATACTCCAAGTCTATTAAAAGTAACGATGAGTTTTGGAGAAAAGAAGGAAAAAGAATAACATGGATAAAGCCATACAAAAAAATTAAAGATGTAAAATACAGTACTAAAGAAGTAAAAATCAATTGGTTCCAAGATGGAACTTTAAATGCTTCGGCTAATTGTATTGATAGACATTTGAAAGATAAAAAAGATAAAACTGCAATTATTTGGGTTGGGGATGATCCTAAAGATAGTCAAAAAATTTCTTACAAACAGCTTCATGAAAAAGTTTCAAAAGCTGCTAATGGTTTAAAAAAATTAGGGATTAAAAAAGGAGACAGAGTTACTATTTATTTAACAATGATACCTGAGCTTGCTATTTTAATGCTCGCTTGTGTTCGAATTGGTGCAGTTCATTCTATTATTTTTGGAGGTTTTTCAGCAGATGCAATTTCTGATCGTGTTAATGATTGTGAGTCTGAATATATTATTACAGCTGATGAGGGAGTTAGAAATGGAAAAACTATTCCCTTAAAATATACAGCTGATGAGGCATTAGAGAGTTGTCCTGATGTTAAAAAGTGTATTGTTGTTAAACGAACTGGAAATTACATCAATTGGGATAATGATAGAGATGTTTGGTATCATGATTTAATTAAAGATGTTTCAAAAAACTGTGAACCTGAAGAAATGAATGCTGAAGATCCTTTATTTATTTTATATACTTCAGGCTCAACTGGTAAACCTAAAGGAGTTTTACACACAACGGGGGGTTACATGGTGTATGCTTCAATGACTCATCAATATATCTTTAATTACAAACCAAAAGATATTTACTGGTGTACAGCTGACATTGGGTGGGTCACAGGCCACAGCTATATTATCTACGGTCCACTTGCAAACGGGGCAACAACAGTTATGCACGAGGGTGTCCCAAATTATCCTGATTGGTCAAGATGGTGGCAAATAATTGATAAATTTAAAGTTAATATTTTTTATACAGCTCCTACAGCTATAAGATCGATTATGAAAGAAGGTGATAAGTTTGTTAAAAAAACTTCTAGAAATTCTCTTAAACTTCTTGGAACTGTTGGAGAGCCAATAAATCCTGAGGCATGGATGTGGTACTATAAAATAGTTGGAAATTCTAAATGTCCAATAGTTGATACTTGGTGGCAAACTGAAACAGGTGGAATAATGATTGCTCCTCAAACTGGAGCGATAGATTTAAAGCCTGGTTCAGCAACAAAACCTTTTTATGGAATTAAGCCTGCTATAGTTGATAAAAATGGGAGAGAAATAAAAGGCGCAGGGGAAGGTAGGCTTTGTATTGCACAATCTTGGCCTGGACAAATGAGGACTGTCTATGGCGATCATCAAAGATTTATTGATACTTATTTTTCACAATTTGATGGAAAATATTTTACTGGAGATGGATGTAGAAGAGATAAAGACGGTTACTATTGGATCACAGGTAGAGTTGATGATGTTATAATCGTATCAGGACACAATCTAGGTACTGCAGAAATTGAAAGTGCATTTGTATCGCACTCAAAAGTAGCTGAGGCTGCTGTAGTTGGTTACCCACACGATATTAAAGGTAACGCTCTTTATTGTTATGTTACTCTTAAAACTGGTGAGAAAGAAACTGGAGACCTAGAGAGAGAACTTAAAAATCATATAGCAAGAGAACTTGGGGCTTTTTATAGACCAGAAATTATACAATTTAGTCCCGCACTTCCAAAAACAAGATCTGGAAAGATTATGAGAAGAATTTTAAGAAAAATTGCAGCCAACGAACATGATCAATTAGGCGATACAAGTACTTTAGCTGATCCAAGTGTGGTTGAAAGTTTAGTAGATAATAGAAAAAATATTTAAAATTGAATTAGCTTTTCAAATTCCTGCTTAATAATATCCCATTTCAAAATCATAGAATTTAATACAATTTTTCGGTCTAAAGATTTGAGTTCCTCGGCTATGGGAGCCCATTTGTACAATGAAAGTGCGCTTGGATTAAATGGAAGATCTTTGTAATAAATTTCCCAATTTAAATTTTGAAATCTTTCATTAAAACTTTTTTTTGCTTCTTCAACTATATCAAGTGGCATCTTATTAGATATCTCATCATCTAAAATTTTATTAAAAATTTCTTTAGCTTGAGTAGTATTTTGGTAATTAAAATTAACTTTTAAGTAAGAAAAGGTAAAAAAAGTTAAATCTTGAAGTGCTATAGAATAAATATTCCATTTAGCTAAATTAACTGATGACATAAACTCATCATTATCAAAATGAAGAACATATCTGGTTCCCATTCGAGTTTTCAAATAACTATATAAAGTAACTTGTGATACCCACGCAGATTTCGTTTGAATAAAATATTCAAGTTCATCTAAATTTTTTATTTTTTTCTTTGGAATAAAAGCTTTAAACAGAGCAAATAAATAAACCTTAAAATCTTTAAAAGACAAATCTTTTAATGATAATTTATATTTTTGCATAAAATTTCTGTTTGGAACAATTATACCTTAAAAAAGTAAGTAATTAAGCCCCTATTATGAACAATTTTCAGCTTTTCAAAACCTTTAGAATGGTTATGGTTTTCACAGTTATAACTAAAAAGAGAGGTATAAATGTCAAACGCAGAAAAACACTGGGAAAAAACCAGGTCACTGTTACTTGTAACATTGGTAATTTGGTTTGTATTCTCAATTGGCATCTTCCTTTTTGCAGCTGAAATGAATGAGGTTACGGGACCTTTCGGATATCCATGGACATATTGGTTTACATGTCAGGGATCTCTTGGAATTTTTGTAATCTTGTGTTTCTGGTTTGCTAATAGGCAAGAGAAAATCGACGAAGAGTTCGGCTTCAACGAAAGAGGAGATGACTAATGATTAAAGGTAAATTTATAGACAATTTGCCAAAAGTTTACGGGATCTATACTGGAGGTTTTATAGGTTTCATAATCTTAATGGCAATTGGTGAACAGATGGGTATGAGTGCTAAAGCAATAGGTGTTGCTTTTGTAGCTTTTACAATATTCATCTATGCATTAATCGGTTATCTATCAAGAACAGCACAAGCAGACGCATATTACGTAGCTGGAAGGCAAGTTCCAACAGTATTCAATGGAATGGCGACAGCAGCAGACTGGATGTCTGGTGCTTCATTCGTTGCGATGGCAGGTGGTATTTATTTCAAAGGTTATGGATATATGGCTCTACTTGTTGGTTGGACTGGTGGTTACATATTAGTTGCAACTTTATTAGCACCATACTTAAGAAAATTTGGCTGTTACACAGTTCCAGATTTCGTAGGTACAAGATACGGTGGTAATTTAGCGAGACTATGTGCGGTAATAGTTTTAACTGTTGCATCATTTACTTATGTGACTGCTCAAATTAACGCTACAGGTACTATTGCATCTGTTGCTCTAGATATCGACTTTAAATATGCTGTATATATTGGGCTAATAAGTATTTTACTTTGTTCAATGTTGGGTGGTATGAGAGCGGTAACTTGGACACAGGTTGCACAATATATCGTACTAATTATAGCTTACTTGCTTCCAATTTTTTGGATCAGTAACAAAATGGGTGCAGGTTTCTTCCCTCACTTTATGTTGGCTGATGAAGTGGCTAGAATTGGTGAATTAGAGCAACAGTTTGGGTTTGTAAAAAACTCTGCTGCTGATCTAGCAACGGTACCTAAAGGGTTGGCAGGAATAACTAAAGCACACTCTGCAGTAAATGCAACACCTTGGGCATTTATTTCATTGGCACTAGCGATGATGATGGGAACAGCATCATTACCACACGTGATGATGAGATACTTTACTACTCCAAGCGTAAAAGCTGCTAGAAAATCAGTAGGTTGGTCATTATTCTTTATCTTCCTTCTGTATTCTTCTGCACCAATGTTAGCAACACTATCTAAACTATCGTTGATTGATCCAACTTTATCTACAGGTATTATTGGTAAATCATTTGCTGAAGTTCAATCAATTGATTGGTTCCAAAACTGGAATCAAGCAAACTTGATGTTCATCAGTGACTTTAACGGAAATGGAACTCTTGAATTAAATGAGTTTTTCATGGGCGGTAAAGCTGTAGTATTAGCAACACCAGAAATAGCTGGATTACCATATGTAATTTCAGGTCTGGTTGCTGCTGGAGGTATGGCTGCTGCCATGTCAACTGCTGATGGTTTAATTCTAGCAATTGCAAATGCGATTTCTCATGATGTTTATTACAAAATGATTGATCCAAAAGCAGAGACTGCAAAAAGACTTCTTGTTGCAAGGGTATTACTTGTAGTAATTGGTTTTGCTGGAGCAACTATTGCGGCAATGGAAATCCAAGGAATCTTGGGTTCAGTGATCTGGGCTTTTGACTTTGCGATGTCTGGTTTGTTCTTCCCACTTGTACTCGGTGTATGGTGGAAGAGAGCTAACAGAGAAGGTGCTATTGCTGGTATGGTTTTAGGTCTTGGTTCTGCTATTTGGTACCTAGTTTGGGTACGAACAGGTGGAAGTGGGTTCCTAGGACTTACTCAGTTAACATTTGGTATCTTCGGAGCAGGTGTTAGTTTTGTTGCTATGGTTGTAGTGAGTTTAATGACTCAAGAACCAGATAAAGCAACTCAAAAAATGGTTGACGAAGTTCGAATTCCTACTGGCAGAACTGTCACTGGTAAATAGAACTATCAAATCTTAATTTAGGGGCGATTAATTTCGCCCCTTTTAATTTAATCTTTTTTCCAATATAAATTTCTTAATGTCAGCGAACTTTCATCCATTAGTTTACTTTATTGACTACCTTTTTGGGGTGATCATGTGGACCTTAATAGGAAGAGTTGCGATGAATATTTTTCAAAAAGAAGACTCTGAATTCTTTTTTATGAAGATATTTGTGAAATATACTAATCCATTGATTAAAATTTTTAAGCCTATAACCCCATCCTTCATTATCGCACCTCTTGTTCCACTATATGTTGCTTGGTTCTTTTATATGATTAGA
Organism: uncultured Pelagibacteraceae bacterium; assembly: GCA_902556905.1. GTDB lineage: Bacteria > Pseudomonadota > Alphaproteobacteria > Pelagibacterales > Pelagibacteraceae > Pelagibacter. Next base: position 15,744 of record CACDYK010000007.1, read on the forward strand.
TTTTATTTTATGCCTTGGATCTTGGGATATTCTGTAATGGGCATGTTATCCTTTCCGCTAGAAAGTGAAATTTCGAGACAAATTTATCAATTATTTAATTCAATTAAATTTTAAAAATTGATACTAGTAGATCTAGTAATCAATGAAAAAAATAAAAATTTCACCGTCAATCTTATCTGCAGATTTTAGTCAATTAGGCAATGAAATTAAAAGGCTTGAAGAAGGTGGTGCAGATATGATTCATGTAGATGTAATGGATGGTCATTTTGTGCCCAATTTAACTATTGGGCCCCCAGTGATTAAGGCATTAAAAAAACATTGTTCAATTAAATTTGATGTTCATCTAATGATAGCTCCTGTTCACAGATATATTCAAGCTTATTCAGACGCTGGAGCTGATATTATTACAATTCATCCTGAAGCAACTGATAATTTAGAGAACTCTATTTTGAAAATTAAAAGTTTGAATAAAAAAGTTGGAGTTTCACTCAACCCCAATTCTAAAATTGATCTAATTAGAGACTATCTTGAAAAAATTGATCTAGTTTTAATAATGAGTGTAAATCCTGGATTTGGAGGCCAAAAATTTATGCCTGAAGTTCTTAATAAAGTTAAGGAACTAAAAGAAATTCAATCTCAAAATAATATGAATTTTGATATCGAAATTGATGGGGGAATTAATTTTGATAATTGCCAATCAGCTATCGAGGCTGGTGCCAACATACTTGTTTCTGGTACAACTGTATTTAAAAGTAATAATGGAGATATAAAGAAAAATATTAATTTATTAAAATCAAAATAAGTTAATGATCATTAAAAATTTAATAGTTAGTTTAAGCCAATTTTATTTTAAATTAAAAGCAAGTTTAAAAGAATTTTATCAAAACTCTAATTTTTACGATAAAAAAATATCTAAAACTAAAAATATTACTTTTGATTACAAACCAAGTCCCTACTTATTATCTTCAATAGTCAAATATCAAAAAAAAAAATACAATATTGAAGACTTTGCTTTAGAAACTATTTGGCAAAATAATTTAAAATATGAAGAATATGAAAAGTTAAATAATTTTTTTTGGTTTTTTAGTTTAGATTTAAAATCTTCAAAGAAAACTACTCAATCAATTATTAATAACTGGATTAACAGGAATGATTGTTATAATCCAAAAAGTTGGGATTTTGATATAACTTCTAAAAGAATAATTTCCTGGCTATCAAATCATCAATTGACTTATGAAAATTGTGATGAAGATTTCAAAAAAAAATTTAATCTAAGTATTCAAAAACAAACAAACCACCTATTAAATGAAATAAAAAATTTAACTGAGGTTGAAAATAAGATTATTGGATGCGCAGCAGTTATTTTAACAGGCTTAGCTTATCAAAATAATAATGATTATCTTGTTAATGGTTTAAATCTTTTAAAAAAAATTATTAAATCTTCAATTAATAATCAAGGATTTCCAAAATCTAGAGATATTAAACAACTTATTTTTTACTTAAAATATTTTATTATAATAAGAGAATGGTTTAAAGAATCTCAAAATACAATTCCAGAATATATTGATGAAACAATATATTACCTTGGTCAAAGCTATGCATTTATATGGCAAAATATTAATCAAGACATTTTTTTTAATGGTAACTACATTTCAAACAATAATGAGTTTGATCAGTATCTTAAAAGATTTGGATATGTATTTAAAAATGAAAATAAGGAACTTGCGGGTTATGTAATTCTTAAAAATAAGAAAATTATATTAACAATGGATATTGGAGATAGTCCAAGTAATAATTTTTCTAAATCTTACCAGGCTGGCGCACTTTCATTTGAGATTATTTCAAATGGTAAAAAATTGATAACTAATTCTGGTTATTTTGTTAATAAAAATAATAAGTTAAATAAACTTTCGAAAAGTTCTGCTTTACACAACACATTAACAATTGAAGACCATTCTTCTTGTGATTTTAAAAAAATAAATAAATCAAATCTGATTATTGGAAAAGGTATAAATATAAATAAAAAAAATATTGTATTTGAAGATAATTATTGGAAGATATCTGGTTCTCACGATGGTTACTTAAAAAAATTTAAATCGATACATGAAAGAGAGGTTGAATTTTATCCAGAACAAATGAAATTTGTTGGTTTTGATAAGTTATCAAGAAAAGATGCATCCCAAAATATAAAATTTGATATACGATTTCATTTAGATCCAAACACCAAAGTAATGAAGACACAAGATAATAAATCAATTCTTATAGAATTAGAAGATGAAGGTTGGAAATTTAATTGTGATAATTTTGATATAAATATTGATAATGGATTATATTTAGGTATTAAAAATTCATACAAAGAAAATCAAAACATATGTATATCAGGAATAAGTACAATAAACAATCAGACAATAAAATGGGAAATTACTAAGTTATAATGAAAAAAATACAAACAGCTCTTATTTCTGTCTCAGATAAAAAAAATTTAAAGCCACTTTTAAACTCATTAAAAAAGAATAATATAAGAATTATCAGTTCAGGTGGCACCTATAAAGAAATTAAAAAATTAAAATTTAAATGTCTTGAGGTTTCAGAGTTTACCAATTCACCTGAAATATTAGAAGGTAGAGTAAAAACTCTTCATCCTAAAATTCATGCAGGGATCTTAAATAAAAGAAAAAACAAAACTCACCTAAAAGATCTTAAGAAAAACAATTTTGAAAATATAGATTTAGTTATTGTAAACTTTTATCCATTTGAAGAAACACTAAAAAAAACAAAAAATCATAATAAAATAATTGAAAATATCGATGTGGGGGGACCAACAATGGTAAGATCTGCTGCTAAAAATTATAAAGATGTAACTGTTATTACCTCATCAGATCAATATGAAGATCTAATTGATGAATTAAAAAAAAATAAAGGTTTTACTTCATTAAAATTTAGGGAAAAATTATCTAGAATTGCTTTTACTGAAACCGCTTATTATGATTCTGCTATTTCTGAATATTTTAATAAAAAAAATAATATAAATTTTCCAAAAAAAATAGTTTATCATGCAAATCTTATAGAAAATCCACGTTACGGAGAAAATCCACATCAAGAAAGTGGTATATATTCTAAAAATAATTCTATGGAAATAAATCAAATTCATGGGAAGCAATTAAGTTACAATAATTACAATGACATATTTTCAGCTCTAACTATTTCCAAATCACTCCCAAAAAATATTGGAACAGTAATAGTAAAACATGCAAATCCTTGTGGAGTTTCAGTAAATAAAGATCATCTTAAAAGTTATAAATTCGCATTAGCAAGCGATCCTATAAGTGCATTTGGAGGAATTGTGTCATGTAATTTTAAAATTAAAAAAAATGTAGCAATGGAATTAAATAAACTGTTTCTTGAAGTAATTATTTCAAATGGTTTTGATAGAGAAGCGCTAAAATTATTAAAGAAGAAAAAAAATTTAAGATTAATTGATGCTACTAATTATTCTTTCAATGAAAAATTAAAAGTTATATCTTCAAATAAAGAGTTATTGGTACAGACTGAAGATTTAAAAAAATTCAACAATAAAGATTTTAAAATTGTATCCAAGAGAAAACCAAATTCAAAACAAATGAAAGATCTTGTTTTTGCATTTAATATTTGTCGATATGTAAAGTCTAATGCTATTGTGCTTGCAGTCAATGGAACAACAGCAGGCATCGGTTCTGGACAACCAAGTCGTTTGGATAGTTGTCAAATTGCAATAGATAAAATGAAAAAATTTTTTAATGCAGAAGAAGAATTAGTAGCTGCGTCAGATGCCTTTTTTCCATTTGTTGATGGCATTGAAAAATTGATTCAATCAGGTGTAACTGCGGTCATACAGCCTTCTGGATCTATTCGAGACAAGGAAATAATTAATTTTGCCAACGAAACAAATACAATTTTAGTTTTTTCAAAAACTAGACATTTTAGACATTGATTAGTTGATCTATTTTTGCAGCTAAAATAAAGTCATTTTCTGATAAACCCTCAATAGCATGAGTTGTAATTTTTATTTCCGCATAACCCCAACCAAATGATATGTCTGGATGATGCCCTTCATCTTCTGAAATTTCTCCAACTCTATTAATAAAGTTCTGGCTTTCTAAAAAATTTTTAAAATTAAATTTTTTATTTAAAAAAAAAACTTTTTTTTCATCTTTAAAAATATCCCAACCTTCAACTTTTTTTTGGTATTTATGAATTTCAGATATATCAAAAGGTAAAACTCCACCTTCGCAAGGAATACATTTTTTATTTAAAAGATCACTCATACTTGAATTTTGGAGCGGGCAAAGGGGGTCGAACCCTCGACCTTCTCGTTGGCAACGAGACGCTCTACCACTGAGCTATGCCCGCTTATTCATTCAGATATGAAAATAGAAGCTTTTTGTAAATTTAGCAAGGAATAATGTGTGAATAGTCCCAGGAACATTAAGATTTTTCATATGATAATTCCTCTAATTTTTTTTTAAAAATATTATTTAATTTATCTTTAAGATCATCATTTAGAATTATTTTCCAATTATTTTTTGGACCTAAGTTAAAAAAAGGAATTTTTTTATCTCCAAATTTTGACTTTGGTGATTCTGAAAAACCCTCATTTTTTTCTTTTTCTTTTAACTTTGAAAATGATGTTGAGCCAATGGCATTTTTAATTTTATTCTTATTTATTTTTTCTTTGCTTTTAGTAGTCTGATTAATAAAAGTAATTACTTCAGTTAATACTTTGTAAGTTTGATTTAGTAAATCCTCATATCTAATTATCTTAATTGGTATTTTTTTTTGAATTTTCCATGACTCAAAATTTGTGTCCCATGAACTGATAAATTGAAAATCACTATACCCATCTTTTTCAAACTTATTAACATCATATATGTATTGGTTTTTATTTGTTATCCATTTAAATGCCTGATCATCATTCATTTCATAAAAGTTTTTAAGTGAAGTAATCACATTTCTTGGGTCTCTAACAACATAAATACAACCGATAGAGTTTTCTTTATTAGTAAAATCAAAATTATTTAATGCCCCAAATGCATTATGAGTTTTAAAAAATCTTAATTTTTTATCTTGATTAATTTTTTCTTGAGCTTTTATCCAAAATTTTATTGTATCAGTAACAACTTTAGGGTCATAATTGAATTCATTAAAAAATTTTTTTTGTGGAAATTGATCAATATTTTTTAAAACACTTTCATCATAAAAACCATCTTTAGTATAATAATATGATGATAGTAAAATTCTAAGCCATGTATTTCCACTTTTAGGGTAAGATGTAATCCAAAATATCATTGTATAAATATTATAGATGATTAATATTAGTTTTAATAATTTATTTTAAATGAAAAATTTACCTAAAATTTTACCTATTTTTCCTCTTAGCAATTTTATAATATTTCCAAAAACCACTGTCCCATTAAATATATTTGAACCAAGATATATAGATATGATAAATGACAGTATGAAATCCAATAAACTTATTGGAATGATTCAGCCAAAAAAAGTAAACGATGATTTAACTCCTCCTATTTTACACAATATTGGCTGTCTTGGAAAAATAACAAGTTTTAGGGAAACTGAAGATAAAAGGTATTTGATAGAGTTAAAAGGTTTAATTAGATTTGAAGTTATAAAAGAAATTGAGTCTAACAAAAAATATAGAGAATATAGTGTTGATTTTAAACGTTTTGAAGATGATCTTAATGACAAAAAAGAACAACTTAAATTTTCTGACCTAGAATTAATTTTTAAAGATTTAAAAACATTATTCGAAAAAAGAGGTTTTATAATAAATTGGAAAGAACTTGAAAAGCAAAGTTTAGATGAGACAATTAATGCTTTAGCAATGGCCTCACCATTCTCGTTAGAAGAAAAACAAGTCTTATTAGAGGCGGAAAACCTTAATATAAGAAAAAACAAAATAGCTGAGATTTTAACTACTTATACATACGATATTTTTGATAATACAACTCTTCAATAAACTAAAATAAAACGCCTCTATCTGCAATTGTGGTAAACATTTTATTTATAGGCGGATACTTGCCAATGAGTTTAACTGACTTACTTAAAAAACTAGTTTTCATTTTTCTCTCTATATTAAAAAATTCATGAATTAGATCTACACCATTTGAAAAAATAAAGTTTTTATGTCTTAATTTTTTTTGAAATTCTGAATTGATAGAGATATCTAATGACAAACCAAGATCCAATTTTTTTTTAATGATCTCTGAAAGAATTTTTATATCTCTAATTGTCATATTAAATCCTTGGCCAGCTAGGGGATGAACCTTATGCAACAAATCTCCAAATGCTAAAATATTAGCATGATAATAAGATCTTAAATTTAATGATTTTAACTCAAAACTATTAATTTTATCTATATTTCTAATTTTATATTTAAAATTTTTATCTTTTATTAGTTGCTCTATATTTTCTACTCTTCGATTATTTGAATTATGAACTGAGTATACAATAGAAGTTTTTTTATTTGAAATTGGTAAAAAAGCTAAAGGTCCTTTTTTTGTAAAAATTTGAGAAGCTGTATCATTTTCAATTTGATCATGTGTAATAATAGTCGTATATGCGGTACTGTTATACTTTTTAGTTATCTTTTTACTAAAATATCGAGTTGTAATAAAATTAGATGTATCGCAATTTATTATAAGTTCATATTTATTCAAAAAATGAAAGTTTTTTATATTTGAAAATCTTGATCTAAAAAATTTATTTTTTGATAAATCTTTCTCAAGTAATTTATATAATTCAAAATTTTTAAGAATTGAAAAAAGTTGGTCGTTATTAGTTTTGAAATCAATTATCTTTTCTCTATTTAAATTTTCTGAAAATATTTCTATTCTTTTTAATTTCCAAATAAGTTTTTCAATATTAATTATATTACTATTAAAAAAATCAATATTATTCTTTGAAATTCCAATTGTTCTTAGATCAGTAATTTTTAAATTTTTTTTGTTAAAAAATACATCAACATCAATTTCATAATTAACAAGCGCCTTAGCCAATGTCAGGGCTGTCAAACCACTACCAAGTATACAAACTGTCATAATATTTTTAATTTTAACAATAAAAATTAGATGATACAAAGTGATTAAATTGATTCATTTATATGAATATTAAAAAAATAGCTAATTCATTGCTTAATTTCGCCATTAAAAGATTGGCAGAAATATTTGGTATTTTAATTTCTCTAACAGGTGTGATGTTATTTTTGGCACTAATAACTTATTCGCCAAATGATCCAAATTTCATTTTTCCTGAAAATACAAAGATTGAAAACTTAATGGGTTTTCAGGGTAGTTTTGTATCTGATTTATTTTTTCAATCAGTCGGATTAATATCCTATCTAATTCCTTTTACGCTTATATTTACAGGTATTAACATTTTAAATACAAAAGATTTTTTTTTATTTATTGAAAATAATTTTTTTGTAATTTTATATTTAATATTTGGAACACTTTTTTTTGCTCATTATTATTCTGATACATATGCTCTTTACATAAATGGTAATAGCGGATTTGTTGGAGATTATCTAGGTCAAACATTTCTTAAATCTATAATATTAATGAATGAAGGTATTTTTTTTTATACTTTAATTTTAATTATTATAATTTTATTTTTAATTAGTATTAATTTTAGTCCAAGAAATTTTTTAATGTTTATTAAAAAAATTTTAAATATTTTTAATAAGAATGATAAAAAAAATTATACAGATAAAAGTGAAATAATTAGTGAGTATATACCACAAGATCAAATAAAAAACCTTATTCAGGAAGATTTGCCTTTTATAAAAAGTGAAAATAAGTCAGAAACAAAAATTAGATTCAAACTACCAAATCTTGAATTATTGAAAATTCCTACTAAAAAAGAAAGAGAAAATTTTGAAAAAAATGAAACACATGATCCAGAATTTTTAGAAAAGATACTGATGGATTTTGGTGTTAGTGGAAATATTAAAAAAGTTAGTCATGGACCTGTGGTTACTCTTAATGAGTTTGAGCCTGCAGCTGGAGTAAAAGTTTCTAAAATAATAAATTTATCAGATGATATAGCAAGAAATACAAGTTCTGAATCTGCTAGGATAGCAACAATACCAGGAAGTAATACCGTGGGGATAGAGCTTCCAAACAACATAAGAGAAAATGTTTATTTAAGTGAAATTTTGGCTAACTCTGACTTCAAGAAAAAAGATATTAAATTGCCAATAGCGCTTGGTAAAAACATTTCTGGCAAACCAGTTGTTGACGACTTAGCTTCCATGCCTCATCTTCTTATTGCAGGAACCACAGGATCAGGAAAGTCAGTTTGTATCAATACAATTATTTTATCTCTTCTTTATCGGCATACACCTGATAAATGTAAATTTATTTTAATTGACCCAAAAATGCTTGAACTATCAACGTATGAGGGTATTCCACATTTACTTTGTCCAGTAATTACTGAAGCTAAGAAAGCAGCTTCTGTTCTCGGTTGGGTCGTTAAAGAAATGGAAAGCAGATATAGATTAATGACAAAAGAAGGTGTTAGAAACATTGATGGATATAATGCTAAACATAAATTGCCTATGCCATATATAGTTGTTGTTGTCGACGAAATGTCAGACTTAATGTTAGTTGCTGGTAAAGAGATTGAAAATTATATTCAAAAATTATCTCAAATGGCTCGAGCTGCTGGCATTCATATAATAATGGCAACTCAAAGACCAAGTGTTGACGTCATTACTGGTACTATAAAAGCTAATTTTCCAACTAGAATATCTTTTCAGGTTACCTCAAAAATAGACAGTAGAACTATTCTTGGAGAACAGGGGGCTGAACAGTTACTGGGTAAAGGAGATATGCTTTATATGTCTTCTGCTAACAGAATAGTAAGAATACATGCACCATTTGTGTCAGATAACGAGATTGAAAAAATAAATAATTCTTTAAGAATTCAAGCTGAGCCAGATTATATCGACGAAATATTAAACTTTGCTGATGAAAAGGAGATTGGCGATAGTCAAAGTCAAGGTGATAAAGATGAATTGTATCAACAAGCACTAGAAATAATTAGATCAGAAGGTAAAGCCTCAACTTCATTTTTACAAAGAAAACTACAAATTGGTTATAATAGAGCTGCAAGAATTATTGACATGATGGAAGCTGATAGAATTGTGAGCAAAGCGAATCATGTTGGTAAAAGAGATGTTCTTTAATGCTTAAATACTATTTTATTTTTATTTTTATTTTTATTTTTTCTAACACAAATGCAAGTAATAAAGATAAAATAATAGAAAATTTGCAGAATACGGAAAACTTAAAATTTAAGTTTGAACAAAATATCAATGGAAAAATAGAAAATGGAAATTGTATAATTCAGTATCCAAAGAAAATTTATTGTAAATATATTAAAAATAATAAGATCTTAGTTTCCAATGGTAAATCCTTAGTAATTAAAACTAGAACTAGCTTTTATAGATATCCTTTAAAAAAAACACCACTAGATTTAATATTAGATAAACAATTTTTAATCAAAAAAATAGGTAATTTAAAAGAACAAATATTAGATAGGACTTATATAAATTTTGAAATAGTAGAAAATAACAATGAAATAAATATTTTTTTTGATGATCAAACATATAATTTAATTGGCTGGCAGACCAAAGATATTTATCAAAATGTTAATGTTACTTTACTTTACTCTATTCAATTAAATCAACAAATTGATAAAGATTTGTTTAAACTACCTACACAAAACTAAATTCTAATTTTTTCAGTTTTAAATATTTTCATTCCTCTGGCCAAATAATTATTTAAAGCATTTTTGTGATCTAGAGAACATGTATGAACCCAAACTCTATTGGTATTTTCTTTGAAAGATTTCTGAATTGCTTTTGATAATAAATATGATCCAAGCTTTTTATTTTGAAATTCTTCTAACAACCCAAAGTAAGCAATTTCTACTTCTTTTTTCTCAGAATGAAATATCAATTCAAAGAAACCAGCTAAATCATCTTTAAATTTAAATACATATGTTTTAACTTTTTCACTAGAAACGTAATCTATCCATTGAGTTTCTGTCCAAACTAGTCGATCTATCCATTTATGTTTTTTACCAATATTTTTATAAAAAAATTTATTTAATTGAAAATTAATTGGATTTAACAAATTTAAAGAATAATCTTTAGTAGGTTGAATAACTTCATTCAAATCTTGAATAGAATTGATTTCTAAGTAGTTTCTTTGGACTTCTTCTGTCACTCAACCATTTTTCCAACTTTTTCACCTCCAAATAAATGAAAGTGTAAGTGTGGAACCTCTTGACCACCATCGTCACTTATATTAGCGAGTGCTCTATAACCTCTGCCTACTTCTGTTGAAATACCTAGCTTTTTGGCTACTATATTGATACCCTTAAACAACCCAACCATTTCTTCTGAAGAGGCATTTAAACTAAATTCATCCAGATTAACATATTTTCCTTTTGGAATAATTAAAGCGTGAATTTTTTTTTGTGGATTAATATCATGAAAAGATAAAACAAACTCATCTTCATAAATTTTGTTACAAGGTATCTCTCCTCTTAAAATTTTTGCAAATATATTACTATCGTCATAACTCATTTTTTTCTTTTTTCTAATTCCTGCATCACTTCTTCGATTTTTACATCATTGGCTTCCAGGTACATTAATAAATGATAAAATACATCTGCTGCTTCATGTATTTTATTTGTATCTTCCTCTATAGCTTCAATTAATTCATCAACTTCTTCTAAAACCTTTGCTTTACTTAACGCTTTATCTGTAAGTAACTTATTTGTATAAGATCCATCTACAGGTGCCGATTTTCTTTCTCGTGCAAGTTTTATTAAATTTTCTAATGTATTAAGCATGTTAAATTCTAACAGGAATCCCCTTTAAATCCAAATATTCCTTAGCCTCTTTGACTGAATATTTTCCATAGTGAAATATAGATGCAGCTAAAACGGCACTCGCGTTTCCTAATTTTATTCCCTCTACTAAATGATCAAGATTACCAACTCCTCCAGAGGCAATAACAGGAATATTTACTTTAGAGGATATCTTTGACATTAGTTCAATATCGTAACCAACCTGAGTGCCATCTCTATCCATCGAGGTTACTAGCAGTTCTCCTGCCCCACAATTTTCCATTTTTTTTGCAAATTCTATTGCATCAATCCCTGTATTATTTCTTCCACCATGGGTAAAAATTTCCCAATTATCAGAATTTTTTTTGGCATCAATTGCGACAACAATGCATTGTGAACCAAATTTCTTAGAACTTTCTACTACTACTTCAAAGTTTTGGACTGCAGCGGTATTTATTGACACCTTATCTGCACCACAGTTTAATAGCTTATTAATATCATCAACGCTTCTAATTCCTCCTCCAACAGTTAAAGGAACAAAGCATTTCTTAGAAGTTTTCTCTACCACATCATAAATGGTATTTCTATTTTCATTTGAAGCAGTGATATCTAAAAAACAAATTTCATCTGCTCCACCATCAGAATAAATTTGAGCTTGTTCAACTGGATCTCCAGCATCCTTTAAATCTATAAAATTAATACCTTTAACAACACGACCATTTTTAACATCTAAACAAGGTATAATTCTATTTTTAAGCATCTAATTCCTTGACCAACTCTTCTAGCTTAATATCACCATCATATATAGCTTTCCCGACTATTATACCTTCTACATTATTATTATTTAATTCCTTGGCTTTTTTAATATCAAAAATTGATGAAACTCCACCAGATATAATTACTGGACAATTAGATACATTAGCAACCTTTGCTGTTTCTTGGAAATTAGGACTTTGCTTCATTCCGTCTCTATTAATATCAGTATAAATTAATCTACTCGCACCATAATCATTCACTTCTTTCAAGTAATCTATAGTTAATTGATTAGAATTTTCTTTCCAGCCAGACACTGATAAGTATCCACCTTTAGCATCTAAACCTAAAGCAATTTTATTTGGGAATTTTTCACAAGCTTCTTTTAAAAAATTTTTATCTTTTATAGCAGCACTTCCCAAAATAACTTTTTCAACACCAATATCTGTATATTGTTGAATACTATCAATAGTTCTAACTCCACCTCCCACTTCAATTTTTAAGTCAAGTTTTTTAACTATTTTTTTTATAATATCCAAATTAACTGTCTCTCCAGTCAAAGCTCCATCTAAGTCAACTATGTGTAAATTTTTAAAACCATGATCTTTATATTTGCCCGCTTGATCTAATGGGGACATTTCATATTCAGTTTTATTATCAAAATCTCCTTTAATTAATCTGACACATTTTTTGTCTTTAATATCTATTGCAGGTAATATTTTCACAATTAAAGCCTTATAAAATTATCAATTATTTTAAGTCCAATTTTATCACTCTTTTCAGGATGAAATTGGGTTCCAAAAATATTTTCTTTTTCAACAGCACAAACAATATTTGATGAATAATCTATTGTTGCTGAGATTACATTTTTATTTTCTGGAATAAATTCATAGCTATGAACAAAATACATGTGAGAGTTATTTTTAATATCTTTAAAAATCTTACTATCTTTAACAATATTAATTTCGTTCCAACCAATGTGTGGAAGTTTGTATTTATTATTTTGATTATTTATTCTTGATACTTTCCCCGAAATCCAACCAAGCCCTTTAGTTTCTTTTTCTTCATAACCAATGTCAGCAAACATCTGTAAACCAACACAAATTCCAAGCAGTGGTTTTTTATCATTAAGTACAAAATCGCTTAAAGTATCAACTAAGCCATTTAAACTGTTTAAAGCGTCAACACAGCTCTTAAACGAGCCCTGACCTGGCAACACCACCTTATCACTTGATTTGATCTTATTTAAATCTGAAGTTACTTCTATATTAACTTTATCTTTAGCAACTTCCTTAAAAGAGTTAATAACAGAGCTTATATTTCCTGAATTATAATCAACGATCGTGACATTCATTAAACTTATAGTGAGCCTTTAGTGGATGGGATGCTTTTCTTACTTCTAGGATCCATCTCTAATGCTTCTCTCAGTGATCTTGCTAAAGCTTTATAACAAGACTCAATAATGTGGTGACTATTGTCTCCATAAATATTTTCAACATGCATAGTAATTCCAGCAGATTGTGAAAAAGCTTGGAACCATTCTTTGAATAGTTCTGTGTCCATCTCACCAAGTTTCTCGACTTTTAATTTTACTTTCCAAATTAAATAAGGTCTATTTGAAACATCAATTGCAACTCTAGTTAAAGTTTCATCCATTGGAATAACTCTGTGGGCATATCGTTTAATACCAACAAATTTTTTTGCTGCTTTTTTTAAAGCTTCCCCAATCGCAATTCCTGTATCTTCGGTTGTGTGATGAAGGTCAATATGGGTGTCACCTTTTGCTTTGACTTTTAAATCAATAAGGGAATGCTTTGATAACTGTTCAAGCATATGATCTAAAAAACCAATTCCAGTATCAATTTTATATTGACCTTTTCCATCAATGTTGACTTCAACACTAATGTTGGTTTCTTTGGTTTTTCGAGATACTTTTCCTTTTCTTGCCATATATTTTAAAGATATACATGCATAATCTCTCTATATCAATATCAGCAATCAACACTTGAAGAATAAAAAATAGTTACCATTTATCAGTTATGACAACGATTGTATTGGTAAGAAAAAATAATGAAGTAGTTGTGGCTGGAGATGGCCAAGTAAGTATGGGAAATACAGTGGTTAAAAGCACTGCTTCAAAAATTAGAAAAATTGAAAAAAGAGATGTGGTTGCAGGTTTCGCAGGATCAACCGCAGATGCTCTTACATTATTTGAGAGACTTGAAGCCAAAATTGAAAAGCATGCAGGAAATTTATCAAGAGCTGCTGTTGAACTAGCAAAGGATTGGAGGACTGATAAATACTTAAGAAGATTAGAAGCGTTAATGGCTATAGGGGATAAAGATAATAGTTATATAATTTCTGGAACAGGAGATGTTTTAGAGCCAGAGGGTGATGTAATAGGAATAGGCTCAGGTGGAAATTACGCTTTAGCTGCTGGAAAAGTTTTAATGGAAACAGATAAAAGTGCAGAGGAAATTGCAAAAAAAGCAATCAAAGTTGCTTCCGAGATTTGTGTTTTTACAAATGATAAAATTAAAGTTTTAAAGATATAATGGAAAATTCAAACGTAACTCCTTTGGTACCCAAAGATAAAAACAATAAAGAAGAAAGTTCTCTAGTAAGTTCACTATCTCCTAGAGAAATAGTTTCTGAATTAGATAGATTTGTAGTTGGACAAAAAAAAGCTAAAAAAGCTGTTGCAGTTGCACTAAGAAACAGGTGGAGAAGACAAGCTCTAAAAGGTGAAATGAAAAATGAAGTTTTACCAAAAAATATTTTAATGATTGGACCAACAGGAGTTGGGAAAACAGAAATTTCTAGAAGATTATCTAAACTTGCTGAAGCTCCTTTTGTAAAAGTTGAAGCAACAAGATTTACCGAAGTTGGATATGTCGGAAGGGATGTTGAACAAATTGTAAGAGATCTAATTGAAATTGCTATCGGTATGGAAAAAGTAAAAATGAGAAAAGAAGTACATGCCCAAGCTCAAAAATCTGCTGAAGAGAAAGTCTTAGATGCTCTAGTTGGTAAAAAAGCAAGTTTAGCAACAAGAGAAAGTTTTAGAAAAAGATTAAGAAATGGTGATCTAGATGATAACGAAATAGAAATCGCTGTTAGTGATACTGGATCAAACAATACTTCTTTTGAAATTCCTGGAATGCCTGGTGCAAATGTTGGCATGATTAACATTGGTGAAATGATTGGAAAATCAATAGGTAACAAAGAAAAGAAGAAGAAGATGACCGTAAAAGAGTCTCATGAAATTTTAATTAATGATGAGTCTGATAAATTAATTGAACAAGATAAAATTATTAAAGCTGCAAAAATTTCAACAGAGAATAATGGTATAGTTTTTTTAGATGAGATTGATAAAATCTCAGCAAGAACAGATCGTGTAGGTGGAGATGTATCTCGAGAAGGAGTTCAAAGAGATTTACTACCATTAATAGAGGGAACTACAGTTAATACAAAACATGGTCCAATTAAAACTGATCATATTTTATTCATAGCATCAGGCGCGTTTCAACTTGCCAAACCATCAGATTTACTTCCTGAACTACAGGGAAGATTACCAATCAGAGTTGAACTAGAAGCATTAACTAGTGATGATTTTAAAAGAATTTTAAGAGAGCCAGATTATAGTTTAATCAAACAATATGTTGCATTATTAAAAACTGAAAATGTAGATCTTGAATTCTCTGATGATGGGATTGATACAATTGCGAATATTGCATCTGAAGTTAATGCTACTGTTGAAAACATAGGTGCAAGAAGACTGCATACAATAATTGAAAAAATACTTGATGAAATTAGTTTTACAGCAACAGATAGATCAGGTGAAAAAATTATTATTAATAAAGAATATATTAATAATAATTTAGATAATTTAGTAAAAGATACAGATTTATCAAAATTTATCCTCTAAAAATTATAAATAACCCAATTCTTCCATTTCTCTTTTGAGTGAAACTTCCAATTTTTCCTTTATTGTAGCTGGCAAAGTCTCGGGGGTATTAACTTTAGGACCATATTTAAAAAAAACAATTTTTTTATTATTTTGAATGTTTACTGACTCTTGAAAGCCTTTGTTTTTTTCTAAATTTTGCATGTATTCAAAAGTTGTTGTTTTTAAAATATTTTTTAATTTTTTTTCATCAATTGAAATTTTTGTTTTTGCTAATTTATGTACAAATTTAAGGATAGACAAAAAGACTTTTTCTTTATTATTTATTAAATCCTCATATTTTATAAGAAGATAACGATCAAATTTCTTAAATACTTTCCAGGACTCGTAATTTAATGACCAGGAGTTCATATGAGTTATTACTTTATCTACATCATTAGTTGAATTTTTAATCCCCCCTAATGTTGCTCCATATTCCAACATTCTATTTGATGCCCTCTCTAATGTCATTTGATTGTGATTAGCATATGATTTTACAACACTTCTTGGGTCACGAACCATATATATTACACCTAAAGAATTCTTTAAATTGGTAAATTGATGACCGTTAATATCTGAAAGTCCACTGTGAGTTTTAATAAATCTTACTGAGTTTTTATCTTTTTTATTAATTTTGTTTTGTACATTTATATAATTTTTAACAATTTCAATCTGATCAGAAATGTTAACTCCATAATTTTCAAAAAGTTTTAAATCTGGAAATTGGTTTATTTTTTTAATAGTATCAAAATTGAATTTTCCATCCTCAGTAAAAAAATATGCTGAAAGCATTGATCTTAACAATGTGTTTCCACTTTTAGGATAGGATGCTAACCAAATAATCATTAAAATTACAAATATTCCAATTCTTTCATTTCTTTTTTAAAAGCTTTTTCTATTTTTTTTACTATTTCTAAGTCTAATAATTTTTTCCATTCATTTTTCGGTCCCAGATTAAAGAAAGGTATTTTTTCTTTTGTTACTATGTTAATTCGTGCCTCCTCAAATCCCTTTTCTTTTTCTAAATTCTTCATATTTTCAAAGTTAGTTGATAGAATAACATTTTTTATTTTGGTCTCATCAATTTCAAGGTTAATATTTCTAAGTTTATAAATAAATTTTAAAATTTTTTTTAAATTTTCCTCTTTATTGAAAATTAAATCTTCGTATTTAATTAGTAAATATTTCCTATTAGACTTAAATGACTTCCAGCTATTAAAGTTACCACTCCATGTACCTGTATAAGTTTTCATTATTTCTTCTATTTTATTGCTATTTGACACTCCACCTATATATGGCGATTGAGTCAGGTGATCTGTGGCTTTAGTTATTGAGATATCTAAAAAATTTGCCAGCGAAGTAACAACATTTCTAGGATCTCTAACAATATAAATTACTCCAAGAGTATTATTTAAATCAGTAAAGCCACTGCCTTCAATATTAAAAAGATAACTATGTGTTTTCAAAAATTGAGTTGAATTTTTTTGATTGATAGATTCTTGAACTTTAATGTAATTTTTAATTAACTCTTTTTCATTTTTTATATCAAAACCAAGTGATTCGAATAAAGGTGCATGAGGAAACTGTTTTATATTTTTTATTAAATCAAAATTAAAAATTCCATCTTTAGAAAAAAAGTATGAAGCCAACATCGATCTAACTAGGGTGTTTCCACTTTTTGGATACGAGGCTAACCAAACAAACATAAAAAAAATATTATTTATCTAGATATATAGTTTTTTTTTCTTTAATCATCTTATTTTTAAGAAAAATATAAAAAGCTCCACTTCCACCATCCTCTATTTTAGCATCTGTAGTTTCAATAATAAGCTCTGTAAGGCTTTTATTATTTTCAATAAACTCAGGTACTGAATATTTTAGTAAACTCAAATCTTTTGAACGGTAGGGATTTTCAATATTACTAGACCTTAGTCCTTTGCCTGTAATCACTATTATTTTAGTCACATTTTCATCAAAACTTTTTTGAATAAATTGTTCTATAGCATTATTTGCTTCTTCAATCGTGTAACCATGAAGGTCTATTTTTTTGATCTTCTCATATCTTACTTTTTTTTTATGAACAAAATCTTTATCGTAAATTTTCTGTTTATTGTTTAAGAAATTTTCCCAGTCCTGCTTATCTTTATTAAGAATTTTTATATCTTTTTTATTTATATAATTTTTATTAAGATTTTTTTTTTTGTTATTTAGGAAATTTTCCCAATCTTTTTTATCTTTGTCTGAGATTTTATTTATCAATTAAGTTAAGGTACTAACTAATTGCCAATTAGGGTTAATAGAAGTAGTATCTCTTGAAAAAACCCAGGTATCATATATTTTTTTGATTTTTACAGGATCACCAGATATGATTTTTTTATTTTTATCTTTTATACAAGTTATTACTTCGGCTATGAAATCTACTGTCACATTTAAAATTTGATCTACTTTTTTATGTTCTTTAATAACTGCTGAATTTATACCTATAAAAGTAATTTCAGCATAATGTCCTTTCAAACTTCTTTCCTTTAATGCTTCATTAAACTGATTATAAATATCGTTATTAAGCAAAGGTTTACTTGTAGTTATTTTGTTATCATTGTCGCTAAAATCAGTAATTATAGTCTCATAAGCAATTTTTGCACCTTTTAAAAACTCTTTCTGCGCTTTATCATCAAAGTTATCATTAGTTTTAACTGCTTGTTTAACAATTTCTTTTTTTAAAATCTTATCAAATTGAGCAGTTGTTTTTCCCTCAAATCCACTTCTTTTTCCGAGTATTCCTCTTAATCTTAAAAAAATAAAGCCAGCAATCATTGCTAGAAGAATTATATCGATATATTCAAAGCTGTAACTCATACTTCTATACTAATTACTATGTTGATTAATTTCAACTAGCAATTTAGATTGCAGACAAATGAACTCAGTTTTATTATTAGTAATTTTAATTCCTGCTATTGAAATATTTCTTTTTATAAAAATTGGTTCACAAATTGGTGCAATTACTACAATTTTGCTAATATTCACTACAGCAGTCGTTGGGGTTTACTATGCCAAATATGAGGGCTTAAACACTCTAAAATCTGGCTTCGCACAAATAAGCAAAAATAAAGCACCAACATATGAAATGATTTCAGGGGCTGCAATTGCTTTTGCTGCTCTTCTTTTGATAATTCCTGGTTTTGCCACAGATATTCTTGGATTTTTAATAATATTTCCTGCTACTAGAAATTTATTTTTAGAAAAGTTTTTTAGTAAATTTAAAAACAGAGAAAAAGTAAATAAAAAAAATAATTTTATTGATGGAGACTTTGAGGATATAGAAGATGAAGATGACAGAAAAATATAAAATTTTAGGCAAGTACATAAAGGATATGTCCAGTGAGACTCCCGATGTCGAAACTTATATCTTTGTAAGAGATTATATTTCAAAATATCAACTTAATATTGATATAAATTCTAAAGTGTTAAAAAAAAAAATGATTGAAATTAATACAATTTTAAAATTTGAAGATAAGCAAGAAAACAAAAAAAAATCTTATTTTGAAATTAATTATTCTACTATTGTAGAGATAAATGATGAAATTAAAGAAAAAAAAGATCTTGAAAAAATAATACTGTGCGATGTTCAAATTGAAATTTATCCTGAACTGGAAAAATCATTTTTAAATTTACTGCACAATTCTGGATACCCAGATGTTAAATTTGAAAAAAAGGTTGATTTTGAACAACTTTACAATCAAAGATTAAATTAAAAAAAATTCTTTTTAAGATTATTTTTTAGGTATTCTTTATGTTTTTTTAACTCTTCGATAGTTGGTTGGATTACTTTTTTAAAATAATCAATGTTAACATTATTTTTTTGATTAATCTTTTCCTCTTCACTTTGAAAATTTAATGTTGGTTCTTTTTGATCTATCAAATTAATATAAACTTTGGCTAGTAAATCACAGTCAATTAGTGCTGTGTGTTGAGTTCTTTTTGAATTATCAATCCTATATCTTTTACAAAGAGCATCTAAACTCACAGGAGATCCTGGAAATTTATCTCTAGCTAAAATTAATGTATCAATAATGTCATTATCTATTTTTTTTTTTCCAAATATTGCTAATTCATTATTCAAATGACCCAAATCAAAATCAGCATTATGAATAATAAGTCTTTTATCTTTAATAAATTCCAAAAAATGTTCGCCAATATCACAAAATTTTTTTTGTTTAGCTAAAAATTCATCTGTATATCCATGAACTTCTAAGGCTTTTTCTGAAACTTTTCTCTCTGGATTTAAATAACAATGAAATCTATTTTTTGTTGGGATTAAATTTTCCAGTTCTATACAACCTATTTCAACAATCCTATGACCTTCTTTTGTTGATATACCTGTAGTTTCAGTATCTAATATTATTTCCTTCATCTAAGTAATCTCTTTTAAGATATTTTTTATACCATCATTAACAGATTTCTTTGTAAAATCATTCTTAATAATAAAGTCAGATTTTTTCTTTTTAAAACTAATTGGTAATTGCATTGCTTTAAATTTTTTCATTAATTTATTATTAAAATTTTTTCTTTTTTTCAATCTTTTTAAGATATTAGATTTAGAGGACTGCACATACACCAATATATCTTCTTTCTTATTAATTTTATTTTCTAATAATAGTGGAATATCCAATATAACAATTTTTGAATTTTTATTTTTTTTTAAAAATAAATTCATTTTTTTTCTTATTTCGGTATGAACAATTTTGATAATTTTATTTAAATTATTTTTATTATCTAAGATTGCATTAGAAATTTCTATTTTCTCTATTGGAAATGAATGAATATATTTTGGTAGTTTTATTTTTAAATTTTTAAAAACATTTTTATTTTGTTGATATAATTTTGCTACCTCATAATCAGCATTGAAAACTGGGTAACCAAAATTTTGAGCTACATAACTCTTGCCAGCACCTATATCTCCTAAAATTCCAATTTTAATCATTAATCTAAAAGTTTAATTACATTTTCATCAACATTAGGTTCTATTTTATGCCAAATATTGAAAGCCAAAAGAGCCTGATAAATAAACATCAATTTACCATTTAAAGTTGTACAGCCTAAGCTTTCTCCTATTTTTAAAAAATTTGTCTCTCTAGGATTATAAATAACATCATAAAAAAATCCATTTTTAGAAATTAATGAAAAATCAAGATTTATTTTATCTTCTTTTTTTAAACCTAAACTTGTTGCATTAATAATCATATCAACATTTGGAACTTCGCCCCATTCTATAATTTCTATATTCTTAAAAAGTGTTTTTAAATTCTCTGCCTTATCTTTAGTTCTATTACTTATTTTAATTTTAGAGATTTTCATTTTATTTAAGGCAAAAATAATTGATGGCACTACTCCGCCAGCTCCTAATATTAGAACTTCTTTATCGGTAAGATTATATTTTGTTTTTTTAATACTAGTTTCAAAACCAAATATATCTGTATTGTGCCCTATTACCTTGTTGTCTTTTAAATAAATGGTATTAACTGATTGTGTATTTTCGGCTTCAATACTTAATTCGTCTAGAAAAGGAATAATGGTTTTTTTAAATGGTACAGTAACATTAATACCACTTATTTTTTTTTCTTTAACTTGTGAAATTTGTTGCTCTAATTCGTCTTTATTTAATTTTTGCTTTTCATAAATTGCATCAATACCATTATTTTTAATCCAAAAATTATGTAATATTGGAGATAATGAATGTTCTATAGGATTTCCTATGACTACAAATTTTTTCATTGTTGAGTTTTTAAATATTCTTTAATTTTTAAGACGGGTAATCCCATTATAGTATCTTCATCTCCAGAGATACTTGAAAATAAATTTCTTCCCTCCCCTTCTATTTGATAAACGTTATAAGCATATAAGGTTTCGTCAGGTATTTTTGATAAATAAATTTTTAAATCTTCATCTGTGAAATTTTTCATTGTTAACTCCGCTTTTTCAGTATAATTCCAAATCATTGAGCCATTTTTTGAAATACAGACAGAGCTTATCAAATGATGTTTTTTTCCATTAAGTTTTTTTAAGATTATTAAAGCTTTTTCTCGACTTTCGGGTTTCGAAATTAATTCATTATCCAAATCTATTACACTGTCAGCACCCAGAACTAGTTGATCTCTTTGACTTAAACTAACTTTATTAGCTTTTAATTCAGCCAAATTTTTCGAGATAATTTCTGGCGAAGCTAATTCTTTAGTGAGACTTTCTTTAACAACATCTTCGTCAACGTTTGATGGCTTAACTTCACAGGGTAAATTGTGTTTTTCTAATATTTCTTTTCTAACTTTACTCTTGGAAGCAAGAATAATTTTATCTGACATTGTTTAAATATATTTCGTGTATTTTTATTATTGAAGCAGCAGTTTCTTCTACTGATTTTCTAGTAACATCAATTGATGGCCATTTATATTTTTGAAAAGTCTTTTTTGCGTCTATAATCTCTTTTTTTATATTTTTTATATTTGTATATTTTATATTTTCAGTCTCTTTTAAAGAAGTCATTCTATTTTTTCTTAAATCAACTAAGCGTTCTGGCTCTGTGTTTAAACCCACAACACAAGTTAATTGCGGATTATCTCTGAGTTTTTTTGGTAAAGAGTTTTCATTTACAAGTGGTATATTTGAAGTTTTAAAGCCTTTGTTAGCTAAATAAATTGATGTAGGTGTTTTACTTGTTCTACTAACGCCAACTAAGATAATATCTGATTTTTCTATATCATTTACTAAATTTCCATCATCATGGTTCATTGTAAATTGTATAGCTTCAATCCTTTCATAATATTCATCATTAAGAGCATGTTGTCCGCTTGGTTCATGAGAAGCTTTTTGATTTAAAATTTTAGAAAAATTTAAAATTAAATTTCCTAATACACCAAAACATGGGATTTTTTTATCCTCACTTACATTGGCTAAATATTTTGCTAAGTTGTTGTCCACTATAGTATAGAGAATTACTGAATTTTCATTTTTTTTAGCATCTTCTAAAATTTTAAGAATTTGGTTTTCAGTCCTTGTGAAGGAATAAGAGTGTACTTTATATTTAATATTTTTGAATTGAGCTTTTAAGGCTAAAAAAATTCGATCAAGCGTTTCTCCTGTCGAGTCAGATATGAGATATATTTGATATGTATTGCTCATGAATAAATTGTTAATAAATTTGTATTATTTTAATAAAATTACTCAATTTAAATATTGGTTAATAATCATTGTAAAATAAGGGTTTTATTAACATTAATAAATTAATGAATAAAATTATACAATTTATTGAATAAATATTTAAAAAGCTTCAATTTTATCAATATTATTAAACAATAATTGTGATTAACTTGTTAATAAAATGTTTAAAAATACTTATCATCATTATTCACAATACATAATACTAATACAATAAATATATATACTATTTTAATATGACACCTCTTCACGAAGTAATAATAAATAAAAATACAAAAATAAATCCAATATGGATAATGAGACAAGCTGGAAGATATCTCCCTGAATTTAGAGAGATTAGAAAATTAAATCCAGATTTCATAAAGTTATGTTTAGATGAAAATCTATCGTCAGAAATTACTTTACAACCTTTAAAAAGGTTTAATTTAGATGCTGCAATAATTTTTTCAGACATTTTAATTTTACCATATGGCTTAAATCAAAAAGTAGAGTTTGAGAAAGGCTTTGGTCCAAAACTTGGAGAAGTAAATATAAATGAAATGTCTAAATTAGATAAAGTTGATTTTGTTCAAAAAATTTATCCAGTTTATAAAGCAATTCAAAAAGTAAGCTCAAACAATATTATAAAAAATAAAAATAAAAATACCATAGGTTTTGTGGGTGCGCCTTGGACTTTATTGGTTTATATAATTAATCAACAATCTCCTAAAAAAAAATTAAAAGAAAATTTTTTCAAAAATGATTTTTTAATAAACAGAATTTTATTAATTCTAGAAAAATTTTTAAAAATACATATTAAAAATCAGATTGATAATGGTGCTAATGTAATACAAATTTTTGATAGTTGGGCAGGATTATTAGAAGAAAAAGATTTACCAAATTATGTTTATTCACCAACTTTGAATTTGGTTAATTATGTGAAATCATTAAATACCCCAGTTATTTGCTTTCCTAGAGAAATCAAAAACTATAAAGAATTTTGTGACATTGTTAAACCAGATGTGGTTGGTATTGATTATAATGTTGATCCGAAAAAAATTTTACAAGATATAAAAATTCCAGTTCAAGGCGGGCTTGATCCCAAAATATTACTTACAGACACAGAAACTATCAAAAAAGAAACAATAAAATATTTAGATATTTTTAAAAATCATCCTTATATCTTTAATTTAGGCCATGGTGTTTTGCCTGAAACAGATCCTAATATGTTTGAATACATGGTAAATACAGTAAAAAACTATTGATGAGAAAAGCTGTAATACTTTTTAATCTAGGTGGGCCCGATAAACTTGAGAATGTTAAGCCTTTTTTGTTTAATTTATTTAATGACCCAGCGATATTAAACTTACCCTCTCTCTTTAGATATCCTTTAGCTAAGCTAATCTCCAGCAGAAGAACACCAACAGCTAAAAAAATTTACCAAGAGCTTGGCGGGTCATCGCCTATCTTAAAATTAACAGAGGAACAATCAAAAGCTCTTGAATTAAAACTTAATAATGATGATAAAACTTCAGAATATAAGTGTTTCATAGTTATGAGATGTTGGCATCCAAGAGCGGAAAAAGTTGTTAATAATGTAAGAGATTTTAACCCAGATGAAATTATATTAATGCCTTTATATCCACAATATTCTGCAGCAACATCTGGATCATCAATTAAAGAATGGAAAGATATTTGTAAAAAAAATAATCTTAATATTAAAACAAGTACAATTTGCTGTTATCCAACAGATGAGAATTTCGTTCTGGCTCATAAAGAAGAAATAATCAAAAAGATTAATAATTTAGAAAGCTTCAAACTAATATTCTCTGCACATGGTTTACCTGAAAAAAATATAAAAAAAGGTGATCCCTATCAATGGCAAGTGGAACAATCAGTTAATAAAATCGTCGAATCTTTAGATATAAAAAACTTAGACTGGATATTAAGTTATCAAAGTCGTGTTGGACCCTTAAAATGGATAGGTCCATCAACAGAAGATATAATTATGGAAAATTCAAAATTAGGAAAACATATTGTTTTAGTTCCCATCGCATTTGTATCAGAACACTCAGAAACTTTAGTTGAGCTTGATATAGAGTATAAGGAATTGGCTGACAAAAATGGATGTAAAAATTATACCAGAGTACCAGCTTTAGGTATCAATGAAAACTATATCAAAGCTATGTCAAATTTAATAATTAATAAACAAGATTATAATTTGAATGGAGAAATTTTTCCTCCAAAGATACAATGTCCAAATCAATTTATTAAATGCCCATGTTTAAATCATGAATAGTTATTTATTATTTAAAAGTTTACATTTAATAGCCGTTGTTTCCTGGATGGCTGGTCTTTTGTACCTTCCAAGAATTTTTGTTTATCATGTTGAAAATAAAAACAAAAGAGAAGCCACAGAAATATTCGAGGTAATGGAAAAAAGACTTTTCTTTTATATCATGCGTCCAGCAATGATCTTTACATGGATTTTTGGGTTAATTTTAATCTATTTAATTGGAATAGAAATTTTTTCTCAACTATGGATGCAGTTAAAAATAGTGTTGGTTATTTTATTGTCATTCTACAATGATTATCTTGGGAAATGTCTTTTATCTTTAAAAAATAATTCTAATACAAGATCTGCAAAATTCTTTAGAATAATTAATGAAATTCCAACAGTAATGCTTATTTTTATTGTATTTTTGGTTATTTTTAAGCCAATCTGGGGTTGAAATATTAATCTAAGCATATATATTAAACCTATCCATTTAGTCCTTACAAAATTTAAATCATGAATATCCAAGAGTTAAAACTAAAATCATCCGAGCAACTTATTACTCAAGCTGAAGAACTTGGCATAGAGAATGCCAGCACTTTAAGAAAACAAGAAATTCTTTTTGCTATCTTAAAAAAAGTTGCAGAAAAAGAGGAAATTACTGGAGCAGGTGTTTTGCAATTGTTACAAGATGGATTTGGTTTTTTAAGAGCAATGGAATCAAACTATTTGCCAGGACCAGATGATATTTATGTAAGCCCAAGCCAGATTAGAAAATTTGGACTAAGAACTGGTGATACAGTTGAAGGACCAGTTAGGGCCCCTAAAGAGGGTGAAAGATATTTTGCATTACTTCAAGTTAGTAAAATTAATTTTGAAGAACCAGAAAAGGCAAGACATAAAATCGCATTTGATAACTTAACACCTCTTTATCCAGACCAACAAATGGTCATGGAGGTGGAGACAACAAAAATTGAAAAAAAACCAGATTTAACACCAAGATTAATTGATCTTGTGAGCCCAATTGGAAAAGGGCAAAGATCCATTATTATCTCACCACCAAAGGCTGGTAAAACAATGATATTACAAAGTATTGCAAACTCAATTGCTAAAAATTATCCAAAAAGTTATTTGATGGTTTTACTGATTGATGAAAGACCAGAAGAAGTCACAGATATGCAAAGAACAGTCAAAGGTGAAGTTATTAGCTCTACTTTTGATGAACCGGCACAACGCCATGTTGCTGTTGCTGAGATGGTTATTGAAAAAGCAAAAAGATTAACTGAACATAAAAAGGATGTTGTTATATTATTAGATTCAATCACAAGATTAGGAAGAGCTTACAATGCCGTTATTCCAAGTTCTGGAAAAGTTTTAACTGGTGGTGTTGATGCTAATGCACTTCAAAGACCAAAAAGATTTTTTGGTGCAGCAAGAAATATTGAAGAAGGTGGATCTTTAACAATTATTTCAACCGCTTTAATCGATACAGGTAGCAGAATGGACGAAGTAATTTTTGAAGAATTTAAAGGAACAGGAAATAGCGAAACTGTTCTTGATAGAAAGATAGCAGATAAAAGAATTTATCCTGCAATAGACATAACAAAATCTGGAACGAGAAGAGAAGAATTATTGTTTGATAAAAATGATCTTCAAAAAATGAATGTTCTCAGAAGAATTATTGCTCCAATGGGAACAATGGATGCAATTGAATTTATTAATTCAAAACTAAAAGACACAAAAAATAATGCTGAGTTTTTTAACTCAATGAATAGGCCGGCATAAAAATTTTAAATATAATTAAGTTTTTTCATTTCTTTAGAAAAATTATTTTCAATCTGTTTTGTTAAATTTTCTGGTAGAACATTTTTCCAACTTTTTTTCTTACCTTTTCTAAAAAATTTTTTTTGTTTGTTGTTAATTTTAAATAATTTTTTTTTAGTATCATCTAACCAATCGTCATTTTCATCAAACCCTTTTTTATTTTCTAAATACCTTAATTTATTAAAATCACATTCATTAACAACTCTTGCTACTTTATCTTCATCAATTGTGATTTTATTATTTAAAAATTGATTAATAAAAATAATTGTACTTCTTAATATTCCTGCTGTGTCTTTAAGTAAATCTTCATATCTGACTAATAATCTGGGTGCTGGAAAACTAAGCCACGAAACTAAATGCGTTTTCCATGATAATCTAGCTTCAGGATAATATTTATCATTAAAAGATATTCTATTTTCATTGAACAGTAAACTTACAGATTCTTCATAAGATATATCTGCAAATGAAGCATATGATACCGCCACATCTCTGGGGTCTCTTACTATATAAATTGACCCAATTGTATTTTGTTTATTTGTAAATTCATAACCATTTGATGAACCACAAAAATTATGTGTTTTAATAATATGTAAATTTGGATCTTTATTTATTTTTTCTTGTGCTTTTATAAAATATTCATAAGCACCTAGTTTATTTTTAATTAAATAATCTTCATCTATTATACCTTTAAAGGCAAATTTCTTGGGAAAACTTTTTATAATTTTCATTTTTGAAAAAACATCTTGATTTTCATCATGGTATTGATCAAATAAATAACAAGATAACAACGCTCTCATCCAAGTATTTCCACTTTTTGGATATGAGGCAAGCCACATAATCATAAAAAAAAATTATATTATTTAAGAATTTTGAAAGCTATAATATTTTAATGACAATATTTGCTTTATCAAGTGGCCCTGGTATATCTGGTATTGCTGTAATAAGAATTTCGGGACCTGAAACTAGTAAGGCTATTGAATTATTAACAGGTAAAAATGTTCCAAAGCCAAGGGTAGCAACTCTTAGAAAGATCAATAAAATCAACACTTCTGAGTTAATTGATGAAGGCATAATACTATGGTTTCCTGGACCTGAGAGCTACACAGGTGAAGATATGGCCGAAATACAGGTGCATGGAAGTAAGGCTGTAATAGATGCTCTGCATACTTCTATCTCAAAAATTGAGAACTGTCGTTTAGCAGAACCTGGTGAATTTACAAAGCTTGCTTTTCAAAATGGAAAAATAAACTTGCTCAAAGCCGAGAGCGTTGCAGATTTAATTTCTTCTGAAACTGAAATTCAAAGACAACAAGCGATTAAAATTATGAATGGAAAATCTGCTGATCAATTTAATTTTTTAAGAGAAAAACTTTTAAAAATATTATCTCATGTTGAAGCAAAAATAGATTTTCCAGATGAAGATTTACCAAGTGATATTTTAGGAGAAATTAAAAAAAGTTCAGATGAAGTTTTAATAAATATTGAAAAAATTTTAGATGATCAAAAAGTTGGCGAAAGAATCAGAGAAGGTTTTAAAATTGCAATTCTTGGACCCACTAATGCAGGTAAATCTAGTTTACTAAATCATCTATCTAATAGAGATGTTGCAATTGTTTCAGAGATTGCAGGAACAACAAGAGATGTAATCGAAACCCATCTAAACATAGATGGTTATCCAGTAATTGTTTCTGACACCGCTGGTATAAGAGAGTCTAAAAACGAAATTGAAAAGAAAGGTATTAAATTATCTTTAAATAGAGCAGAAGAAGCTGATCTGAAGCTGGTAGTTGTTGATGCCAAAAACCCTGATTTTACTGATGTTTTGAAGAGTTTGTTGGACCAAAATGCAATTTTAGTAATAAATAAATCAGATCTTTTAAAGGGAAATATTGATACAGAGATTAAAAAATTAAATCATGTATTAATTTCAATTAAAGAGAATTTAAATATTGATGAATTAATTTTAAAAATAAAAAATAATTTAAAAAATAAATTTATAACAAGTGATGATATTTTAATTACCAGAGAACGTCACAGACAACATCTTGAACAGTGTTTAGAGCATCTAAAAAATTTTAATAAAAAAAATGAAGTTGAGGATTTTGATAAAGCTGCAGAAGATTTAAGATTAGCTACTAGACATTTAGGCATGATAGTTGGAAAAGTCGATGTAGAAGAGATATTAGGCAGTATTTTCAACGATTTTTGTATCGGTAAATAATACCTCATTTTCCTTGTTTTTAAGCCTTTTTTTACTAAAAAGTGTTGATAATTAAAGCTTATTTAAGCAAAACTATACGTATCTTGTAAATATAATAATCAGTTATAAATTTAGCTTATGAAAAATGATTTATCATTCGATGTTGTAGTAATAGGTGGTGGACATGCTGGTTGTGAGGCTGCAGCAGCTTCTGCACGACTAGGAGTTAACACTGCCCTATTCACTCATAAGAAAGAAACTATTGGAGAGATGTCTTGTAACCCAGCAATTGGTGGTTTGGGTAAAGGTCATTTAGTAAGAGAAATAGATGCCCTTGATGGTGTCATGGGTGAGGTTGCAGATAAATCGGGTATACAATTTAGATTATTAAATAGAAGTAGAGGTCCAGCAGTAAGAGGACCTAGAACTCAATCTGATAGATCATTATATCGTAAATATATGCAAGAAAAACTTGCAAACTACTGTAATTTAAGCATTTTTTCTGATCCTGTAATAAAGTTTATTTTTGATAAAAATACAATAACTGGCTTCATAACTAAAGAAGGTAAAAAAGTTTTATGTTCTAAGCTAATACTAACAACGGGCACTTTTTTAAATGGTTTGATACATATAGGCGATGAAAGAACACCTGCAGGTAGGTATGATGAGAAACCTTCAACAGGATTAAGTGAACAATTAGAAAAATACAATTTTAAAATAGGAAGATTAAAAACAGGAACCCCTCCCCGACTTGACTCGAGAACAATTAATTATGAAAATTTAGAAGAACAGTTCGCAGATGATGATCCTTATTTTTTTTCTTTCTTAACTAAAAAAAATATTAATAAACAAGTTTCATGTCGTATGACTTACACTAACGATAAGGTTCATAAAATTATTGAAAAAAATTTATCTAAGAGTGCTATGTACTCTGGTAGCATACAAGGTGTTGGACCAAGATACTGCCCATCTATCGAAGACAAGATAGTAAAATTTGCTGATAAGGGTCGACATCAGATATTTTTAGAGCCTGAAGGGCTTAATGACCATACAATTTACCCAAATGGCATCTCAACATCACTTCCAGCTAATGTACAACAAGAAATATGTAACAATATCAATGGTTTAGAGAATGTAACTATTATAAGACCAGGATATGCCATAGAATATGACTATATAGATCCAAGAGAACTATTTTTAACGCTTGAGACTAAGAAAATTAGCAATCTTTATCTTGCAGGTCAGATTAATGGAACAACAGGATATGAAGAGGCGGCAGCTCAAGGTCTTATCGCAGGGATAAATGCTGCTTTATCTTATAAAAAATTAGAACCCTTTATATTAGATAGATCTGATGCTTACATAGGGGTAATGATTGATGATTTAGTGACCAAAGGTGTAGCTGAACCATACAGAATGTTTACATCAAGAGCTGAATATAGATTAAGCCTTAGATCTGATAATGCTGATCAAAGATTAACTGCAAAAGGAATAGAAATTGGATTAATTGGTGATGTCAGAAAAGTTCTTTATCTAGATAAATTCGAGAAAATTAACCAAATTAATGTAAAAATGAGTCAATCAACTATATCACCTAATAAAGCTGATGAATTTGGTGTAAAAATAGCAAAAGATGGTGTTTTAAGATCTTCTAATGAAATATTAACTCAAAAAGAGGTTGATATGAATAAAATTAGGAAAATTTGGACTGATATACCTTTTTTTAGCAAAGAAATTGATGAACAGGTTGAAATTAATGCTCATTATAGGGGTTATTTGAAGAAGCAAAAAGCTGATATTCTAGCCTTTAAGAGAGATGAAAACCTTATAATACCCGATAAAATCAACTATGATGGCCTTTCAGGATTGTCAAATGAGGTAAAAGCTAAATTTAAGCAAATAAAACCAAAAACAATGGGTCAAGCACTGAGAATTGATGGAATTACTCCAGCAGCTGTATATATTTTGTTGTCACATGTCAAAAGAAAGTCTATTAAGCATATAGCTTAATGGATCAAGAAATTTTAAAATCATATTCAAGATTAAATGGTTTAAATGTTTCACGTGAAATATTTTTAGACTTTGAAAACTATATATCCATGATTATTGAAAAAAATAAAAAAATTAACATAATCAGCCAAAATACATCATCAAAAAAGACTATATTTGAACGTCATATTGTTGATTCTGCACAAATCATTGATTTTGTTGACTTTAATAGCAATACAACCACAGATTTAGGATCTGGAGCAGGTTTTCCGGGGATTGTAGTAGCAATTATACTCAAAAATATGAAAAATAATATGGACGTGCATCTTTATGAAAAAAGCTACCATAAAAGCCGTTTTTTAAAAGAAGTTTCTGAAAAACTAAATTTAAATACAAAAGTTTTTCAAAAAAATATTTTTGAAGTAAAAAATTTAGAAACAGGTACGGTTATGTCAAGAGCATTCAAGCCAATGCCAGTGGTTTTAGATTTAGTTTATGAAAATTTTTCCAAATATAAAAATTTAATATTTTTTATGGGCAAGAGTGGAAAAAAAATATTTCAAAAATCTAAAGATGATTGGAGTTTGGAATATGTAGAAAAAAAAAGTTTAACTAATGAGGATTCATTTTTATTAAATATAAAAAAAATTAGTAAGAAAAATAAAAAAAGATATAAGAAAAACTAAATGCAAATTATTTCAGTAATAAATCAAAAGGGTGGGGTAGGAAAAACAACAACCGTTATAAATTTAGCTGCTGGATTAACTCAACTTAATAAAAAAATTTTAGTTATTGATTTAGATCCTCAAGGAAATGCCACTACGGGTCTTGGATTATCTAACGTAGACAACTCAAGTGATACAATTTATGGTGTACTGAATGGAACTAGACAGATTAATGAGATAATCAAGAGGACACAGTTTGAAAATTTAGATATTATCACCTCTAATGTAGATCTGTCAGGACTTGAGGTAGAAACGGCTGACGATAGTAATAGAGCATTCATATTAAAGGCTAAATTAACCGCTTATTTAAACAATTCTAGAGGATTATACGACTATGTGTTGATTGATTGTCCGCCTTCCTTGAGTCTTCTAACGGTTATGGCGCTCGTCTGCTCAAACTCACTTCTAGTACCCTTGCAAACAGAATTTTTTGCTCTAGAGGGTTTAACCCAATTAATGAAAACTATTGAAAGGATAAAAGTAAGTTTAAATCCAGATTTAAAAATTCGAGGGATCCTTCTGACCATGTATGACAAAAGAAATAAACTTTCTTCACAAGTTGAAAAGGAAGCTAGAGATTATTTTCATGAAAAAGTCTATTCAACTGTAATCCCAAGGAATGTGAGATTGTCTGAGGCACCCTCACATGGAATGCCAGTTTTAATTTATGACAAATCTTGTCCTGGTAGTAAATCCTATTTTAGTTTTACCGATGAATTTATAAATCAAGAGTCAATAATTGGGAGTGCTGCATAATGGATAAAATTAAAAAGGGTCTTGGAAGAGGTTTATCATCGCTAATTGGTGAAACTAAAGTAGAGGTTCAAAAAAACCAATTACCAGTAAGCGACTTAATACCCAATAAATACCAACCAAGAAAAAATTTTGATGAGGTAAACTTAGAAGATTTAACAAATTCTATAAAAGAAAGAGGAATTATTCAGCCGATCATAGTTAGAAAATCAAATAGTGAAAATTCAAAATTTGAAATAATTGCAGGTGAGAGAAGATGGCTAGCGGCACAGAGAGTGGGTATTCATAATGTTCCTGTAGTAATCACAGAGGCAGATGATCTAAAATCTTTAGAATTTGCAATTGTTGAAAATGTTCAAAGACATGATTTAAACCCACTAGAAGAAGCCCAAGGTTATAAAAAATTAATTGATGAATTTTCTTATGATCAAGAAAAAGTATCAAAATTTATAGGTAAAAGTAGAAGCTATATAGCTAATTCATTAAGAATATTAACTCTACCAACTGAAGTTATAAAACTAATAGAGACACAAAAATTAACTGCAGGTCACGCAAAAATTTTAGTTGGATTAGAAAATGCATCTTTTGTTGCAAATAAAATTATTGAAAAAAAATTATCTGTAAGACAAGCAGAAAAATTTGTTCAATTATTTAAAAAGAACAGACAAAATTCAAAGATAACAAAAGATACAAATATTATTGCTCTTGAACTTTCAGTATCAAATAAAATAGGATTAAATGTTGAAATTCAAAACAGTAAGAGAAATAAAGGAAAAATCTCCTTTGAATATAAAGATCTAGATCAGTTAAATAAAATTATAGATATAATTAAATCTAACTATTAGCTTAAGCAGAAGACTGGCTTAATATAAAATCTGTAATTAAATTTATTGAATTATTTAGATTTTTTTTAATCTGTAATTCAGTCTCACTTAGTGCATAGATTAGTTGTTTAATGTTTTTTGGGGTCCACTTATAAATCTGCAGTTTTGTTATTTCTTTTTCTTTCCAAAAAATAGGTGGTTTTGCTGAGGAAATTGTTAAATCTATATTTTTATTTATCTCAAATGCTTTTGATAATGCCAATAATTTTTTTGCTTTAATTATAAAGGATCTAATAATCATAACACAGTCATCATTACTAAAATTATTTTCATTTAAAATACTAATTATTTTCTTTTTGTTTTTTGCAAGGCAATTATCAATAAGTTCGGAAACGTTGTGGTTTTCGCTTAAATTGA
The DNA here is from genome assembly GCA_902556905.1 of uncultured Pelagibacteraceae bacterium. GTDB lineage: Bacteria > Pseudomonadota > Alphaproteobacteria > Pelagibacterales > Pelagibacteraceae > Pelagibacter. The sequence goes on from CACDYK010000007.1 coordinate 49,552, forward strand.
TCAGTTTAGATATATTCTTATTGTCAATTTTTTTTCCATTCATACTAAAATATTCAATTTTTTTAAGTTCATTAATGAGATTTTCTCTGTCCCCACTACATTTGCTTACTATCAAGTTTATATTCGAAGATGAAATTGAAATTTTTTTATCTTTTAAAAAATTATATACAAATTTAGATAATGTTTGATTATTATCAGGATAAAAGGGGACACAAACTAATGTTTTATTTTTTTCAAAAAAAGATCTCAATTTTGATTTTTTTTCTAAATTATTTGAAATTAAAATAATTGTTGTATCTTCTAAGTTTTTCGAGTGTAAAATTTCTAATATTTTTAAAATTTTATCTGTAGCTCTTTTAATAACAAAAAATTTTTCTTGTTCAAAAAGAGATTTAGATAAAATGTTTTCAATAAAATTATTCTCATTATCTAAAATTTCTTTTTCTTCATAGTTCGAAATATTTTTTTTATTTTTAATTAAGAAATCAAGGGTTTCATTTTTTAAACCCTCATTCTTTCCATAAAATAATATTAGATGATTAATACTTGGATTAATTTTGTTAATCTCAAAAGATTTTAAAATCATTGATTAATAGTTAATTCTGCTAAAAGCTTACTAGATATTGAAGAAGCAAAACTTTGTTTTACAGATTTTTCAAGTCTAGCTTCTTCAAATTTATCATCCATACTGTCTATAATCTTTTTTTCATTAATCTTTATATTTTTATTATTTGATTTTATTGAAAAGATTACTTCTGCTTCAAGTTTGTAGCTAGTCACTTTTCCAGTACTATCTTTGGTTAAAATATTTTTTTCATACTTACTTTGTGCTTTCAAGAAAATCTTGTTATCAACTTTTTCATTTTTGTATTTATTTAGATTTATCTTTAAAAAATTATTGAGCTGTCTGTCACCGGTATAATCAACATTTTCAATTGAAAAATTGACATTACTATTATTATAATAAATTGGTGAAAATCCACAACTAGTCAAAAAAAGTATAAGTGATATGATTATAGTATTTTTTTTTGACATCTTAATTTGTAATTATATTTATTAATTTATTAGGTATAAAAATTTTTTTCTTAATATTTTTATTATTTAAAAATTTATTTAATTTAGTATCTTCTTTAATTTTTTCTATTAATAAGTCTTCACTAGTATTTTTTTCTGTTTCAATAATTTTTCTAGTTTTACCATTAAATTGAATAATAAATTTTATATGGTCCTCTAATAAATAATTTTCATCTACATCGGGCCAAGATAATTTTTCTTTAATATTCATCATTTCCAAACATTCACATGAAAAATGAGGTATTATAGGGCTCATTGCAATTAAAATTTTTTTATAATTTTTAATTAATTTTTTTTTTTCTATTTTACTTAATATTATCTTATTTAGTGCGGTATAAATTTCATGCAAGTTGGCAATTATTTTATTGTATGAAAAATTCTCAATATTGTGAGTAATTTCTTTTATAAATTTATTTGTTATTTTTTCTAACTCGTTGTTTTCATTTAAAGGATGATTTTTGCTTATTTCTTCATTAATTTTTTCATTTAAAACCCATAACTTCTGAACAAATTTATAGGATGATTTAATGCCCTCATCTGACCATTGGACATCTTTCTCAGGTGGGCTATCTGATAGAATAAATAATCTAACAGAGTCAGCTCCATAATCTTTTATAATTATTTCAGGATCGATAGTATTTTTTTTTGATTTTGACATTGACTCCGAAGGCCCAACTTTGACAGGTTCTTCATTATTCTTTAGAAATTTTTTTCCATCTATGGTAATAAGCTCATCTGGACTGACCCAATTATTGTTTTTATCTTTATATGTTTCATGACAAACCATACCCTGAGTAAATAAACCACTAAAAGGTTCTTTCAAATCGAATGAGTCATTTTTATATGATAAAGCTTGCATAAAAAATCTAGAGTATAAAAGGTGCAGAATAGCATGTTCTACACCGCCAATGTATTGATCTACAGGCATCCAATACTTAATTTCATCAGATTTAAATCCATAACTATTATTTTGAGGCGAACAAAATCTTAAAAAATACCAGGAGGAGTCAACAAAAGTATCAAGAGTATCTGTTTCTCTAGTACATTTTTTTCCATCAATTGTAATATTTTTCCATTCTTTCATTTCATCAAGTGGATTTCCAGCTGAACTCAATTGATCAATTTTTGGTAACTGAACTGGTAACATTTCTCGAGGAATTTTAACTGGATTATTGTCTTCATCATATGCAATTGGTATTGGACATCCCCAGTATCTTTGGCGTGAAATACCCCAATCTTTTAATCTATAATTAGTTTTTTTTTGACCTATATTATTTTCTTCTAAGTAATTAATTGTCTTAGAGATGGACTCATCTGGAACTTTTAGATCATTTAAAAATTTTGAATTAAATAAATAACCAGAGTCTGTAAAAGCTTTATCATCAATTGAAAAAACTTTATCTTTTTTGGGTCTGACAACTGGTGTAATTTTTAGATTATATTTTATTGCAAAATCTAAATCTCTTTGATCGTGTGCGGGGCACCCAAATACAGCACCTAATCCGTAATCCATCAAAACAAAATTAGCAAAATAAACAGGTACTTTTATGTTTTCGTCTAAAGGATTAATTGCTAATAAATCGGTTTTAAAACCAAGTTTATCAGCTGCTGCAATCGACTCTTCTGTAGTTCCAGTTTTAGAACACTCTTTTTTAAATTTAATAAATTCAAGATCATCTGCATAGAATTTTGCAATTGAATGATCAACTGAAACTGCTAAAAAAGACATGCCAAATAAGGTATCTGGTCTAGTAGTATAGCATGCTATTTCACTAATATCTTTTTTTGACTCAATCTTAAATTTTATCTCACAACCAAAAGATTTCCCTATCCAATTTTTTTGCATTACTTTAACTTTATTTGGCCAATTTTTGAGAGTGTCTAAACTTTCTAGAAGTTCTTTTGAAAATTTAGTGATTTTAAAAAACCATTGATTAAGCTTTTTTCTTTCAACAATTGCCCCTGATCTCCACCCTTTACCATCTATTACTTGTTCGTTAGCTAAAACAGTATTGTCTACTGGATCCCAATTTACATAACTTTCTTTCCTGTAGACTAATCCTTTATCATAAAGTTCTAAGAAAAATTCTTGCTGATGTTTATAATAATCGGGCGAACAGGTAGAAATCTCTTTATCCCAATCTATTGATAAGCCAAGTTTTTTTAGTTGTATTTTCATTACTGAAATATTTTTTTCAGTCCATGTTTTAGGGTCTAATTTGTTTTGTCTAGCTGCATTTTCTGCTGGCATACCAAAAGAATCCCAACCCATTGGATGAAGCACATTATAGTCTTGCAAAGTCTTATATCTTGCTAGCACATCTCCGATTGTATAATTTCTAACATGGCCCATATGGATTTTTCCAGATGGATAAGGAAACATTTCAAGGCAGTAAAATTTTTTTTTGTTCTTATCTACTTTTGTTGAAAAAGTTTTTTCACTTTCCCAAATTTTTTGCCATTTAGACTCTGTCTCTTTAAAATTATATCTTTCCACAAAATTAATTATTTTCTATGACTACAGTTTTTTAATAATTATTTATTTTTTCTTTTTCTCTTTTTCTTTTTTCTCTTTTTTATAAATGGTCGCTTTTTTTAATATTTCTTTTCTTAATTCACTTACTATAGATTTGTTTGAATCAATATATTTGCAATTAACTAAGGTTTCTTTACATATTCTAGTAAAAATTTTTATATCTAAAGCATCAGATCTAATTTCATTTGTAAGAAATCGAATTGTGATTTTTATACTTTCATTTTGTTCTTTTTCATTTGAGTACCAATCTGTGATAATAATTCCTCCACTGTAATTTACCGAAGTAAGAGGCATGAAATCAATGACATCAAGAGAAGCTCTCCATAATTCATTGGAACTTGCAAATTCAAAAACACCTCCTTTAGGAGATTTAAATGCATCATTGATCTTAAAACCACGACCTTCTTCAAGATTTTTTTTAACTCTTAGCTTAGGATCATCCGGAAATTTCCTTGCATCACCCCCAATTTTTCCGTTACATCCATTAAGTAAAAGCGCAGATAATATGAAGAAAAAAAATATTTTTGTAAACGATACCTGGTGAAATTTCTTATTCATTTATTCTCGCTTATACAGCATAAATTTTCAAAATTACTAAATATATCTAAATAAATGGAGAAAAGTGATGCATAAATGCAACACTTATGGTTTTTTTAACAACAATTATGAATTTTAGGAAAAATTTTTAGTAAAAATGCTAATAACACAGTGTTTATTATTAATAATTAACATTTAACAAAGGAGTAATTAATATGAACATTAAAAAAATAGGTTTGACTGCTTTAGCAGCGTCACTTGTTTCTGTATCGGCTCATGCTGGTGCTATGTCAGTGGCTGGTGGAGCATCAATTGGTGTTAAAAACAACGCTGGATCTGATGGTGGTAAATCAATCACTATGGGTAACCAGTTAACTTTCACTGGTGGTGGAGAGTTAGATAACGGTCTAAACGTAGCTTTATCTTTCATAATTGACCAAGCTGATGGTGTAACAGCTGGAACAGCTCCGTTTGATAGTCACTCAATCACAATTAGCTCAGATGCTATGGGATCTATAGTTATTGCTGGTGAAGGTGCTGGAAATGCTCAATCAGCTTTAGATACTACAGCTGCTGGAGATATCTGGGATAACGGCTTTTCATATACTGCTATGGCTGGATCTGACGCTTCTTCAAGCTCAATAAACTACACTCTACCTACTTTGATGGATGACTTGTCTGTCTCTGCTTCGTACAGTCCAAGTGGAGCAGCTGTAGAGTCGACTACTGCAATAGCTTTCACTTATACAGGTGTTGAAGGTTTATCAGTGAGTTATGGTTCAGGTGAAGCTGGCTCAACAACAGCTACTGCATCAGGTGATGTAACAACTGTTAAAGGTTCTTACGCGATAGGATCATTCACAGCTGCTTACTCAAACACTGAGTCTGATAAAGATAGCACTGGTACAGATGAAGAGATGACTTCATTTAAACTTTCATACACAGTAACTGATGATTTATCTATTAGTTATGGTGAAGAAGTTCACGAAACATCTGGTCAAGCTACTGATGAAGAGTTTGAACAACTTTCTGTATCATACACAACTGGTGGTATGACACTTACAGCTTCTCAAACTGATGCTTCTGGACTTGGAAATAGTGCAGGAACTACAGGTGAAAGATGGAAATTAGGTGCTTCATTTGCATTCTAATTAAATCTAGATAAAAATATTAAAGGGCCCCTTTTTAGGGGCCTTTTTTTTATTCAAAATAAGATATTCCAGCAAAGTCAGATCGATTTATTAGAGAAAGTTTTTTTTTATTTTTATTTGAAATTCCACCAAGTATGACAACGTTTTTTTTGGTTAGTTTAGAGAGTAATTTGAATTTATTTATTCCTAGAAAGTTTTTATTTTTTTTAAACAAAGAAGATAAAAAAATCTTTCTTACATTTTGATTTTCTTTTGTTCTGATTTCTTTAAGATTATGAGCAGATCCAACTATTTTAAAGTTTTGTTTATAAGAGTAAGCCAAATGTTTTAAGCTTTTATTAAAAGCTGGGATATAAACTCCATCTAAATCTAGTTTAATTGCCATCTTAACATTATTTGATAAATAAAACTTAATAGATTTTTTTTTACAATATTTTTTAATTTTTAGAATAAGCGTCTCGTTTAATGTTTTTGTTGAATAGTTTCTGTAAATTATTGTAGTTTGTTTATCTTGTTTATCGATATTAATTGTGTCAAATTTGTTAATAAAGTAATATTTTCTGATCATATTTATATGCATAATACTGTTAAAAATTTACTAGACATTGAAAATAATATCAAAATTTATCTTAATAAATTAAATATCAATAATAATCCTAAAATTGTTGCAGTATCAAAGACTTTTGGAATTAATAAAATTTTACCCCTTATTAAGTATGGTCATATAGATTATGGTGAAAATAAAGTCCAGGAGGCAGTTGCAAAATGGACAGAGATAAAAAAAACAAATTCAAAAATAAAATTACATATGATTGGAAAATTACAAACGAATAAAGTGAAATTTGCTGTTCAGGTATTCGATTATATTCATTCAGTAGATAGTGAAAAACTTGCAAAAAAAATTGCAGATGAACAAAGTAAAATAAATAAAAATATTAAAATATTTTTACAAGTTAATATTGGTGATGAAAATCAAAAATCTGGGATTAATAAAAATGATGTGAGCAAACTAGTTTCTTACTGCAAAAAAATTGATTTAGATTTAATTGGTTTAATGTGCATCCCACCTGCTAATATTGATCCAGAACATTACTTTGAGGAGATGAATAAATTAAATAAATCTTTAGATCTTATCGAATTAAGTATGGGCATGTCTTCAGATTTTCTAATAGCTACTAAACACCTATCAACATACATTAGAGTTGGTTCTGGTATTTTTGGTCAAAGATTTTAAAAAATTTTTATTTTTGAATTTTTTTCAAGTAATTTTAGTAAAATCAAAAAATCTTTTTCTTTCAAAGCAATGCATCCATCTGTTGGTTTATAATTATTAGTTAAGTGAATAAAAATACAACTACCTTGACCAACAATGGGTTTATTAAAATTATACTTAATTGGAATTAGGAAATCATATTTATGATCTTTTCTTCTTAACTTTTCGTGTCCGATTCTTTCTTCTATCTTAGAAAGCCTGTTATATTTTTTTGGATAACGAACATCATCACACCAACCCATATCTTCTTTAATTTCAATACATTTTAGTAAAGTTGAAGGCTTTTCTTTACGATCTTTCCTAAAATAGAGATTTTCAATTTTAAAGGTTCCTTTTGGTGTTTTTTTATCTCCCTCTTTTTTATTCCTTGTTGAGCCATTTTTTCCAATACAACACTTAAATTTAAATTCATCTACTTGAAGAGTGTGTTTATTTTTTACAAAAATTGTCATATTCTCTTTTCTGTGAGCACACAGTATTTAATAATATATAAGTTTACCTCATTATTTCAAATTCTTGAAGAACTTGGTTCAGATTTAAATTTTAAGATCACTTTTGTAGATAGTAATAAATCTCTAAACGATAAAGTAAAAAATCTTAATAATTATTTAATTATATCTAATAAAAAATATTCAGACATTGGTAATCAATTTATTTTAGACAATACACCAATTAAAATTTTTAAATTAATGGAAAAGATAAATATTGAATTTTTAAAATTACAATTCAACAGTCAGTCTGAAGTGAAAATAAGCAATTATATTATAGATCTAAATTCAAGAGAAATGTGTAAAAATAATACAAAGCTAAAATTGACTGAAAAAGAAATTAATACAATTAATTATTTATCAAAATCAAACAAGCCGGTTAGTATTGATGAATTACAAGAAAAGGTGTGGAGCTATCAATCTGACATAGAAACTCATACTGTTGAGACTCATATTTATCGATTAAGAAAAAAATTTTTAAAAACCTTTAATGATAATGAATTTATTATTAGTAAAAAAAATGGCTATCAAATCAAATAAGAAAAACCCAATAATTAAAGACCTATTTACAAAAAAATATAAGCCAAAAATAGTCAAACCTAAAAAGGGAAAAGGAAGTTTTAAAAGAAAAAAAATTTAAGCTTAAAGTCTTGCTCCAATTTGTTGTATTACTCTAGAAGACATTTCTGTACCTTTTTCTAAACTTTCTTTGATTGATAATTTATTAACATAACCATGTAGAAAACCAGCAGCGAAGAGGTCTCCAGCACCTGTAAGGTCAACAATTTTTAGATTTGGTTGTATGTCACTTTCAAAAATTTCTTTTCCATTAATAGCAACCGCACCTTTCTCACCTCTAGTTATAACTACTAGCTTATTCAGTTGCTTTGAAAAATCTATAACTTCATTAAAATTTTTTGCTTCAATTAATGAAGTAATTTCTTGTTCATTAGCAAAAGTTATATCAAGTTTATTTTTTACTAAGTTTAAAAAATGAATTTTATGTCTATCTACACAAAACAGATCAGAAAGTGACATAGCAATCTTACTTGCATGATTAATAGCTTTATCGAATGCTTTTTTAGGTTCTCCTTCATCCCACAAATACCCTTCTAAAAATACTATTTCACTTTTTTTAATTGCTTCAGGACTAACATCATTTTCATTAATTTTTCCTGCTGTTCCTAAAAACGTGCACATTGTCCTTTCTGAGTCTGGAGTGATTAATATCAAACAAGTACCAGTTGGTAATTCTTCTTTCTTTTTTGAGTAAAAATATTCTACGTTTTCTTTTTTTAGACCCTCTTCATATTTGCCACCAAAGTCGTCATTAGAAATTTTTCCAATAAAACCTACTTGGTTACCAAGTTGAGATAGCCCAACTATAGAATTTGCTACTGAGCCTCCAGAAACAGTTTTTTCAATTTTGAGATTTATTAATAATTGCTTGAATTCATTTTCATCAAAAAATAATTTCATTGTACTTTTTGTAAGATTATTCTCTTGAATAAAACTATCTTCAACTTTACAAATGACATCGACTATTGCGTTTCCTATTCCTAAAATTCTCATATTATGCTTTTTGGGTAATAACAGTTTTTTTTCTATTTGGGTAGCAAGTAGTGCATATTTTGCATACTAAACCATAACAATTTCTCGCCTTACAATATTCTCTGCCATAAAAAATTATTTGTAAATGAAGTTTAGACCAAGTTCTTTTAGGAAAAATTCGTTTTAAATCTTTTTCAGTTTGAACTACATTTTTCCCATTTGTTAATCCCCATCTTTGGGCAAGTCTATGAATATGAGTATCAACTGCAAAAGCTGGATACCCAAAACCTTGAGACATCACTACGCTAGCTGTTTTATGGCCTACACCAGGTAGATTTTCTAGTTCTTCAAAGGTTTTAGGCACTTTTCCGTTGTGTTTTTCCAAAACCTGTTTTGACATTAAATAAATACTTTTAGCTTTAACTCTAAAAATACCAATTTTTTTAATTAATTTTTCGATTTTTTTTCTTCCTAATTTTACAAAATGTTCTGGTTTGTAGTATTTTGGGTATATATCTTTTGTCACATTATTTACATTCACATCGGTACATTGAGCTGAAAGAAGTACAGAAATTAATAGTGTAAAAGTATTTTTACTTTTAAGAGGGACTGGCGCTTTAGGATAAATTTTATTTAGAGTTTTAATTATAATTTTTGCCTTTTGTTTTTCATTCATTATGAAAAATTAAGCAAATCTCTCATAGAATATAATCCTGGTTTTTTTTTCATTAACCATTTAGAGGCGGTCAAAGCTCCATCAGAGTAAAGTGTTCTATCAAAAGCCTCATGGTTTAATGTTATTATTTCTTTTCCACTTGAGAATTTTACTTCATGTTCACCAATAATTTCGCCTTTTCTTATAGAATTAAAATTAATTTTTTTTCCATAAGGAATAGATTTTTTATTTAAAAATTTTTTACCAATTAAATTATATAAATTTTTATTTTTTCCATCTGCTATCCCTTTCCCTAGCATTAATGCTGTACCTGATGGGTAGTCTTTTTTGTGTTTGTGGTGAACTTCAAATATTTTACTTAAATAATTATCACCCAGAGATTTCGAAGCGATCTCAGTTAAATACATTAATAAATTAACTCCTAAGCTCATATTACCAGCTTTTAAAATAGGTATTTTTTTTGAATATTTCTTTATTTGATTTTCTTGGGTTCTGCTGAAACCAGTTGTGCCAATAACAACTTTCTTTTTAAGTTTCGATGCTATCCTTAATATTTCTAGGGTGCACTCTGGAACAGTAAAATCAATAATTATATCTGTTTTTTTAAACGCAATATCTGAATTTAATTCTGGTCTAATCCCATTAAATTTTTTATTCACCAGTCTATTTTCTGTAAGTGTAACTAACTTAAAATTTTTATTTTTTTTTGATGACTTAATTAGTTGTTGGCCCATCCTGCCCATACAACCTGAAATCGCTAAATTAATTTTTTTCATTTATTAAATATTAACTCTTTTTAAAAGATTAGTCTTTTAGTTTTTCCAAAAATCTTTTGCTTTTTGAAAAAACCTTTTTATACTTGGATTAGATTTATCGTTCTCAATTTCTCTAAATTGCTGCAATAACTCTTTTTGTTTTTTATTTAAATAAACTGGAACTTCTGTTTTAACCTGAACATATAAGTCACCAAAATCCCCTCTCCTCATAAATGGCATTCCTTTACCCTTTAATCTGAATTGTTTACCATTTTGAGTTCCATCAGGAATTTTTATTTTAGCTTTACCTCCATCAATAGTTGGAATTTCAATAGTAGTTCCTAATGCTGCATCTGCGAGAGAAAGTGGAAATTCAAAAAATAAATTTTCATCTGATCTTTTAAATAAGTTGTGAGAATGAACGTTAATAAATAGATATAGATCACCTGTTGCCCCACCTCTACTCCCAGCCTCTCCTTTGCCTGCTAATCTAATTCTTGTTCCATCGTCAACACCTTGAGGAATTGTAACTGATATTTTTTTAGATGCTTGTTTTTTCCCTTGACCATTACAGTCACTACACGGATTTGTAATTTCCTCTCCATTACCATTACATTGAGGACAGGTTTGTTGGACAGTAAAAAAGCCTTGATTAGATCTTATTTTTCCATTTCCACCACAATAAGTACATCTGTCAGGTGAATGACCTGGTTTTGAGCCATTTCCTTTACAAGTGTTACATTTTTCTGTCGTAGAAAATTTAATATCCTGTTTTTTACCTTGGTATGCTTCCTCGAGTGTAATTGATAAATCATATCTTAGGTCTGAGCCCCTATTATTCGTGCTTCTATTTCTTGATCTTCCTCCACCACCAAAATCACCAAAAAAATCTTCAAAAATATCTGAAAAGTCTGCTCCACTAAAACCTCCGAAGCCACCACTTTGTCTTCCACCGCCATTTTCAAAGGCAGCATGACCGAAATTATCGTAATTTTGTTTCTTTTCTTTATCTGAGAGAATTCCGTAAGCTTCACTAGCTTCTTTAAATTTTTCTTCTGCAACTTTATCACCTGGATTTTTGTCAGGGTGGTGTTTAACTGCAAGTTTTCTATATGCTGACTTTAGCTCATCAGGAGAAGCATTTTTTCCAACCCCTAAAACATCATAGAAATCTCTTTTAGCCATAAGTTACTCTAATATAATGGTTGTTGAGATTTTAAGCGCTTTTTTCTTTATCTTCTTCTTTATTCTCTTCTTTTACTTCTTCAAAATCTGCATCAACTACATTATCGTCTTTTTTTCCTTCATCATTATTTTTACCGTCGTCAGGTGAATCTGGTTTCTTCTCTTGAGATTTATATATAGCTTCTCCTAATTTCATCGATGCTTGAACTAACGTTTCTGTTTTTTTCTTAATATCTTCATTATCAGTTCCTTTAAGAGCTTCTTTTAAACTGGATGATGCATCTTCGATTGCTTTTTTTTCAGCATCAGTAATTTTAGATCCATGCTCTTTAAGATTTTTTTCAGTTGAATGAATTAGGGTGTCAGCTTGGTTTCTTGTATCTACAGATTCTCTTTTCTTTTTATCTTCTTCTTTATTAGCTTCTGCATCTTTAACCATTTTTTCAATTTCCTCTTCACTTAATCCACCAGAAGCTTGGATTTGAATTTTTTGTTCCTTACCAGTTCCTTTATCTTTTGCTGAAACACTAACTATACCGTTAGCATCAATATCAAAAGTAACTTCAATTTGAGGAACCCCTCTTGCTGCTGGAGCTATACCAACCAATTCAAAGTTTCCTAACATTTTGTTATCAGTGGCCATTTCTCTTTCGCCCTGAAGCACTCTAATAGAAACTGCTGGCTGATTATCTTCTGCAGTAGAAAATACTTGGCTCTTTTTTGTTGGTATTGTTGTATTTTTCTCAATTAGCTTAGTTGATACACCACCAAGAGTTTCAATACCTAGAGATAAAGGTGTAACATCTAAAAGAAGTACATCTTTAACATCACCCTGAAGTACTCCGGCTTGAATAGCAGCACCCATCGCTACAACTTCATCTGGATTAACACTTTTGTTTGGGTCTTTACCAAAAAAGTTTTTAACTTCAGCTAGAACCTTAGGCATTCTAGTCATTCCACCAACCATAACAATTTCATCAATATCACTTGCGGATATACCAGCATCACTTAATGCTGTTTTACAAGGTGGCAATGTTCTAGCAATTAAATCTTCAACAAGAGCTTCAAGTTTTGCTCTAGTCATTTTTAAATTAATATGTTTTGGACCTGTTTTATCAGCAGTGATAAATGGCAAATTAATATCAGTCTGTTCTGCTGAAGATAGTTCAATTTTTGCTTTTTCTGCAGCTTCTTTTAATCTTTGAAGTGCAAGCTTGTCTGATGTTAGATCAATACCATTATCTTTTTTAAACTCTGCAATTAAGTAATCTACGATTGTGTTATCAAAGTCTTCACCACCTAAAAAAGTATCTCCATTAGTTGACTTAACTTCAAATACACCATCACCTAATTCAAGAATAGAAACGTCAAATGTTCCACCACCTAAATCGTATACTGCAATTTTCTTATTTTGTTTTTTATCTAAACCATATGCCAATGATGCAGCAGTAGGCTCATTAATAATTCTTAAAACTTCTAGACCTGCAATTTTACCAGCATCTTTTGTTGCTTGTCTTTGTGCATCATTAAAATAAGCAGGTACGGTTATTACTGCCTTAGTAACTTCTTGACCCAAGTATTTTTCAGCTGTTTCTTTCATTTTTTGAAGAATAAAAGCAGATATCTGTGAAGGTGAGTATTTTTCTCCTTTTGCTTCAATCCAAGCATCACCCTTTTCAGAGTTAACTATTTTAAAAGGAGCTGCATTAATATCTTTTTTTACAGTTGGGTCTTCAAAATTTCTTCCTATTAGTCTTTTAACAGCAAAAATTGTATTTTCAGGGTTCGTTACAGCTTGTCTTTTGGCAGGTTGACCAACTAGCTTTTCACCATCATCAGTAAAAGCCACAACTGAAGGAGTTGTTCTTGCACCCTCAGCATTTTCTAATACTTTAGGTTGGCTTCCTTCCATTATTGATACACATGAGTTTGTTGTACCAAGATCTATTCCAATAATTTTGCTCATAATTTAAATTCTCTCCTTCATATATGTGTTAATATTAATTCTACAAGTTCAACAAATGTAATTATTTGTCTAAATTCTCCTTATTTTCCTTACTTTTATCGTCCTTTTTTTCAGTTTTTTTAGATACACCAACTAAAGACGGTCTGAGCAATCTGTCTTTTATCATAAAACCTTTTTGAACTTCTTGAACAATTGTTCCAGGTTCTTTTTGATCATCTTCTATTTCCATCATTGCTTGATGCAAATTTGGGTCTAATTTTTTATTAAGACAATCTATTGGTTTAATATTATTTTTAGTAAAAATTGAGATTAAATCTTTATTAATTATATCAAAATGTTCTACAGTTTTTTTTAATGCTTCAGTATCTTTAAGAGCTTCATCGCTTTCTAATATTAATTTTGACCTTGCAAGGTTATCAATTAAATTCAATGCCTCTTTTGCAAATGCAAAGCCTCCATAATCAAATGCATCATCTTTTTCTTTCTCAAACCTTCTTCTTTGGTTTTCCATTTCAGCAAAAGTTCTTGCAAGCTTATCCTCTAATTCATTTATTTTTTCCTCGGGAGATAATTCAATTTTTTCTTCTACACTTTTGTTTTCTTTTTGCTTATCACCTGACTGCTTATCAGCTTCTTTGTTCTCATTTGAACTTTCAGCTTCAGTATTATCCTGGTTTAGGTTTTCTTCTTTTTCCATGTCAGCTTATATGGTAAGAAATCCCAGAATTGCTAGGTATTAATGAAAAAAATTTCAAAACTGCTTATAGGCACTAATAACAAGGGAAAATATAAAGAAATTAAAGATTTATTGCCAAAATACATTAAAACGTACTCAACATCTGAATTTAAACTTAAGAGTCCAGCAGAAAATGGGCGTACATTCATAGAAAACTCAATCATCAAATCAAAATATTTTTCAAAAAAAACAAAATTAATTTGTTTAGCGGACGATTCAGGGCTCGAGATAGATATTTTAGATAAAAGTCCAGGAATTTATTCAGCTAGATGGGGTGGAAAAAAAGCTGATTTTAAAAAAGCAACAAAAAGAGTGTATAAAGAATTGTCAAAAAAAGACATAAACTGGAAACTAAAGAAAGTTAAAGCTAGATTTATTTGTGCGTTATCAATTTGTTATTTAGATAAAAAAATAGCGTCTGTTTTGGGTAAAGTTGAGGGATATATTTCAGTAAAACCAAAAGGAAAAAATGGTTTTGGTTATGATCCAATTTTCATTCCCAAAAATAAAAGAAAAACTTTTGGTGAAATGAGCTCTTTACAAAAATATAAAATAGATCATCGCTTTAATGCATTTAAAAAAATTAAAAAATTTCTATAATTTTTTTATCTTCAATTTTATAAAAGTTCAAACGGTGATTAATTTTATTATTTTTAATATCAAAAATACCCATCTTACCTTTAAAGGAACTCTTCTTTTTAAAAAGTTTATTTAAATTTGAGAGATTATCTTTTAATGATAGATAATAGACTAGACCAACAAGATCGTAGCTTAATAAAGCTAAATGTGAAGGATATTCATTAAACTCTTTAAAAAATTTATCTTTGTAATTTTCAAAATTATTTTTATTTATGGATGGATAATATAAAGGTTGAATATCTACTTCATTTATCAAACTCTTATCAAACCATTGGTTTAATGTAATAAAATACTTATTTTTTGGAGAAACGTCAGTGTACAAAAGTGATGTAGATACACTTTTTAAGCTTTCATCAAAATCTGCAATAACTACTGCATCAAAATTTAAACCTCCTAAAGTATACCTTTGTTCAAGTTTTTTAATTTTTTTTTCTTTGTTTGATTGATTAGATTTTTTTAATCTTAAAATTTCATCTTCTAAGTTTTGTTTTCTAACTCTGTAATTAGTAATTTCTTCAATTTGTTTAGTTAATTTTGTAGGTTCTGTACTATAGTCATAATTCTTAAATACTTTAATTCTGGAGTCTTTAATTCCTTTTTTAACTTCAAATTCGTAATCTTGAATTGGTGTTAAAAATATTGTTCTTCTTATGTTATTTATTTTAATAAATTTTTTTATGGTATTTAATTGAGAAGTAGAATTTATTCCTGCAGAAATTACATTTTTTGGAAGATCTATTGTTTTATTTGTTAAAGATAAAAAAGTTACATCTTTCATTTCATCTAAGTAGGATATGCTTTCATAAAAAATAGGTCCAATAACAACTTTTACACCCATTTGTTTTAATTCAAATGCTGATTTAAGTGCTTTGTTTGCTTTAGAAGCAGTGTCTTTGGGAATAATTTCTATTGAATTTTTATTAATATCTTTCACAGCTAGTCTTACAGCTTTAATAATTGATTGTCCCAATTCTTTATTAGAACCCGTCATAGGAACCATGAGACCAATTTTAATTTTTTCGGAAGCTTTCGTAGAAAATGAAAATAATAAGGAAAAATTTAATATTACAAAAAAAATAATTTTACTAAATCTGATCATTTTAATGATAGTATAATATTTTTTAAGCTCAATTATGATAATAAAATCACAATCTCAAATAAAAGATAATGAAAATGGTCTTTATTTAGTAGCAACACCAATTGGTAATTTAAAAGATATTACTTTAAGAGCTATAGAAGTATTAAAAAAATCTTCTTATATCCTTTGCGAAGATACACGAGTTTCCAGAATTCTATTAGAAAGATATGAAGTAAAATCATGTCTGATATCAAATCATAAATTTAATGAGTCAAAAAATTTAAATAAGATTATAAATCTTCTTAAATCTGGTGAAATAATTTCATTAATTTCTGATGCTGGAACACCAAGCATTTCTGACCCAGGTGCAATATTAGTGAATGAATGTGTTAGAAATAATATTAGAATTATTCCAATTCCAGGACCTTCAGCTGTTGCGACAGCAGTATCAATAAGTGGTTTTTCAGAAAAATTTATTTTTTATGGATTTTTACCTGAAAAAAAACAAGCTCTTGCAAATGTCCTCTATAAAATATCAAAATTTGATGAAACATGTATTTTTTTTATATCCTCAAAAAAAGTGAATAAAATTATTCCTGAATTAAAAAAAAATTTTAGTGGTAGAAAAATAGTGTTTTGTAGAGAAATCTCAAAAATATATGAAGAATTTATTAGACAGAATGTGGATGATTTAGAGATGTTTAATAAAGATCTAAAAGGAGAGCTTACTATAGTAATTTCTGAAAAAAAAAGTAAAAAAAATCATACACAAAAATTAAGTGAATCAGATATGATTATAATTAAAAAAATGATTAATAAACTAACTATAAAAGAAATTACTGAAATTATAAGTCAAAATAAAGAGGTTTCAAAAAAAGAAATTTATAATTTTTGCTTGAGATTAAAAAATGAAATTTAAATATATATTATCTATTTTATTGGGTTTAATTTTATCTAGCTGTGTTGGAGTTTCATCAACAGGTATATTTGGCACGGGGGTTAGCGTCGCTTTTGATCCACGAACAGTAGGAACTCAAATAGATGACTCAATTATGCAAAAAAATTTAGCTGCAAGAATTCTTATTAAAGATAAAAAATATTTATTATCAGTAAAACCCAAAGTACTTGATGGAAAAATTTTTTTAACAGGAAAAGTTGATAGTCCTGAAGAAAAATTATTGTTTACAAAATTAGCTTGGGAAATAAAAGGTGCAAGGTCTGTTCGTAATGATATCAAGATCAAAGAAGAATTTAATTTTAAAGCATCTGCAAAGGATCTATTAATAACTTCTCAACTCCGAACAGCAATTATTTTAAATAAAAATATTAAGGCAACTAATTACCAAATAGATACTTATAAGAAAAAGATATATGTTTATGGAATTGCATTAACTTATGAAGAAAAAGAATTGGTAATTAGTGAAGCTAAAGAGATATTAGATGTAGAAGATGTTATTGTGAGCATTTTGCTAGTTGAAGATTTGAGAATTCAGAGAGAATAATTATTTTTTATAATTAATCACATCTGCAGAATAGGCTGCTATCGAGGCTAAATTAATAAGTTCTGAAGTAGAAGATCTCAAAGGGGCGATTTCTATTGGTAACCCAAGTCCAATTAATAAAGGTCCAATAACTTTAGTATCTCCCAATGTTTTCATCATTTTATAAGATATTGCTGCACTATGTTGTCCCGGCATAATCAAAATATTTGCTTTACCAACAATTTTTGAGAAAGGATAAAGCTCTTTATATTCAGGATTTAATGCAACATCTGGCTGCATGTCTCCATCAAATTCAAAATTTACATTTTTCTCTTTTAATATATCCACTGCATTTCTAATATGTTTTGTTCGGCTCGTAAGTGGTTGACCAAATGTAGAGTGAGAAACAAATGCTACCTTAGGATCAAAACCAAATAGCCTTACCACTCTTGCTGTAGAAATTGCTATTTCAGCCATTTGTTCTGATGTTGGATATTCATGAACACTGGTGTCACCAACAAATATAGTTTTACCTTTATGAACAACCATATTGAGTCCAAACATGATCTCACCATCTCTAACATTAACTACTTGTTTTATTTTATCTAAAGAAGCACCAAAACGCCTTGTGTTTCCAGTGACCGCACCATCTGCATCACCACATGCAACCATACTAGTTGCCCATATTACTCTATCGTTTCTTACAAGTCGGTCACAATCTCTCTCTAATAAACCTTGTTCTCTTTGAAGTTTTTGAAATAAATGTTTTACATATTTATTTCTCTTTTCTTCGTCTTTAGAATTTGTTATTTCAATATCAAAATCATCACTATAACCAATATTTTTTATTTGTTCTTTTATTTTTTCTTCTTTTCCAACAAGAATAGGAATACCTAATTTTGAATTTTTAAACGCTATTGCTGCTTTTAGTGTGTTTTCATCTTCTCCATCTGCAAATACTATTCTTTTTTGATTTTTCTTAATGTAAGAGTTTATTCCTTGCATGATTGTTACAGTTGGATCTAATCTTTGTTTAAGTTGATCTTTGTAAATATCAAAGTCTTCAATTTTTTTTCTTGCTACACCACTATTCATCGCAGCCTTTGCAACAGCAGCTGGAATTATACTTATTAATCTTGGGTCAAAAGTAGAAGGTATAATATATTCTTTACCATAATGTGGCCTTTCACCTCCCATAGCAGCAACAACTTCGTCCGGAACATCTTCTCTTGCAAGCTTTGCTATTGCTTGAGCTGCAGCAACTTTCATTTCTTCATTAATTGTTTTTGACCTAACATCAAGAGCACCTCGAAAAATATATGGAAAACCAATCAAATTATTTACCTGATTAGGGTAATCTGATCTTCCAGTTGCAACAATTGCATCATTTCTTACTTCGTTTATTTCTTCAGGAGTAATTTCAGGATCAGGATTTGCACAAGCAAAGATGATTGGATTTTTTGCCATTGTTTTAACTAATTCTTTTTTAAGTGCTCCCTTTGCAGATAAGCCTAAGAAAACATCTGCTCCATTTATTGCTTCCTCAAGAGTCCGTAAATCAGTTTCGATTGCATACCTTGATTTCCATTGATCTATTCCATCAGGTCTTCCTTTATAGATTACACCTTTTTTATCTAGCATTATGATATTTTCAATTGGCACACCAGAATTTTTAAATAACTCAGTGCATGCTTGAGCAGATGCACCTGCTCCATTAACAACTACTTTAACTTCTTTTATTGATTTACCACTTATGTCTAATGCATTAATTAAAGCTGCAGTTGTGATGATAGCTGTTCCATGTTGGTCATCATGAAAGACTGGAATATCTAAAATTTCTTTTAATTTTTGTTCAATTATAAAGCAATCAGGTGCAGCTATGTCCTCTAAGTTTATTCCACCAAAACTTGGAGCAAAATTTTTAATTGAATTAATAATCTCTTCAGCATCTGAGCAATCAATTTCAAGATCAATAGAGTCAATGTCTGCAAATCTTTTAAAAAGTACCGCTTTACCCTCCATAACCGGTTTAGATGCAAGTGCTCCTAAATTTCCCATTCCTAAAATTGCTGAACCATTACTAATAACAGCTACTAAATTTCCTTTACTTGTATAATCATATACGGATTCAGGATTTTCACTAATCATTCTAACAGGAGCCGCTACTCCTGGAGAGTATGCTAAAGCAAGATCTCTCTTAGTTGTCATACTTTTTGATGAATTAATCTCAATCTTCCCAGGTTTTTTATTTTTATGAAAGTCTAGAGCTTCTTTATCAGTGTAGTGATCAATGTTAGTTTTTTTCATTATTATTTAACTTTTAAAATTCAATTTTATTTCTACTCTAATTTAAGAACTTTTATTATTTGTAATATTTGATCTATATATTCCTACAATATGCTTACAATAAACTAACAATTAGGGTAAAATTAAGACTAATATGATTTATGAACATAGTTAAGTCAACAGGTACATTTGGTTTTTTTACTATAATAAGTAGATTGCTTGGTTACTTAAGAGATATTTTAATAGCAATTTTTCTTGGAACAGGATTATTAGCTGACACCTTCTTTGTAGCGTTTAGAATTCCAAATACATTTAGAAGATTGTTCGCTGAAGGTACTTTTAATGCAGCATTCGTCCCAAGCTATTCATCAGAAATAATTAAAGGTAAAAAACAATCAAATAAATTTGCTAACGATGTTTTCAATCTTCTTTTTCTAGGATTATTATTTTTAACAATTGTAATTGAGATTTTTATGCCAGCATTTGTCTCGATTATTGCTCCAGGATTTGTTGGTGATTTTGAAAAAATGGAATTAGCAACAAATTTAACAAGGATTACATTTCCTTTTTTATTTTTTATTTGTTTAGCATCATTTTTTTCAGCAATTCTAAATTCACATAATAAGTTTGCAGCTGCAGCTGCAGCCCCAATAATTTTGAATATTGTTTTAATTTTAGTATTGATTTTTTCTAAATCTTTAGGTGATCAGTTAGTTTATTATTTGTCTTATGGTGTTTCTTTGGCTGGCTTTTTACAATTAATATTTTTATATAAATTCGTATCAAAATATTCCTCAATTAATTTTAGCTTCAAATTAAAAGTAAATAATAAAGTTAAATTTTTTTTTAAAAAACTTTTACCAAGTATTTTTGCCTCTGGAGTTACTCAAATTAATATTTTAATTGGAACAATAATCGCATCATTTCAAGCTAGTGCAGTTTCTTATTTATATTATGCTGATAGAATTTATCAAATTAATCTAGCTATAGCCGGTATTGCAATTGGAGTTGTTATACTTCCACAGCTTTCAAAATATATTCAATCCAGAAAAAAGAATAAGATTTTGCTCATACAAAACAAAGCTCTTGAACTAAGTTTGTTTTTAAGTCTGCCAGCGACTATCGCTCTAATTATTGGATCACAACAAATTGTTTCAGCTTTGTTTGGATATGGGTCTTTTAATGAAAATTCAGTAAATAACTCAAGTTTAGCTTTGTATTATTTCGCATTAGGTCTACCTGCTTTTGCTTTGATAAAAGTTTTCTCAAGTTTTTTCTTTGCAAATAATGATACCAAAACTCCATTTTTTATTTCTTTGATATCAGTAATGCTTAATATTTTTATTAGTATTTATTATTTTAGAGAAATTGGATTTATAATAATTCCGATAGCAACTTCTATTTCCTCTTGGTTTAATTCAATGATATTATTTATTTTTTTAAAAAAACAGAAACTATTTAATTTCAATCAAATATTTTTTATCAAATTTATTAAAATAATTTTTGCATCAATTCTGATGGGTTTATTTTTTAACTTTTTATTAAATTTTTTTCAAAATGATTTATCATTCAATCAATCAATTAAATCTTTATACTTAGTTTTGTCTGTTATATTAGGATTATTGTTCTATTTAATTGTGTGTTATTTTATCAAAGCTTTTCAAATGAACGATATTAAATTAAAGTATTAATTTATGAGTAAAAAAATATTCTCAGGCGTTCAGCCCACAGGTAATCTTCATCTAGGAAATTATTTAGGAGCCATAAAAAATTTTGTAGATTTAAATAATGATACTGAAAATGATTGTATATTTTGTGTTGTAGACTTACATGCCATTACTGTTAAACAAAATCCTAAGGAGTTAAGAAGTAATATTCAAGAAACAGTAGCCACATTTATTGCTAGTGGGATAGATCCAAAAAAAAGTATAATTTTTAATCAATCGAAAGTACCAGCTCATGCCGAAGGAGCGTGGATATTAAGTTGTGTTGCTAGAATGGGGTGGTTAAATAGAATGACCCAATTTAAGGAAAAAGCTGGAAAAGATAAAGAAAAAGCTAGTATCGGTCTTTATTCTTATCCAGTTCTTATGGCAGCAGACATCCTTCTTTATGATGCAACCCACGTTCCTGTTGGAGATGATCAAAAACAACATTTAGAGTTATGTAGAGATATTGCGCAAAAGTTTAATACTGATTTTGAAGTTGAAAATTTTTTACAAGTTCCAGAACCTTTAATCCAAAAAGAATTTTCAAGAATTATGAGTCTTAAAGATGGTTCAAAGAAAATGAGTAAATCTGAATTGTCAGATTTAAGTAGAATAAATTTAACTGATGATAAGGACCTGATTATAAATAAGATTAAAAAAGCAAAAACAGATCCATTACCAATGCCAAATACCCCAAAAGATCTTGATGAAAGATTAGAAGCAAAAAATCTTTTAGGTATATATTCAAGCTTAACAAACATTACTCTAGAAAAAAGTGTAGAAAATTTTGCAGGTAAAAATTTTTCAGAATTTAAAGAAAAACTTTCCGAAGCTCTTGTTGATAAAATTCAACCTATTTCAACAGAGATTAAAAAATTATTAGATGATAAATTATATTTGGACAATACTCTTCTAGAAGGAGTTGAAAGAGCCAATCAAATAGCCTCAAAAAAGATCAAGAGAATTAAAGAAATAGTAGGTTTTTAGATAAAATTTATTAACAAGTTTTAATTTTTTAAATATTCACTATATATAATTTATGTTCGTTCAAACAGAAGTTACACCAAACCCTAATTCGCTTAAGTTTCTACCTGGTAAAAAAGTGTCTAATAGTGGACCATATGAAATTACTAATAAGGATGAGACCCAAAATGTACTTGTTAGAAATTTATTATCTATACATGGAGTAGAAGGAATTTTTTTAGGAGAAGACTTTATTACCATCAATAAAAAAGAAATAATTAAATGGGACGAAATAAAGCATATAGTAATTTCCTTTATTAATGATTTTTATTCTGAAGGAAAAGAATTTGTCATTGATGAAAGTTTAAAAGAGCGAAATTCAAATCTAGATGAGCTTGAGCGAAAAATAGTTAAAATCTTAGATGAGAAAATAAGACCAGCAGTAGCTAGAGATGGTGGAGATATTAAATTTAAAGAATTTAAAAATGGGGTGGTTAAAGTGCAATTACAAGGAAGCTGCTCTGGATGCCCAAGTTCTACAATGACATTAAAGCAAGGAGTTCAAAATCTTTTATGTCATTATCTACCTGAAGTTAAAGAAGTTGTTGCAATTTAAAAAATATGAAAAATAATCAAGTTACATTTGAGCAAAAAAGTAAAAATACTTTATTAAGAACTTTTCTAAGTAGTTTTATGATTATTTCTTTTTTCTATATTACCCCAATATTTATTAATTTTGCTGACAAAAATTTTTATACAAAAGAGTATACAAATAATTCTAAAAAAATTTTGGCATATGCTCTTAACAAAGAAGAAAAAAACAAAGAAGTAATTGAAACTTTAAATGAAGAAGAAGTACTATTTGATGTTTATAGTTTAGATAAGAGCGAGACCGAGTCTGTTTACTTAAGTGCGGCAACAATAAATAAATTATTTAAAGATACTGAGTATAATCTTAATGATGTTAGACAAAATAAATTAGTTAAACCGGTTGCATTAACATTGCTGCCTAACGAATTAAAGAAGATAGAAAATATAAAAAGAAGAAAAGAATTTTTTATACAAATTATTTTGCCTTTAATCATAAAAGAAAACAACATTATAAAAAAAGATAGAAGAACACTTTTTGCTATTATTAATAAAAGCAATAATACAACTGTAGAATTAAGCTGGCTTGAAAAAAAATATAAACAATATGGAGTAAAGTCTAAAGATTTATCAACATTAAAAATAAGAATGGATGAAATACCAGTTTCTCTCGCAATTGCTCAAGCTGCAAAAGAAACAGGGTGGGGAACCTCTAGATTTGCACAGGAAGGTAATGCTTTGTTTGGACAATGGACTTGGTCAGGAGAAGGTCTTAAGCCGAAAGAGGCAAAAGAAGGTGAAGATCATAAAGTTATGAAATTTAATATTTTACAAGCTTCAGTGAGAGCATATCAAAGAAATTTAAATACCCATCGAACTTATAAAAATTTTAGAAAAGCTAGGGCAGAGTTAAGAGACTCTAAAAAACTATTAGATAGTATAGAGCTATCTAAGTACTTGAATAAATATGCTGAGACGGGTAACCAGTATGTTGAAGTACTACAAAAAATAATTAAGCAGAATAAACTAAAAGATTTTGATGATGCTAAATTACTTCCTTCAAGTAGTGACTTAGAAAGTCTTATTTAGTTTTCTTTAATCGGAAATTGAATACCAAACCATCTCCATTTTCCATTATCATTAAGAGAGCAATTTATTCTACCTCTTCTAGGTTTAAAGGGACCTCTGAACTTTATGGTTAACACATTGTTATCAAAAGCAGTATTGGATCTTTCCCACATATCTAATTCGTTAGAATAACAATTAATATTTTTAATGTTGTTTTGTTCATTAAAAAACTTAACTTTAAAATTAGGTGGATTACTTTCTGAGGATAATTTTTTTTCAAGAGGTAGTAATTTTTCATATTCAAGTGGGAACGAGTTTATAATTGAATTAAATCTTTTTAGTTCTCCATAATTTTCATTAATTGGAAATCTGGGTAGTTCAAATTTATCTTTATTTAAATCAATTACCCCAGAATGTTGACCAAAAGCAAAATCAAAATTTTGAGAAATGTAATCTCTCATAAATTTTGAATATTCACCAAAAGGATAAGAAAATAAATTTGGTATGTATCCCAAATTATTTAAAAATATTTCATTTGCTTTTTCGATATCTGAGATAAAAAAATTATTATCTTTATCAATAAGATATCCATGAGAATGTGAGTGATGACCTATTAATGCAAATTCTTCAGTCTCAACTTCCTTGATCTGTTCCCAGGTCATATATCCTTTTTTCCCAACTGGCTCTGTTGAAACAAACAAGATAAAGGGAATTTTATTTTGTTTTAAAAATGGCCAGGCCTCTAGATAGAAGGATAAGAAGGCATCATCAATAGTTATAAGAATTTCTTTATTTGTTTTTGGTGAAGTAAAGTTTTTTTTAAGATTTTTTGGATTAGAAAAAGTGTAACTTGAGTTTTTTATTATTTCTATCTGCTCTTTAAAGACTTCCATTTTAATATTGGTAGAGGGGTATTTATTTTCATTAAAACGATGATACATTAATGATAAAATACCTTCGTCACCAGAATAATATTTGATATTATTTTCATCTGAAATAGAATTTGTGTTTATAAACAGGATAAAAATGAACAAACTTATTATAGATGTTGCTAATGAAAAGATTTTTTTAATGATCATTACTAAAGGTAGTATTTATAATATTACACATGAGAATACTAAAATTAATTACGAAAAATTAACTGTAATTATTAATGATTTCCTCCTATCAAAAAGTCTTAAAATTGCTGATATTAATGCTATTTATATCAATAATGGGCCAGGGAGCTTTGCTGGTATAAGAAATTCAATATCAGTTGTTAAAGCTTTTAACATTGCAAAAAATATTGACTATTACACTTATAATTTAGGCGATTTTAAAGATGAGGAAGATTTAAGTTATGAAAATATCCCTAATTTATGTAAAAAATATAAAATTAAAAAAAATTTGATTAATCCTATTTATATAAGTTAAAATTAAAAATGTCAGAAACTATTGAACAAAAATGTTTATCAAAAGGAGTGAAGTTAACAGATCAACGCAAAGTAATCGCTCAAGTAATGTCCCAATCATCTGATCATCCAGATGTTGACGAATTATATCACCGAGTATCTAAAATTGACCCAAAGATAAGCATTGCAACTGTTTATAGAACTGTAAAATTATTTGAAGAGTCAGGAATATTAGCCAAACATGAATTTAAAGGTGGAAAGGCAAGATATGAAGAACTTAATGAAGGACATCACGATCATTTAATAGATGTTAAATCAGGTGAAATTATTGAATTTGTAGATGAAGAAATTGAAAAGCTACAAAAAAAAGTAGCAGAAAAATATGGTTACAAACTAGTTGACCACAAGCTTGAACTATATGGGATAAAGAAAAAATCCTAATCAATGAAACAAAAAATTTTTATTAAAACATTTGGCTGTCAAATGAATGAGTATGACTCGAATAGAATATATGATTCAGTAAAAAAAATTGGTTATGAAAAAACAAAAAATTATGAGGATGCAAATTGCTATTTGCTAAATACATGCCATATAAGAGATAAAGCAAAAGAAAAAGTTTATCATGAAATTGGAAGAGTTAAAAAATTTTTTAGATCAAAACAAAAACCACTAGTAATAGTAGCTGGATGTGTTGCACAGGCAGAAAATCAGGAAATGCTTAAAAGAGAACCTTACATTGATCTTGTTATTGGACCTCAAGCATATCATAAAATTAATGATACAATTTTAAATCATATAGAAGAAAACAAAAAAACTGAAGAAACAGAATTTGATGCAATTTCAAAATTTGAATATTTTAATAAAATTAAAAATAATTCAGGAAAAATTTCTTCATTTTTAACAATCCAAGAAGGATGTGATAAGTTTTGCCATTTCTGTGTAGTGCCTTATACAAGAGGTCCAGAATATTCTAGACCATTTAGACAAATTTTAGATGAGGCTAAATATTTAGCAGATTCAGGTACCCAAGAAATAATTTTACTAGGACAAAATGTAAATGCTTACAATAATGAAAAGTATAGATTGTCAGATTTAATATTAGAGATTGAAAAATATTCAAACATTAAAAGGATCAGATATACAACATCCCATCCTAAAGATATGTCAGATAATTTAATTGAAGTTTATAAACATTCAAAAAAACTTATGCCTCTGGTCCATTTGCCAGTTCAAAGTGGATCTAATAAAGTTTTAGATTTAATGAATAGAAAACATACTATTGGTGAATATTATAAAATATATGATCAGTTAAAAGAAATTAACTCTGATATACAATTTTCTAGTGATTTTATAATAGGTTATCCCGGTGAAGAAGAGGAAGATTTTAATGCTACTTTTGAACTAATTCAAAAAATTAAGTTTATTAATTCCTATTCATTTATTTTTAGTCCTAGACCAGGTACAGTTGCTGCAGATTTAAAGTTGATCAATAAAAAAATTTCTATGGAAAGATTAGAAAAAATTCAGAACCAGTTATATGATAATCAGATACACATGAACAAATCTTTAGAGGATGAAACGATTAACGTTTTAGTTGAGAATTTAACAGATGATAAAACCCAAGTTTTTGGTCGTTCTGAATATATGACATCAGTAATTTTTAATGGTAAAAAAGACGATAT
The DNA here is from genome assembly GCA_902556905.1 of uncultured Pelagibacteraceae bacterium. GTDB lineage: Bacteria > Pseudomonadota > Alphaproteobacteria > Pelagibacterales > Pelagibacteraceae > Pelagibacter. The sequence goes on from CACDYK010000007.1 coordinate 76,365, forward strand.
TGGAAAAATTGTGCCAGTAAAAATTAATAAAAGTAATCGAACCACCTTGTTTGGTGAAAAAGATTTAAGCTATAAACAAAAGGTAGCATAGTAATTGAGTAGCTTAACAAAAAAAAATAGTGATACTTCATTAAAGTTTGTTTATTCTGACAATAACTCTTT
>CACDYK010000008.1 GCA_902556905.1 uncultured Pelagibacteraceae bacterium
TAAATTCACTTTTCAATTAAAGAATTGACATAACTTGCATAAAAAAATAAAAATATAGTAATAACGAATCAAATTGATTCGTTTAACTTAACTAGGGAGCTAAAGATGCCTAAGAAAAGAAAAAAAGCTGCTAAAAAAACAAAGAGAAAAGCAGCAAAGAAAACTAAGAAAAAAGCTAAAAAAGCTAAAAAAGCTAAAAAAAGAAAAAGATAGTAACTTTCTAATCTTTAATAAAAACGCTTCTCATTACAAATTGTATGAGAGGCGTTTTTTTTATTCGTCTAAATTTTCGTCAGTATCAGTAATAGGTTCTTCAACAGGCAATTCTGTTGTAGTTGATTTTGGCACAGAAGCTACTGGTTGAGTTTGACTACCTAAGTTTCTTTTTAAAGCTTTATCAAGTTTCTTTTGTGTATCTTCTAAAGATACATTCAAAACAATTTGAAACTCAGATAATATTCTTTCATAAGCTTTTTCAAACAATTGTCTTTCACTATAAGATTGATCAACCATAAGATCATCACCTTTATTTAAATCTCTTACTACTTCTGCTAATTCGTAAATTTTACCAGAAGAGATTTTAGCTTCATATTCTTGTGCTCTTCTACTCCACATAGATCTTTTTATTTTTGGCTTACTTTTTAAAATAGAAACACATTTATTCACTTGGTTGATTGTTGCCAAAGGTCTTAAATAGGATTGTTTGTTAACTGGAACCATTCCATTAGCTTTATCTTTTTCAAATTTTATAACGTATGTTTCAACGTCAATTCCACCTATATTTATTTTTTTAAACTCAGTTATCTGACCAACTCCATGTTTTGGGTAAACAACATGATCTTTTATTTTATATTCTCTTTTTTCAGTTTCTTGTTTTTTGACCTTTTTAATTTCAGGTTTTAATTCGTTACTTTTAGAAATTCTTAAATTATCAACTTTTATCTCCTCTTTTGCTTCTGAGACTTTTATAGCTTTTTTTGATTTAATTGATTTTGGGGTAATTTTTTTTGTTACTTTTTTTGTTTTTTTAGCCGCAACCTTTTTAGCTTTCTTAATTTTATCTTTTGTTACTTTTTTTGTTTTAATAACTTTTTTGACAGTAACTTTTTTTTTCACTTTTTTTTCAAGTTTAGATTTAAAGATTTTCTTTAAAATATTTTTCGTACTTATTTTGCTCATTCTTAAATTTTTCATGATCCGTTGGAGGATCTTTTTTTTCACTTATATTAGGCCAGATTTCAGAATATTTTTTATTGATTTCTAACCACTGTTCACTTCCAGGTTCAGTATCAGCTTTAATGGCATCCACTGGGCATTCAGGCTCACAAACGCCACAATCTATACACTCATCCGGTTTAATTACAAGCATATTTTTTCCCTCATAAAAACAATCCACCGGACAAACATCAACGCAGTCAGTTAATTTACATTTAATGCATTTATCATTAACTATATAAGTCATTATAATTTTTTTTTAATTCTATCTTTAATATTGCCCATCTTTGAGTTGTCAATGTAAAGTAAACCCGCTAATCGTCTCATTAAATTTGTTTCATAGATGTCAGCTTTATTATTTGAATAAATAATAGACCACAAGGCTTCTATAATTTTAATTTTGTCATTTTCAGGTAAGTTTTTTACTTCTTTTGTAAAATCTAAAATTTGATTTGAATTTTCCTCAATAGATTTAGCATCTTTAATGATTTGAGTTATAGTTTCCTTTTTAGCATCCAACTCTAAAAGAGTTTTTTTAATAATTTCTTCCTCTTTTTCAGTATAGTTTTCATCAATTTTAGCTGCATGAATTAATAAAGCACATGTTTTAATTAAAAAGTTTTTTTCAATTTTATTTGAGTTTTTTTTTAAAAAACATAAAATTTAACCAAAATTTAAATTTTTTAAAATTTTAAACGGATTTTCGTTTGAAACTTTTTTTACTGAGTCTTTTTTAAATTTTTTGATTGGATTATATTTGAAATAAATTTCACCATCTTTATCAAATATTTTATAATTCATTTTTTGTAAAAGTTTTTTAAAATTATCTTTGCTACAGCCTAATAAATTTAACATTTCTGGCATTATTTTAATTTCTTTATTTTCTTTTGAGTTTGGTGAATTTATAATTAGCATAAATAACCTTTCTAGAATGTCTATTCTTATAAATAAAGTATCAAATTTTTCAAATCCACACAAAAGCATAAAATTTTTATTTCTATTCTCTTTATCATTTAAAAAATTTAATCCAAATGTAGGTGGTTTAATGTTATAATATTTTTGATGAAAATTTTTCCACAACAATGTCCTTAACGATACTGCTTCTGGTTTGATTAATTGGTATAAAAATACATGATATCTTCCAAATTTTACGCCTAAGTCTCTTAATATTTTTCTTTCATTCTGACCAATAGTTTTGAGATATTCAGAGACCTGCTCTCTTTTTAAAACTCCATTATTTTCATAAAGTTGATATGCTAAAGCTTTGATTGATGAATTTTTATCTTTAAGATTTTTTAGATCAACTAAGCTTTTGAGAACTAAATTAATTTTATCTTGTATCCATTTTCTGATGTATTCACTAAGATTTTGTTTATGAATAGGGTCAATAATATCATCAACTATTAGATCAAAATTTGGATTTAAATAATCATGACCAGGTGATAATTTAGCAATAGGAAAATCGTTCCAATAAATTTTAAAATCGTTATTTAATTCAATTAGTCCTGTGTCAATAATAATTTGAATTCTTTTTTCTAACTCTGGTCCAATAGTTTGTCTTGCTGCTTTTTTTAATGACTTGATATCTGTCTCTAATGCACCTTTTTTTAAATCTAGAGCCAATTTAAGTCCATTTATTTTACCAATAAATTGTTCATCTATCAGTACATCATTATTTTCAAGTATTTTTGTTTTGAATTCCATATCTTGTTTCAAACCTCTTGCTAAAACACTTGCTCTCTTATCAATAAATGTTTTTGTAAGTTCTTCATGAAGTCTGTCTGAAAGCCTGTCTTCTAAATGTTTTGTTTTTTCAATCCAATATTCTTGATTTTCTGTCCAATTATTTTTATTTGAAACATAAGACCAAGTTCTAACATTTGCAATTCTATTTGATAAAGAATCAACATTTCCTTCTAATTTATCAAGTTTTATTAGCTGTAATCTCATAAATTCATCTGTAATTTGCTGTTTTCCACTACTCAAATATTTAAAAACATTTCCAATGACTTCATAGTGATTTCCGTAGGTTTTTTTAACAAAATCAGGTATCTGACAGCATTCCCATAAAAGACTCAACAACTTTTTATCAAAATCTAAATTTATAAGACTTTTATCTTTTAAAAAATATTTAAGAGCTTTTTCATCTTCACATTCATGAACTTTTCGTAACCACCCCATCTGTGGTTTTTCCTCTAAAGACTTGATCAAACTAAGAGGATTATTAAAATTCAAATTTGAGTTTCTCCAAAATAAAGTTCTAATTTCTTCAAATTTGTGACCCTCTATTAGATCTACATCCTCAGCTGTAATATCTTTACAATCACCTGTAATACCAAAACTTCCATCATTTAAATATCTTCCAGCTCTACCAGCAATTTGTCCTATTTCAGATAAATTTAATTTTCTTAATTTTTTTCCATCAAATTTTTTAAGATTAGAGAAAAAAACATAATCTAAATCCATATTAATACCCATTCCAATAGCATCTGTTGCTACTAAAAAGTCAACATCACCTGATTGATAAAGTTCTACCTGAGCGTTTCTTGTCTTAGGACTCAAAGAACCCATTACAATTGATGCTCCACCTTTTTGTCTTCTAATTAATTCAGCAATTGCATAAACTTCCTCTGCTGAAAAAGCTATTATTGCAGTTTTCCTGTTTATTCTCGAAATTTTTTTATGACCAGCATATGTCAATTTAGACAATCTTTCCCTATTTTTAAATTCAATATCACCGTCTAATTTTGAAATTATATTTTTGACAGTATGAGAACCCATAAGCATGGTAAGTTTTTCCCCTCTCATATTTAAAAGTCTATCTGTAAAAATATGACCTCTTTCATGATCTGCACACATTTGAATTTCATCAACACCAACAAAATCTAAATGCTTATCAATTGGCATAGACTCTACTGTACACAAAAAGTATTTAGCATTGGCTGGAATAATTTTTTCCTCACCTGTTATCAAGGCAACTTTATCTACACTAATCTTCTTTATTACTTTGTCGTAAACTTCTCTGGCTAACAATCTTAAAGGAAAACCTATCATGCCTGAGTCAAAAGAAAGCATTGTCTCTATAGCAAGGTGTGTTTTCCCAGTATTTGTAGGTCCTAGAACAGCAGTAATTTTTTGTTTTGTCATTTCTACCTTTGGTGTACTTTTTTTTTTACCTACCAGATATTGTTGGTGCTAAAGAACAAAAATAGACTAAAACATGACCGAATCGTAGAGTAAAAAGTTCTCATTTTGCTATTAACTTTTCTTAGATTATCATAATTAAGATTAATTCTATAATAATAATTTATGAAATAAAAATGCTCAAAAATTTAGTTAAGGATTTAAAACCATCTTCAACTTTGCTGATAAATGAAACTTCTCGAAGATTAGAAAAGCAAGGAAAAAAAATATTCAAATTTGGCTTTGGACAATCTCCGTTTAAAGTTCCTGAAGATGTAGTGAAAGAGCTTAAAGATAATGCACATCAAAATAAATATTTACCAATGCAAGGTCTTTCTGAACTAAGAAATGTAGTTGCAAAATATACATCAAAAAAAAAAAATTATGACTATAAATCTGAAAATGTGATTATTGGACCTGGTTCAAAAGAATTAATGTTTTTATTACATGTCATATTTGATGGAGAAATTATATTGCCAGCTCCTAGTTGGGTTTCATATGCTCCTCAAGCAGTATTGGGTAGAAATAAAATACAAATATTGCAAACTAAAAGAGAAAATAATTGGTTTCCAACAGCCTTAGAAATTGAAGAAACTATCTTGAAAGATAAAAGTAAAAATTACTTATTATTCTTAAATTCACCAAACAATCCATCTGGTCAAATTTGTGATAATTTAGAGGAAATAGCAAGTATTGCTCAAAAATATAATCTAATTATTTTGTCTGATGAAATATATTCAGAATTAACTTTTAAAGATAATTTTCAATCTATTTCTAGCTTTTGTCCTGAGAAAACAATTATAAGCACTGGATTAAGTAAATGGTGTGGTGCTGGAGGATGGAGGTTAGGTTATTTTTTAGTACCAGACTCGTTAATTGAAATTAAGAATATGATTAATGTACTAGCAAGTGAAACTTTTTCAGCTGTTAGTGCACCAATTCAATATGCAGCAATAAAGGCATATGAAAATGATCATTCAAATTATATTAATAAGTCTAAAAATATATTATATGCAGTTGGTAATTATGTTTATGAAAATTTAAAATCCAATAAAATTCTAATTAATAAACCTCAAGGAGGATTTTATTTAATGCCAGAGTTTTTAATTAAAAAGTTTAATTCTTCACCTGAGATGTGTGACAATATATTAAATGATACGGGTGTTGCTTTGTTGCCAGGATCTGATTTTGGCTTTGACCAAACAAAAATGTTAGCAAGATTAAGCTTTACAGATTTTGATGGCCAAGAATTTATGAAAAAAATTGAAGGTAATCAAAAGATTAACAAGGGCCATATTGTAAACTTTGCACCAAAAATTATTGAGGGTGTAGATAAGTTAAAAAAATGGTCAGAATCAATATAAAATCTTACTATACATACCCAATTAATTGTTGTTAAAATTGATACATAAAAAATAACGATATAGGGGGGAAAATGAAAAAAATAATTACATCTCTATCTAGTGCTTTACTGATATTAGCTGCATCTTTGTCATTAACTGGTGTTGCAAAATCAGCGGAGTTTTTTACGATAGGAACCGGTGGACCAACTGGAGTTTATTTCCAGACAGGTAATGCAATTTGTAAAATGTTACATAAATCTGCAATAGCTAAAGAACATGGAAGAAAAAAAGGTATAGACAAAGCTTACAGATGTACAGCACCTTCAACAGGTGGATCAAATTATAATATTGGTCAAATTGCTGCTGGCGAGTTTCAATTTGGTGTTGCACAATCAGATTGGCAGTTTCATGCTGTAAATGGATCTAGCAAATGGGAGGGAAAACAGTATAAAGGTTTAAGAGCTGTATTTTCTGTTCACAATGAACCTTTTCAAATTTGGGCAAGAAAAAAAGCAAAAATCAAAGATTTTGCTGGTCTAAAAGGAAAAGTTGTTAACATTGGTAACCCTGGTTCTGGACAAAGAGGAACTATGGAAGAGCTAATGAAAGCAAAAGGTGTTGATAATAGTTTCTTTAAATCAACAACTGAATTAACTTCATCTGAACAAGTGAAGGCTTTGTGTGACGGTAAAATAGATGCTTTTGGTTATTCTGTAGGATTTCCAAACGGAGCTATGGAACAAGCGGCAACTTGTGCAGCAAAAGCTTCACCTATCAATTTAACAGGATCTGAAGTTCAGGGTTTAATTGATGGTGCTGATTATTATGCAAAAGCTGTAATTCCAGCAGGCACTTACACAGGTCAGAAAAAAGATGCTACAACTTTTGGTGTGAAAGCAACAGTAGTTACTAGCAATATGGTTGAGTCAGATCTTGTTTATTTAGTAGTTAAAGCAGTATTTGAAAATTTTGATGATTTCAAAAAACAACATCCTGCTTTTTCATCACTTAAAAAAGAAGACATGATTGCTGATGGTTTATCAGCTCCTTTACACGAAGGTGCTAAAAGATATTATAAAGAAGCTGGATTAATGTAATCCAAACTCTTAATCAAATTAAAAGGCCTGATATTTAATCGGGCCTTTTTTTTATAATGAGGTATCATCTTTATTATGAGCCAAAGCATAAGCAAAAAAGTAAAAGATAAAATTAATGAAGATTTATCTCCTACAAAAAATCTTACAGGTTTACATTTAAAGATTGTTGCAGCTATCGCAATTATTTGGTCGTTATTTCAGCTTTGGTATGCATCTCCATTTCCTTTTATTTTTAATTTTGGAATGTTTAAAGGATTGCCAGCAAGAGCAATTCACCTTGGTTTTGCATTAACTTTAGCATTTTTAATTTACCCAATTTCTAAAGGAAAAAAAATTTCTATATTTGATGTATTGATAAGTTTTATAGGAGCTTTTTCGTGTTTTTATATATATTTTTTTTATGATCAATTAGTTGATCGTGGAGGTGTTTTACTAAGTATTTTAATAGGAGATAGTTTTAAATTACCAGTAGAGTTAATTATTGGTGGCTCTGGTATTATAATTTTACTTGAAGCAACAAGGAGAGCAATAGGTTTGCCATTAGTAATTATTGCTATTTGTTTCCTGCTATTTTCATATTTTGGAAGATACGCACCTGAAATAATATCTCATGGTGGACTCTCATTGAACAGACTAGTTGGTTTTCAATGGCTTGATCAAGAAGCTATATTTGGAATTCCAATCGGTGTTTCTGTAGATTTTATTTTTTTATTTGTATTATTTGGTGCTCTTTTAGAAACAGCAGGTGGTGGAAAATATTTTTTAGATTTAGCTTTTGCTATGGTTGGCAAAATGAGAGGCGGACCAGCTAAAGCTGCAATTCTAGGTTCTGGGATGACCGGCTTGATTTCAGGATCCTCTATTGCAAATACAGTAACAACTGGAACTTTTACAATTCCAATTATGAAAAAAACAGGGTTTTCTAAAGAAAAAGCAGGTGCAATAGAAGTTTCATCATCTGTTAATGGTCAAATTATGCCACCAGTTATGGGTGCTGCAGCATTTGTTATGGCAAGCTTTATAGGTGTTACCTATTTTGAAGTTGTAAAACATGCTTTTTTACCAGCAATTATTTCTTATATTGCTTTATTTTATATTTCTCATCTTGAAGCATTAAAATTAAATCTAAAAGGTATGGATGATGCTGATGTCCCAAATTTAAAAAAAACATTTTTATCAGGACTCCATTTTTTAATTCCAATTTTTGTTTTAATTTATATGTTAGTTTACTTAAGGTTCACCGCATCTTACTCTATCTTCTATGCTACAATTTCTTTAATTTTAGTTAATTTTATTTATTTGCTAATAAAAAACTCTTTTTCTAAAGATGCTTTAAAAATATGGTTTAACCAAACTATTGTTGGATTTGAAAAAGGTGCTTTAAATATGGTTGGTGTTGGAATAGCTATAGCAACAGCTGGAATAATAGTTGGAGCTGTTGGTTCAACGGGATTAAGTACAAATTTAATTATAGTTATAGAGTCTATTGCTAAAGATAATGTTACAATTTTATTATTTTTAACAATAATATTATGTTTATTGCTAGGAATGGGATTGCCGACAACTGCAAATTATGTGGTTGTTGCATCATTGATGGCAACTGTTTTGGTAGATGTAGGTAATGCGTCTGGATTTATTTTTCCATTGATAGCAGTTCATTTATTTGTTTTTTATTTTGGATTAATGGCTGATGTCACTCCACCAGTTGGGTTAGCATCTTATGCTGCCGCAGCTATTTCTGGAGGTGATCCACTTAAAACAGGATTACAAGCATTTTGGTATAGCTTAAGAACAGGTATTCTTCCAATTGTCTTTTTATTCAACCATGAGCTACTTTTAATTGGAATAGAAAATATCTGGCATGCTTTAATTGTAATAATAACTTCTTTAGCAGGAATATTGGTGTTTACATCAGCAACCCAAGGCTGGTTTTTTAATAAATTAAAATGGTATGAGATAATTATTTTTTTGATAATATCTGTCTCATTACTTTCACCAGAGTTTGTTCTTAATAAATTTTACCCAAAATATAATTACCAAAAAACTATCGAAATTAATTCAGTTGTTTTAGATCCAAAAAAAGAAGTACGTTTTAAAATTACTAGACCAAGTCCTTATGGTGAAAGATATAAGTTATTTGTGATTGATAAAAATACTTTTGAAAAAGAGTATAATTTAGAAGATTATGGAATTAGTTTAGTTAATGAAAATAATAAAATTATTGTTGATAACCTAAAATGGAATGGACAAGCTAAAAAAAGTGGCTTTGAAATAGGTGATTTTATAAGTGAACTTAAGATAGAAAATTCAAATAGACCTAGTAAGGTAGCTGTTTATCCAATAGCAATTTTATTTTTATTAATTTTTGGCTACTTGAATTATAGGAGAAAAGAATAATTAACCACCTGGACCTAAATTTGAAGGTTTAACTTTTAATATTTTCCAGACACCAGATGCAGATGTGATAATTTTATCATTACATCTCAATTCACAATATAAAAATATAAGTGTATTTGTTTTTTTTAATATTTTTGTAAATCCAGTTATTTCATCTCCAATTTTTGATGTACCAATAAATTTTAAATCTAAAGAAATAGTTACACAAGGAGCACCACTTGCTGCTCTATAAGCTGATGTTCCAGCTCCAGCATCTATTAAAGCAGACAAATAACCACCGTGAGTTATGCCAGCAGCATTTAAATGATTTTCATTAATTGTTGATTTAAATTCATACTCTGTTTCAGAAATATTTCTGAATAAAACACCTCCGTTGTGTTTCATAAATCCACGTTTAACACTTATTTGCTCAAACTCATTACTCATAGTTTTTTTATAATATAAAAGTAAAGATTAATAAAATTATTAAAACAATTATAAAAAAATATATAACTGATTTTTGCAGAGATGCTTTTAGTAACCAATCTAACATTTATTTCCTTCTTTTGGTGGACCGCCCAGAACTCGAATCTGGAGTCTCCCGGTTCGTAGCCGAGCGCCTTATCCAATTTGGCCAGCGGTCCATTTTAATTTAATTTCTAAAACACACTAAAGTTACTGTATTTTTTAATTTTATTAACAATTTTTGTTCAAATAAAATACAGGTTTGCATAAAAAGCCACATTAATGTGCTAAATTAACATTAAATATACTTTTTTTTAGGTATATAAACCGTTTTAAAATAATGAGTGAAAAATTACTTGTCCCAGATATTGGAGATTTTGAGGAGGTTGAGGTCATTGAAATTCTTGTTAAACAAGGAGATCAGATAAAAGAAAATGATCCAGTAGTTACAATTGAAAGCGATAAGTCTAGTGTTGAAATTCCATCTACAATTTCTGGTAAAATTGAAAGTATAGCAATTAAAGTTGGCGACAAAGTTTCAAAAGACGATTTGCTTTTAAAAGTCATATCATCCAACAAAAGTAAAGATGATAAACCTATCCCAAAAGATACAGAAAGTATCATTAAGCAAGCTGAAGCTGCAATGGCAGAAAAAAAAGAAGAAATTACAGTTAACAAAGAACTAGTTCAAAAAAAAGATCAGTCAAAAATTCAAGTAATAAAAAGTGGGGATATTGATCCTTTGGAAACTCAAGACTGGCTAGAATCTTTGTCAGCAGTTATTTCAAAAGATGGTAATCAAAGAGCTCACTTTTTAATTAAGGAATTAATCAACAAAGCATATCGTGAAGGTGCAAATATTCCTTATACGCAAAATACACCTTACATAAACACAATTCCACCTGAGGCGGAAGTAAAATCAAATGGAGATCAAAATATTGAAAGAAGAATAAGATCTTTTATTAGATGGAACGCAGCTGCAATGGTTGTAAGAGCAAATAAAAAATTTCCTGAACTAGGCGGACATATAGGAACATTTGCATCAGCTGCTACGTTATACGATGTAGGAATGAATCATTTCTGGAGAGCTAAAAATAATAAATTTGGTGGAGATTTAGTTTATTTTCAAGGTCACAGTGCGCCAGGTATGTATGCAAGAGCGTTTTTAGAAGGAAGGTTAAATGAAAAACAATTAGACAGTTTTAGACAAGAAGTAAATCCAGGTGGACTTTCTTCATATCCACACCCATGGTTGATGCCAAAGTTTTGGCAATTTCCAACAGTCTCTATGGGTTTAGGTCCTATGCTTGCAATTTATCAGGCAAGATACATGAAATATCTAATTAACAGAGGTCTGATAAAAGATGAAGGTCGAAAAGTGTGGGCCTTTTTAGGTGATGGAGAAATGGATGAACCAGAATCTATGGGTGCTATAGGTTTAGCTGCTAGAGAAAAATTAGATAATTTAATATTTGTAGTTAATTGTAATCTTCAAAGACTTGATGGTCCCGTGAGAGGAAATGGTAAAATTATTCAAGAATTAGAAGGTAGCTTTCGGGGAGCTGGTTGGAATGTAATAAAAGTAATTTGGGGCTCATATTGGGACTCCTTGATATCAAATGATAAAACAGGTCATTTAGTTAAAATAATGAACGAAACAGTTGATGGCGAGTATCAAGCTATGAAAGCTAGAGATGGGGCTTATGTAAGAGAAAATTTTTTTGGAAAATACCCTGAAACACAAGATTTGGTATCAAGTTTATCAGATAAAGATATCTGGAGATTAAACAGAGGCGGTCATGATCCACATAAGGTATACGCAGCTTATGATAAGGCATCAAAAAACCAAGGAAGCCCTACTGTTATTATTGCTAAGACTATCAAGGGATATGGCATGGGTAAGACGGGTGAAAGTGTCAACACAACTCACCAAACAAAAAAATTAGATGTAGATGACTTGTTATACTACAGAGATCGTTTTGATGTTCCTTTAACTGATCAGCAAGTTAAAAATATTGAGTATTTTAAACCTGATGAAAAATCACCAGAAATTAAATATTTAAAAGAAAGAAGATTGAATTTAGGTGGTTATTTACCTGAAAGAACAACTTATGCAAAACCAATTAAAGCACCATCAAAAGATATTTTTGATTTCATGAAAGTTTCTACTGGTGAAAAAGAAATGTCAACAACAATGGCATTAGTTAGGATGTTTACTAATTTACTTAGAGATAAAAATATTTCACCAAGATTGGTTCCTATTATTCCTGATGAAGCAAGAACATTCGGTATGGAAGGTTTTTTTCAAAAAATAGGTATTTACGCGCACGAAGGTCAAAAATATGAGCCAGAAGATGCTGCACAGTTAAGTTCTTATCGTGAAGATAAAAGTGGCCAAGTATTAGAAGAAGGAATTAATGAAGCTGGAGCTATGTCATCTTGGATTGCTGCAGCAACATCATACACAAATCATGATATAGAAATGATTCCAATCTATATTTTTTATTCTATGTTTGGATTTCAAAGAATAGGAGATCTTGCATGGGCTGCTGGTGATAGTCAAGCGAGAGGATTTTTAATTGGTGCCACTGCTGGAAGAACTACTTTAGCTGGAGAAGGACTTCAACACCAAGATGGACATAGTCATTTAATAGCTTCAACAATACCCAATTGTGTAACTTATGATCCAACTTTTCATTACGAGTTAGCTGTGATTTTTAGAGAAGGCTTAAGAAGAATGCATGAAAAGAAAGAAAATATTTTTTATTATATTACTACAATGAATGAAAACTATTCTCATCCTGAAATGCCAAAAGATAAAAACTGTGAAGAGGGAATTCTTAGAGGCATGTATAAGATAAAAGAATTTAACAAGTTTAAGAAGACAAAAATTCAACTCTTAGGATCAGGCACTATCCTTCGTGAAATGATAGCTGCTGCCGAAATTCTTCAAAATGAATATCAAATTGATAGTGAAATTTGGAGTGTAACCAGTTTTAATGAATTAAGAAAAGATGGAATGGAAGTTGAAAGATACAATCTTTTAAATCCAGATAAAGAACAAAAAACTTCATATGTAGAAAAATGTTTAGGAAAATCTGAAGGTCCGATAATGGCTGCATCAGATTATATGAGAATGAATTCAGATCAAATTAGACCATTTACTAATAAAAGTTTTTACTCTTTAGGAACAGATGGTTTTGGTAGAAGTGATACTAGAAAAAATTTAAGAAAGTTCTTTGAAGTAGATAAAGAACATTTGGTTACTTATAGTTTAAGTGTTTTAGCAAAAGAGCAGTTAATAGCCTCAAAATATGTAAAAGAGGCAATTAAAGAATATAATATTGATGGTGAAAAACCAATGCCTACTAAATTATAATGTCAGAAACAGAAATTAAAGTACCAAATATTGGAGATTTTAAAGATGTTGAGGTAATAGAAGTTCTGGTTTCTGAAGGCAAAACTCTTCAAAAAAACGATCCTTTGATAACAATTGAAAGTGATAAATCTAGCGTCGAGATTCCCTCTAATTTAGAAGGGAAAGTTAAATCTTTAAAAATAAAAGTAGGAGATAAAGTTTCGGAGGGTGATTTAATATTAATATTAGAAGGTAAATCACAAAACGACAAAAGTAATGAGGAAAAGCCAAACGTTGAAAAAGAATCAAAAAAAATTAAAGTAATAAAACCTGAAATAGAACAAACAACGATTAATCAAGTTAAAACTTTACCTAAAGAAATTTCATCTGCAAGTCCAAAGGCCAGAAAATTTGCAAGAGAACTTGGAGTAGATATCACCCAAGTTTTGGGAAGTGAAAAAGATGGAAGGGTTATTGAGGAAGATATTAAAAAATTTGTTTCATCTAAACCAAAAAATATTAATGAAATAAAAGAAGATAAAAAAAATAAAATTAAAAATGAATTTGAACATTCTGATTTTGGAGAAATTGAAATTAAAGATATTCCAAGAGTAAAAAAATTATCTTCAGTTTATTTAACGAATTCTTGGACAACTATACCACATGTCACAAATCATGATGAAGCGGATATAACAGAAATGGAGAACTTTAGAAGTTCTTTAACTGATATATATACTGGAGAAAAAATTAAGATCACTCCTTTGGCATTTATAATTAAAGCATTAGTAGCCTCTTTAAAAAAATACCCAAGTTTTAATTCTTCTATTGATGAAATTGAAAGTGGAAAAATGACATTGAAAAAATATTTTCATATTGGAATTGCTGTTGACACCCCCAATGGTTTAATGGTTCCTAAAATCAGAAATGTTAATAACAAAAAAATTTCATTACTTAGTAAAGAATTAAAAGAGGTAAGTGAACTTTGTAGAAGTTTAAAAATTGACAAAAAGGAATTATTTGGTGGCTCTATGACTATCACGAGTTTAGGTGGAATAGGAGGATCATTTTTTACACCAATTATAAATTTTCCTGAAGTTGCAATTTTAGGAGTTGGTAAATCTCAAAAAAAACAAATATTCATTAACGGAAAATTTCAAACAAGAACAATGTTACCTATATCATTATCTTATGATCATAGAATTATTGATGGAGCAGAAGCAGCAAGATTTAACAATGATTTAAAAGAAAATTTAGGTAAAAATTTTGCCTATAAGTTAGCCGTTTAATAAAAGTTATGTCTAAAACTATTTCTTTATTAAGTGCTTTGCTGTGTACTTTTATTTGGGGTACAACTTTTATTGCTCAAGACACTGGTATGGACAATATAGGTCCATTCACATTTAATGCCGTGAGGTTTTTCATAGGTTTTTTGGCTATCACGCCATTAGTCTTATTATTTGAAATAAAAAAATTTAAATCTGAGTTTAAATCTGACAAAAAAACTTTCATAAATCTGTCAATTTTAATTGGTATATCTTTATTTCTAGGTTCAGCTTTGCAACAAGTTGCTCTTCTTTACACAGATGTTGCAAATGCTGCATTTTTTACAATTTTTTATGTTCCAATGGTGCCAATTATAATTTTTTTATTTAAACGAACATCAATTCATTGGAGTGTTTGGCCCTCTGTGGTTTTGTGTTTAATCGGAGGGTACTTATTAACAAATTTTTATGATGCAACAGTAAGACGTGGAGATGGTTTAGTAATTCTTGGAGCTTTATTCTGGAGTACGCATATAATTTTTACTGGAATAATTGTAAAAAAATATGATCTTCCACTAACAATTGGTGCAGTACAAACTTTAATTGTTGCTTCATTCTCTTGTGTAATAGCACTTATTTATGAAGAATTTATTTTCATTGAAATTATGAAAGAAATAAATTCTATTTTATATGCTGGTATTTTATCTGGAGGTTTTGCTTTTGTGTTACAAATTTATGCTCAAAAAAATATAACCCCTGCCCCTGCGGCAATAATTTTTTCATTAGAAGGAGTATTTGCAACTATAGCAGCGTGGTATATCTTAAATCAGATTTTAGATATTAATAATTTGCTTGGATGTTTATTTATTTTATGTGGTGTATTATTATCTCAATTGTTACCACTGGTCAAAAAAAGATATTCTTAATAAATTATAGAAAATAAAATCAAAGCTATTAATATTCTATAAATAACGAAAGCATTCATTGAAAATTTGTTTATGTAAATTAAAAAAAATTTCACTGTCATAAAAGAAAAAATAAATGATGTAGCTATAGCAATTACCACTAAATAATTAAATTCAACTGATTGATAAAATACATCTTTTAATCCTAAAAAACTTGCACCTCCTAAAGCTGGTATAGAAAGTAAAAATGATATTTTACTTGAGTCTAATCTATTGAATTTTAATATTCTTGCAGCCGTAATAGTTATACCCGCCCTACTTACCCCTGGTACTAATGAAAGGATCTGAAATAAACTTATAAACAGAATTGACTGAAGATTTAAATTTGAAGAAATTTTTTTATCAAAGCGATTTCTATCTGCAATAAATAGTACGATTCCAAAGATTAGAGTAGTCCAAGCTATAATTTTAATATTTCTGAGTTCGTAAATGATGCCAGTTGAATACAAGATATACCCAACAATTATCAATGGAATTGATCCCACAATAATAAGGCTTAAAAGTCTTTTATTATTTTTAACATCTAATAAATCCATTCTAAAAAAATAGATAATCGCAAATAAGGAGCCCAGATGTAGACTTATATCTATTAATAATGAACTTGATTTAAATTCATATAAACTTGAAACTAATATTAGATGTGCCGATGAACTTACTGGTATAAACTCTGATATACCTTGAATAGCTGAAAGTATTATAACTTCTATAATGTTCTGAAACATTTTATCTAACTAGCTTAAAAAATATTTATTTAAAACAATTCGATTTAAGCATATTAGCTATGCAATTATTAGAAACTTCATAATTTTCTAACTTATAGTGCTTAATAAGGTCATAATAACTGACCTATTTTTAGCTTTATTTAATAAAAACAAGGTATAATTTGCCATAATTAATAAAAAATTATGAATGATAAAATGCTTAAATTCGTAAAAATAGGTCAACAAACTCCACCTAAAAGGGAGATTGATGTCAGAAAAAAAGATTTTAACGAGATTTATGACGAATTTATTAGTGAAAAAGCAAAAGAGCAATCCAGTAGGTGTTCTCAGTGTGGTGTCCCCTTTTGTCAGGTTCATTGTCCATTAAGCAATAATATTCCTGATTGGTTAAAGCTGACTGCAGAGGGAAGGCTTAAAGAAGCTTATGAATTATCTCAAAGTACAAATAATATGCCAGAAGTCTGCGGAAGAATATGTCCACAAGACAGATTATGTGAAGGAAATTGTGTTATTGAACAATCTGGCCACGGAACAGTAACCATTGGTTCAATGGAAAAATATATTACTGATAATGCTTGGGAACAAGGTTGGGTAAAACCTATAAATGTTTCTAATGAAAAAAATGAAAGTGTTGGAATAATTGGTGCTGGA
This sequence comes from uncultured Pelagibacteraceae bacterium, assembly GCA_902556905.1. Taxonomy (GTDB): domain Bacteria; phylum Pseudomonadota; class Alphaproteobacteria; order Pelagibacterales; family Pelagibacteraceae; genus Pelagibacter. The sequence goes on from CACDYK010000008.1 coordinate 16,638, forward strand.
CCAGCTGGTCTAGCTGCAGCTGAGGAATTGAGAAAAAGTGGATACAAAATTACAGTTTATGACAGATATGATAGAGCTGGTGGATTATTGATTTATGGAATACCAAATTTTAAACTTGAAAAAGAAGTTGTTGAAAGAAGAACTAAACTTTTAAAAGATGGAGGAATTGAATTCATTCAAAATTTTGAAGTAGGTAAAGATGCGAGCTTGGAACAATTAAGAAAAAAACATGATGCAATTTTAATTGCAACAGGAGTTTACAAAGCTCGAGAGGTAGAGCTTCCAGGTAATGACCTAAATAATATTTTTCCTGCAATGGATTTTCTAACAGCATCAAATAAAAAGGGATTAGGTGATAAAGTAGAATTATTTGATAAAGGAGTTTTAAATGCTGAAGGAAAAGATATTGTTGTAATTGGTGGTGGAGATACAGCAATGGACTGTGTAAGAACATCAATAAGACAAAAAGCAAAATCAGTTAAATGCTTGTATAGAAGAGACAAAGAGAATATGCCTGGATCAGCAAGAGAGGTAGCTAACGCTGAAGAAGAAGGAGTTGAATTTGTTTGGTTATCAAGTCCTAAGGAATTTAAAGGTATTAACAAAGTTGAAAAATTGATTGTCGACCAAATAAAATTAGGTGACCCTGATGAAAGTGGAAGAAGAAAACCTGAAGTTCAACAAAACTCAAGTTTTGAGGTCAAAGCTGACATGGTTATAAAAGCTTTAGGTTTTGATCCTGAAGATTTGCCAACTTTATTTGACTCAAACGAACTACAAGTGACAAAATGGGGAACTGTAAAAACTGATTTTGATACAATGGAAACAAATTTAAGTGCGGTTTTTGCTGCAGGTGACATAATTAGAGGTGCATCTTTAGTTGTCTGGGCGATTAAAGATGGAAGGGATGCAGCTGCTTCAATTAAAAAGCATTTGGAAAAAAAGCAATTAAAACAGGCAAAAGTAGCCTAATGAAAAAATATAAAAAAAATTTTGAAATATTAAAGAAAAACAACGTTTACTCTGAAGACATGGAGCATGATGCTTGTGGTGTTGGTTTAATTGCGTCTACTGAAGGAAAGAAATCACGTAAAATTGTTGAGTATGGAATTGAAGCTTTAAAAGCAGTTTGGCACAGAGGAGCGGTTGATGCTGATGGAAAGACGGGAGATGGTGCGGGTATTCATGTAGAAATCCCAAAAGATTTTTTTATAGAAAAAGTAGAAGTCACAGGTCACACATACGATAATTCAGAAATATGTGTTGGAATGATTTTCTTGCCGAGAAATGATTATGCGGCACAAGAAAGCTGCAAAACAATAGTTGAGAGCGAATTAACAAAAAATGATTTTAGTATTTATGGTTGGAGACAAGTTCCGGTCAATCCAAAAGTATTAGGTGAAAAAGCATTTCAAACAATGCCCGAAATTATTCAAGTACTTTTTAAATCTAATAACCCAGAATTGCTGAATAAAGATCTTGAGAGAAAAATTTATGAAACAAGAAGAATAATAGAAAATAAAGCTTTTCAAATTTCTTTAAATAATTTTTATATTTGTTCTCTTAGTTCAAAATCAATCATTTATAAGGGGATGTTTTTAGCTGAGGGTATTTCTGAATTTTTCTTAGATTTAAAAGATGATAGATTTGTTTCAAGATATGCAATTTTCCACCAAAGATTTTCAACTAATACTGCACCAAGTTGGAATTTAGCTCAACCTTTTAGAGCAATTGCTCATAATGGAGAAATCAATACATATCGTGGTAACAAAAATTGGATGAAGGTTCATGAGCAAGAAATGAACAGTCCACTATTTGATAACATAGAAAATTTAAAACCAGTAATTCAACAAGGTGCATCAGACTCAGCTGCGTTAGATAATGTTTTTGAATTATTAAATATTTCAGGTCAGCCTGCACCTTTAGCAAAATTAATGTTAGTGCCTGATGCTTGGTCAAAAAAGAATAAAACTCTGCCTAAAGATCATCAACAATTGTTTAATTTTTTAAACAGTACTATGGAACCTTGGGACGGACCCGCAGCTATTGCAGGAACAGATAATGAATGGGTAATTGCTGCGAATGATAGGAATGGATTGAGACCATTGAGATATACAATCACTAAAGATAATTTATTATTTGCAGGTTCAGAAACAGGAATGATTGAACTTAATGAGAAAAAGATTTTAACGAAGGGGAGGTTAGGTCCAGGAGAAATAATTGGGGTTAGAATAGAAAAAGGAAAAGTATTTACTAATAGTAAAATTAAAGATTATTTAGCAAAGGAATATAAACACTTTAATTCTCAAATTATTGATTTAGATGAAAAAATTACAATCTCTGGAGAAAACCATTCATTTTCTGGAGATGATCTAAGAAGAAGACAATATACATTTGGATTGAGCTTAGAAGACTTAGAACTTATTTTGCACCCAATGGCTGAAGATGCAAAAGAAGCAATAGGCTCCATGGGCGATGATACTCCACTTGCAGTGTTGTCAGACAAATACAGACCTCTTTATCATTTCTTTAGACAAAATTTTAGCCAGGTAACAAATCCTCCAATAGACTCATTGAGAGAAAATAAGGTAATGAGTTTAAAAACAAGATTTGGAAATTTGGGTAACATTCTGGACTTTGATAATTTAACTAAGCAAAATATTTATGTTTTAAATAGTCCAATTTTATCAAACTCACAATTTGACAAATTTATTAATTTTTTTGGTAAAAATTCATTAGTCATAGATTGTACTTTTTCAAAAGATCAGTCCTTATTTGAAGCAATAAAACAAGTTCAAAAAGATGCAGAAATTGCTGTAAGACAGGGTGTTACTCAATTAATTTTAAGTGATAAAGGATTATCAGAAAATAATTTACCCATCCCAATGCTGTTATGTGTAGGAGCAATCAATTCGTTCTTAATAGAAAAAAAATTAAGAGGCTATGTATCTATAAATGCCCAATCTGGAGAAGCTTTAGATACTCACTCATTTGCTACTTTAATTGGTGTGGGAGCAACCACAGTAAACCCATATCTTGCTTTTGATAGCTTATATCAAAGACATGAAAAAAAACTTTTTGGAAAATTTAGTTTTGATGAATGTGTGCAGAGATATATCAAATCAGTGAATGCTGGACTTTTAAAGATTATGTCTAAAATGGGAATCTCTGTTTTGAGCTCATATAGAGGAGGATGTAATTTCGAAACTGTAGGTTTAAGTAGAACAATTGTTTCTGATTATTTTCCTGGTGTTGTATCAAAAATATCTGGGATTGGATTAACAGGAATAGAAAAAAAAATTAGATCTATTCATAAAGAAGCATTTGAAAGTTCTGAAACTATTTTACCAATAGGTGGAATATATAGATATCGTAAAAATGGAGAAACACATCAGTATCAAGGAAAATTAATTCATTTATTACAAAGTGCAGTGGGATCTAATTCTTATGAAGCATATAAAAGATATGCTGAGGGAATATATAACTTACCACCAATAAATTTGAGAGATTTGATTGATTTTAGATCAAAAAAATTGAAAGGACCAATAGATATTTCAGAGGTTGAGCCAATACAAAATATACTTAAAAGATTTGGAAGTGGAAGCATGTCACATGGAGCACTCTCAAAAGAAGCCCACGAAACTCTTGCTACTGGAATGAACAGAATTAAAGGAGCCTCCTGTAGTGGTGAAGGTGGAGAAGATGAGAGTAGATTTAAAGTTCTAGAAAATGGAGATAGTGCAAATTCTAGAGTAAAACAAATAGCTTCAGCAAGATTTGGTGTAACTGTTAATTACTTAAATAATTGTAATGAAATTGAAATTAAAATAGCTCAAGGAGCAAAACCAGGAGAAGGTGGGCAATTACCAGGGTTTAAAGTTACAGATGAGATTGCAAAATTAAGACATTCAACACCTGGAGTGACTTTAATATCACCTCCACCGCATCACGATATTTATTCAATAGAAGATCTTGCTCAACTTATTTACGATTTGAAACAAATAAACCCTAAAGCAAGAATTGGGGTTAAACTTGTTGCATCATCAGGTGTAGGAACTATTGCAGCTGGTGTTGCTAAGGCTAAGGCAGATATAATATTAATATCAGGACACAACGGTGGCACTGGCGCAACACCACAAACTAGTGTTAAGTATGTTGGAATACCATGGGAAATGGGATTAACAGAAGCTAATCAAGTTTTAACTTTAAACAATCTTAGACACAAAGTTACTTTAAGAACTGATGGTGGTATTAAAACAGGAAGAGATGTTGTTATTGCAGCAATGATGGGAGCTGAAGAATATGGAGTGGCAACTACTGCATTGGTTGCGATGGGTTGTATCATGGTTAGACAATGTCATTCAAACACATGTCCAGTTGGTGTTTGTACTCAAGATGATAAACTTAGAGAAAAATTTACAGGCACTCCAGATAAAGTAGTTAACTTATTCACTTTTATAGCATCTGAGGTAAGAGAAATTTTAGCAAAAATAGGTTTTAAATCATTGAATGGTATAATTGGAAGGACGGACCTTTTAATGCAGGTTAGTAAAGCATCTCCAAATCTTGATGATTTAGATTTGAACCCACTTTTTGTACAGGCAGATAATGGTAACAATAAAAGATATTGCGAAAATCAGGAAATAAATCATGTACCAGATACACTTGATCAAGAAATTTGGCCAGAGATTGAAAATTTTTTAGATAATTCTGAAAAGGTTGAGAAAGAATATATTATCAAAAATACTAATAGAGCTGTTGGAACAAGAATATCTCACCATCTTTATAAAAAATATGGATATGAAAAGCTAAATGAAAACTTTTTAGTATTAAATTTTAAAGGTTCAGCGGGTCAATCATTTGGTGCTTTTTCTTCAAAAGGCTTAAAACTTGTTCTAAAAGGAGATGCTAATGATTACGTAGGCAAAGGGTTATCAGGTGCTACAATTTCAATCAAATTGTCCGATGAAAGTAATTTAATTTCAAATGAGAATACCATTATAGGTAATACCGTTTTATATGGTGCAACCTCAGGAAAACTATTTGCAGCTGGACAAGCGGGAGAAAGATTTGCTGTTCGAAATTCTGGAGCAACTACAGTAATTGAAGGATGTGACTCGAATGGTTGTGAATACATGACAGGAGGAACAGTAGTAATTTTAGGTGATGTAGGTGATAATTTTGCAGCTGGTATGACAGGGGGGATGGCATTTATTTATGATAAATCAAGAGAATTTGAAAAAAAAGTAAACAATGAATCTGTTGTATGGCAAAATGTAGAAACAGATTATTGGAAAACATATCTTAAAGATTTAATAAAAGAGCATTTTGAGGAAACCGGATCTAATTTATCAAAATTGTTAATTGAAAATTATGATGAGGAGCTAAAGAATTTTGTACAAGTTTGCCCAAAAGAAATGCTTGATAAGTTAAGCAATCCAATTAGTCTTAAACCAGTTATTAAAGAAGTTAGTTAAATAATCAATTTAAGTTCTTTTATTATTATTTTAAGCCATTTTTGACTTGATAAACTATGATCACCATCTTTAACAATAACTAATTTTTTTTTCGCTTTTTGAAATATTTTTAAAACTTTTCTTGAATAAGAAACTGGCACTACTTCATCTTTTTGACCATGGACCATAGTAACACTTATTTTGGAATTTATTTTTTTATTTAAAACCTTGTTTTTTCTACCATCTTTTATTAATTGAAGAGTAATTGGATATTCATAATTTCCATGCTTTAATTGTAAAATTCCTTTTTGAATAGTTTCGGACTTCATTTTTTTAGTGAATTTTTTCCACATTAAATTTTCTAAAAACTCAGGAGCTGAACCAATACCTAAAAAACCTTTTATTTGTTTTTTAAATTCTTGAAATTGTTTTATTGCTAACCATGAACCCATGCTTGAGCCAACAATAATAAGGTCATTCTTTTTAACAAATTTTTTAATAAGAGCTGATGTTTCATTGCTCCATTTTGTAATATTACCATTTATAAATTTTCCTGATGATTTTCCATGTCCTGAATATTCAAGTGCTAAAAAACTTAGTTTGTTTTTTTTAGCAAATTTTAAAAAAGTATTTGGTTTTTTTCCCTCTAAATCAGACATAAAGCCATGTAAAAAAACAATAAAAGGAGCACCTTTATAAACATTGCAAATAAATCTTATTTTCTTATTTTTTGAGATTTTATGATATTTGAAATGAGTCATAATCGTTTATATGTTTAGTCTAATATTATATAATATTATCAAATGTCTTCTAATTTAAAAGTTTTACAAGTCATACCAAAATTAGGATATGGGGGAGCAGAAACGGGTTGTTATGACATTGCTCATTACTTACCAGAAAACGAATGTGAATCTTATGTCGTAACTAGTGGCGGGGAACTTCTCAAATTTATAGATAAAAAAAAAGTAAAAATAATAAAACTTCCTGTTCATAGTAAAAATCCATTAATTATATTTATAAATTTTTTAGCTTTAATTGGTGTGATACTGATTAATAATATCTCAATTGTGCATGCCAGAAGTAGAGCTCCTGCTTGGTCATGTTTGTTAGCAGCTAAAATTACTGGTAGAAAATTTGTTACTACTTTTCATGGGACTTATAATTTTAATAGTAAATTTAAAAAATTCTATAATTCTGTAATGGTTAGGTCAGATTTAATTATAGCGGGATCTAATTTTATTTTTTCTCATATCAAAGAAAATTATACAAAATATCTTGATGCTAAAAAAAAACTTTTAGTTATTTTTAGAGGTATTAACGTTGATTATTTCGACCCAACCACCAAACTTGATAGTGATGAAAAAAAATTATTAAAAGAATGGCAAATAGAAAAAGATAAAAAGATAATTCTTTTGCCTGGAAGATTGACAGGATGGAAGGGACAAGAGGTTTTTATAGAGGCAGTTAATTTAGTAAATATTGAACTTGGATATGAGGCTTTTTATGCAATAATACTTGGAAGTGACCAAGGTAGAGAACTATATAAAAAAAAACTTATCAGACTTACAGAGCAGTATAGATTGATTAATCAGGTAAAATTTATTGATCATTGTAAGGATATGGCCTTAGCTTACAAAGTTTCTGACATAGTAGTATCAGCTTCAATTGAACCAGAGGCTTTTGGAAGAGTTGCTGTTGAAGCTCAATCAATGGAAAGACCGATAATTGCAAGTAATATTGGGGGATCTAATGAAACTGTAATTGATGAAAAAACTGGTTTTTTATTTGATTCTAACAACCCAAAATCATTAAGCAAAAAAATTTTAAAGGTACTTTCTATGGATGAATCATCATTACAATCAATAGGTAAAGAAGGAAGAAAAAACATAATTCAAAAATTTAATGTTGAAAAAATGTGCTTTTCTACTTATTCAGAGTATAAAAAGATATTAAATTAATGCCTATAATTACATTGCCAGATGGAAATAATTTGACATTTCCAGACAAAGTTACAGGTCTAGATGTAGCTGAAAAAATTAGTAAGTCCCTTGCTAAACAAGCTATGGTCATAAGTGTTGATGGTGATTTAAAAGATTTAGATTTTTTAATAGAAAAAGATTGTTCTATTAAAATTTTTACATCAAAAAATCCTGAGGGCTTAGAAACCATAAGACACGATACAGCTCATATATTGGCTATGGCTGTTCAAGAACTATTTCCTGGAACACAAGTAACTATTGGGCCAGTTATTGAAAATGGTTTTTACTATGATTTTGCAAGAAAAGAACCTTTTACTGAAGATGACTTAGAAAAAATTGAAAATAAAATGAAAGAAATTGTGGATAGAAATGAAATTACAAAAAGAGAAGTTTGGGAGAGGAATAAAGCTATTTCACATTTTAAAAAAAAAGGAGAAAATTATAAAGCAGAATTAATTGAAGCAATCCCAGAAAATGAAGATGTATCTATTTATTTTCATGGTGAATGGCACGACTTATGCAGAGGACCACATCTTTCCTCAACAGGTAAAATCGGAAAATTTTTTAAGCTTACGAAAGTTTCAGGAGCTTATTGGAGAGGAGACTCTAATAATGAAATGTTACAAAGAATATACGGTACAAGCTGGGCAACTCAAAAAGATCTGGATGAATATTTAAAAAGAATTGAAGAAGCTGAAAAAAGAGATCACCGAAAACTTGGAAAAGAAATGGATTTATTTCATTTTAGAGAAGAAAGTCCAGGTTCAGTATTTTGGCACGAAAAAGGTTGGGCTTTATTTCAAAAATTAATTAATTATATGAGAGCTAGACAAGATGCTGCTGGTTATAAAGAGGTCAATACTCCAGAGATACTTGATAGGCAGTTGTGGGAAAAATCTGGTCATTGGGAAAAATACGGTGAAAACATGTATACTTCACAAACTCCAGACGAAAAAGTATTTGCTATTAAACCCATGAATTGTCCTGGGCATATTCAGGTATTTAATCAAGGTTTAAAAAGCTATAGAGATCTCCCTTTACGTATAACAGAATTTGGAAAAGTACATCGTTACGAACCTTCAGGAGCACTACATGGCTTACTAAGAGTGAGAGCATTTACTCAAGATGATGCTCATATATTTTGTTCTGAGGATCAAATTACAAGCGAATGTTTAGAGGTAACTAATTTGATTTTAGATATTTATAAAGATTGGGGTTTTGAAAATGTAATTCTAAAATATGCAGATAGACCAGATGTAAGAGTTGGTGATGATGAAGTTTGGGATAAAGCTGAAGCCTCTTTACTCGAAGCAGTCAAAGCCTCTAAGTTGGAATATAGTATTAACAAAGGTGAAGGGGCATTTTATGGTCCTAAAATTGAATTTGTTTTAAGAGATGCAATCGGAAGAGATTGGCAGTGTGGAACTTTGCAAGTTGACTTAAATTTACCAGGAAGATTAGATGCCTCATATGTTGATAAAGATGGAACCAAAAAAGTTCCTGTTATGCTTCATAGAGCATTATTTGGTTCTCTAGAAAGATTTATTGGAATTTTAATTGAAAACTATGCTGGAAAGTTTCCTTTTTGGATATCTCCTTTACAAACTATGGTGATACCGATTTCAGAAGAATTTAATGATTATGCGGTTAAGGTATCAAAAAAAATAAAAGATGTAGGCATTAGTTCTGTAGTTGATTTGAAAAATAATAATTTAAATTATAAAATTAGAGATCATTCTCTAGCAAAAATACCTCTTTTGTTAATTTGTGGTAAAAAAGAAGTTGACTCCAATTCAGTAACGATTAGAAGATTAGACTCTAATAAACAAGAAAATATGGGTATAGAACAATTTTTAAAAACATTCTCTGCTTTGAATAAAGCATCATCAAACTAAGTGGCAGATTTCAAACAAAACTACTTTCAAAGAAGAACTAAAGATCGAGGTCCAAGATCTAATAATAGGATTTCTTCTCCCGATGTTCAAGTCATTGCTAGCGATGGAGAAAACCTTGGTGTAATGAACACAAATGAAGCTATTTCGATGGCTAAAAATCAAGGATTAGATTTAATTGAAATAGCTGCAAATGCAAACCCTCCTGTTTGTAAAATAATGGACATGGGTAAATTTAAATATGATGCCCAAAAGAAAGCTAATATTGCAAAGAAAAAACAAAAAATTGTTCTTTTAAAAGAAATTAAAATGAGACCAGTTACAGAGACTCATGACTATGATTTTAAAGTAAAAAATGCAAAAAAATTTATAGCCAAAGGAGATAAGGTAAAATTTACTGTGAGATTTAAAGGCCGTGAGCTTCAACACTCTCATTTAGGAAAAGAGCTAATGGACAAGATTAAAGAAGATATGAAGGATATTGGCAAAGTAGAATTACACCCTAAGTTTGATGGCAAGCAAATGATTATGGTAATTCAGCCTTTATAGGCCTTAATATAGGTTGTAAATTTATATCAATCTTTGTATAACACCGCAGAATTATGCCAAAATTAAAAACAAAAAGCTCAGCAAAAAAAAGATTTAAGATATCTGCAAAGGGTAAAGTTATGACTGCCCAAGCTGGTAAAAGACATGGTATGATTAAAAGAACGAATTCTCAAATAAGAAAATTAAGAGGCACAACAACTATGTCTAAACAAGATGGCAAAATTGTTAAATCATACATGCCTTACAGTTTAAGAGGTTAATAATGGCAAGAGTAAAAAGAGGCGTAACTAGCAAAGCAAAACATAAAAAAGTTCTAAAAGCTGTCAAAGGCCAATGGGGCAGAAGGAAAAACACTATTAGAGTTGCTAAGCAAGCAATGGAAAAAGCAATGCAATATGCTTACAGAGATAGAAGAAATAAAAAAAGAGATTTTAAATCTTTATGGATACAAAGAATCAATGCTGGAGTTAGAGCCGAAGGTATGACTTATTCAAAATTTGTTAATGGTCTTAGCAAATGTGGTGTTGCAATAGATAGAAAAATTCTTGCTGAAATTGCTTACGATAGCCCAGAAGCATTTAAAACAATTGTTCAAAAAGCTCAATCCGCTTTAAATTAATCTTCGCTATTGTTTTTATTTCTTAAGGAAATAATCTACCAATATGTCAGACTTAAAAAATATTCAAAATGATTATTCAGCTAAACTTAATAATCATTTAAGTTTAGAAAATATTAATAAAATCAAATCAGAGTTATTCGGAAAAAATGGTTTGATTTCTTCCCAATTCAAAAATATTGGATCTATACCAGAGACAGATAGAAAAAAATTTGCATCAGATCTTAATCAAATTAAGGATGAGTTACAAAATTTAATAGCTAATAAAATTAATGAAATTGAATCAAAAAAAATAAATGAAAAATTAGAAAAAGAAAAAATTGATGTAACTCTTCCTGAAAGACCATTTGTTAAAGGTAAAATTCATCCTGTTTCTCAAACTATAGATGAAATTTCATCAATCTTTTCTGAAATAGGCTTTAGTATTGAAGAGGGTCCAGATGTTGAAAATGAATATAATAATTTTACAGCTTTAAATACCCCTGACAATCATCCAGCAAGAGATATGCACGACACATTTTATCTTGATGATAATAAAGAGATTTTATTAAGAACCCATACATCTCCAGTTCAAATTAGAACTATGTTAAAAGATAACCCTCCATTTAAAATTATTGCACCTGGAAGAACTTACAGATCTGATAGTGACCAGACACACGCTCCAATGTTTCACCAAGTAGAGGGTTTACATATAGATAAAGACATAAATATGGGACACTTGAAGGGTTGTTTAAATTATTTTATTAAAGAGTTTTTTGAAGTTGAAAAAATTAAAATGAGATTTAGACCAAGTCACTTTCCGTTTACGGAACCATCAGCAGAAGTAGATATTGGTTATAAAATTAAAGATGGAAAAATAGTTATTGGAGAGGGTGATCAATGGCTTGAAATTTTAGGATGTGGAATGGTTCATCCAAATGTTTTAAAAAATGTAAAAGTTGATCCTTCAAAGTATCAAGGATATGCATTTGGTATTGGGATTGATCGATTAGCGATGCTTAAGTATGGCATTAATGATTTAAGAGCTTTCTTTGATTGTGATTATAGATGGTTAAATCATTTTGGTTTTGATCCTTTGGATGTACCAACAAATTATAGAGGTTTAAGTCGATGAAAATCACATTTGATTGGATAAAAGATCACTTAGATACAAAATTTAAAGAGGATAAGCTCTTAGATCAATTAACAAATGTTGGACTTGAGGTTGAGGGCGTAGAAAATTTATTAGCTGGACTTGATTTATTTAAAGTAGCGAAGATTTTAAAAACAGAAAAACATCCAAACGCAGATCGACTTAAAGTTTGTGATGTTGATGTGGGAGAAAAAGAAATAAAAAAAGTTGTATGTGGAGCACCAAATGCAAGAGAAGGGTTAATTACAGTATATGCTCCCCCTGGAGCCATTGTTCCTAAAAGTAAAGTAAAACTTGTAGTAGCTAAAATTAGAGATGTTACTTCTTATGGAATGCTCTGTTCAGAGTCTGAATTAAATTTATCTAATGAAAGCGATGGAATAACTGAATTATCTTCAAAAAAATATGGAAAGAGTATTGGAAAAAGCTATTTTTCAAAATCAAATTCTAATCTTATAGATCTATCAATTACTCCTAATAGACCAGATTGTCTTGGTGTGCGAGGGATAGCAAGAGACCTTGCTGCTTCTGGTTTTGGAAAATTAAAAGATTTAAAAGAAAAAAAAATTAAATCTAAGAATAAGCAATCTTTAAAAGTAAAAATTAATAAAGAAAAAAATCAAGCATGTAGTTCTTTTGGCAGCTGTTTAATTACTAATGTAAAAAATACAGAAAGTCCCAAATGGTTAAAAGATAAACTAGTTTCAATTGGGCAAAAGCCAATTTCAGCAATAGTTGATATTACTAATTATGTAATGCTTGATATTAATCGACCATTGCACGCTTATGATGCTGATAAAATTGAAAAAGGAATTATTGTCAGAAATTCAAAATCTGGAGAAGAGTTTACAGCTCTAGATAATAAAAATTATACATTAGATGATGGAATGTGCGTAATAAGTGATAGCAAAGGTGTATTAGGATTAGGCGGAATTATTGGAGGAACAAGATCTGGTACAGAATTTGATACTAAAAACATATTATTAGAGTCAGCGTATTTTGAACCAAGATCAATTAGAAGTACATCAAAAAAATTAAATTTAGATACAGATGCAAAGTTTAGGTTTGAAAGAGGTATTGATCCATTATCTATTGAAGATGGATTAAATAAAGCAGCATTATTAATTAAAGAGATTTGTGGTGGAGAAATTAGTAAAATTGATATTCAAAGAATTGAATTAGGTAAAGTTAAAACTATCAAATTTGATACTAATTTATTTGAAAAAATAACAGGTTTTAAAATTTCTACAAAGGAGATTTTAAAAATTCTTGAAGACCTTGGTTTCAAAATCAAAAAGGAAAAAAATTATTTAAAATTATCAGTTCCAACCTGGAGACCAGATATTTCACAGGAAATAGATATTGTTGAAGAGTTAGTGAGAATAACTGGATATGATAAGATAAAAATTATAGATCCTATTAAAGAAAGAACTAAATCCACTTTAACTCAGTCGCAAAAGTTATTTCATTTTTTACAAAGAGCAATTGCTTCAAAAGGATATTTAGAAGCAATAACTTGGTCATTTACAGACTCAAATTATAATGATCATTTCAAAGATAAGAATAAAGAAATTAAAATTGTAAACCCGATAAGTTCAGATTTAGGAGTTTTGAGAAACTCAATATTCTCAAATTTAATTATGTATATGAATAAAAATTTGGATAGAGGCTTTAAAGATTTATCAATATTTGAAATAGGGCCAATTTTCACTGGTTTAAATCCAGGGGAACAAAACACAGTAGTATGTGGTTTATCAGCGGGTAAAAAATCAAGATTATCATGGGTTGAAAAAGAGAGAAATGTTGATGTATTTGATATTAAACGAGATGTAGTTCAAACTTTAGTTGAAGCAGGTTATAATTCGGATAAGTTTTTTATAGACAGTGAAACACCAAATTACTACCACCCAGGTAAGTCAGGTAGATTATTTTTAAATAGAGGTAAAGATCAAGTAGCTGCTTATTTTGGTGAAATTCATCCAAATATTATAAAAAAGATAGATATTAAAACAGAAACTTTAGTGGGTTTTGAAATTTTTGTAGATAATTTAAAAATACCAAAAAAAGCATTAAAAGATCAAAAGACTAAATTTGAAGTATCTGATTATCAAAAATCTGAGAGAGACTTTGCTTTTATAGTTAACAAAAAGATTAAAGCTCAAGATTTAATCAATGCAGTCTCAAGTGTAGATAAAAAACTAATTAGTAATATTAGAGTTTTTGATGTTTATGAGGGTGAAAATATTCCAGAGAATCAAAAATCAATAGCAATTAATGTAACTATACAGTCATCTGAAAAAACATTGAATGATAATGATTTAGAAAACATTAATAATGCTATAATAAAAACAGTTGAAAATAAAACTGGTGCTAAGATACGTTCTTAAAGCAAATGAGTAATATCGATAATATTAGAAATTTTGCGATCATTGCTCATATCGATCATGGTAAATCAACAATAGCAGATAGAATTATTCATAATTGTGGTGGGCTTACAGAAAGAGAAATGAAAGCTCAAGTTTTAGATTCAATGGATATTGAGCGTGAAAGAGGAATTACTATTAAGGCTCAAACGGTAAAGCTTAATTATAAAGCAAAAGATGGTAAGGAATATATTTTAAATATTATTGATACACCAGGTCATGTAGATTTTAGTTATGAAGTAAGTCGATCTCTTTATGCTTGTGAGGGGTCAATTTTAATAGTTGATAGTACTCAGGGAGTAGAAGCACAAACTCTTGCAAATGTTTATCAAGCTTTAGATATTGATCATGAGATTGTGCCAGTTTTAAATAAGGTTGATCTTCCAGCATCAGATTTAGATAGAACAAAAAAACAAATAGAAGATGTGATAGGTATTGATACTGAGGGCGCAATTCCTTGCTCTGGAAAGACAGGTGAAGGTATAGATGATATTTTAGAGCAAATTATTACTACCTTACCAGGACCTAAAGGTGAGAGTTTAGGTGATTTAAAATGTTTGTTAGTTGATAGCTGGTACGACACATATTTAGGAGTTGTTATTTTAGTCAGAGTTATTGATGGTAAAATTTCTAAAAATATGAAAATTAGAATGATGTCGACTAATCAAGAATATATTGTTGAAAAGGTTGGTGTATTTACCCCAAAAGCCACAGATATCAACGAATTAAATGCCGGAGAAATAGGTTTCATAACGACTGGCATAAAAGTTTTATCTGAAACAAAAGTTGGTGACACAATATGTGATGCTGCAAATCCTTTAAAAGAAGCGCTACCTGGCTTCAAACCTAGTAAACCTGTAGTTTTTTGTGGATTATTTCCAGTAGATAGCTCTGAGTATCAAAAATTAAAAGATGGATTAGCTAAACTACAATTGAACGACGCAAGTTTTTCATTTGAACCTGAGTCTTCTTCAGCATTGGGACTAGGTTTTAGATGTGGGTTTTTAGGATTACTCCATTTAGAAATTGTTACAGAAAGGTTAGAAAGAGAATTTGATGTTAACTTATTAACAACGACTCCAGGAGTAGTTTATAAAGTTCATATGAATAGTGGAGATATTGTTGATCTCCATAACCCTTCAAGTTTACCAGATCCAACATTAACTAAGTTAATTGAAGAACCATGGATAAAAGCAACTATAATTACTCCAGATGAATACTTAGGCTCTATAATAAAAATGTGTCAGGATAAAAGAGGCATACAAACAAATTTAAGTTATTCTGGAAATAGAGCTGTTGTAAACTATGAATTACCTCTAAACGAAGTAGTATTTGATTTTAATGATCGCTTAAAATCGATGACTAGTGGATATGCTAGTTTTGATTATGAAATTATTGAACATAGAGAAGGTGACTTAGTAAAACTTGGAATTTTAGTAAATGCAGAGCCAGTAGATGCTCTAGCAACGATGATACATAAAGATTTTGCTCAAAGAACAGGAAGAGAAGTTTGTGAAAAGCTTAAAGATTTAATCCCAAGACATAATTTTATGATACCAGTTCAAGCTGCAATTGGTGGTAAGATAATAGCCAGAGAAACTATTAAAGGTTTCAAAAAAGATGTTTTAACTAAAATTCACGGAGGAGGAGCTACAGATAGAAAAAGAAAGCTTCTAGAAAAACAAAAAAAAGGTAAGGCTCGATCAAAACAATTTGGAAGAGTAGAAATTCCTCAGGAGGCATTTATTGGTGTTCTCAAGATTTCTAAAGAAAAATAATTGGAGAGGTGGCCGAGTGGTTGAAGGCGCACGCTTGGAAAGCGTGTAAAGGAGCAATCCTTTCATGGGTTCGAATCCCATTCTCTCCGCCATCAAATAAGCCTTAATTTACAGTCTTAATTAACCGTTTTTTACTTAATTTAGTGAAGATAAATAAGCATTTTTTGTAAAAAATGTTATAATTTTTTTTTCCAAAAAATTAAAATATGACAAATAAAAACACATATCAGGCAGATTCTATTAAAGTTTTAAAAGGTCTTGAGGCGGTCAGAAAAAGACCAGGAATGTATATCGGAGATACCGATGATGGTACTGGTTTGCATCATATGGTTTATGAAGTTGTTGATAACTCTATAGATGAAGCTTTAGCAGGTTACTGTAAAAATATTAATGTAAGAATTAATCCCAATGGAACTATCACAGTCAATGATGATGGGAGAGGAATTCCTGTTGATATGCATAAAGGGGAAAAAAAATCAGCAGCAGAAGTTATCATGACACAGCTTCATGCTGGTGGTAAATTTGATCATGACTCATATAAAGTTTCAGGTGGGCTTCATGGGGTTGGAGTTTCTGTTGTTAACGCTTTGTCGGAGTCATTACAACTAGAAATTAATAGGGATGGAAAAAAACATTTTATAGAATTTAAAAATGGTGAAGCTAAAATACCTTTAAAAGTTACAGGAAAATCAAAAGAAACTGGAACTCAAATTACGTTTTTGCCCTCAAAAGAAATTTTTTCTTCTATAAAATTTAGTGCAAACATTCTTATTAAAAGAATGAGAGAGCTAGCCTTCTTAAATAAAGGTATTAAAATAATTTTTACAGACGCAAGTTTAAAAAAAGAAAAAGTATCAGAATTTAAATTTGTTGGAGGTGTACTTGAGTTTGTAGATTTTCTTGATGAAAAAAGAGAAAAATTGCAAAATAAAAATGGAAATGAATTATTTAAAAAACCAATTTATATAGAAGGAAAAAAAGACAATATTGAAATAGAATGTTCATTAAAGTGGAATGCAAGCTATGCTGAGGATATCTTTCCTTACACGAATAATATTTACCAGAAAGATGGAGGAACACATTTATTAGGTTTTAGGAGCGCGTTAACAAGAGTTGTTAATAAATATGCTAATGAACACAATCTTCTGAAGAAAAACAAGCTAGCAATTTCAGGAGATGATATCAAAGAAGGCCTTACTTGTGTGCTTTCTACAAAAATTCCTGACCCAAAATTTTCATCCCAGACTAAAGATAAGTTGGTTTCTTCAGAAGTTAGAATGATTGTTGAAACAGTTGTAAACGAGAAATTATCTATTTGGTTTGATCAAAATCCATCAGTAGCTAAAATAATTTTAGCAAAAGTTATTCAAGCTGCAATGGCAAGGGATGTAGCTAGAAAAGCTCGAGAAAACGTAAGAAGAAAAGGTGCTTTAGAATTAAGTGGGCTGCCAGGTAAACTAGCTGATTGTCAAATAGGAAAACAAGATGGTACAGAATTGTTTATTGTAGAGGGTGATTCAGCTGGTGGATCTGCTAAACAAGGAAGAAATAGAGCTAATCAAGCCGTTTTACCTTTAAGAGGTAAAATTTTAAATACATATGTTGAAGATTTAACCATTAAAAAGAATGGTAACGGCGATAGTTCTGAACAACAAAGAACTAAAGCTTTATCAAAAATGATTTCATCTAACGAAATAGTCACTTTAATTAATGCCTTGGGATTAGATCCAAAAGTGCAAGAAATAGATTTAAAAGATCTTAGATATGGAAAGATTATTATTATGACTGATGCAGATGTGGATGGATCACACATTAGAGCACTTTTATTAACTTTTTTTAATAACAAACCATTTAATAAATTGATTGAAAATGGACACGTGTATTTAGCTCAACCCCCATTGTTTAAAATAAATAAAGGAACAAAGGGAATATATATTAAAGATGAAAAAGAATTAGAGGATTATATTGTTAATCACAATAAAGAGTTAAAAAAATTAAAAAGAGGATCAAAAGAGTTTGTAAAAGAATTAGACCTTGAAAAATCAAAAATGAATATACAAAGGTTTAAAGGATTAGGTGAGATGAATCCAGAAGAGTTGTGGAGTACAACGCTTGATCCTGAAACAAGAAATTTACTTCAAGTTCAGTATTCCAAAGATCTAAAAAAAGATCAAAGTCTGATACACACCTTAATGGGTAATGATGTTGCATTGAGAAAAGATTTTATAATTTCTAATGCAATTAATGTGCAAAATCTTGATATTTAATAATGAAGTTCTTTGAAACTTCAAAAAATCATTTTTTTAAAAAATCAACTTATATAAGTTTAAGATGGATTGGTGTTTTAGGGCAATTAATATCAGTTAATTTTGTTTATTTTTTTTTAAATTTCAAATTTGATTTTATAATTTCAAATTTAGTTATTTTCTTAGGTATTTTAAGCAATTTATTTTTAATTTTTATTTATAAAAAAACACAATTATCAGAAAGGTCAGCTTTTATTTTTTTAGTAATAGATATATTTCAGCTTGGTGTTCTACTTTATCTAACAGGGGGAGTTACCAATCCATTTGTTATTTTTTTATTAATTCCAAGTATTTTTTCATCATCCAATCTTAGTTATAAAACTAATTTTTTATTAGTATTCCTAACAATAATTATAATTTTTATACTTACATTTTACTCACTTGATTTACCTTCTCCGATTAGTGATCATTTTCATGTAAGTCCATATTATTTTTATGCAATTCCAATTGCCCTAGTAATTGCCTTAATTTTTTTAAATTATTTAGCAATGTCTTTTGGAACACAATCTAGATTAAGAAGAGAAGCATTAGCAAAAATGGAAGAAGTTATGGCTACTGAACATGAGCTTTTATCTTTAGGAGGTCAAGCAGCTGCTGCAGCTCATTCTCTTGGAACACCTTTATCTACTATTAAAATTATTACTCATGATTTAGAAAAACAATTTAAAAATCAAGAGGATGTTAAAAAAGATTTAGAGTTACTGTCTAGTCAGGTAGAAAGATGTAATGAGATTTTAAAACGATTAACTTTAAATCCTGTAGAAGAAGATGATTTTATTGATAAAGATATTTCAATGAGAGAATATTTAAGTGAAATTATAACTTCATTTAGAGAAATTAGTCAAAAAAGGTTTATTTTTAATTATGGTCAGTTTTCAAATCAAAAAAAAATAACCAAATCTATAGAAATTGTATATGGCTTAAGAAATTTTATTGGAAATGCTAATAAATTCTCTAAAGAGGCAATTTATATAACTTTAAAAAGTGATAGCGAGGTCACTGAAATTACCATTGAAGATGATGGCAACGGTTATCCAAAAGATGTCTTGTCAAAAATTGGGGAACCATATTTAAGAACAAATGATCCCATTGAAAAGTCAAAAACTGGTCTAGGGTTAGGCTTGTTTATTGGAAAAACACTTTTAGAAAAAAATTTTGCCTCTATCAATTGTAGAAATTCAAAAACTAGAAATGGGGCAGAGGTGATTATTAAATGGAATAATAAAGATTTATTAAATATTTAGTGAAATTTTCTTTTAGTTTCAAATAAAGAACTTAATTGAGATATCATAACATCTCCTAATTCATTTACATCTGTAATTTTTATTGCCTTGTCATAATACCTCGAAACATCATGACCAATACCAATTGCTAAAACTTCTATTTCAGTTTTGTTTTCTATGAATTTAACCATCTTCTTTAAATGTTTTTCTAAAAAATCCCCTGAATTAACTGAAAGTGTTGAGTCATCTACTGGTGCACCATCTGAAATTACCATCATAATCTTTCTTTCCTCTTTTCTTTTCTTTATTCTGTTGTATGCCCAAGAAATAGCTTCACCATCAATATTCTCTTTTAATAAACCCTCTTTTAACATAAGTCCTAAATTATTTTTAGCTTGTCTCCAGTGAGTGTCAGCCCCTTTATAAATTATATGTCTTAAATCATTTAATCTTCCAGGAGTTTTGGGTTTTGAATTTTTGTTCCAAAGCTCTCTACTTTGTCCACCTTTCCAATTCTTTGTTGTAAAACCTAGAATTTCAACCTTAACTGAGCATCTCTCCAATGTTCTGGACAATATATCTGCACATATAGCAGCTATTGTAATTGGCCTTCCTCTCATTGATCCAGAATTATCGATTAATAAAGTAACAATTGTATCTTTAAAATCTAAATCCTTTTCTTTTTTAAATGATAATGAATTATAAGGGTCCATAATTATTCTTGGGAGTTTTGAACTATCAAGCAATCCTTCTTCTAAATCAAAATCCCATGCTCTATTTTGTTTTGCAAGTAACTGTCTTTGTAATTTATTTGCAAGCTTAGTTATTACATCTTGAAATCCAACTAGCTGTTGGTCTAATGTTCTTCGAAGTTTTGCTGCCTCGTTGGTATTTTCTAATTTCTCAGCCTTTGTTATTTCATCGTATTGTGTTGTAAAAACTTTGTAATCTAAACTAATATTATCAAGATTTTTATGAACGATTTGTTCTGAACTTTGTTCATCTGAATCGGTATCTGAAAGTTGTTCATCAAGATTAAATTCATCAACATTATAATCAGCATCTAAACTAGCTTGTGTTTCCTGGTCATTATTTTCGTCTTTATTGTCTTCATTATCTTTGTCTTGGTCATCGTTTGATGGATTGTCCTGTCCTTGATCTTGATTTTCCTCTGTTTTTTCTTCATCTTCTTCACTTTGAAAAATATCCATTTCTTCCAAAATTTGAGAAAATCTTGACCCATAATTATCTTGGTTCTCTAAATTCTCTTGTAAGAATTTTTTGTGTTTTTCTATGGATTGTTCAAAGTCTTTTTCCCAAAAATTTAACATTTTTGATGTTAAAGAATTAAGTTTTATTTGATGAAAATTTTTAAGCATGTATAGTTCAAATGCTTCTGTTACAGGAACGTCTTCTTTTGTTTTTAACCGATCTTTCCTTTTAGAATTAATTATATCTGAGTAATTTTCTTGAAAGTTTTTTTCAATCCCCTTAAGCATTTTACCACCTAATGCTTCATATCTTATTTTTTCAGCTATATTATAGAGAGATCTTGAAGAAATATTGGAAGGAAGATTTTTTCTATAAACAGTTTCATTAGAAAATTTTTTTTTTAAAGCAGAAGAGTCTGTTTCAGCACGTAATTTAATAAAATCACTTGGCTTTGTTAAATTATCAATTTCAATTGAGTTTAAATCTTTTTTTTTATTATTATCTGATGATTTGTTTATTGAATCAAAATCATCTGAAATTACTTTTGCTGTTGAAGTTAAAGCTAGTCTAAATTTTTCTTTTAAGTTAGCAATTTTGTCACTCATTTAAATTTGAATATTCATCAATGACTCTGGAAGTTCTTCACCAAAACATCTTTGATAATATTCTGCGATAATGTTTTTTTCAATTTCATCACACTTGTTAAGAAAAGTTACTCTAAAAGCATATCCTGTATCTTTAAAAATTTCTGAGTTTTCTGCCCAATGCATTACTGTTCTTGGACTCATTACTGTTGAAATATCACCTGCTATAAAACCTTTTCTTGTCAAAGAAGCCACTTTTATCATATTGGCAACTTTTTCTTTACCTTTTGTATTATTAAGATTTTTATTTTTTGCCAAAACTATATCTAATTCTCTCTCAAGACTAAGATAGTTAAGTGTGGTTACTATATTCCATCTATCCATCTGACCCTGATTTATTTGTTGAGTCCCATGATAAAGACCTGTTGTATCACCAAGTCCAACAGTATTTGATGTTGCAAATAATCTAAAAAATTTATTTTGTTTAATAACTTTATTCTTATCAAGAAGTGTAAAGTTACCTTCAGCTTCTAAAACTCTTTGAATTACAAACATTACATCTGGTCTACCAGCATCATACTCATCAAAAACAAGTGCCACTGGATTTTGTATAGACCAAGGCAAAATACCTTCGTTAAATTGAGTAACCTGTTTTCCATCTTTAAGAACTATTGCATCTTTTCCTATCAAGTCTATTCTACTAACGTGACTATCTAAATTTACTCGAATACATGGCCAGTTCAATCTAGCTGCAATTTGTTCTATATGAGTCGATTTTCCAGTACCATGATATCCTTGAACCAAAACTCTTTTGTTGTAGGCAAAACCAGAAATTATTGCCATGGTAGTGTCTCTATCAAATTTGTAACTTTTATCTATTTCAGGAACATATTCAGTTTTTTTTGAAAATGCCTCCACCTCCATTTCTGAGTCAATTCCAAAAGTTTGTTTTAATGAAATTTTTATATCAGGTTGAATGTTAAGATTCGGTGTCAATTTTTTCTCTATAAGTATTTTTAAGCTGTGTATAAGCTAAAGTAATTAATTTAAGTTTTTCTTCATATTTAATATTCCCAGCATTTATATCGGGGTGGTATTTTTTGACAAGCAATTTGAACTTATCTTGAACTTTTTCCCACTTCAATCCTACCGAAACTCCCAATATTCCAAAGGCTTTGATATCTTTATGATTAAATTTAAATTGACGCATATGGTTGTATTCACCGTTAATTTTATCTTTATCCAATTCATCCCTTAAAGTGTTATTCCAAAGAACTTTAAAGAAATTATCTGAAGAGCTGAAGCTTTGTGTTGGTTTATGCCAAATCATATCCGATTTTAAAAAATTTAAAACTTGGTCATCATTCATTCCTGAAAAGTAATTCCAGTTTTTATTAAACTCTTTCACATGTTCTAAACAAAGCATTCTATATTTTTTACTATTATCTTTTTCAACTGGTGCTTTATATTCACCAATTTTGTTACAATTATTCCAGTCGCAAATATTTTTCATGATGTATAATAGACTATGTTTATGGATATAAATGAGTTAATTGCAATTGTAAAAAAAAAACTTACTGATCAAATTGATATAGAAAGTATTGAAATAAAAGACAAATCTTTTCTTCATAAAAATCATATTGGTAATCAAGAAGGTAGATATCATTTAAAAATTATCTTGAGTTCAATTGAGCTAAATAATTTAAGTAGAATAGAGAGTAATAAAAAAATTTATAAAATATTAGATAACGAATTAAAAAATTATATACATTCAATACAAATTTTAATTTCTTAATTCATTTTTTAGAAATTCAGCTAAAATATTTTTTTTATATTCTCTATTTATTATTGGATATCCAATTTTCTTCAACAAAACTAAATTAATTTTATCTGAATTATTTTTTTTGTCTTTAACCATAAAAGATAAAATTTTATTTAAATCTCCAATTTTAAAAAACTTCTTTATTTTGGAAGGTAAATTTACTTTAGAAATATGACTTATAATTGATTTATAGTCATTTTTTTGAATCAAATCTTTTTTTAAACTAAAATTTAAAGCACTTTTCATACCAAGTATTACGGCCTCACCATGATTAAGTTTTTTTGAATAACCTAAAGAAGCCTCATAAGCATGCGCGAATGTATGACCAAAATTTAAAATTTTTCTTAGCCCTTTTTCTTTTTCATCTTTTTCAACAACAATTTTTTTTATTTTACAGCTTTCGTATATAGCTTTTTCAATAAATGGAGATGAAATTTTTAAAATTTTATTATTATTTTTATCTAAAAATTTATAAAAACTTTTATTAGCAATTAAAGAATGTTTTAAAATTTCACCATAGCCACATATCAATTCTCTTTTTGGTAATGTTTTTAAAAATTGAATATCAGATATAACTAAGTGTGGTTGATAAAAACTTCCTATTAAATTTTTTCCATATTTAGTGTTAATACCTGTTTTACCTCCTATAGAAGAATCCACCTGAGATAATAAAGTAGTTGGAATGTTGACAAATTTTAAACCCCTTTTAAATACACTAGCTGCAAAACCACTTACATCACCCGTAATTCCTCCACCAATAGATATAACACAATCATCTCTTGAAAAATTTTTGTCTAGCAGGATATCCAAGATTTTACTTATACTGTTAAAATTCTTGTTGATTTCATTAGCTTTAAACAAATGAACATAAATTTTTTTTTTATTAAGAGATTTTTTGATTTTTGAAATATATTTTTTTGAAATATTTTTATCAATAATGAGTAAGCATTGTTTAAAATTAATAGAATTCTCTTTTAAAATTTTTGATACATTGGCTACTAAATTTGAACCAATAATAATTGAATATTTTTGAGTTTTAGTATTTATTTTTAACTTAATGGGTTTCATAATTTTTTAAAACTTTTTTAACAATTTCTTTTTTTGACAACTTATCACATTTAATTTCATATAAAGCTTTAGAATAAATGTTAGATCGTTTTTTTATTAAATCAATCAATTCATTTTCTGTTGAATTAAAAGCAAGAGGTCTTTTTTTACTATTTTTAATTCTATTCAATAATATTTCATTGTTCCAGTTTAACCAAAAAGAGATATGGTTTTTTAGCACTTCTTTTCTAATCTTTTTATTCACAAAAGCTCCTCCACCAAGAGAAACCACAGCTGAATTAATTCTAAGTATTTTTAGTGTTATTTTTTCTTCAAATTTTCTGAAGTAATCTTCACCTTTTATCTCAAATATTCTTGATATAGATAAGTCTAATTCTTTTTCAATTTCTTTATCAACATCAATGAAATTTAATTTTAATTTTTTTGCAACCAAAGAGCCTATGGCACTCTTTCCTGATCCCATCATACCTAAAAACACAAGATTTTCTTTTGATTTCATAAGTTTCTCTATTGAAAAAACACAAATATGTCTTAATTTGAAATTATCTAAAGTTATATGCAATTTAATAAAAATACAAGTTCAGGTAAAATCAATATCATTGGTTTAATTATTAAATCTACTATTGGTCTTATAGTCATTCTAGGGCTTGTTTTTTTAATTAATAAAATTGATTTTCCAGCTCCAAAAAAAGAAATACAAAAAATTATCCCTAATGAAAATTTTAAGATTGTTAAATAATAAAAATTTACCAATTATAATAATTTTTTTATTATTAAGCTTCTCTTCATTAGCAGAAGAAAAACCAGTAGATATTTGGAACTTAGAAAAGGAAAAAACTGAAAAAATTTCTGAGGAAAATATATCTGTTGAAGAAAAAAATGAAGAAATATTTCAAAGTAGCATTTATAAAATGCAATCAGATAAAAAAGAAGAGGTTATTAAATTAGATGATAATCTTACATCTAAAACAATTAAAATAGCCGGATTATATGATCCTCAAGATTATGGCCTAAATATTAGCATGTGGTCAAATTCTGATGGTTCAACCTTAAAAAAACTTTTTAAAAACATAGAAAAATATAACCTTTCAAAAGATGCCTCTGAAATTCTTAATATTTCTTTATTAACGAATGCTTATTATCCAAATCAAAATATTACAGAGGATGAGTTTTTAAGATTCAAGACAAATTGGCTGATCAAAAATTCTAACTTGGAATTAATTGAGGAATATCTTATTACCAACCAAATAACGAACCTTCATCCAGAATTGATGAGGCATATGGTTGATAAATATTTATCACAATCAAATGTTAAAAAATCATGTGAAATTTTTTCTAAAATCAAAGAACCTCTAGATAATGAATATTTATCAAAATTTAATTTATATTGCCTAATTAATTATGGGAAAAAAGAAGAAGCTCAACTAATTTTAGATTTAAAAAAAGAATTAGGTTTCAATGATGAGTATTTTGAAAATAAAATTAATTATCTATTTGGATACATTGATGAAGTTAATAGAGAAATCTCTGAGAATTCAATTTTAGATTTTCATTTGGCCCACAGAACAAATTCTGAATTTATGTTTGAACCAAATAAAGATACTCCAAAGTTAATTTGGAAATATTTATCAGCTTCTAATTTATTATATAAAATTCAAGATGTGGAAATTACGGATATAGATAGAATATCAGCAATAGAAAAAGCTACACATGACAAAATTTATCCAGAAGAAGAATTATTTGAGTTTTATAAAGGATTTCAATTTAATATTAGCCAACTGTTAAATACAAAAGAATCTTATAAAACTTTATCCTCTATTGAAGGCAAGGCATTAGTTTATCAAAGATTACTTTTAACTGAAGAGCCAAAATTAAAACTTGAACTTGCAAAGATTTTAAAAGATATTTTTAAGTCTGAAGATATTGAAAATGCCTTTGATTTAGAGTTAGAAAGATTTCTAAAAAAAATTGATAAAGCAGATGTGCCATCTAATTTTACCACTTTCTACAATCAAAATATGAACGATGATGAAACTATTAATAAAAAAATTAAGTATAATAATGAAATATTACATCAATCCAAGTTATTAAATTATTTTAATGGAAACTATGCCAAATCAAAATTAGAAGAAGATCTTAATAAATTTTTAAACAAGATAGAAAACGATAAAAAATATTTCCTATCCAAGAAAGATATAATTTTTCTTGAGGCGTTAAAATCTGATGGAATTGAAATTTCAGAAAAATATGAAAATCTCTATGAAATTAATAAATCTGAAATGCCATCAGATATTCAAAGAATGGTTGATAATAAGGAAATTGGAGCAGCATTACTTAGAATTATAGAGGTTATTGGTTCAAAAAAAATTGAGAATATTGATGAAGATAAAGTTTATTTTATTTTTAATACTTTGAACCAATTAAATGCAGACTTAATTAGGAATAAACTTTTACTAAAAGTTCTTCCTTTTAAAGTATAGAAATTATTATAAAATAATTCATAATGACTGTTAAAACTATAATCACTGAACCAAATAAATTGCTTCGACAGATTTCAAAACCTGTAGAAAATGTTGGTAAAGAAGAGAAGCATCTGATGAATGATATGTTGGATACCATGTATGATGCAAATGGTATTGGTCTTGCGGCAATTCAAATAGGGATACCAAAAAGAATTATAGTGATGGATATTGGCAAAGAAGAAAAAAAGGAACCCAGATATTTTGTTAATCCAGTTATTATAAACAAAGACCCAATCAAAAATACACATGAAGAAGGATGCTTATCAGTACCCGAACAATTTGCAGAAATAGATAGACCAAGCAAATGCGAACTAGAGTATCTTGATTATAATGGAAAAAAACAATTGTTAAAAGCTGATGGATTGCTTGCAACGTGCATACAACATGAAATGGATCACTTAGAAGGAATATTGTTTATTGATTATCTTTCAAAATTAAAGAAATCTATGATTGTAAAAAAACTATCTAAATTAAAATCAAATACCGTAATTCTTTAATTGATGGCTAAAAAGATTGTTTTTATGGGTACGCCAATGTTTGCTGTTCCTATTTTAAAATCATTATATCAAAATGGATATCCAATATCTGATGTGTATACTCAACCTCCACAAAAATCTCAAAGAGGACAAAAAATAAATAAATCTCCAGTTCAAGGAATTGCTGAAACTTTAAATTTAGAATTTAGAACTCCAAAATATTTAAAAGATAACAATGAAGAATATGACTATTTTAAAAATATAAATGCTGATCTTGCGATAGTTGTTGCTTTCGGACAAATTATACCAAAAGAATTTTTAAGTTTAACTAAAAAAGGATTTATTAATATTCATGCATCTTTATTACCAAAATGGAGAGGTGCAGCACCCATACAAAGATCTATAATGAACCTTGATAAAGAAACTGGAGTTAGTATTATGAAAATAGCTGAACAACTTGATACAGGTCCAGTATGCAATACTTATAAAATTAATTTAGAAAATAATTTAAATGCAAGTGACGTATCTGATAAATTATCTTTAATAGCAGCTGAGAAAATATTAGATAATATTGATAATATTTTGGAGGATAAAGTAAAATTTATTGATCAAGATCATTCAAAAGCAACATATGCCTCTAAAATTCAAAAAGCTGAGGGTGAAATTAATTGGAATGACAAAGCAAATATTATTATTGGTAAAATAAATGGTTTATATCCTGTACCAGGTGCTTTCTTTATATATAAAGGGGAAAGATACAAAATTTTAAAAGCGAAAATTGGCAATGGAGCAGGAAAGCCAGGAGAAATTGTTTCTGATTATTTAGAGGTTGTTTGCGGAGATAAGCAAACAATAAGGATTAAAGAGATCCAAAGACAAGGCAAAAACCCACAAAATATTGATGAATTCATGCTTGGCTCACAAATAAAAAAGGGTGCAGTTATCTAAATGGCTAGGTATCAAATTCTTATTGAATATGTGGGCACAGATTTTAGGGGGTGGCAAATTCAAAAAAAAGGATCAACCGTTCAAGGGCTTATTCAGGAAAAGCTCACAAAGCTTTTAAGTGAAAAAATAATTTTAAATGGTTCGGGCAGAACTGATGCAGGTGTTCATGCGATTGAACAGTCTGGTCATTTTGATTGCAAAAATGAGATCACAGATTTAATAAAGTTTTTAAAATCAATTAATCATTTTTTAAATGATAAAGGTGTAGCCATCAAAAAAATTAGAAAAAGAAGTAATAAATTCCACTCAAGATTTTCTGCAAAGCAACGGGTTTATAAATACATAATTTTTAATCAGATAAGTGCTCCTGTAATTGAAAATAAAAGAGGATGGCACGTAAGAAAATCATTGGACTTAGATTTGATTAAAAAAGGAGCTAAGAAATTAGTTGGAACTCATGATTATTCTACTTTTAGATCTTCAAGTTGCCATGCAAAAAGTCCAATTAAAACAATTAAATCTGCAAAAGTTAAATCATCAAAAAATAAAATAGAAATAGAATTTAAATCACAATCTTTTTTACAACAACAAGTTAGATCTATGGTTGGTTGTTTAAAATATTTAGGTGAAAAAAAATGGGATTTGAAAAAATTTAATAAAATTTTTAAATCAAAAAAAAGGGTTTTGTGTGCTCCACCAGCACCTCCAGAAGGACTTTTTTTAACGAGAGTTATTTATTAATTTACTTTTATTGCTCATAGCAAATTTCTTATTAATTCGCCATCTTGATTCTGATCGTACTATATAGCCACAACAATTTTTAGATTTGCATTTACATTGGAATTGTTTGTAGTTTTCATCAAATCCAAATCCATAATCACAAGTAAATTCTTCACCTTTTTTTATATCTTTAATTGCTTTAACCCAAATCTTAAGACCTTTACCGTCATAGTCACAATTATTATTACACGAATGATTAATTAAACCTGCTGTATTCCACGAAAAGTCTCCATCTAAATCGTATCTCTTATTAATAGTAAATAAATAAATTGGTTTACCATTATCATACTTATCTGACTCTTCAGTTTCTTTTTTTGTAATTAGTTTTCCAACATAATCAATTATTTTGGTACCTGCTTTAATATTTTTAGTTGCATAAAGGCCTCTACCTTTTTTATCAATATTAGACTTTTTAATTTTATAAAGTTTCATACGAGTTTTTTTAGAGTTTATATTTGAATTATCAATTAAATTCTATCAGAGCGTCTACATGTCTTTTCGAGCTATTTTGAAGAGCTTGGAGGTCATAGCCTCCTTCAAGAATTGAAACTACATTTCCATTACATGTTGATTTAGAAATTTCTAATGTTCTTTTTGTTAATTTATAAAAATCTTCTGAATCCAACCTTAGTTGTGCTAAGGGATCATCAATATGGGCATCAAAACCCGCAGAAAACAACAAAAATTCAGGTTTAAACTCCTTCAGTTTTTTTAAAACATTTTCATACGCATTTAGATATTCTTCAGCAGTAGTCCCAGCTTCAAGTGG
Source organism: uncultured Pelagibacteraceae bacterium (assembly GCA_902556905.1). Taxonomy (GTDB): domain Bacteria; phylum Pseudomonadota; class Alphaproteobacteria; order Pelagibacterales; family Pelagibacteraceae; genus Pelagibacter. The sequence goes on from CACDYK010000008.1 coordinate 46,173, forward strand.
TATATTTAAAATATTATTAAACTTACCTACTTCCTTTTCTGAACCAGATCCAGGATAGTAAGGATATTGATGTGTAGAAATATATAACACTTTTTCATTATCATAAAAAATGTCTTGGGTTCCATTTCCGTGATGAACATCAAAATCAATAATTGCAACTTTATTATACTTATATTTTTCAATTAAATAGTTAGCACCAACAGCAACATTGTTATATATACAAAATCCCATCGCCTTATCTTTTTCTGCATGATGTCCTGGTGGTCTTACAGCACAAAACGCATTTTTATATTCTTTCCGTTGAACACCATCGATGGCTGTGATTATAGATCCTACAGCATCTTTCGTTGCTTCTTTGCTTCCAGGTGACACAACTGTGTCTCCATCAAGAAAAGCCAATCCATTTTCTGGAAATGATTTATTTACGAGATCTATATATTTAAAAGAATGTGTATTAATTAAAAAAGACTGATCAAATTTAGTTGGCTTTTTCCAAATTAATTCTTTGTTATCAATTTTTTTAAAGTTATCAATAATGGCTGTAACCCTATCAATTTTTTCTGGATGTCCTTCACCTGTATTATGATTTTGATAAGTATCAGAGGTAACTAGACCAGTTTTCACTTAAAATAATTTTGTAAAATATTTGAATAAATCAAAGTAAGTCTTTTTAAGTCTGACAATGAAACAGCTTCATCTACTTTATGCATTGTCTTACCAACTAAACCAAATTCTAAGCAGGGAGCTATTTTTCTAATAAATCTTGCATCAGAAGTACCGCCAGTTGTTGAAAGCTGAGGTTTAATTTTTGTTATTTTTTTTATAATATCTCTTATCATAAAAGTAGTATTGTTTGGTTTTGTAATAAACGCTTCTCCAGAAACACTATAATCAATTTTATATTTTGATTTATTCTTATTGCTTATCTTTTTTATAATTCTATCAATTTTCTTTTTAATAGAACTTGAGGTGTGTTTGTTATTGAATCGAATATTGAATTTAGCATTAGCTAATCCTGGGATTACATTATCAGCAGAATTGTCAATATTTATCTTAGTAATCTCAAGATTTGTTGGTTGAAAATCCTTTGTACCATTATCAAATTTAATCTTTTTTAGTTCATTTAAAATTTGCACAAGTGCAGTTGATGGATTATTTGCTCTTTGAGGATAAGCCACATGGCCCTGAACACCTATAATTGAAAGTCTACCAGTCATGCTTCCTCTTCGTCCTATTTTAATCATTTCACCCAACTTATTAGGATTTGTAGGTTCACCCACTAAACAAAAATCTATTTTTTCTTTTTTCTTTTTTAAATAATTAACTACTTTTTTTGTTCCATTTATTGCTACTCCTTCTTCATCCCCTGTAATTAAAAGACTAATAGAGCCATTAAATTTTCTTTTATTTCCAATGAAATTACTCACCGCAGAAACAAATGCTGCGATCGAACTTTTCATATCATTAGCACCTCTTCCAATTAAGTGTCCTTTTTTAACAAAGGGTTTAAATGGGTTTACTGTCCATTCTTTTAAATTTCCTGCCGGTACAACATCTAGATGACCTGCATAACAGAAATTTGGACCTTGATTACCAAGTCTTGCGTAAAGATTTTTTACTGGTTTGCTATTCTTCTCTTTAAACTCTAAAATTTGTGTCTTAAACCCAAGTGTTTTAAGTTTTTTTTCTAAGAACTTCATTATCCCAGCATCAATAGGTGTAACAGTTGGAAATTTAATTAGCTCCTTAGCTAATTGAAGTTCATTAATTGAAACCATAATAAATCTATTCTCTTAAAAGATCGTTAACAGAAGTTTTAGATCTTGTTTTTTCATCAACCTGTTTAATGATAACTGCACAATAAAGCGATGGGGCGGAGGCATTATTTTTATCAGGTAAGGATCCAGGTACTACCACAGAATAAGGAGGAATTTTTCCATAAGTTATTTCTCCAGTTTTTCTATTTACTATTTTAGTAGATTGTCCAATATACATTCCCATACTTAAAACAGATCCTTCTCCAACAATCACACCTTCAACAACTTCTGACATTGCGCCGATAAAACAATTATCTTCAATAATAGTTGGTAATGCTTGGGCAGGTTCTAGCACTCCACCAATTCCACTTCCTGCAGAGATATGACAATTTTTTCCAATTTGGCAACAACTACCAGCACGACTGAAGGTGTCCATCATAGTACCCTCATCGATATAAGCTCCAATATTTACATAGCATGGCATTAGTACTGCATTTTTACCAACAAAAGATCCTTTTCTTACAGGAGAGTTTGGTACCATTCTAAATCCAGCTTTCTCATGATCTTCTTTTGTCCAACCAGCTGTCTTACCTTTTAATAAATGAGCTTTATCGTACCAGCTACTATAAGGTCCATTTAAATTTTCCATTGGGTAAATTCTAAAACTTAGCATAATAGCTTTTTTAATATGTTGATGAGTAACCCACTCCCCATTAATTTTTTCAGCAACTCTAACTTTACCACTATCTAAATCAGCAATCATTTGATTGATTGTATCTTTTAAACTTCGCTCAGATTCTTGGTTTACATTATCTCTATTTTCCCATGCTTCGTTTATTATTTTTTCAATATCACTCATATTTTTTATTTAGATAGTTAATTTAATTGTTTTTTAATATATTAATTTCTTGTAGAAAAGAAGGCAAGTTCTTAATCTTGTAATCTATATATGGTTTGTCAGAGTCTTTTTTAGCAAAGGTCTCATCATTTTCTAACCAACAAGTTTTCATTCCTAAATTCTTTGCCTGCTCTAAGTTGTGAGCTATATCTTCAATTAAAATTGATTGATTTGGATCTAAATCAAATTTTTTCATCAATTTTTGATATGGATCTAAGTGTGGTTTTGGCACATAATTTGCATCTGTAATGTCAAATGCTCCATCAAATAAGCCATCAATACCAAGTTGTTTTGTAACATTTTCAACATGAGCATGTGAACCATTGGTAAATATAATCTTTTTTTCTTTTAATTTAATTAGCTCTTCTCTTAAAACCTTGTCTTTTGGTAGCCAACTAATGTCAATATCGTGAACAAATTTTAAAAATTCTTGTGGATCGATATTATCATGGTTCATTAAACCTGATAAAGTTGTTCCATATTCATAAAAGTATTTTTTTTGAATTTCTTTTGCTTTTACAAGATCAACACTAAATTTTTCAGATATAAAAGAAGACATCTTTTTATCAACTTCAGAAAAAACTTGAGTTTGACCACTATAAAGAGTGTTATCAAGGTCAAATATCCAATATTTTATATTAATTAAATCTTTCATTGTCTTATCAAGGTTCCTGACCCCTTATCAGATAATAGTTCAAAAAGAATAGAATGGTTTTTTCTACCATCAATAATTACAACACCCTTTACCCCATTACTTGCAACATCTAAACAATTGTTAATTTTAGGGATCATGCCTCCAGTTATTGTTTCATTTTCAATTAACTCTTTGATTGAACTCGAATTAATTTCAGAAATTAATTTTTGGTTATTATCTAGAACACCTTCGACGTCACTCATAATGATTAATCTTCTTGCTTTAATTTTTTTCGCAATAGAGCCAGCTGCTGTATCAGCGTTTATATTATAAGTTTGGTTATTTTCATCTAAACCTAACGGTGCAATTACTGGAACTTTTTTATCATTAATAATTTTATCAATAATAGTTTTATCAATTTTAGATGGTGACCCTACAAATCCTAATTCATCATTTTCTTTGACTACACTAATGATATTATTATCTTTAGAATTAATTGTTTCACTATTGCAAGATTGATTTTTAAGAGCTTCAACTATTTCTTGATTAAATTCTATTAAAACTTTCTCGACTACTTTAATTGTTTCTTTCTCTGTAACCCGAAGTCCTTTTATAAATTCACTATTAATTCCTAATTCATTTAATTTATTACTTATTCTTTTACCTCCACCATGAACAATTATAGGAATAAAACCCAATTTATTTAATGTTGTAATATCTTTTATAAAAATATTGAATAAGTTTTGATTAACTAAAACGCTTCCACCACACTTAATAACAATGTATTCATCGTTATACTTCTCAAGATATCTTCCTACCTCATCAATTGAGGGACCATCAGATGGTAGGATTTTTTTTAACTCTTCTTCTTTGACTTCCAACATTAAGTGGTTGTTTTAATAGTAGTTCTTTTCATAATGAACACTTGTTGAGCCATTGTTAAAATATTATTAACAGTCCAGTATATTACTAATCCTGCAGGGAATGGTGCCAGTATTACTGTTAGTAAAAGTGGAAAGAACATAAATATTTTTGCCTGCATAGGATCTGTTGGAGCAGGATTAAGTTTTTGTTGAATAAACATTGATACACCCATTGCAATAGGCCAAGCACCAATCATTAAAAATGAAGGAACATCATAAGGTAATAAACCGAATAAATTGAACAGAGATGTAGGATCTCTTTCTGATAAATCTTGTATCCATCCAAAAAATGGCATTTGTCTCATTTCAATTGTTACAAACAACACTTTATATAATGCAAAAAACACTGGAATTTGAACTAGTATAGGTAAACATCCAGACATAGGGTTAACTTTCTCTTTTTTATAAAGAGCCATCATTTCTTGCTGTAATTTCATTTTATCTTCTTTGTGAAGATCTTTAAGTCTAGCCATTTCAGGTTGTAGAGCCTTCATTTTTGCCATGCTTCTAAATGAAAAGTTTGCAAGAGGAAAGAATGCTAGTCTAATACAAATTGTAATGGCAATAATTGCTAGCCCATAATTTCCAAGTAATTTAAAGAAGTAATCTATCCCATAAAATAAAGGTTTGGTGATAAAATATAAAAAACCCCAATCAATCGCTAAATCAAATTTATCTATCTTTAATGACTCAGCATAGCCGTCAATTACATCCACTCTTTTTGCTGCAACAATTATTTGCATCTCATCTTCTATGTTAGAGTTTTCTTTTAGTTCTAAAGGTTCTGTTCCTACAAAGTTTGCTCTAAATTTATCTTTGTAGTCAAATGTAGTTTTAAATTCCTTACCTTTTGGAGGTATTAATGAAGTAATCCAAAATTTATCAGAAATTCCAAGCCATCCTTTTTGTGAGGTTCTTGAAAACTTTTCTTCTTGAATGTCATCATAATCTTCTTCAATTAGCTCATCATCTAATGTTGCCAGAAGTCCTTCGTGAAGGATATAAAAATTTGATATATCAGGAATTTGCTTTCTAATTATTTGTCCATATGAGTAAAAATCATACTCTTTACTAGTAGAGTTGATCACTTTCTGTTTAATTGTGAATAAAAATTTGTCATCTAAAGCTATCTCTTTCTCAAAAGTAATTCCCTGATCATTAGTCCAAGATAGTTTAACAGGGGATTGATTAGTTAGTTTACTATTTCCTGACACAGACCATACAGAATTTGAATTTGGAATATCAATATTTTTATCTGTAGTTATAAATCCGCTTTCTATTAAGTATCCATCTTTAGTATTTCTTGGTGATAACAGTTTAACTTTCTCATCACTTTCTAAGGCAACATTATATTCTTTAAAAGTTAAGTCATCGATTGCAGCACCTTTTAAAGAAATCGAGCCTACTATATTTTGGTTTTCGAATTGAATTCTTTTATTTTGGTTTAAGGCCTCTTCTCTTGTAATTTCAGTTACAGTCTCTTTTTGATCCAAACTAGGCGCATCTGAATTTCGTTCAGTTTTATTTTTTTCAGCTAGGTTTTCTTTTGTAATTGGGGGAGGTGCAAAAAATAAGCTATATAAAATAATAACTGCTGCCGATAAGGAAATAGCTGCAATGACGTTTTTAGTATCCATTATTTTTTAGCTCTCATTTCTTTTTTAACCGGATCGAAACCATCTCCACCACCTAAAAATTTTATAGGATGACATGATAATATTCTCTTTAAGCTCATAAAACTTCCTTTAACTAAACCAAATTCTTTTAAAGCCTCAATACTGTATTCAGAACAAGTTGGTAAGTATCTACACGATTGTCCAAGTAATGGACTAATAAGAAATTTATATCCTTTAATAAATTTAATTAAAATATTTGTGAAAATGTTCATTATTTAATTTTTTCTAAATCCTGAAATAGAGTTTCTTTTATATTTTTGTACTCATTGTTTAGCATAGTTGACTTAGCAATAACAAGATATGAATAGCTAAATTTTAATGTTACTTTTTTTACTGCTTCATTAACTATATTTCTTAATCTTCGTTTAATTTTATTTCTTTTTACTGCATTTCCAATTTTCTTTTTGGTTACAAAACTAATATTTAGTTTGCTGTTTTCTTTATTGGTCAAATTACCAAAAAAAATTGTAACGTATTTGTTAGAAATTTTTTTTTGCTTTAGTAGATTTTTGAATTCTTCATTCTTTGAAAGAGCAAGTATTTTGCTTTTCATTTATCTAGACTGATACGGTTAACGATTTTCTTCCTCTTGCCCTTCTTCTTGCTAAAAGTTTCTGCCCACCCTTAGTCTTCATTTTTGATCTAAACCCGTGTTTTCTGGCTCGTTTAACGTTAGATGGTTGATATGTTCGTTTCATAAAATGTGGTTAAAATTTATTAATTTTTCGCTCTTTATAGTAACTAAATATATAAATAGCAAATAGAAGATTATAGAATTAGCATTGTATTTGATGGAAAAAGCTAAAAAAATTAAATTATTTATAGGATTATTTTATCTAACGTCCATTTGTTTATTTTTATATTTTTTCTTTTCAAAATTTAGCCTTCAGGAATTAACATCTTATGATTTTATTAGACAAAATAGATCTTATTTTTTTGAACTTAAAAATTCAAATTTATTTTTGTTATCAATAATTTTTTTAGCACTTACTATATTATGGGTATTTCCATTTTTAGGATTTGGATCACCCATTGCATTATTGGGTGGGTTTATTTTTGGAAAATGGATTGGAACATTACTTGTTGTTTTAGGATTAAGTGTTGGTGCAACATTTATATATTTGTTTGGTAATTATTTTTTAAAAGAATTAATAAGAGAAAAATTTTTAAATAAATTCAAAAATCTTAAACAAAAATTTAAAAAATCTGAATTTATTTATTTATTAATATATCGTTTTATAGGAGGGATACCTTGGCAGTTAAGTTGTCTCCTGCCGACTCTTTTTAATGTAAAAGTAAATAATTTTTTCTTTGCAACTTTAATTGGAATTATACCTCAAATATTTTTAGCTGTTTCTATTGGTAGTGGCTTAGAAAAAGTTATTGAGCAAAATTCAAAAATTCCAGGAATAACTGATATTATTTTTTCAGCAGATATTTATTTACCAATTCTAGCTTTTTTTGGGTTAATTTTATTGTCAATTTTTTTGAGAAAAATTTTCTATAAAAATTAATTATGGTGCTCCCACCCTGTACTGACCAGGGAATTAGTCATTACCAATGACTTGATATACCATTTATCTATAGGAGCTGATTAACAAAATAATATTTATTGATAATAAAGCATTTTTTTCAAAATATTGCCTTAATTTTTTGATGATTATGCTTTATATCTACCTGAGGAAAATTTTATGGGAATTCATTACGATTATAAATCCACTAAAGGAAATAAGCTTATGGAGAAGCAAGCTAAAAGAGAGAAGAAGCTTGCTGAAAAAAAGGCTAAACGTTTAGCTAAAGAAGGACCAAAAGAAGAGGAAGTTAAACCTAAAACATTAGATGCCTCAAAGCCTATAACTTTAGACTTTCTTACAAACCCAGATAAAGAATGAATTCTAAAGAAAAAAATGAGCGTTTAAGCTTAGCGCTAAGAAAAAACTTAAAAAAAAGAAAACTTTTTCAAAAAAAAATTAAGAAGAAAACTAAATAATGTCAGTTCTTTCAGATAAGTGGATCAGAAAAATGTCCAAAGAAGAAGACATGATTTCTCCTTTTGAAGAAAAACAAGTCAGAGGAGACAGTATTTCTTATGGACTATCATCATTTGGTTATGATGCTAGAGTTTCTGATGAGTTTAAAATTTTTACAAATGTGAATTCAGAGATTGTGGATCCAAAAAATTTTAAACCAACAAACTTTGTTACCAAAAATGTATCAGAATGTATTATTCCACCAAATTCATTTGTTTTAGCAAGAACTGTTGAAAAGTTTAAAATTCCAGACGATGTATTGGTTATTTGTCTTGGTAAGTCTACTTATGCAAGATGTGGGATTATTGTAAATGTTACACCTTTAGAGCCAGGTTGGGAAGGGTATGTAACACTTGAATTTTCGAACACTACACCTCTTCCAGCAAAAATATATGCAAATGAAGGTGTTGCTCAATTTGTCTTTTTAAAAGGAAATGAAAAACCAGAAGTGACTTATGCAGATCGTGATGGAAAATATATGGGTCAAACTGGGGTAACGCTACCTAAAGTTTAGTCATGAAAAAACTAGAAGTCTTTGGAGCAAACAAGCTCAAAGGACAAATAAAAATATCAGGTTCAAAAAATGCATCTCTACCAATTCTAGCAGCAACTTTATTATCAAAAAAAAAAGTTTTCTTAAAAAATTTACCTAGAGTAAAAGATATTGAGACGATGGCTAGTTTGTTACAATCGCTGGGCTCTGAAATTAATTTTAATAAAAATAATTTAACTATTGATAACAAACAGCAGAACAAAAACTTTGCCTCTTACAGTTTGGTTAAAACTATGAGAGCAGGAATTTTAGTCCTTGGGCCTTTGCTTGCTAAATTTGGTAAAGCAAAAGTATCTCTACCTGGTGGTTGTGCAATAGGTACTAGACCTGTTGATATACATTTAGATGCTTTATCAAAGTTAGGCGTTAAATATAAAATTATTCAAGGGTATGTGTATGCAAAAGCACCGAAGGGATTAATTGGCAGTAAAATAAAATTTTCAAAAATATCGGTTGGTGCTACTGAAAATTTAATCATTGCGGCGAGTTTTGCAAAGGGAACTACAGTTTTAAGTAACTGTGCAATTGAACCTGAAATAAAAGATTTAGTTAATTTTTTGATAAGTATGGGATGCAATATCAAATGGATTAGTAAGCGTTCAGTTAAAATTGAAGGAGTATCAGAGGTTAATGAAATTACTTATCCAGTAATGTTTGATAGAATAGAAGCTGGAACTTATTTAGTGGCAGCCGCAGTCACAGAGGGAAATTTAAAGATAAAAAATTTAGTCCCTAAAATTATTCAAACAGAAATTGATACTTTAAAAAAAATAGGAGCAAAAATTAGAGTTAAGAAAGATGAAATTCATATTGTAGGAAGTAAAAAAATTAAAAGTATAAATATCAAAACGGCACCATATCCTGGTTTTCCAACTGATTTACAGGCTCAAATTATGGTGTTGTTGTGTAAAGCAAACAAACAATCTGTAATCAAAGAAGATATTTTTGAAAACAGATTTATGCACGTTGCTGAACTAAATCGAATGGGTGCTAAAATTTTAACAAATGGTAATCAAGCAAAAGTGAGTGGTAACATCAGATTTGAAGCAGCTGAATTGATGGCAACGGACCTTAGAGCTTCTGTCTCTTTAATTTTAGCAGCATTAACTACAAAAGGAAAATCCGTTATCAATAGAATTTATCATCTAGATCGAGGATACGAAAATATAGAAAAGAAATTGAAAAAAGTAGGAGCAAAAATTAGAAGAATTAATGGATAAGAAATATTTAGCAAAAATTATAGCTTCTGATAATGAAGGTTTACAGATGATTTCAGCATGTAGTGCTGGAGCTAAAGTAAAAGTGTCTGATATAAAATATTTAGCATCAAATAAAGTTTTCTTATTATCAATTGAGAGAACTAAAATTGAGACAGATCAAGAAGACAAGAAAATTAACAGTATTTGTAGGTTTGATTTTGTCGATAAAGTAAAATCTAAAAATATAGATCAAAAAAACGAGGATTTAGTTTTAGAATTGATCGCAATAGATTATCTAAAAAATAAAGATGATTATGAAATTAATTTAATTTTTAACAATAATGCCCACATTGCTTTGACTACAGAAACAATTGAAGTAAGACTAGAAGATCAAAACGAAATTAAAGATTAATGAAAATATTAAACAATAAAAGTAAAAATTTTGATAAAAATTTAGATAGTTTACTTTTGCAAAGAAAGAAAAAAGTACAATCTAATTCAGTTTCAGTTTTAAGTATTATTAAAGATGTCAGAAAAAATGGAGACAATGCTTTAGTAAAATATGAAAAAAGATTTAATAAAAATACTATAATTGTTCCTTCTCAAAAACAGATTGCTAATTCAATAAAATCACTAGATAAAAAAGTAAAGCAAGCAATCGATATTGCTTACAATAGAATTTATAAATTTCACTCTTTACAGAAATTTAAAAATATTTCTTACGTCGATAAGTATAAAAATAAACTTGAGTATAAATATATGCCTTTAGAATCGGTTGCAATATACGTGCCTGGTTCAACTGCTTCATATCCATCAAGTGTATTAATGAATGCTATTCCAGCAATTGTTGCAAGAGTTAAAAGAATTGTGATGATTAATCCTGGGTTTAAAGGAAAACAAAATCCAGCAGTATTATATGCGGCTCGTAAATGTAAAATTAAAGAAATTTATTCTATCGGTGGACCATCAGCGATTGCAGCTGTTGCTTATGGAACAAAGAAAATAAATAAAGTTAATAAAATAGTAGGACCTGGCAATGCTTATGTCGCTGCAGCTAAAAAAGAAGTTTTTGGTGATGTTGGAATTGAGGGAATGACCGCAGGCCCTTCTGAAGTTACTATTGTTTGCGATAAATTTTCAAATCCAGAATGGGTTGCAAGTGATTTAATTGGTCAAGCAGAACATGATAATCTTGCTCAATGTATTTTAATTTCAAAAAATAAATCTTTAATAGATAAAGTTCAAAATGAAATTTCTAATCAATTAAAAGAAATTCCAAGATCTTCTATTGCAAGACAAAGCTTATCAAATAATGGAATTTTAATGCACATTAGTTCTAATAAAAAAATAATTGAGGTTGTAAACAAAATAGCCCCTGAGCACTTGGAACTAAATGTTAAAAATTATAAATCTTTTGTACCAAAAATTAAAAGTTCAGGATCTGTTTGTTTAGGAAAATATGCTGTTATGGCAATGACCGATTACAATGTTGGCTCTAACCACATATTACCAACAAATGGTTCAGCAAAATATTCAAGTGGAGTAAGTGTAAATGAATTTTATAAACGGATTTCCTATATAAACTTATCTAAAAAGGGTATTGAAAGTCTTGGCCCTTCAGTTATAACACTTGCAAATTACGAAGGATTGGCAGGACATGCTCAATCTGTAAAAAAAAGAATTTGGAGAAAATAAAATTGTCTAAACAAGATTTGCTTGAATTTAAAGGAAAGGTCATGGACCTACTTCCAAATGCAATGTTTAGAGTTAAGCTAGAGAATGGGCATACGGTTACCGCTCATACTGCTGGTAAGTTGAGAAAAAACAGAATTAGAGTATTGCAAGGCGATAACGTGACAGTCGAAATGACACCTTATGACCTTACAAAAGGTAGAATAATCTTTAGGGGTTAATTTTTGCCTCGGTAGCTCAGGAGTAGAGCAGAGCCCTGAAAAGGCTTGTGTCGGAGGTGCGAATCCTTCCCGAGGCACCACCATCAACTTTTCATCTTGAAATAATTAAAAAATCAAATTAGCCTTATGAAATAATAAACAACATAAGGACTGAGAAATAAGATGAGCACACTAACTGGTAAAATTAAATGGTATAATGGTAAAAAAGGCTATGGTTTCATCGAAAGAGATGACAAAGAAAAAGATGCCTTTGTGCATGCATCAGCAGTTAAAGAAGCTGGCATGAGATATCTTAATGAAGGTGACAAACTAGAATTTTCATTAGAGGACGGTCCAAAAGGTCCTTCTGCAGTTAATCTAAAAAAAATAGATTAATTTTTAAATATTTTGAAGGGCGTTAAATCTACAAATAGATCAACGTCCTTTTTATTTTTACTTGAATAATGACAATTATTGTCTAAAAGAATGACCATGATTATAAATATTACATACAGAAAGACTTCAAGAGGCACTCATAGAATCTGTTTCCATAGCCTGTAGGCTATTTATTTATAATATAATTTTTAATCCACACAAAAATAATATAAAAACAAAGTATGCCTGGGTGGTGTAACGGTTAGCACGAAAGTTTGTGGAACTTTAAGTTTGAGTTCGATTCTCAGCCCGGGTACCAAAAAATGAATAAAGAAAATAAATTAGTACCTGGATTACCTTCAGGTTTTGAAGATCGTTGGGATAAAAAACTTCTTCTCAAAAAAAAGCTATTGAAAGCTATTGAGAATAATTTTATCAAGTTTGGAGCAGAAGCTCTTGAAACCCCTTCGTTTGAAATTAGTGAAAACATAGGATCTTTTCTTGCAGAAGATGAAGCCAATCCTATGTCTGATGTATTCTCGTTTCAAGACGGTGAAAAAAGTATTACCCTTCGATACGATTTATCAAGCCCACTAGCAAGATTTGTTGCTCAAAATAATCAAGAACTACCTTCAATTTATAAACGTTATGCAATCCAAAATGTATTTCGTAACGAAAAAGCTGGAAATGGACGTTACAGAGAATTTATGCAAGCTGATTTTGATATAGTTGGAAATGTTAATCCTGCTCAAGCAAACGCTGAACTTTGTAATTTAATTTCGAGCACATTATTAGAATGTGGATTAAACAAAGATCAATTTACCATCAATGTAAGTAATAGAAAAATTGTTCAAGGATTAATTGATGAATTAAAAATTTCTAAAGAAAAACAAATTAAAGTCATTCGGGCAATTGATAAATTAGATAAACCCGGGTTTGGTTTAAAAGGAGTTGAAGACTTATTAAAAAAAGAAAGAAAGGATCAAAGTGGTGCTGTTACTAAAGGTGCAGAATTATCAGATGATCAAGCAACACAAATATTAAATTTTTTAAAAATAAAAGATTTAAAAGAATTAAAAGAAACTTTAAAAAATCCATTATCACAAGAAGGAATAAGTGAGCTTGAGAATGTATTTGAAGTACTTGGATATGGATCAAATTTAAATCAAATTAAGACGAATTTTACAATTGTAAGAGGCTTAGCTTATTATTCAGACTTTATTGTAGAGACTAATTTAAATTTCAAAGCCACAAATAATAAAGGAAAAGAAGTAGACATTGGAAGTATATGTTCAGGTGGAGCTTATGCAAAATTGATATCAAGATTTAGGGGAGTAGATATTCCAGGAACGGGAATAAGTTTTGGTGTAGATAGATTGCTATTTGCTTTAATGCAGTTAGATCAAATTAAGGTTGAGTATCAAAAACCAGTTTTGGTTTGTGTCATGGATCAAAAATATTTGAAAAATTATTATGAATTAGTTGATCAATTAAGAGACAATAATATTAATGCTGAAATTTTTTTAGATAGTAAAAAAAATCTAGGTAAGCAATTAACCTTTGCAAATAAACGTGAATTACCAGTTGCTGTTATTTGTGGGGAAAATGAATTTAACGATAACACGGTTACTATTAAAAACCTTAAAGGCGTTAAGGGTGAAAACAATCAAACAATTCCAAAAGCTGATTTAATTAATGAAATCAAAAAACTTATCTGAAAATATCCTTAGATCGGTCAAATCTAAAGGATTTAAGTATATTGATTTACCCTCAGTAATAGAGGCTAATCACATTGTTCAAAGATCAGGCGAAAACTTTAGAAAATTTATATTTTCTTTTATTGATCAAAATGGAAGTGAGCTTTGCCTTAGACCTGACTTAACTATTGCATCATGTCTCAGATATTTAGAGAATAATTTAAAAGGAAAAGAGAAGATTTTTTATAGTGGTCAGGCTTATAGAAAATCACAAAACAAAAAAGATTCTATAATTAGAGACCAAGTTGGATTTGAGATCATAGGATCTAAAGATGAAAAGAATGATGATAAAGAAATCATAAGTACCTCTTTAAAATCTCTTCAAAACATCAAATATTCATCGGGTACGTTAACAATTGGTAATGTTGAAATCTTTAATTTATTAATTTCAAAACTAGATATCCCAAAACGTTGGAAGTTAAGATTATCAAGACATTTTTGGAGAGAAAAATATTTCAATGACCTTTTAAAAAGACTAGAAACCAATTCAGATGTAGATCCGACTATCGTTGAGATTGATAAAAAAAGATATTTTAAAATGTTAAAAGAAGATCTTTCTAAAGTTATTGCAGGAAGGTCAATTAATGAAATTTTAAAAAGATTTGATAACAAAATTAGAGATCCAAGAGGAGCGAGAAAAGGTGAGAATGTATCAAAAATAATTAAAGAGTTTTTAAAGATTAAATGCCCAATTAATAAAGCTGCAATAGAACTTAATAAGTTTTTTAAAAAGAACAAGATTAATTTAGTAGTTGATCAAAAATATTTTCCAATCTCAAATAATAAAATATCAAAACTAAATGTTGTATTCTCAGCTTCATTTGGAAGACAGTTAGAATACTACACAGGAATGGTATTTAAAATTGATATCAAGTCTAAATCAAAAAACAGAAACATAATTAATGGTGGAAGATATGATAAATTAATTTCAGATCTTGGGGCCAAAAATCAAGTAGCCGCAGTAGGGGCTGCTTTAAATTTAAATTACTAATGAAAAAAAATATTATTAATATTGGTATTCCAAGTAAAGGTAGACTTCGAAAAGATATTTTAAAAATATTTAAAAAAAATAAATTAAGCCTATTTTCTGAGCGTGGTGAAAGAGATTTATTAGGATCAATAAAACAATTAAAGAATATTAAAGTTTTATATCTCCATGCAAGAGAAATAGTTGAAAGACTTGGAGATAATTCATTAGATCTCGGTTTTTCAGGATTTGATTTACTAAAAGAGAGTGAAGTAAATATTCAAAATAAAATTAATGTATCTAAAAGATATGATTTTGGAAAAGCAACTTTAGTAGTGGCTATTCCTGATCCATGGATCGATGTTCAAACAGTTGCAGATTTAGAGGAAATTGCGTTTGAGTTTAAAGATAAAAAGAAAAAAAGACTAAGAGTTGCTACTAAATATCCAAATTTAACGAGAGAATTTTTATTTTCAAAAGGGGTCACCCAATTTAAATTGGTAAGTTCTCTTGGTGCAACAGAGGCTTATCCTTTTACTGGATCAAGTGAAATTATCACTGATATAACCTCAACTGGTGAGACTTTAAAAGCTAACAATTTACGTATTTTAAAGGACGGAGAAATTTTAGAGTCAGTTGCCTGTATGATGATATCAAAATCATCTGTAAAAAAACCAGAAATTAAAAGACTGGTTAAATTACTTTCTAAGAATTAAATCTTTCCAGTAAATTAAAATAATCTTAATAATATCAAGGTTTCTAGCAACTGCATAAAGTGCAATCACTACCCCTATTATAAATATAATTTTTAATATTAAGAATAATTCCATCAAATAAGTTTTAAATAATTAAATATATTAATCATATTTTTACTATAAAATAAATTATTAGAATCATGGATATAATCTTAGTTGTTTTATTAATCTTATTAGTAGGAATTGCGTCATCAATTCTTTATTTAAATCTAAAATCTAAGCCTAAAGATGATAATGAAAATAAGGAAGCTGAGGAGATTGCTAACTTAAAGACTGAAATACAGAATTTAAAAGATACTTTGAATAATACTATCAATACCTCACTTGGTTCAATGTCGACATCATTTAACAATTTATCTACTGGAGTTACCAAAGATATGACAGAGGCCTTAACCAAAGTAGACGAAAAAGTTGGAAATTTTAACCAACAAGTACAATTATTAAATCAAAGCCAAGAGGGGATCACTAAAATTTTAGCAGGGGTTAAAAAATATGGAACGCTTGCTGAGTTTAGTTTGGATGCTTTAATCAAAGATTTATTGCCTGCTTCTCAATTCATGACTAACGTTAAGATGAAGGAAGATACCAGTGAAAATGTTGAATTTGCAATTAAGCTTCAAGGTGATGTTCTAGTTCCTGTAGATAGTCATTTTCCAGTTGAAAAATTTAAAGCAATTACCAATGGTCATGACGCACAAGATAAAAGGGCTGTTGCAGATGCTAGAGCAAAATTAGCCACTGCTTTTAAAGCAAAAGCTAAAAGTGTTAACGAAAAATATATCGTTCCACCAAAAACTACAGATTTTGCAATTGTATATGCTCCAACTGAAAGTTTATATAAAGAATTGACCGAATACCAAGATCCAAGTACTAAAGAGTTATTAACGCAAGAATTAATGAAAAAACATAAAGTTGTAATCTGTGGCCCAAATACTCTTTCAGCTTACTTACAATCTCTTCATATGGGATTTCAATCTTTAAAAGTTCAAAAAGGTGCAACTGAAATTTATAATCACTTAAAAACAATAACCTCAAGATTTGGAAAACACTTTGATAATATAATTTCTCTTAGAAAAAAATTAGAAGAAGCCATGTCTGTTGTCGATAAGTTTGGAACAGACGCTAGATCAATTACTAGAACTCTTGAAAGTATCAAAGATCCTGAACAACTTGAAAAGGCAGTCCAAACAGAAAATGTAGAAAAATTTGTTGATCGTTCAAAACAAGCAAATAATTAATTTCTTTTTTTCTAAAATAGCGAATATAAGAAATCACATGGAGTGGAATAATAAATATAGTTATCCAAAGTCAACTAGATCAATAGTAGATGGTTCAAGGCATTATTCTGTAAATGAAGAAAGATTACCTTCTGTGACAACAATTTTAAAAGCAACTGAATCTGAAGAAAAAAAAGCATCTATTCAAGCTTGGAAGCAAAGTGTTGGACAAAAACAGGCTGAAATTATTACTCGTGAGGCAAGTAGCAGGGGCAGTTCAATGCATGAATACTTAGAAAAATTTTTACTGGGTAAATTAAATTTAGATTTACTAGGAGACAATACTAGAGAACGAATGATGGCAGACCAGATTATTGAAAATGGATTAAGAAATAAGCTTGATGAAATTTGGGGATGTGAAGCAACATTATATTATCCTGGAAAATATGCAGGAGCTGCTGACTGTGTTGGTATCTATGAAAATAAAGAAACTATAATTGATTTTAAACAAAGTAATAAACCTAAGAAAGATGAATGGATTAATGATTATTATTTGCAATGTGCAGCATATGCTTTAGCGCACAATACTGTGCATGGCTCAAATATCACTCAAGCTGTTATTTTACTTTGTACAAAAGACAATATGTTTCAAAGGTTTTTAATCGAGGGTGATAGATTAAAAGATTATCAAAATAAATTTTTAGAAAAAGTTGAACAATTTTATGCACAAAGGAGAGCAAATTGAATTACGTAGTATGGGATATTGAAACCGACTCTGCTCAAACAGATTGGGCAACTATTATTGAAATAGGTGCGATTTTACTTGATGAAAACTTCAAAGAAAAAGAGCGTTTTCAAGCAAGGTGTAGGCTGCCTCAAGATAGAGTTCCAAGTGCTACTGCACTTTGTATTAATAAATCAAATGTAGATTTATTAACTAAAGGTAATTTAAGTCACTACGAAATGCTAACTCAGGTTGAGCAAAAATTTAGAGAATGGTCACCTGCAATATTTCTAGGCTATTCAAGTATCAACTTTGATGATGAAGTAATTAGAAAAGAATTTTTTAAATCTTTAAGAAAACCTTATCTAACAAACACAGAAGGAAATGTTCGTCATGATGCTTTAAATATAGTTAGAGCAGCATTTGCAATCGACGATGATGTTTTAAAGACTGAATTAAATCCTAAAGGAAATAAATCAATGAAACTTGAGTCTTTAGCAAGATTAAATGGTTTTGAATCTGCTGGAGCACACTCTGCATTATTTGATACTGAACTTACTGTTAAGGTTTTAGATTTGATTAAACAAAAACAGTCAACTCTTTGGCAAGAATATTTTAAAACAAGTAGCAAAGTAATTGTTGAGAATATGATTAAGCAAGAAAAAATATTTACTCTTAATGAATATTTTTATGGAACAAGTCGATTATATTTATGTGCTCCGCTTCATCCAAATGCTTGCATGCATCCAGTGTATAAATGGGGTCAAGCAGTAGATCTTAGAGTCGATATTGAAGCTATTCAAAAATTAAACTATGAAGATTTAAAAAAAGAGATGAAAAAGTCTCCAAAGTTTTTAAGAACTATTAGATCGAATAAAGCACCGATTATTTTAGATCAAAGTTTTGGAATGAAAGTTGAGCCATATAGTAAACTGGATCCTAACTTGATTAAAAAAAGAGCTGAATTAGTTAAAACTAATGAAAAGTTTTCTCAAAATATTTGCAATATTTTAAGAGAGGCAGCGGAAGAGAAAATGGAAACTGCTTCACAAGAAGATATTGAACCGGAAGAGTCTATTTACTCTGGAGGATTTACCTCTGCTAAAGATCAGGCTTTATTTCCTAAATTTCACACAGGTGATTGGAAAGAAAAGTTTGTGCTATTAGATAAATTTGAAGATGAGAGATTGGTTACTTTTGGCCATGGTCTTATATTTAATGAGGCACCTGAAATTTTACCAAAAGAAATTCATAAAAAAATTAAACGTCGTATCGCTTCAAGAATATTGAGTACTAATAAAGAGAAATGGTGGACGGTATCTGCCTTTTATTCAGAGTGTGATGAGATTAGAGAGAATGAAGATAAGATGTTTTCATTCAAAAATGTTGATGAAAAGCTAAAATTTTTGGATGGAATTAATGAATATGTGATGAATCTAGAACAAAAGTATTCAGACGCATAATTTAATAAATCAAAAAAATCTATTTTGCCCATTGAATAATCAATTGAATCAATTATATCAGTAATATGCTTAATGATTTTAAAGACGACGATTTTGATAGTAAAATAAAAAACGAAGATATTTCAGTGATCCAGTTTAGTGCTGCATGGTGCGGACCATGTAAGGCTCTTGTACCGGTAATGACTAAGCTTTCAGAAGAATATAAAGATAAAGCTGGCTTCTATTACGCAGACATCGAAGATGGTGGGATTAATACTGGAAGTGCCGCAGGAATTAGAGGTGTGCCAACAGTTATAATCTACAAAAAAGGTGTTGAAGTAGATAGAAAAGTTGGTGGAGTTCCTGAAAGCCACATGAAAGAATTTTTAGATAAAAATATCTAATTTAAATTCAATACTTCCCCAGCAAGATAAAGAGATCCAGTAATTAGGATAATGTCATTTTCCTTGACTGGAATTGACCTAATAGCATCCTCTAAACTTTCTTTATAATTGATATTTTTAAAGTTATTTAGCTTATCTTTAAGCTCTTTTCCTTTGATGGAGTTTGGTTGATTAGGAATATCTATAGTGGTCAAGGTTTTAATATCCTTAAAATAACTCATATATTCATTATGATCTTTATTGGCCATCATTCCTAAGATGATGTGTTTATTACAATTTAAACTTTCTAAATATTCATTTAATACTTTTGCCCCTAAAGGATTATGAGAGCCATCAACAAAAAGTTGATGATCTTTTGCAAGCGCTTTAAGTTTACCTGATTTAATTTCCTGTAATCTTGCAATACTGTTTATTTTCGTAATCCCTTGTTTGATATGTTCATCTTTTAAATTAAAATCTTTTATAGCTCTTAACGTTGCAATAGCAGTTGAGATGTTTTCTAATTGAAATTGACCTTTAACATTAGGCATTGGTAATTTTAGACCACCCAATTGATCTTCATAATAAAAGAAATCATTTTCTTTCATTGTAAAACTATAATTTTCATTATGAAAAAACTTATTAGAATTATTATTTGATATTGTTTTTTTAATATTATCAGTAATTTCCTTAGAACTTTGTTGTGCAACTATAATATTTGAATTTAAAAGAGTTGAGGTTTTCTCATAAATAATTTTTTCAATAGTTTGCTCATTTTCAGGTAGCCAATCTAAATGATCAAGCCCAATAGAGGTTACAACACTAGCTAGATTATTTTTTAAGATATTTGTGGCGTCAAACCTATGAAATAAGCCGGTTTCTACTAAATTAATATTATTTGGATATTGATAAGCCTTTAGAAAATAAGCTGCAGTTAGTATCTCAAAAAAAGTAATGGGTTCATTATTATTGGCACTTTCAATTTCTTCAAATAAATCTGCTAATTCTTCATCATTAAGTTCTAGGTTATTAAAGACAAATCTTTCATTGATACTTTTGATGTGGGGACTAGTGTAAATATTACATTTAATATTTGCCTCTTTAAGGATAGCAAACATTGCTTGGATGGTTGAATACTTACCATTGGTACCCACAATTGAAATTGCTTTGAGTTTATCTTGAGGGTTTCCTAATCTTTGACAGAGATTTTGAATACGATCTAAACTTAGATCTATTTCTTTAGGATGCAGCTCTTGTAAGCGACTGACTATTTTCTGAAGTTTCATTTTGCTCAGAACTTATAACAGAATTTTGCTTTAACAATATTGATAATAAAGTTCCTATTTTTGATGCAAGATCCTGACGCTCTACAATTAAATCAACGAAACCTGTTTTTTCAATATATTCACTTCTTTGAAATCCTTCGGGCAATTCCTCTTTAACAGTTCCTTGAATAACTCTAGCACCTGCAAAAGCTATTAATGCTCCAGGCTCTGCTATATGGATATCACCTAACATTGCATATGAAGCTGTAATACCACCTGCTGTAGGATCAGTAATGCAAACTAAATAGGGTAAACCATTTTTCTTTAATTCATTAATTGCAAGGGTTGTTCTAGTCATTTGAGATAATGAAATTAAACTTTCCATCATTCTCATACCACCACCAGCACTAATACATAAAAACGGAGTTCTATTTTCTATAGCATGTTGAATACCATATAAAAAAGCTTCTCCTTCAGCTGCAGCCATTGAAGCACCTAAAAAATCAAAGTCTGATGCAACTGCTGTAATTTTAATATTATTGATAGTCCCACAAGCAACCATCATCCCACATTCCATTCCTGTTTTTTTACGTGCTGTTTTTAATCTTTCTTTATATGGCTTAGAGTCAGTCCAGTTTAATGGGTCATCTTTTGGAATTGGAGTTTTAAATACTTCGTAATTATTTTTACCAAATAAAATATCAAATCTTTGGCTGGGTTTA
This sequence comes from uncultured Pelagibacteraceae bacterium, assembly GCA_902556905.1. Classification (GTDB taxonomy): domain Bacteria; phylum Pseudomonadota; class Alphaproteobacteria; order Pelagibacterales; family Pelagibacteraceae; genus Pelagibacter. The sequence goes on from CACDYK010000008.1 coordinate 67,342, forward strand.
ATTCTGTGATGTTTGTTACAATCTGGGCAAACCCATAAGTTTTGCTCTAAATCTTTTTTAAGAATTGGACCTCTACAACAACTTGTCCAGTCACTTTTAGCAATATCTTCTTTTGAAGCTCTTTCATGAAAAGCAGTTTTGATCTTTTCACCTGCTTTTATAATTTTGGTAATCCAGTTCATATAATCTTATTTTTTAATCTCTTCACTATATTAGTAACATTTGTGACAGGATTTTGTCTCTTTTTAATAGAGCTTGAAATTTGTTTACAAATTGCACTTCCAACAACCAGTCCATCTGCCTTTTTAAGAGATTTTATTGTTTTTTCAGTAATTCCAAATCCAATGACAACATTTTTGGATTTATTTTGATTTTTAATTCTACTGTATCTTTCAAGTATTTTTCTAGGTGAAACTTTTAGTTTCCCCCCAGTAGTTGAGAGCATACTAATATAGTAAACCATATCATGAGAGTCTTTGATAATTTTTTTTAGTCTTACAGATGAAGTTGTCGGAGAAACAAGCTGAATAAAATTAATTCCTCTTTTTTTACATTTCGCTGCAAATTTCTTATTTTCAGGATAAGGAAGATCAACAACTATTAAACCATCAACTTTTACATTTTTACATTTATCTAAAAATTTATTTTCGTTGTATTGAAAGATCATATTGTAATAACCCATCAAAATAATTGGTTTAGTTTTTTTAGATTTTTTAAAATCTTTTGCTATAGAGAAAACATCATTAATTTTAATTCCTTTTTTAATAGCACGATAAGCACTTGTTTGAATTTGTCCTCCATCTGCAATAGGGGTGTTATGAGGAAATCCTAACTCACAAATATCTGCATAATCAGAAATTGATTTAAGTATTTCTAATGACTTCTTTTTAGTATTATCACCTGCAACAGTATAAGTTAGTAAAGCAGGTCTATTTTCATTTTTTGCATTTTGAAATGCTTGATTAATTAGTGAGGCCATTATCTTTTGCCCAATCTTTCTTTTAAAATATCTCTGTCTTTTTTTGCATCACCACATGAGTTAACAATAATGATGGTATCTTTGCTTAATTTTGGAGCAATTTTGATAGCTTCTGCAAATGCATGACTAGGCTCTAGACTTGGATTTAAATTCTCGTATTTAGTAATCATTAAATGCGCATCAAGTGCCGCTTCATCAGTTGCATAAGTATATCTTGCTCTTTTAGTATCTTTTAAAAAACAATGAATAGGACTAACGCCAGGATAATCTAGTCCTGCACTTATAGATTCTGTATCATTAATTTGTCCTTCACTATTTTGACAAAGATAAGATGCAGCCCCATGTAAAATTCCAATTTTTGCATTTCTACTAAGTGGTGCCGCATGAAGTTTTGA
>CACDYK010000009.1 GCA_902556905.1 uncultured Pelagibacteraceae bacterium
TTCGGGAAAAATTAAGTTAGAGAAAGAATTTAATAAAATAAGATATGTATTTTCAAAGAGAAATAAAAAATATAATTTTGAAACAGATTTAGAAGTTAATGATGCACCTTTAAAATTAGATTTCATTAATTATGAAAAGGATAAGAAATTGAATCCCCAATTAAAAATAATTGGTAGCTATATAAAAAAAATTGGAATTGATTTAAAAAAAATTAGTCTTATTTCAAAAAATAATAGAATTATAATTAATAATTTAATATTAGATAACAAAAATAAAATTGTTAAAGTTGATAAAGTTGATTTAGACTATTTTGACAAAAGTGAAAAGAGAAACAAATTTACTCTTAGCAGAATTAAAAATAATTATTATGAACTAAATGGATCAATATTAAATGCTGATAGTCTCATTACGAATTTATTAAAAGGTAAAGAAGATCAACAATTAGATATTTTTAAGGAAAATATAAATATGACACTAAATTTTTCTAATGTTAATATTGATAACGATGATATTGTTAGGAATTTAAATGGCAATCTTCAAATTGGAGATAATAAAGTAATTCAAGCTAAAATTTCAGCATTATTTGATGATAATAAAAAATTAAAATTTTCAATTAATACCACTGATGACGGAGAAAAAATAACTATGCTTTATTCATCTAAAGCCAAACCTTTGGTAAATAGATATAAATTTATTAAAGGTTTTGAAGATAGTAATGAAGGATATTTAAATTTTTACTCTAAAAAAAAAGATGGTATATCAAATTCAAAGTTGATTATAGATAATTTTAAAGTCAAAGAAATTCCTACATTGGCAAAATTACTGGCTCTTGCTTCTCTTCAAGGAATAGCAGATTTACTAACCGGTGAAGGTATTAGATTTACAGATTTTGAAATGAATTTTACAAATGAAGATAAACTTATGACGATTCAAGATTTATATGCAATAGGACCGGCAATATCTATTTTAATTGAAGGCTATATTGAGGAAGATAGTTTAATTAGTTTGAGAGGTACATTGGTTCCAGCGACTACAATTAATAGATCCATAGCTTCAATTCCATTAATTGGAGATTTACTTATTGGAAAAAAAGTTGGAGACGGTGTTTTTGGAGTAAGCTTTAAAGTGAAGGGGCCTCCAAAAAAACTTGAAACAACTGTAAATCCGATAAAAACATTAACCCCAAGATTTATAACTAGGACATTAGAAAAGATTAAGAAAAATTAGTCTAATTCGATTTTTAAATGCCTTTTTTTGCCAATAGAAAGTTTAATATAATTTTCATTAAAAATTTCACTAGTAATAATTAATTTTTCATTCGATATAATTTTATCATTAATTTTTACTCCGTTACCTTTAATTAATCTTCTTATTTCACTTTTAGACTTTTCTAATTTGGAGAGAATAATTAGATCAATTATATCAAAATCGTTATCAATATTTTTTGAACTAATTTTTATAGAGGGTAAATTTGATCCAAGTGAGTTGCCTGAAAATGCCTCTTTTGCAGCTTGTTCGGAATTTTTTGCAGCATCTTCTCCATGAAGCATAGAGGTTGTTTCGTTAGCTAAAAGTATTTTTAAATCATTAATATTATTGTTTTCAATTTTTTTAATATTTTCTATTTCTAAATCGGTAAAATTTTTTAAAAATTTTACAACATCTCTATCATCGGTGTTTCTCCAAAATTGCCAATAATCATAAGATGATAAAAATTTTTCATCTAACCATATGGCCCCATTTTCAGATTTTCCCATCTTAGCTCCTGTAGCCAGAGTAATCAAAGGAGTAGTTAGACCATAACTTTGTTTGTTTGAATATCTTTTGATAAGTTCTACTCCATTAACGATATTCCCCCATTGATCTGAACCACCAATTTGTAAAACACAATTTTCTTTTTTACTTAATTCTAGAAAATCGTAAGCTTGCAAAATCATATAATTAAATTCCATGTAACTTAGAGATTGCTCTCTATCCAATCTTAGTTTTACACTATCAAAAGTTAACATTCTATTGATTGTAAAATGTTTACCTATATCTCTAAGAAAAGAGATATAGTTTAAATTTTTAAGCCATGTATAATTATTTACAAAAATAGGTTTTGTTTCAGGATTTTCATTGTTTAAAAATTTTTTTAATATATTTTTTATATTTTTAATATTTTTTTCAATTTCTTCTTCACTTAATATTTTTCTTGTTTTATCTTTTCCAGAAGGGTCACCAATTCTAGTTGTACCTCCACCTAGTAGCACAATTGGTCTATGACCATTTTTTTGCAACAATCTTAGACACATTATTTGCAACAAACTACCAACATGTAAGCTTTCAGCAGTACAATCAAATCCTATGTATGCTTTAATTTTTTCATTATCCATTAGGTTTGATAGCTCTTCTTCATTTGTACATTGATAGAAGAAACCTCTATCTTTAAAGTCTTTTAAAAATTTATTCATAAGCTTATAGTTACACAATATACAAATTTTTATTAAAAAGAATATCAATGAAAAATAAATTATATACAGCTATTGGGCTCATGAGTGGTACCTCAATGGATGGTGTTGACGTATCATTGATTAAGTCAGACGGAATTAATCAATTTATCAATATTTTAGATGAATATTTTGAATATACTGAAAGTTTACAGCTTCAATTGGTTAAATTACGAAATTTAATTTTAAATATTGATAATTTAAACCAATACACTTCTCAATTAAATGAAATCGAAAGAGAAATAACTCTTTTTAATATCAAAATTGTTAACGAGGTATTGTTAAAATATAAAGATGAGATTGATTTAGTTGGTTTTCACGGACAAACAATCTTTCATGATCCTGAAATAAGAATTTCAAAACAATTAGGAGATGGCAACCTAATGTCACAACTAACAAAAAAAAAAGTTGTTTATGATTTTAGAAAAAAAGACTTGATAAATAAAGGCCAGGGGGCACCGTTAACACCAATTTTTCATAACTTATTATCAAATATTTTAAGTGAAAAGCATCAAATAGAGCTTCCGATTTGCTTTCTTAATATTGGAGGAATCTCAAATATTACTAAAATAATAAAAAAAGATGAAAACATAGAAGAAAATCTAGAAGCTTTTGACTCAGGCCCGGGTAACTGCATGATTGATGAATGGGTTAGAAAAAATTCTAAATATAATTTTGATAAAAATGGCTCAATTGCAAAATCAGGTAAAATAGATCAATTAATTCTAAACCAATCAATTGATAATTTCAAAATAGACACTTATAATAAATCTTTAGATGTAAAAGACTTTGATATTTCATTTGCAAGAGGATTGTCTCTAGAAGATGGTTGTGCAACAATAACAAATTTCACTGCTTATCTAATAGCAAAAGGTATTGAGTATGCAAATGGAATTAATACTAGACCGATTAAATATTTAGTATGTGGTGGTGGTAGAAAAAATAGCTTCCTTATTCAAAGTATTGAAGATTATCTAACAAACAAAAAAAATATTAGTTTAAGTTCTATAGATAATTATAATTTTAACGGAGATTATATTGAGTCACAGGCATTTGGATATCTTGCTATAAGATCATTTTTAAATTTGCCAATTTCTTATCCAAAGACTACTGGGTGTGAAACACCTACGGTTGGTGGCAATTTAGTTAAAAACTTTTAATAAAGAGCAGTTTCTTTTTTTATATATTTATTAAGATTCTTAATCAGAGAGTCTTCTGTTTTAGAAAAAAAATGATTAGCTTCTGGAACTGATTGAAATTCTACTTTAATACCTTTTTGAGCACTTAATCTTTTGTCAAGTTCAGTGACATATTCTAAAGGAACTAGTTCATCTTTTTTACCGTAAATCATTAGCCCAGATGTAGGACATGGTGATAAAAAAGAAAAATCATAAACATTAGGCTGAGGAGATATTGCGATAAATCTATTGATCTCTGGTCTTCTCATTAATAATTGCATAGCAATTAGAGAACCAAAAGAAAATCCTGACACCCAACATTGTGAATTATCAAAGTTTTCTCTCTCAAGCCAATCTAATGCAGCAGCAGCATCAGCTAATTCACCTTGACCATTATCAAATTCACCATCACTTTTACCAACACCTCTAAAATTAACTCTACAAACTGAAAAATCGTTATCCATAAAAGTATGAAAGGTATCAACAACAACTTTGTTATTCATTGTTCCTCCATATTGAGGGTGTGGTTGCAATACTAGGGCAATTGGGGATGTGTTTTTTTTACTTTTGTAATATTTAGCTTCTAACCTTCCAGCAGGCCCTGGAATAAATATTTCTAAAATTTTATTATCCATATGCGATATTGATTATTATTCTCAAAAAAAAACTACGTTTATCACAAGTGAGCGACAATATGTTAGTTTTTTTATTATAAACTATACTTGACCAATTTAGTCAGGTATGTATAAAAAGCCCACATTTTAAAGGGTAATATGAAATTAACATCTAAAGGTAGATATGCTGTAATGGCATTAGTTGACTTGGCAAGGTTTGATAACATCAATCCAGTATCGTTAAGAGATATATCTTTGCGACAAGGAATTTCACTTGATTATCTTGAGCAAATTTTTTCTAAATTAAAAAAAGATCAAATTGTTAAAAGTATAAGAGGAACTCAAGGAGGGTATGTACTATCAAAAAAACCAAATGAAATAAAACTTACCAATATATTTCATGCAGTTGACGAAAAAGTTAAAACTGTACAATGTAAGAAAGAGTCTAAAAAAGGATGCAATGGTAAAGCAACTAAGTGTGTGACTCATAATCTTTGGGATGAATTAGAAACTCATATTAATACTTTTTTTGAAAAAAAAAGCTTAGAAGATTTATTAAAAAATAATACAGAACAAAGAACATAAAATGGATCAAAGACAAAAAGAAATTGATAATTTAAAAGATTATAAGTATGGTTTTTCAACTGATATTGAAAGTACTAAAGCTCCAAAAGGTTTAAGTGAAGAAGTAATTAAATTTATTTCAAATATAAAAAAAGAACCTAAATGGATGCTCGATTTTAGATTAAAAGCATTTGAAAGATTTAAACTATTAAAAGAACCAGATTGGCAGAAACCTAAATATCCAAAAATTGATTATCAAGATTTGTATTATTATTCAGCCCCTAAAAGTATGGATGATAAACCTAAAAGTTTGGACGAGTTAGATCCAAAACTTTTAGAGACATATAAAAAATTAGGTATACCTCTTCAAGAACAAGCAAGGTTAAATGGTATAGCTGTAGATGCAGTATTTGACTCTGTCTCTGTTGCAACAACTTTTAGAGAAGAATTATCTAAACTAGGAATTATCTTTTGTCCTATATCAGAAGCTATTCAAAATCATCCAGAATTAGTAAAAAAATATTTAGGATCAGTAATACCAACAACAGATCATTTTTTTGCAACTCTTAATTCTGCAGTTTTTACTGATGGTTCATTTGCATATATACCCGAAGGTGTAAGGTGCCCAATGGAATTATCTACTTACTTTAGAATAAATGCTTCAAATACAGGTCAGTTTGAAAGAACTTTAATTGTTGCAGATAAAGGAAGCTATGTAAGTTATTTAGAAGGTTGTACGGCTCCCATGAGAGACGAAAATCAATTGCATGCTGCGAATGTAGAATTGATTGCACTTGATGATGCAGAAATAAAATATTCAACTGTACAAAATTGGTACCCTGGTGATAAAGATGGTAAAGGTGGGATATATAATTTTGTAACTAAACGAGGTTTATGTAAAGGTAAAAATTCTAAAATTTCCTGGACACAAGTAGAAACTGGTTCTGCGATCACTTGGAAATACCCAAGCTGTATTTTAAAGGGAGACAATTCTGTTGGAGAATTCTATTCAATTGCAATAACAAACAACCATCAAAAAGCTGACACCGGCACGAAAATGATCCATTTGGGAAAAAATACAAAAAGTAAGATTATTTCTAAAGGAATAAGCGCTGGATTTTCAGATATGACGTACAGAGGTCTTGTTGATATTTCATCAAAAGCTTCAAATTCAAATAATTATACTCAATGCGATTCATTATTAATGGGTAATAAATGTGGAGCACATACTGTTCCATATATTAAAAATAAAAATTCTGAGTCAAATATTGCTCATGAAGCAACAACCTCAAAAATAAGTGAGGAACAATTACATTATTGTCAACAAAGAGGCTTAAGCGCAGAAGAGGCTGTTGGATTGATAGTAAATGGGTTTTGTAAAGAAGTTCTTCAACAACTACCAATGGAATTTGCGGTTGAAGCTCAAAAGCTTGTTGGTATCAGTTTAGAGGGGAGTGTTGGGTAATGTTAAAAATAAATAAATTAAACGCAAAAATTGATAATAAGGAAATTTTAAAAGAGTTTTCTCTTAATATAAATCCTGGGGAAGTTCACGCTATAATGGGACCAAATGGTTCAGGTAAAAGTACACTTTCAAATATTTTATCAGGAAAAAAGGGTTATGAAGTTTCAGGAGAAGTTCTTTATGAGGAAAAAGATTTATTTGAACTTGAAACAGAGGAAAGAGCTCATAAAGGTATTTTTTTAGCATTTCAATATCCATTAGAAATTCCAGGAGTTAATACAAATATATTTTTAAAGACATCATTAAACGCAGTTAGAAAAGCAAGAGGTGAAAAAGAACTAGATGCTATAGAATTCTTAAAACTAGTAAAGAAAAAATCTAAAGAGCTTAAATTTGATGAAGAGAAATTAAATCGACAATTAAATGTTGGTTTTTCAGGCGGAGAAAAAAAGAAAAATGAAATTTTACAAATGTCATTATTGGCACCAAAATTATCAATTTTAGATGAAACAGATTCAGGCCTAGATATTGATGCTTTAAAAATTGTAGCTGATGGAGTTAATACATTAAGAGATGAAAAAAATTCATTTTTAATAATTACACATTATCAAAGGCTACTTGACTACATAAAACCTGACTTTGTTCATGTATTGATGAATGGAAAAATTGTGAAATCCGGAGGAGCAGATTTAGCTATGGAATTAGAAAAAAAAGGGTACGAAAATTTTAATTAGATGAAAGAACAATTACAAAAAGATTTTGATAATATTATTAAAAATTTGAGTTTGTCTCAAAAAGATATTGAAGTAAAAAGATTTTATTTAGATAATTTTATAGACAGAGGTTTTCCTAATAGAAGAGAAGAGGATTGGAAATTCTCAGACCTTAACCAAATAATAAAAAAGAATATTGGAGAACTAAGTTTTTATAGTGATTATACATCTACTAATAAAGTTGATACTTCAGTATTTGTTGATGGGCTTGAGCATAATAAAATAGTTTTTATAAATGGCAGAATAGAAAAAATTGATTTCAATTACGAAAAAAAAAACCAAATAGAAATAATTGATCAGTCCGAAACGATAAATGAATTTAGCAATAATAATTCTTTATCTGATCTAAATAATGCTTTTACTAATAAATCTTTTAAAATATTGGTGAAAAACGGTTATCAATTACAAAAACCACTTATTATTTATCACACAACTAATTCTAAAATTTGGTCTAAAAATATAAATTTAAGATTAGATTTTGAATTAGGCAAAGATAGTTCTTTAAGGTTAATTGACTTATTTAGTGACACCTCTGAAAAAAATTTTTTAAATATTTTTTATAACTTTAACTTAAAGGAAAATGCAGTTTTGAAAAATTATAAAGTAGATAAACTAGAAAATAAAAATATCAAATACTCCTATAATAATATTGAACAAGATAAAAATAGTATTTCAGAAACATTTATTTTATCTTCAGGGTCAAATTTCTTTAAAAATGAAATTAACTGTAATTTAAATGGAGAATATTCATCAGCTTTTGTAAATGGTATTCTTTCTCTTAACAATTTCAAACATCATGAAATTAGAACAATAGTAAATCATTTAACTGAGAACACGAAAAGTTATCAGTTAATTAAAAGTGTTTTAGAGAACAGCTCTAAAGCAGCATATCAAGGAAAAATTTTTGTTAATTCCAAAGCACAAAAAACAGATGGGTATCAACTGAGTAAAGCGATATTATTAAATAAAGACTCAGAGTTTAATGCTAAACCAGAATTAGAAATTTATGCTGATGATGTTAAGTGCTCGCATGGTTCAGCCTCAGGTAGTTTAAATGAAGACTCTATATTTTATTTAATGTCTAGAGGATTAAATTACCAACAATCAAGGGAGTTATTAATTAATGGTTTTTTACTTGATGTAGTCGAAAAAATTACTGATTCAGAAATAAAAAATTTAATAAAAAACATGATTGGAATTAAAGAATGAATATAGATGCAATAAAAAAAGAATTTCCTATCTTTGATGAAAAAATTCAAAATAATGATCTGGTTTATTTAGATAGTGCAAATTCTTCTCAAAAGCCAAAAGTTGTAATTGATAGAATTAATGAATTTTATACAAAACAATTTTCAAATGTTGGAAGAAGTGTTCATTATCTTGCGGTGGCTGCTACAAACTTATATGAAAATACAAGAACTTCAGTTCAAAGGTATATTAATGCAAAAGATAAAAATGAAATTGTATTTACTAAAGGTGCAACTGAGGCACTCAACTTAGTTGCCAATACATTGGGCCAAAATTATCTTCAAGAAGGTGATGAAATTCTTATTACTGAATTAGAGCATCATTCTAATTATGTTCCGTGGCATTTTTTAAGAAAATCAAAAAATATAAAAATTAATTTTGCTGAAATCAATAACGATGGAGAAATTACATTAGAAGAAATTGAAAAAAAATTAACTCCTAAAACAAAAATAATATCAATTACACATCTATCAAATGTTACAGGAGCTATTTTGCCAGTTAAAGAAATAACTGAGTTAGCACACTCCAAAGGTATTATAGTTGTGGTTGATGGCTGTCAGGGCGCTCCACATTTAAAGCTAGATATGCAAGATTTAGATTGTGATTTCTATGCTATTTCTTGTCATAAAATGTATGGTCCAACTGGTTTGGGTGTTTTGTATGGTAAAAAGAAGTGGCTAGAGGAATTACCACCCTATCAAGGTGGAGGTGGTATGATTAATGAAGTTAAAAAAGATAGGATTTCCTATGGTGATTTACCTAATAAATATGAAGCAGGAACAATGGCGACCGCTCAAGTAATAGCATTCGATCAATCTATTAAATTTTTAGAGAGTGTGGGAATAGACAATGTGATGAAGCATGAAGCAGAATTAGTTGAATATGGACAAGAGCTATTACAAAAAAATAATTCTGTTAAGCTAATAGGCAATCCAAAAAATAAAGGTGGCGTTTTATCTTTTACCATAGAAGGAATTCACCCTCACGATGTAGCAACTATATTAGATGAAGATGGTGTAGCAATAAGAGCAGGCCATCATTGCTGTCAAATACTTCATGATAAATTAAATATACCAGCAAGCTCAAGAGCATCAGTTGGAATTTATAATACTAAAGATGACCTTGATAAACTTAATGAAGCTATAAATAATTGTAAAAAAATATTTAATTTATAATGAACTTAAAAGAATTATATCAAGAAATAATATTAGAGCACGGTAAAAATCCAAGAAACCTTGGTAAGACTGATAACTTTAACAAAGATGCCAAAGGTCATAACCCTTTATGTGGAGACAATGTGCATGTTTATTTAAAACTAAATGGACAAAAAATTGTTGAAGATATTTCTTTTGAAGGAAGTGGATGTGCTATTTCAATGGCATCTGCATCAATTATGACTGATCTAATCAAAGGAAAAAATGAACATGAGGCCAAAGAGATTGTTGAAGATTTTTTAGGAATGATTAAAGAAAATCCTGAATTAAAATCAGATAATTTAGAAGATGATGAAAAAACAAAACTAATGTGTTTATCAGGAGTAAAACAATATCCAATGAGAGTGAAATGTGCAACTTTATCATGGCATACTTTAGTTTCTGCTTTTGATGATAAAAAAGAAGAAGTTAAAACAGAAAATTAATCAGATATGGATAAAAAAAAACAAATTATTGAGGAAATTAGAAAAATTTATGATCCTGAATTGCCAGTTAATATTTATGAGTTAGGTTTAATCTATGATATAAAAGTTGAAAATGATAATTTTGCTAAAATTAAAATGACACTAACAACCCCTAATTGTCCTGTGGCTGAAAGTTTACCAAAAGAAGTTAAAGAAGGAGCGATGCAAGTTGAAGGCATTGATGATGTTGATCTTGAATTAGTTTGGGATCCTCCTTGGAATAAAGATATGATGTCTGAAGCAGCAAAATTGGAGTTGAATTTATAATGAGCCCTATAATAAAATTAAGTGATAATGCTGCATTAAGAATTAAAGAAATTATGTCTAAGGCTGAAAAAGATTCATTGGGTGTAAGAGTATCAGTTAAAACAGGCGGTTGTGCTGGTATGTCTTATGTTATGGAATATACAAAAGATGTTAATCCAAGTGATGAAATAATTGAAGATAAGGGAGTTAAAGTTTTTGTTGATTCGGCTGCAATAATGTATCTGCTTGGAACTGAAATGGACTATAAAAAAGAAGAACTTTCATCTTCTTTTGTATTCAATAACCCTAATGAAACTGAGCGATGTGGCTGTGGTGAGTCATTCAAAATAGAGTAGGTTGTATTATCCCAATAATTGCATATCAGTATTGCGTTATATGCATATCTAGTGTAATTATTACCTATGAATAGATTTGAATTTAAAAATCTTGTTAAAAACCTAAAGAATTCTTTAAAAGAAAAAACTTTTTTTAAAGATCTCCGTAAAGAGGTAGAAACTGGTGCTAACGGTACTCAGGACTACGTTGTCAAAAAAGGCGTTAACAAAGATACAATTGCTACAACTAGACAGTAATTAATTACTAGCTACTGTAATACATCTCAAACTCAACTGGATGAGGTGCATGTTCAAATTTGTGAATTTCTTCAAACTTCAGTGCAATATAAGCATCAATTTGATCATCCGTAAACACACCACCTTGAGTTAAAAACTCTCTATCTTTATCTAGACTTTCCATGGCTTCTCTTAAAGAACCACAAACAGTAGGAATAGCTTTAACTTCTTCTGATGGTAATTCATATAAATCTTTATCAAAAGACTCACCTGGATGAATTTTATTTTTAATTCCATCAAGTCCGGCCATAAGCATTGCAGCAAAAGTTAGATAAGGGTTTCCTGAGGCATCAGGAAATCTTATTTCACATCTTGCACCTTTTTTACTTAAAGTTATTGGTATACGACATGATGCTGATCTATTTCTAGCAGAATAAGCAAGAAGTACAGGAGCTTCAAAACCTGGAACTAATCTTTTATAACTGTTGGTAGTGGAGTTTGCAAAAGCATTAATTGCTTTAGCATGTTTTAAAATTCCACCAATGTAGTACAATGCGGTTTCTGACAAACCTGCGTAAGCATCACCAGAAAATACTGGTGTATCACCTTTCCAAATAGATTGGTGAATGTGCATACCTGAACCATTATCACCTGCAACAGGTTTAGGCATAAAGGTAGCAGTTTTACCAAATGAATGTGTAACCATTTGTACAACATATTTATAAAGTTGAACATTATCTGCTTGATCAACTAAAGTTCCAAAATACATTCCAAGCTCATGTTGACTAGGAGCAACTTCATGGTGATGTTTTTCAACTTTAATTCCAACTTCTTTTAAATTTTTTAAATATTCACCACGCATGTCCTGTTCACTATCAACAGGAGGTACTGGAAAATAGCCACCTTTAACTGGAGGTCTGTGTCCCATGTTTCCATTTTCATAAACTTTACCAGAGTTGTAAGGACCTTCTTTACTGTCCAAAACAAATCCTGTGTTGTTTGGATCATTACTAATTCTTACATCATCAAATACAAAAAATTCTGGCTCTGGACCAAAGAAAGCTTTATCTCCAATACCTGAAGATTTTAAATATTCTTCAGCTTTTTTTGCAACACCTCTTGGATCTCTTTCATAAGGAGATTTTTTCACAGCATCTAAAATATCACAAAATAAAACTAAAGTATTATGAGACGTAAAAGGATCCATGAACATTCTTGCAGTATCTGGTTTTAAAATCATGTCAGACTCATTGATAGCTTTCCAACCAGCAATAGATGAACCATCAAAAAATACACCTTCGTTTAACATTTCTTCATCAACGACTGTTGAGTCCATTGTTAAATGTTGAAGTTTTCCTCTTGGGTCAGTAAATCTTAGGTCTACGAATTCTGCTTCTTTTTCTTTAATAAATTTTAAAACATTTGCTGCGCTCATTTTGTCTCCTATATAATTTTATGAGTGGTAATTAACAAAATAATCACGAAAAATATTGCTTATTTAATAAATAACACCTATGCAATTTTCACATAAGTGGTGTATTTATGCAATATTATTAAACAAAGTTTTTTAGATTACATGAACTCAATACTAGATAAAGAGCCCGTTAAAAGAGCTGAAAAATCAATAAAGGAATTTGATCCAAGTCTTAAAATTGTCTGTTTAGAACAAACAGCCAGAACTGCACAAGATGCAGCCACAGCTTTAGGTTGTAATGTTGGGGCAATTGTTAAGAGTTTGCTTTTTAGCACAGGAGAAAACTTTGTACTTTGTTTGGTCTCAGGAGATAAAAGGTGCTCGTTAAACAAGCTTAAAAAAATCCTAGATGAAAAAGATGTTTCAATGGCAAATCCTGATGATGTTAAAAAAATTACCGGTTATACAATAGGAGGTGTTTCGCCAGTAGGTCATTTAAGTAAAGTAAAAATTTATATTGATACTAATCTTGAGAGATTTACAACAGTTTTTGCAGCTGCAGGACATCCAAATTGTATTTTCAAAATAGAATTTAACCAACTAACAAAGCTAACTGCTGGTGAAATTGAAGAGATCACTGAATGAGACAACCTAAATTAATTGATTATGTTTTATTGACTTTATTAGCCTTAATTTGGGCTTCAGCTTTTTTTAATATTAAAATTGCAACTTATTCTTTTGGGCCAGTAACAATTGCTTTCTTAAGAGTTTTTTTTGGAGCAATTCCAGTTCTACTTCTTTGTTATTATAAGGATATAAAAATTGAAGCATTTTCAAAAGACTGGCATTGGTTTGCAATGATAGGGTTTATAAATTTAGTAGCTCCATTTTTTTTAATAGCCTATGGAGTAAAATCTGTTCAGAGTAATTTAGCAGCAATTTTAATGTCAACTACACCACTAAGCTCAACAATTTTAGGTCATTTCTATACCAAAAATGAAAAATTTAATTTAGTCAAAACATTTGGAATTTTGATTGGATTTTCGGGAATAGTATTTTTATTTTCTGACAATATTTTGATTGATGAAAATAATTTTACATCAGCATTACTAATATTACTTGGCTCAACTTGTTATGTGATAGGTGGTGTTTTAACATTAAAGATTAGTAAGAAAAAAAATGAAAATGTAACTGGATCAATATTAATTTGGGCTATTATAATATTATTACCATTAATGAGCTTTATTGAACAGCCATGGCAATCAATTCCAAGGACAGACTCATTAATATCAGTTATCTATTTAGGAATTGTTCCAACTGGAGTTGCATGGATGTTACGTTTTAGAGTTTTAAAAAATAATGGTTTAATTTTCCAATCTCAAGTTTCTTATTTAATCCCAATATTTGGAACTATTTTAGGTTACATATTCTTACAAGAATTAATCACTATTAAGGTTTTAATATCATTAATAGCTGTTTGTATTGGTGTTTATTTTGTTAGAAAAGCTGATGATAGAAAGTTTATTTAATTCTTGCCATAGCTTTAATATGTGAAGGTCTAGTTTCACAACACCCACCTAATATTGTTGCACCATTTTCTTTAAATTTTTTTACAATCTCTCCAATTTTTTTTGGCGTAAGGTCATGTCTGTGACCTAAAAATTCATTAGGGTTACCACCTGAATTTTTAAAAAAAGAAGAAGTGTAACCATTTTTTGGTTTTGTAGTCATAAATCCATTAAGTTTAAAACCAAAAGGAACATTTAAGTCTTTTATTTCTTTCATATTTTTTTCATAATTTTCAGGCGAAACACAAGAAAGCATTACACCTAGCAACTTATCATCAATAATAGTTTTTATGTCAGAAATTTTTTCACCACTTGGCAAATTAGTACCTTCAGATATATGAATACCAATTAGATATGGTTTTTTAAATTCTTTAATAGCTTCAATCCCACATTTAAACTCTTTAATGCTACTCCACACGTCAAAATAAAAAAAATCAACATATTTGTTTATCAATTTGGCTTGCTCATTGAAAGTTTTTGTAATTTCATTCTCATTTCTTTCATCAGCCTCATATGTTAATTCTTGAGGAGGTAATCCACCTGCAATTAAAATATTAGGAAATTCTTTTTTTACATTAGAAGCAATCTCACCAGCTTTTATATTTAGATATTCAAATTTATCTTCAATATTATTTTCTCTTAGTCTTTTTCTTCTTGTTGTAAAAGTAGTAGTGACAATCACTTCGGCTCCTGCTTTTACAAAATCTCTATGAGTATCTTCTAATAATTGGTGATAATTTTCATCTAATATTGCATTAGCACTCCACAGTGTTCCGCTAGGCTTCATTCCTCTAGCTAGTAGTTCTTGTCCCATACCACCATCTAATATTCTTGTTTGTTTAAAAAAATTTAAATTCATTGAGTCCTCACTTTTTTAGTGCTTCAGCTTTTTGCTAGGTGCACAATACAGTTCAACTACCTTGCTTATTGATTTTATGTGGGAATTTCCTTTTTAGCAGTTAAAGCCCGCAATAGGATCAAATCGGCAGTAAATTTATACCAAATGTAAATATGATTGTAAATTATTTTTTTAAAACAATTTTAGCATTAAAAGAAAATGATCTACGTTCTCCCTCAATATTAAAAGGGTAAGCTGTATGCATTAAGTAATTTGGAAAAATCAACAAATCTTTAACTTTAGGTAATACATTATAAATACTTTTACTTAAAAATCCTCTTTGTCCATTAATAAAATCAATTGTTCCATTAGTTTTTAATTTTTTATTTTTTACCAATTTATTATTAGTCATACCTTTAGGTAATTTTAAATAACCTACACCTGATAAATCTCCTTCATGATAATGAATTGGATTATATTCACCTTTAAATTGGCTAACTACCCAAAGATTTAAGATTTTAATATCTTTAATAGCTTTTATTTTTTCTTTTAGGAGGAATTTATTGATATTAGCTTTAATCTCTTTTTCTAAATTTTTCTTAATAAAATTATTAGAAATCTTTACTTCATTTTTAATTTGACTTGCTAATTTTGAACTATAATCAACTTTTCTTGAATTAGACTTACTTTCAAATTCTTTATTTAATTTTTCAAAAAATCTTTTTGAAATTTTTGTTTTTCCAATTGTCGGCCCAAAGGGTTTAATATTCTGCATCAAGAGATTAAATATATTAAAAGATAATTAATTCAAGATTATGGTATTAATCTTATTCCCATTCTTACTGCTACAAAAATTACTAATAAGGAAGTAAATAAAGCGAGAGTTTTATTAGATAAAAACTTTATATTTAAAAAATTTCCAATTTGTCCACCAACTAAAACACATATAAAAAGAGGCCAAAAGTTTAAAAATTCATCAAATACTATTTCTTTTGTAAGTTGGCCAATTACCCCAAATATAGAATTAATTAAAATGAATAAGGATGCGGTAGCTGCAATATGTTTTGGATATCCTGCTTTTATTAAAAATAATATTGGGCTTAAGAATATACCACCTCCAATTCCCACAATACCTGAAATAAAACCTATTACAGACCCAATTGAAATAGACAGTAAATTCGAAACTTTTTTTATTTGTAATTGTTCTTTATTGAAGTTTTTACTTTCGATAAATAAAAAAATACCAGCTACAGTTAAAACAAAAAATAACAATATTTCAAATAAATCTTTTTCTATTGAAATTGAAGCTCCAAAAAAAGCAAATGGAATGGATCCAGCAAGATAAGGAACTAGTAATTTAAGATTTATGTTACCTGATCTTAGGTAGTTAATTGAATTTCCTGATACAACAATAATATTACAAAATAAAGCTAAAATGGGAATGATGAAGTAAGGTAAATCCCAAATCAACATTAGTGCAAGATAAGTAGATCCTCCACCAAATCCAACACTAGAATATAAAATTGCTGTTATAAAAAATAATACTGATAATATAATCATACTTATAAAATTTATTATGAACGTAAATATAGCTTTACTGACTGTAACAGATACTAGAACTTTTGATAACGATAAATCAGGAGCTATTCTTGTTGATAAAATTAAAGAAGCTAGTCACAATTTAATTGATAGAAAAATTTGCAAAGATAATAAAGAAGACATTGTTGTAATTTTAAAAGAGTGGATAAGACAAAAAAATATTGATGTAATTATTACCACAGGTGGAACTGGATTAACTGGAAGAGATATCACACCAGAAGCAGTTGAAGAAGTAGCTGATAAACAGATACCTGGATTTGGTGAGATATTTAGAAATATAAGCTTAAAAACAGTGGGAACTTCTGCAATACAATCTAGAGCTTGTGCAGTTTTAGCTAATGGAAAATATATTTTTGCTCTTCCTGGTTCTTCAGGGGGTGTAACAGATGCTTGGGATGGAATTTTAAAACATCAATTAGATATCAATCACAAACCTTGTAATTTCGTTGAGTTATTTCCAAGACTTAAAGAAAAATAATTATTTTTGATATTTTTCTTTCCACTCAGGGTAGGGCATTCCATATACATGGTTTCTTGCATCAGGATCTGAAATTTCAATTCCTTTTTTTCCTGCTTCTTCCCGAAACCATCTAGACAAACAATTTCTACAAAAACCTGCTAAGTTCATTAAATCTATATTTTGAACATCTTTTCTTTCTTTAAGATGCTCCATTAATCTTTCTAATGTTGCTGATTGAATTTCTTTTTTTGTATTTTCATCCATAATTGATATCTCTTTTTTTTATTTTAATTCTTAATGCAAGCAAAACAACTATAATTACAGTATAAATAAGAGGTTTAAAAAAGATTGTTTTAGATAACCAAATATAATGAAGTGATCCAAAAATAGCTATAACATATACCAATCTATGCAAATTTTTCCAATTATGTTTTAGTATTCTTATCATTTTTTGTGAGGAGGTGGCTGCTAATGGAATTAATAATAACCAAGCGGAAAATCCTATGAAAATATATTTCTTTTTTAATACATCGTTAATTATTGGTTCCCAATCAAATCTATAATCTAATCCAACATAAGTTAGTAAATGAATCGTAGCATAAAAAAATACAAATAAACCAAGCATTCTTCTAAATTTTATCCAAAAAGATAGATTGGTAATTCTTTTAAGTGGGCTCATTGATAAAGTTAAACAAATAAAAATTAAAGTCCATTCTCCAAAATGGTTCATAATTTTTTTTACTGGTTCAGCCCCAAGATCATTGTAATAAATATTTGAAATAATAATTCCAATTGGCCATAAACACAGAAAAAAAATAAAAGCTTTAAAGTATTTAATCAATTTAATTTAAAAGTATTTTTTTAAATCCATTCCAGAATATAAGTTTGCCACTTCATCTCCATAGCCATTAAACATTTGAGTTGGAATTCTTTCACTTAGAATTCCTGAACCAATAACTCTTTCTGAAGCTTGAGACCATCTTGGGTGATCTACATTTGGATTAACGTTTGAATAAAATCCATATTCTCTTGGAGAAGATCTCATCCATGAAGACGTTGGCATTTTTTCTACTAATTTAATATTTACAATTGCTTTTGCACTTTTAAATCCATATTTCCAAGGTACAATTAATCTTAATGGTGCTCCATTTTGATTTGGAAGTTTTTTACCATAAAGACCAGTCACAAGTGTTGTTAATGGATGCATAGCTTCATCAATTCTTAAACCTTCTTTATAAGGCCATTGAAGTATAGGATATTTTTGTCCCGGCATCTGAACAGGATCATATACAGATATAAATTCTACAAATTTTGCTTTGTTATTTGGTTTTGCTTTTTCTAAAAGTTTGCTTAAAGAAAATCCCATCCAAGGAATAACCATGGACCATCCTTCGACACATCTTAATCTATAAATTCTTTCTTCACTTTCAAACATATTGTTGATTTCTAAAGCGCTAATATTGATTTTATTCTCAACTTCACCATCAATTTTAATATTCCAAGGTTCTGTTTTAAAATTTTGAGATTTTTCTACAGGATCTGATTTTCTAGTGCCAAATTCATAGTAGTTATTATAAGTACTTATGTATCTGTATTCAGTTGGTTCTAATTTATTCGTTGAAGCATTGGCATTATTTAGAAAATTTTGACCAATCATTAAGAAGGAACTTGTTGATAAGCCAAGTTTCTTAATAAAATCTCTTCTCTTTAAGTAAATTTTTTCAGGAGTTATTTCTGAAAAACTAATTTTTTTCATTAATTATAGGGTTTCCTTTTAACCATGCGCTATCATTATTTTGATAATGTTCTTTTTTCCATATTGGAGCTCTTTTTTTAATTTCCTCAATGATATACCTTGACAAAACATAAGCTTGATCTCTATGTTTGCAAGCAACTGCAATAATGATACTTATTTCTCCTAAATTTAAATAACCTTTTGCATGTTCTATATAAACGGATTTATCTTTAATGTTTAATTTTTGATCAGCTTCATTGTAGATTTCTTGAAAACTATTGGTAACAAGGTTATCATGGCTGTCGTACGTAATTCCTATTACACTTTTATTATCGTTTTGATTTCTCACGGTGCCAGTAAAAAAAATTGATGCCCCATAATCATGAGATGAAATGAAATTTTCAGCTTCTATAATTGATAATTTCTTTTCTTTAGTATCTATAACTTTAGCGTGAAGCATTAACCTCCTCCAATTGGCGGAATAATAGCAATCTTTTCGTTCTTTGTTATTTTATAATTGTCGCTAATAAAGTTATTATTTTCTGAGCAAAATACTGAGGAATTTACAATTTTTTTGAAATTTTCGTTTCCACTAAAATTTATATCAAGATAATTTAGCATTTTTTTTCTTATATCTTTAATTGTAGAATGACTATCAACGTCGAATTCTAATAAGTTTTGATCGCTAAAATCCCTACTAGCTCCAAATAGTTCAATTTTAATTTTCATTACGTTCTTTATTTAAAATAAGTCTTTTAAAAAAGTTGGAAGACCATCTGGATTTTTCCACAAACCACTTTTTCCACCCTCTTTGATTAATAGTTTAATATTATCAATTTTTAAATTTGGATTTACTATTTTGCTGAGGTCATAAAGAGTTATAAGAGCAGCATTTACCCCCATAATAGCTTCCATTTCAACTCCAGTTTTTGCATAAGCTGAAACAACACAAAATACTTCTAACGAACAATCTTCATCATGCATAATAATTTTAGTAGCTGTATGATCTATTGGCAATGGATGACACAAAGGTATTAATTCGCTAGTTTTTTTAACTCCTAAAACTGCAGAAACTTCTGCTAAAGCTACAGGGTCTCCTTTTGGCATTTCTTTATTTTTTATTAAACTAAAAACTTCTTTACCAACATAAATTTTCCCAGAAGCCAAAGCCCTTCTAAATGTCTCTTTCTTAGAAGAAACATCAACCATATTAAAAGAATTTTTTTTAAAAATTTCATCTGCCCAATCTTTTAATTCATTTTTACTTATTACTTTTAAATTTTTCATATTATCCACCCGTTGTTGATAAATTTTTTGTTAGACCAGTTTCGCCTAGCTCTAAATAATGAGACTCTTTTTTATAATTAAGTTGTTTAAGTATTAAATCTTTTAACTCTTCTATTTGATTATCTTTTTGCATTAAATGTCTTATATTTATTCCTGTGTTACCAAATAAACATAATCTCAAATCACCTTTAGCAGTTATTCGAAGTCTATTACAACTTTTACAAAAATCTTTAGAGTAAGGTGCAATAACTCCAAATTTACCTTTAAATTTAGGATTTAAATAGTTTTTAGATGGACCCGCATCTTTACCAAAAGTTTGAACAATCCAATTTTTATTATTTAGATAGTTCGTAAATTTTTTGGCAGAAACATGATACTTATTAAAATAGTCTAAGTTGTCACCAGTTTGCATTAATTCTATGTATCTAAAATCTATTTCATTATCTTTTATAAATTCTGCCCATTTATCAAAGTCCTTCTCAGAGTCATTAATTCCTTTAAGTAATACTGCATTGATTTTAATGTTGTTAAAATTTAATTCTTGTAAATTTTTGATACCTTTAAGAATTTCAGGAAGTCTATCGTGTCCAGTTATTATTTTAAATGTTTCGGGATTTAAACTATCAATACTAATATTAATTCCATCTAATCCACTATCTTTTATATTTTTTGCAATCTTATCCAAACGATATCCATTTGTTGTAATAACAGTTTTTTTAATTCCAGAATTTTTTTTTATTATTTTAATTATTTCAAAAAAATCTTTTCTTACTGTTGGTTCACCACCAGTTAATCTAATCTTACACACACCAAGTTCTGATAGTGCTTTTGCTAATCTTCCTATTTCATCAGCATTAATAAACGTTCTGTTGTCACTTTTATCAATTTTATATCCATCAGGTAAACAGTACCCACACTTAAAATTACAAACGTCTGTAATTGATAATCTTATATAAGGAAATCTTCTACCGAAACTATCTTTAAGAATATTCATATGATGTAAATGGTACCAACAGTCTACAACAATTAAAAGTTAATTTAACTATTTAATCGACCCATTTCTTTAAGTTCAACTTCTAACTTATCTAACTCTTCACCACCAGCCATCATACCTAGTAGCTCTTCTCGACTGATATCTTTTTTATTAAAAGTACCCAAACTTCTACCTCTGTTCAGAACTGTGAAGCTATTTCCAACTGGATAGGCATGATGAACGTTGTGAGTAATTAAAATTACTGCCAATCCTTCAGAAGCTGCTTTTACAACATATTTTAAAACCATAGATGCTTGATGGACACCTAAAGCAGAAGTTGGCTCATCTAAAACTAAAACTTTTGCCCCAAAGTATATAGCTCTTGAAATAGCTAAACATTGTCTTTCTCCTCCAGACATTGTTCCAACTGCTTGAGATGGATCCCTAACATCTATTCCTATTTGGCCCATTCTTTCAGAGGCAATTTTATTTGCCTTTTCAATGTCGAATGTTTTAATGAATGGTATCCCTTTTAATGGCTCTCTACCCATAAAAAAATTTCGAGTGACACTCATTAAAGATACTAAAGCAAGATCTTGATAAACAGTTCCAATACCAATATCTAAAGCATCTTTAGGAGAGTCAAACACAGTTTTTTTACCTTCAATTATAATTTCACCTTCATCAGGTCTGTGAACACCGGCAAGAGTTTTAATTAATGTAGATTTTCCCGCACCATTATCTCCAAGTAAACACATAATCTCACCTTTTTTAAGCTTCATAGTGACATCTTTAAGAGCAATTACTTTTCCAAAAAACTTACTGATATTATTAAATTCAATTAAATTTTCTGACATTATTTACTTTCAGTTACTCTTTTTCTTACATAATTATTGAACACAACTGCAATCAACATCATTGCACCTAAAAACACTTTAAACCAATCAGTATCAACATCGGTATAAAATATTCCCATTGAAACAGTTCCAAAAATCAAAGCTCCAAAAGCTGCACCTATTGCAGATCCATAGCCTCCAGTTAATAAACAACCACCAACAACAGCGGCAGCAATTGCCTCTAATTCTTTTAAATTTCCTCTCATCGTGTCAGCTGATCCAGCATCTAAGACTTGGATCGTTGCAAAAACTGTTGCAGCGACTGCTGTTCCTATAAATAAACTTATTTTAACTCTACCAACAGGAACTCCAACATTAGTAGCTCCATTTTTATCTCCACCCGAAGCAAAAATCCAGTTTCCATATCTTGTTTTCATTAATATCCATGTTGCAAATAGTGTTGCAGCAATAAACCAAATTACAGAAGGAGGTATTCCTGTTGCTAAAGGAGTTCCATCAGTTCTTAACGCAATTAAATTCATTGAACCTAACCAATTAAATAGCCAAGTAAAAGTATCTGTCGCAAAGATCCATGCAATTGGATCATTTTCAATTAAAACTCTTAACCCTGGAACTTGAGTTCTACCTGTAATTAATCTTGTTATAGCTAATGTTGCACCTCTTAGGATAAACAACATAGCAAGTGTCACAATGAATGAAGGAAGTCCAGTTTTTACAACTAGAATTCCATTAAAATAACCAACAAGTACAGCCATAGCAAAAGCAAAAATAATACTTGTCCATAAAGGCCAACCCCAATAGATAGCTGGAATTGCTATACAAATTCCTGCAAAACCAATCATAGATCCTATTGATAGATCAAATTCACCACCAATCATTAACATTGCAGCAGCAATTGCAATAATTCCTAAATTTGCAGATACATCTAAAAAGTTTAGCATACCGTAAGCACTAAACATTCCAGTATCACCAGCTACAATTCCAAAAAATATAAACACCAATATTGCACCACCAAGGGCACCTAATTCTGGTCTATTTAAAAGTAGTCTTAATTTAGAGACCTTTTGAAGTCTTTCATCTTGATCAAAACTTTTTTTTGAAGCTATACTTTTGGCTTTATCTGACATTAATTTTTTTTCGAATTTTTATAAAAAAAGGCCTAACTAAAAACTTAGTCAGGCCTTTTAAATTATTTCTTATCTGTAACCTTGAGCTGCCCACTTAATTACTTTAGCAGCATTAGCAGGAGTTACAAAACCAGGACCAGTCATTACTACACCAGCTGGCATTGTTCCATATCTCATATACTGTCCAAAGATAGCGATTGGCAAGTAACCTTGTAGGTATTGTTGTTGGTCAATTAAAAACTCTACTTTACCTGCAGCAGCAGCTTTTAACATGTCTGGTGACATATCAAATGTACCAAGTTTAACACTGCCAACTTTTCCAGCAGACTCTAAAGCTTTAAGAGCAGCTTCACCTGCAAGACCAGCACCTAAAGTAAGGATAGTGTCATATCCACCACCTAATTTAGCAGCAACAGCTTTTTGAATTTCTGTTGGGTCATTAGAAGTTCCTAATATATCAACTGAACCACCAAAACCTTTTTTGAATCCAGCACATCTTCTGTCTAGCGCAACGTTTCCAACTTCGTGGTTAACACATAGTGCTTTTTTACCACCAGCAGCTTTCATTTTTTGTCCGCCACCAACACCAGCTTCAAACTCAGTTTGTCCAACATGAGCAGAAATACCTAGTGATGCAAAGTCATCAGAACCAGAGTTCATTGAAATTACTGGTATCCCAGCAGCGATAGCAGCTTTAACTGATTTACCTAAAGCGGCAGCATCTGGAAGAGTAATCACAATACCTTTTGGTTTTTGTGAAACTGCGTTGTCAATTAATTTAGCCATTTCAACCATGTCGAAAGTAGCGGGTGCAGTATATTTGCAAGATATTCCCATATCTGAACAACCTTTGTCTACACCATTCTTAGCAACAGACCAAAACGGGTCATTAGCTTGTCCGTGAGATACAACAATCACGTCTACTGCAAAAGCAGACACTGATAGCATAACCCAAGCAGCAAAAGCTAAAATAGATTTATATAATGTTTTCATTTATTTTCCCTCTTGTTAATAAAAGTTAACTTTTTAAGTGCGGACCGTATCACAATAAAAAGTGATTTGTCAAAATAGGTTATTTAAATATGTATAGTTATTATACATAGTTTATAATAAATCTAAATATACAATTATAAGTTGTAATTAAAATTTTAATTTTATTTGTTTTTTTTGTTTTAAAGACAATGAAGCAGCATTTGCAACAATTAATGCTCTTCTACCATCTTCAAAAGTTGAGAGAGGCTTTGAATTTTTTTTAATAAATTTTGATAAGTCATTTAATTGGAGATTATAGGCTTGTTTATATCTCTCTATAAAAAAATGTTGCAATGGTTTTTTTTGTGCAGTGTTTGATTTATTGTAAATTTCAGTTTCGTTTAGATTTTTATTTCCTGAAATTAACATTCCTTTGTTGCCGAATAACTCAACTCTTTGGTCATAACCAAAACTACAATGTCTTGAATTCGTAATAATACATTGTACTCCTTTCTTAGAATTAAGAATACAAGATGCTAACTCGTAATCATTTATTTTATTAAATCTTTTATCAGACATATTGGTTGCAGTTGAAAAAATTGAATTTAATTCATCTTTATCTAAATAAAATCTTAACAAATCAAAATCATGGATCATCATATCTTTGAAAATTCCTCCAGAAATTTTTAGATATTCTATTGATGGAGGTGAAGGATCTCTACTAGTTATAATAATCTTTTCTAAATTTCCAATAACTCCTTTTTTTAGATCTTTTTTTAATGAGTTATGACCTGGGTCATATCTTCGGTTAAATCCTAGTTGAATTTTTGGATTTAAACTTTTAATTTTTTTTTTACATCTATTAATTTTTTCAATACTTAAATCTAAAGGTTTTTCACAAAATATTACTTTTTTATATTTTACTGCTTCTTCAATTAATTTGATGTGAGTGGATGTGCTTGAAGCAATAAATATTGCGTCTATCTCTTTATCTCTAAATGCTACTTTAGGGTCATTAATACCAATAGATAAAAATTTTTTTGCAATTTTATTTGTTAAATTTTTATCTAAATCAAATACATACTTAAGCGTAAAATCGTTGTGCATTAAGAGATTTTGGCCATGCATTTGACCAATTCTACCCAATCCAATTAATGCAATATTAATCAAATTTTAACCCATCTTTTTTTTCTAGATGAAATTTTACACGCATTAATAAATTTAGCAGTTTCTAGACCTTCATCTTCATTAGGATAAAAGTTTCTTTGTTTTGTTTTACTCTTTATGGATGTAGCAAATTCTCTATAAATGTTTGCAAAAGCATCTAGATAACCTTCTGGATGCCCAAATTTAATTCTTGAGAATTTTTTTGATAATTCAGCATTATGAAATCCTCTTTCAAGCAACTTTACAGCACCTCGGGAAGGATTAAATTTTAAGTAACCAGGATCATTTTGCACCCATTCAATACTCCCTTTTGATCCAAATATTCTAATTCTTAAACCATAGACACCACCTTTTGCCATTACACTTGTCCAAAACATTCCTTTTGCTCCATTAGTAAAGTTGATCATTACTTGAGCATTATCATCCATCTTAATTTTTTTAGAAACTTGTTTTATGTCAGCAAAAACTGTTTTTCCTTTTAATCCAGATATATAAGAAGCCAAGTGATAAGCGTGAGTTCCTATTTCATTAAGCACGGCTGAAGCACCAACTATCTTACTATCAATTTTCCATTTTAAATTTTTTTTTGCATTCTTACTCGTTAGATTTTTTCCCTCAGACCAATCCTGAACGTATTCAACATTTACATATTCTACTTTTCCTATTTTACCTTTTTCTAATAAAACTTTTGCTTCTCTTACCATTGGGTATGCTGAGTAGTTATGTGTTAAAGCATATTTAATTTTTTTATTTAATTTAATTTTTTTATAAAGTTTTTTTGCCTGTTCTAAATTTCCAGCAAAAGGTTTGTCTGAAATTACATGAATATTTTTATCTATAAATGTTTCGGCAATAATTTGGTGACTCGAAGGCGGTGTCATTACAGCTACAACGTTTATTCCATCTTTTCTTTTTGCCTCTTCGTTAGCCATTTGTTTATAATTTGAATAACATCTTTCTTTAGAAACACCTATTTTTCTTCCAAATTCTGTTGATGATTTAACATTTCTTGAAAATACACCTGCAACAATTTCATATTGATCATCATATCTAGCAGCAATCCTATGAACATGTCCTATCCATGATTTAGAGCCACCACCAACTATTCCAAGATTTAATTTTTTTGTTTTCATTATTAATATTGTTTTATATATCATAACAAAAATTTTTATTATGTCAGTAAAATTAGGAATAGCACCAATTGCATGGAGTAACGATGACATGCCTGAACTTGGTGGTGAAACTTCTTTAGAACAATGTTTGGATGAAGCTAGTCAAGCTGGATTTATAGGAATAGAGTCGGGTGGAAAATTTCCAAAAACTTCTAAAGAACTTTTACCAAAACTTAATAATTATAATTTGAATTTATGTTCTGGTTGGTATGGAGGAAATTTAAGACAAAATTCAACTAATGAAGAAAAACAACTAATAAGGGGTCAGCTAGATCTATTTAAAGATTGTAATGCTCCATGTATAGTTTTTGCTGAAGTTTCAGGTTCAATTCAAGGAGATCCTAACAGAAAACTTTCAACTAGACCTCAAATGGATAATGAAGAATGGGATTCATTTTGTAATAAATTATCTGAAATGGGAAAATTTTTAGAGGGTGAAGGCATGCCACTAGCTTATCACCATCATATGGGAACAGTTATTGAAACTCATGAAGATACTATCAGACTTTTAGAAAATACTGATGATAGTGTAAAGCTAACTTTAGATACTGGACATATGTTGTTTGCTCAAGGAAATTCAAAGAAAATCTTAGAAGACTTTAGTAGTCGTATAATTCACATTCACTGCAAAGATATTAGAAAAAATGTTTTAGACAATTCATTAGAAAATGATTTGAGTTTTAGAGGTGCTTTTTTAGATGGCGCTTTTACAGTGCCGGGAGATGGATGTATCGATTACAAACCTTTATTTGATATTCTAAAGGTTAAGAATTATTCAGGATGGCTAGTGGTTGAGGCGGAACAAGATCCTGCAAAAGCAAATCCATTTAAATATGCCAAGATAGGTTATAAGTATTTAACTGAAACTCTAAAAGCTAGTAATATTGAAATTTTTAAAAATTAGTTATCTATAAACAGAAGTTAATTCATTATTTCCTGCCGCAACACAAGGTGACTTAAAACATGTGCCAACTACCCATTCAGACCCAGGATCTGGTAAAAAATTTGATGACATTAAGAAAATAACTCCCATTTCAACAGATTGGCCTGCTTTACCTTCAGCTTTAATTCTTGGATCTGGGTCGGTTCTTACTGTCGTGTCTTCTGAAAAGGGATTTTCAATATTAAGATTTTTATTGATATAACCAACTACTTTGTCGGCTATCCATTCTCCATCACATGGGTCGCCCCAAACAGTAGATTTCCCTTCATCATTATTCCCACAGTTATTGATTTCATCATTAATTAAATTAACAACTTTATTGTGATTATCCTTAACAAGATTTGCTCTTGCCTCTACAGCCGGTCTAGTGCTTGCAGTCCAAATTAACATACCAACAACAAAAATTGCAGAAAATGATACCAAAAATTCTAAAAAACCAAAATTTTTTAAATTAATTCTCATATTATAATTTTACAATTTTCGATTTATCTATTTTTTGATCAAAATAATCTATGATATTTTGAATTGTCTCCATACCCATTCTAATCATGCATTCATCAGTGAAAGCTGCAGTGTGAGGACTTAAAAATACTTTTTCATTTTTAATAAGTGGGTTATCATTTTCAGGAGGTTCTTTTTCAAATACATCAATTGCAGCTCCAAAAATAAGGTCTTCATTTAATGCTTTATCTAAATCTCTTTCATGAATTATCCCACCTCTTGCAGCATTAATTAAAATACAATTTTTCTTCATAGTCTTTAATAAATCATAATTAATTAAATTTTTTGTTTTATCGTTTAAAGGCATATGAAGAGATACTACATCCATGTCAGTTATTGATTGATTAAGGTCTTCAACCTTTTTTCCACCTAATGCTTCAATTGCTTCTTTTTCAACAAAAGGATCATAAACAAAAACATTCATTTCAAAACCCAAACATCTTTTTATCAATGCTTTTCCAATTCTACCAAAGCCCATAATTAAGAAGTTTTTCTTCCATATTTCAATTGTTTTTGGAAGTTTATTTCTATCTTTGAAATTTCCATCTCTAACTGTTTTATCGAATAAATTTTTTCTTTTAGCAATATGTAACAAAACAAACATTACATGTTCAGCTACCGTAACAGCATTAGCATTTGCAGTAATAGCGATTTTAATATCTTTTTCTTTTGCTTTTTTTAAGTCTATATTGTCGTATCCAACTCCGTGTCTTGAAATAATTTTAAGATTTTTTGCTTCCTCAATTACTTCTCCTGGTAAATTTGCAATTCTAATTGATGCTCCATCACAATCTTTAATTTTAGACTTTAAGTTTTCCACAGAAACATCATCAGTAACATCAACTTCAAAATTTGGATGATTTTTGAATAGCTCCATTCCCTTGTCATGGACTTTTTGTATAACTAGTATTTTTTTTTTATCACTCATAATTTTATCTAAAGAAGTTTTTTAATACGCAAAAATATCAATATTGTAAATTAAATTTTCAAAAGATTATATATTATCTATATTTATTCAATTAAAGTTGAAATTATTTGATTATTAAAATAAATTTAACTGTGGATTTAACTTTCAAAACAATCTTATTTTTTTTTACCTTTCTTCAGAAAGTAAATACTTTTTTTTTAAGAATTGGTCGAAATTTTGCTTGGGTTGCAATTTTATTAATGGTTGTTGTGATAATGATACAGGTTTTTTTTCGATATGTGTTGAATAATGCTTTGCCGTGGCCAGATGAAGTTGCAAGATTTTTGATGTTATGGATGACTGGTCTGATTGCTCCATCTGCCTATAGATGGGGTGGATTTGTATCTATAGATATTTTAGAGAGATTTTTGCCAAAATTAATATCAAATTTATTAATTCTTTTTCTATTAACTTTATCATTAGGTGTTTTAATTATTGGGTTTGAGCTAGGTCTTAAACATATAAACGCTGGTTGGATATTTAGCTCAGCATCTATCAAGATACCTTACCACTTAATTGGAGGTAAAGCAGAAGCTATTAAATTAGCCTGGATGTATATGTCTTTACCTGTAGGTATTTTTTTTATGATTTCTATAAATATTGAATTAATTTTTAGAAATATTTTATCTAATTTTACAAAATTAGAATTACCAAATGATACAGATCAACAAAAATTAGAGGCTCAATAATGTTGATTTGGTTCTTGCCACTTTTTTTATTATTTTTAATGATTGGCTTGCCAGTTTTTTTTGGTCTTTTAGCTGCCCCAGGAATTTTACTTTGGTTAAATGATCAGGGAAGAGATGGGGCGATGCTTTATAGAAATATTTATAATGGCATCGACAGCTTTCCTTTAATGGCAATTCCATTCTTTATGTTAGCAGGTGAATTGATGAATAGAGGAGGAATTACTCTTAGATTAGTAGAATTCAGTCAGGCTATGATGGGTCATCTAAAAGGAGGTTTGGCTCATGTAAATGTTTTGACTTCCATGTTATTTGCAGGCTTATCTGGTTCAGCTGTAGCTGATACTTCAGCGATAGGCTCAATGTTAATTCCTGCAATGGAAAAACAAGGTTATACAAAAAAATTTGCTGCAGCTATTACAGCCGCAAGTTCAGTTATAGGTCCAATAATTCCACCTTCAGGAATAATGATTATATATGCTTATGTCATGGGGGAAAGCGTTGCAGCTTTATTTCTTGCAGGAATTGTTCCCGGAATTTTAGTTGGAGTAAGTTTAATGGTTACAATTAAATTTATGGCGAAGCGATATAATTTTCCAGCTGTAACCAAAAAAACAACATGGAGTCAAAGAGGCAAAGCATCTTTAAAAGCTTTTTTTCCTTTAATGACACCAGTAATAATTCTTGGAGGAATTCTAGGTGGAATTTTTACTCCTACAGAAGCTTCTGCAGTGGCTGCTGCTTATGCAATGTTTATAGGATTATTTGTTCTAAAATCTTTAGAGTGGAAAGAGATACCTAAAGTAATGACTAAAGCTGCAATGGTCTCATCAGTTGTGCTTCTTCTAGTTGGTGCTGCAATGGCATTTAAAACTGTTGTTAGTTTATCCCATGCTCCTGAGTATCTAGCTCAATTTGTGTTAGGATTAAGTGACAACCCATATATTTTATTATTTTTAATTAATATTTTATTATTTATTGTTGGAATGTTTTTAGACGCAGGGCCAGCAATAATAATCTTGGGTCCTATCTTAGGACCAGTTTTTGTTGAGCTTGGGGTTCATCCTGTTCATTTTGCTATCATCATGTCAGTAAACTTAACTGTTGGATTAGCTACACCTCCAATGGGGCTTGTTCTCTTTGTTGCTTCATCTGTGTCCGGTGAAAGAGTTGAAACAATTGCAAAAGCAATATTGCCTTTCTTAGCTGTGGAAGCAATTGTAATATTTCTAATCACTTATTTTCCAGCAATTTCAATGACTATTCCTCTTCTTACTGGTTTTGCTAAATAGTTATTTTATTTTTTATCGATAATAGACTCTCAATAATTTTAAGTATAATCTCTATACATAAATATTAAAAAGAGAGGGAAATAATTATGAACAATTTAATTAAATCATTTTTTTCATTATTATTGTTGATTGGTTTTACTGCATCTGTTTCAGCTGCAGATTACAATCTTAGAATGACAATGAACTCTAATGATCAAGATGAAGATTACGATGGTGCAGTAGTTTTTAAAAACTATGTTGAAGCAGCATCTAATGGTAAAATAGGTGTAGAACTTTTTGTAGGTACGCAACTTTGCTCAAAAGGAGCTGAGTGTTTACAAGGTGTATCTGATGGAAGTATAGATATTTATATATCTACTTCTGGTGGAGCTGCGGGTGTATTCCCATATGTTCAAGTTTTAGATTTACCTTATCTAATGGCTAATGACAGAATTGCTGAAGATGTTATGCAAGGTGATTTCGTAAGAACTATGAGAAAAATGGCTCTTAAAGACTCTAGTGACTCTATTAGATTGATGACTATTGGAAATACAGGTGGATGGAGAAACTTTGCAAACACAAAAAGAAGAGTTGCAGATCCATCAGATATGAAAGGTCTAAAAATTAGAACTGTGGTAGCTGATTTACCTCAAGAGCTTGTTAGAGCTTTGGGTGCTTCACCAACTCCTATTCCATGGCCTGAATTATTTACATCTTTTCAAACAGGTGTAGTTGAAGGCTCAAAAAATGGAATAACTGACATTATGAATATGAAGTTTCCTGATGCAGGTCTAAAATATGTAACGTTAGATGGACATGCATACATGGGAGCACTTTGGTGGATGAACAATGCAAAATATGAGTCTATGCCAACTGATCTTAAAAGAGTGGTTACAGATGGATTCTATGCTTTACAACAAGCAACTTTTGCATCTCCAAAAAGAAAATCAATCAAAGCTTATGAGGATTTTGTAGCTGGTGGTGGAGACTTATATGTCCCAACACCTGATCAAAAGGCAGGTTTCAAGAAAGCTGCAAGCCCAGTTTATGATTGGTTTAAGTCAAATGTTAAAGGCGGTGGAGAAATCTTTAACGCTTTAACTAGTGCAGTTGCTGATGCTGAAAAAAGAGCATCTAGTGATTATAAAAAAGACTTATAATATTAAATAAATTTTAATGGGGCGGATTTTAATTCGCCCTGTTATCTAAAAGGATAAATCCAAGATTTGTAATCTTTAATAAGTATATGAGCTTTTTCAATTTGTTCAGGAGTCATTTTCTTAATAACTTCTTCCTGAGAAATTGCAGCATCAGGGTCTCCCCCTATAGCAGACAAGCCATACCACATATAAGCTCTAACAAGGTCAGGGGCAGGAAGTCCTCTTCCAATTTCATAGTACCATCCTACACCAGATTGAGCACCGGGATGACCTTTCATAGAAGATCTAAGGTACCACTCAAAAGCTCTTACATCGTCTCTTTCAACTCCAAGACCCATAGCATACATAATTCCAATAAGTTCTTCTGCATCAGCATTTCCAGACCTAGCTGCTGGCATAAGCTCTTCCATAGCTTCTTTAAATTTTCCTTCTTCCATCAAATCTCTTGCATTTTCAATTTCAGCAAAAACTATAGAGGGAATAAAAAAAATTATAAAAATATACTTAATCATTTAAAAATTATTTTATTTATAGTTCTATTTTTAATTTCAGTAAATAAATCATACGCAACAGAATTACCAAAACCTTTAACCAATGATGATTTTCATCAAGCTGATATAGAAAAAGTTAAAATAGGTAGACTTTTGTTTCATGATAAAATTTTATCTGCAAATCGTAATATTGCCTGTGCAACATGTCATAGTCATGATTTAGGAGGTACTGATGGTCTTTCACTTGGTATTGGAGAGGGTGGACATGGTATTGGCTTAAATAGAACAGCTGGAATTGGAGCAGATAGGATTAAAAAACGAATACCAAGAAATTCTTTAGCTTTATGGAATTTGGGATTTAAAGAAATAACAACACTATTACATGATGGAAGGGTGACTAAATCAAATATGTTTGGTAATAATTTTAATACTCCAGCTCAAGAAGCACTTCCAAAGGGTTTAGATAATATTGTTGCGGTACAAGCTTTATTTCCAATGACTAGGCAATTTGAAATGGCAGGCAATCCAGGTGAAAACGAAATAATAGGACTAGTTTCAAAAGTTGGAAAAGATAGTATGACAATTGATAGAGTTTGGCCTGTAATTACACACAGAATTAGAGGAATACCTGAATATGTTAATTTATTTAAAAATGCTTTTGAAGATGTAGATAGTTCTTTAGATATTAATATTACTCATATCGTAAATTCAATTGCTGCTTTTGAAATTCATGAATGGACTTCTTTCGACTCTCCGTTTGATGATTATTTAAACGGTGACAAAAAAGCTTTAACTTCTAAACAAATTAAAGGAATGGAATTATTTTATGGAAAAGCAAATTGTAGCTCGTGTCACTCAGGATCTTTGTTGTCAGATCAAAAATTTCACTCAATAGGAATTCCACAGTTTGGACCAGGAAGAACTAGGCCTTTTGATCCTTATGCACGGGATGTAGGTCGTATGGTTGAAACAGATAACATAAATGATATGTATAAATTTAAGACACCTGCATTAAGAAATGTTTCTTTAACCGCTCCTTATGGACATAATGGTGCTTACCCAACTCTCAAAGGAATAATCAAACAACATTTAGATCCGACTAAAATGAATAAAAATTGGAAACCAGCATATGCAAATTTACCTAATGCTCCTTGGTTAGAGCAGATCGATTTTGTAACTTTTTCAGATAAAAGGGAACAAGACAGAATACTATCAAGTATAAATATTAAGCCTGTAGACTTAGATGAAAAAGAAATCGATTTATTAGTTTTATTTCTAGAGTCGCTAACTGGCAAAAGTGGAAATCAAAGACCGCTCGGTAAACCAATTAAAGTACCAAGTGGATTAACAATTGATTAATTTTTTGAATTAAACTGATACAAGCAAAATATGAAAATAATTAAATATGGTATTATAGGAGCGGGAACAATGGCTCGTGAACATATTCTAAATATTTCATTAATTGAAAATGCAGAAGTGGTTGCTCTTTCTGATCCTCATGAAGCATCATTAAATCAGTGTAAGGATATACTTAAAACAAAAGTACCTTGCTTCAAAAATCATCAAGATATGATCAAAGAAAACTTAGTTGATGTATACTTAATTTCATCACCTAATTTTACGCATATTGAAATTTTAAAAGATGTTATTAAAACTAAAAAACATATATTGGTTGAAAAACCTTTATGCACCAATACAAAAGATTGTTTAGAAATTAAAAAACTTACAAAAGATTATCCATCACTTTTCTGGACAGCAATGGAATATCGATACATGCCTCCTGTTGCAAAATTTATTGATGAAATTCACAACAAAACAATAGGAGAATTAAAAACATTAACTATTAGAGAGCATCGATTTCCTTTTTTAAAAAAAATAAATAATTGGAATCGATTTGAAAAGAATACTGGTGGTACTTTAGTTGAAAAATGTTGTCATTTTTTTGATTTAATGTGTCTAATAGCAAAAAGTAAACCTATAAGTGTTTATGCAAGTGGAGCCCAAGATGTAAATCATCTTGACGAAGAATATGATGGTAAAAAACCAGATATCATTGATAACGCTTACGTAATTGTAAACTTTGAAAATGGAGCTAGAAGTTTGCTCGAACTTTGTATGTTTGCTGAAAATTCAGACATGCAAGAAGAGTTAGTTGCGACTGGAAATAAAGGAAAAATTGAAACATCAGTGCCATCTAATGAGTCTGGTAAAATTTCTTCAAATTTACGAATTGGTATGAGAGATGGAGAAACCAGACTTGAAATTATTGAAGTTGATAAAAAAATTTTAGAAGCTGGTCATCATCATGGCTCTACTTATTATGAACATTTAGCTTTTTTAAATGCAATTAAAAATAATTCTAATCCTGAAGTATCGTTAAATGATGGGTTGATTGCTGTAGCAGTAGGAGAGGCAGCAGAAAAATCAATTAAACTTAAAAGATTAGTTAAATTAGAAGAAATTATTGATTAAAAAATTCTGTTGTTTTTTTTACGATAAAATCACTCACTCTAATATTTGACTCAGTTGTAACACCAGAGATGTGTGGCGTTAAAATACAATTCATATCAGAACTGATTTTTTTATAAAATTCACTTTTTATTGGTTCGTTTTCAAAAACATCCAAGGCAAATCCAGAAATTAAATCATTATGATAAGCATCAATTAAATCATTTTCGTTTATAATGCTTCCTCTTGAAGTATTAATTATTATTGGTTTATTTTTCATTTGTGAAAATGTCGATTTATTGATTAAATTTTTTGTTTCTTCAGTTAATGGAAGATGTAAAGAAATTATATCTGATTTTTCTAAAATCTCTTTTAAATTTGATAATTCAATTTTGATTTCTTTTTTATTTAATTCAGCAAAATAAGGATCATAAGCTAAAACAGTTAATTTATTTTTTAAAGCATATTCAGCAACTTTTTTTCCAATTGTTCCAAAACCTATAACTCCTAAGCATTTTTGATTTATTTCAGCTGATTTAATTGTTGTCCTCGGCCATTCACCTTTTACTGTTCCAGAATGAAACATAGGGATTTTTTTTACTAAAGACATTGAAGAGGATAAAACATACTCTGCAACTGAATCGGCATTCATACCTGTGGCTGGTTGAACATGAATATTTTTAACTTTACAATTTTCTGTATCAATATTGTCTAAACCAACACCTAATCTACCAATGAATTTTAGGCTACTAGCATTTTCTAAAATATTTAAGTTTACTTTAGTTTTGTTTCTAACAATCAATCCATCATAGTCTTTAATTATTTCCTCTAATTTTTTATTATTCTCCCAAAGTTTTTCATCGTATTTAACATCAAATTTATTTTTTAAATTATTTAGACTTTCTTGATTTATAAATTCTGTGATTAAAATTTTAGTCATAAAATATGTTATAGATCTCTAAACCAAAGACCTTCTGGTAAAGGAACTAACAATAAATTTTTAAATCCAAAATATAAGAACAGAACAAATATGCTACCAAAAATCATATATAAAGTTATTTTTTTAATACCTGCGTTTAAACCTGAATTTACCAATATTAATAAATTAAAAGCAATTAAACTTGTTAATACAAACCCTGTTCTTTCTAAAAAATAAATCCATGCAAAGAAAACTATGATTAGTAAGAAAATTTTAACAGTATCTACCTTATCCTTTTCAACTTTAATCTCAATTTTAAAGGATCTAAAAATTAAAAGCACTGATAACAATAATAGTACAGAAGTTATTGCGTAAGGAAAAACAGAAGCAAAAGGGCTTAACTGATTTGCCTCGTGAAATAAAACAGTTGATAAAATAATTAAACAAATTCCGGATATGAAAGAAGTAAGATCCTTAATCATTTGCTAAATCTTTTTTTATAAATTTTTTTTAAAGCAGGGAAAAATAAACTCGTAATAATTAGTAAAACTAAAACAAAAGATATTGGTCTGGCAAAATAATTTGCAACAACACTACCTTGAGCACTTCCTATGATGTACGCTTGAACAAAACCCTGCTCTGCAATTTGACCTAAAACCAAACCTAATACAATTGGCGAGGCTCTAAAACCTGATCTATTTAAGACCCATCCGATTAAACCAAAGAAAAACATAAAATAAACATTTAAAATGTTATTTTGAATAGAATAACTACCAATAATTGTTAGAAAAATAATTATTGGAATTAAAACTTGTTTTGGAACTTTTAATAAAGACTTATAAGCATATCGACCCATCAATAAACCTAATGGCAACATCATTATAGTTGCTAAAAGCAATCCAAAAATAAATGTATAAACAATTGATGATTGTTGAGTGAAAAGAGTATCACCAGTTCTAATTCCCTGTACTAATAATGCTCCTAAAATTACTGCATCAGGAGGAGTTCCTGGTATTCCAAGACATAAAGTTGGAACAAAACCACCTCCAACCGTTGCATTGTTTGCAGTTTCAGAGGCAATCAATCCTTCGGGCTCACCTTTACCAAAATTTTCTTTATTTTTTGATGTTCTTTTAGCTTCGCCGTAAGAGACAATACTTGCAATACTTCCGCCTGCACCAGGTAAAATTCCAACAAATGTTCCAATTAATGCACCTCTAACTGCTTCAAATTTTTTAGCAAACATAATTAAAAATGACTCTTTTAATCTAAGACTTTTAGGAGTTTCGTTTTCTCCTAAATGTTTACCTTTCATACTAGTAAGATCTAAGATTACAGGAATACAAAAAAGACCGATCATTGCACTGACAATCTCTATTCCACTGTTTAAAAAACTTATATTCCATGTCATTCTGACGTCGCCACCAACCACCGCAACACCTATCATTGACATTAACAAACCAATACAAGCGCCAATTAAAGATTTGATATTATCTCCTTCTGATAATGTAGAAATTAGTGTTAATCCTAACAACGCTAACCAAAAATATTCTGTTGGGCCAAACATTAATGAAACACTTGCAAGTGGAGGAGCAAAAAGAGCAAGGCATATCACGCCAATTATTCCTCCTATGAATGAGGACATACAGCTAATTGACATAGCTAAATCACCGTCACCTTTTTTTGCTAATGGATAACCATCAAATGTAGTTGCAACTGCTGAAGGTGTACC
This sequence comes from uncultured Pelagibacteraceae bacterium, assembly GCA_902556905.1. Taxonomy (GTDB): domain Bacteria; phylum Pseudomonadota; class Alphaproteobacteria; order Pelagibacterales; family Pelagibacteraceae; genus Pelagibacter. The sequence goes on from CACDYK010000009.1 coordinate 37,116, forward strand.
AGGTGTATTAATTAGAATTGCTGACCACGATCCCCCAAAAATTGCCCCAGTATATATTGCCCCAAGAACAATAAGCCCTGATGATGGTTCAAGTGCAAATGTGAAAGGAACGAGAATGGCAACCGCCATCGTTGCGGAAAGTCCTGGCAAGGCACCAATGATGATACCCGCCAGAACCCCTGAAAATGCTAAACCTAAATTAATTAGGCTCAGTGATGACAAAAAATCTGCAAAAAGACTTGCCATCTAGAAACTTAATTATTTTATTAAACCAAGTTCTTTAGCTATCGCTTCATTAGCTGCTTGTTGTTGTTTCATAAAGTCATCAATTTGATCATGACCAATATTCACAACTACGAAAGCACCATCTTCCATCTGTTTTTTGAATTTAGGATCTGAATTAATTTTCATAATTCTATCAGACCATTCTTTAACAGTTGCTGCAGAAGCTGACTTAGGTAGCGCATAACCTCTGTAAGCACCTGAAACGATATCAAAACCTAACTCTTTAAATGTTGGAACATCTGGATATGCAGGAAGTCTACTTTCTGATGCAACAGCTAACATTCTAACTTTAGATCCTTGTTTAGCAGCAACAGTTGAATAACCTGCTTCAGCTACAACTTGTTTACCAAGTAGTGCTTGCACTGCAGCTCCTGTGCCTTTGAAAGGAACATAAGTTGTTTTGATATTTGCTTTTTGATTTAAAGAAATTGTTAATAAGTGGTTTGCAGAATAAGTTCCAGATCCACTAAAAGTTAATTTACCTGGATTGTTTTTTGCAAAGTTAATTAATTCAGCAAGACTATTATAAGGGCTAGATGCCTCTACTAGGATTGCATCTGGTGTGTAATGGAAAAAAGAAAAAACATTTACGTCTTCAGTTTTGTATCCAGCTTTATCACCTTTTGCAATTGGTTGCATAATAATATGTGGAAGGTTAACTCCCATTATAACGCTACCATCACCTTTTTCTGAATTTAAAGAAGACCAACCTACTGATCCTCCACCACCTGGTTTGTATTGAACAACAATATCGTCATTATAAATACTTTTATAATAAGGTTGTTGCATTCTAGCAGTTACATCAGACTCACCGCCTGGACCGAATGGAATTATATTTGTTACTCCTGCATTAGCACCACTTAATGTAATGACCAAAAGTGATATTGTAGCAAGGAATTTATTAATGAATGTTTTTAATTTCATTTATCTCTCTCTGTTAATTATTATTTTATAAACGATCAAGTTAGTTTTATCTTAAGTAGTTGTCAAAGACTCAAAATTATATTATTTCTAATGCGTCAATGTATCTAAGAAGTATTAATATAGTATTGTTTTAATACTATTCTAAAAATTAAGAATGAAAATTATAAATATTCAAGAAAAAATAGCTCCTATAAATTCAGAAATTAAAAATGCCTATATTAGTTTTGCTAAAATGGACTGTAGTGTTGTAGCAATTACAACAGATGTGAAAATTGATGGTGAAAATATTGTGGGTTATGGATTTCATTCTAACGGAAGGTACGCTGTAAGCGAATTATTGACTAAAAGATTTATACCAAGAATAAAAGAAGCAGAAGAAAAAGATTTACTAAACGATGAGGGTAACAACTTTAGTCCTAAAAAAATTTGGAGAGTTCTAATGAAAAATGAGAAACCAGGTGGACATGGAGAGAGAAGTACTGCTGTAGGAGTAATAGATATGGCGGTCTGGGATATTGTTTCAAAAATTGAACAAGCTCCGTTGTATGAACATTTAGCAAAAAAATATGGAAATGGAAAATTTACTAATAAAATTTTTGTTTATGCAGCAGGTGGGTATTATTATCCAGGTAAAGATATTCAATTATTACAAGATGAAATGAAAGGCTATTTAGACTTGGGCTATACTACAGTCAAAATGAAAATAGGAGGTGCTTCTTTAAAGGAAGACTTAAAAAGAATTGAAAGTGTTTTAAAAATTGTTGGTAACGGTAAAAATTTATGTGTTGATGCAAATGGAAGATTTGATCTTAATACTGCCATTGAATATGCAAAAGCAATTGAGCCATTTGATTTAAAATGGTTTGAAGAAGCTGGAGATCCTTTGGATTACAAATTAAATCAAGAATTATCAAAAATTTATAAGAATGGACTTGCTACGGGTGAAAATTTATTTTCCATGCAAGATGCAAGAAATTTAATTCGATATGGGGGAATGCGAAAAGATATAGATTGGTTACAATTTGACTGCTCTCTAAGTTATGGACTAGTTGAATATTTAAGAACATTACAAATGATGAAAGAAAATGAATGGAGCTCAACAAGAGTGATACCTCATGGTGGTCATCAAATTTCTTGTAATATTGCAGCTGGACTTAATCTAGGTGGTAATGAAATATACCCAAGTTTATTCCAACCTTTTGGTGGATTTCCCGACACTTCAATAGTCGAAGATAGCTATGTATCTTTTTCTAAGTTTATTGGAATGGGTTATGAAAATAAAAAAGAATTAAAAAATTTACTTATAAAATTGTTTGATTAAAAAAATATATAATTCAATTATTTCAAACTAATTTTGAAAGATCTTTTTTATTATTTTTAAATGTTGGTAGTGGATATTTAAAAGCATATTTTCTTTGAATACATTTTTCTTTTGCTTTTTCCCATAAAGCTAACCATTGTTTAAAGTTTTTGATTTTAAGATTTTTTTTATTTTTGCTTCTAACATAAAAGTTTGGTAACGGTTCACGTCCTGAAGGTTGTCCAGCAATATTATATCTAAGATCAGCACTTATTCTAAAATCATCTGATCGATTTGGTAAAGAACAGTGAATTGAATGTTTATGTAAAAGTATTATGTCACCAATATTTGCTTCCAAGTAAACATGTTGCATATTATCTAATAATTCACTATTTTTTAACTCTACTTGACCTCGATATCCTGATACATGATTTAATAATCCCATTTTGTTAATTTTTTTTACTGTTATCATGCAACCATTTTTAATGGTTGTTTTGGTAAAAGGGATCCAAACAGTAACCATATCAGTTAATTTTTGCCCTCTAGGGTTTAGTACGGCAGCATCCTGATGCCAAGGAGTTCTTCCACTTAAGCCATCATGAATTGATCCTTTAGGTAATTTTTTTTCAGGCTGTTTGATTCTTGTATTTTGTACAGGATTAGACATTATTTCTTTTCCTAAGATCTTTTCAACAACATTTAAAACTTTTATATTATTGATTAAATTCCATAATGATTGGGTAGCAAAATAATCGCTTTCTTTTTTAACATGATCTCGTGGCAATCTAGTATTAAAATATTGGTCTAAATCATGGATATTAAGTTTTGAAATATATGAATATTTTTTTTTAAAATCATATTTCAAAACTTCTTTAATATCTTTTTTTTTTGCATATTTTTGAACCAGACAATCCATAACAAATTCCATATCATTCAAAATAGGCTTTAGATCTCTTTTAAAGTTAAGCACATTTTTAACTTTTAAAAAACCTTGTTCATAAAGTTTCTTTTGAAGACTATTTTGCATAATAAAATTTTATTTTATCATAAAGATAATATCAATGCTTAGGTACAGTAGTTAAATAATTTGCATCATGAAAAGAAGTCAACATTCTTTTTTTTGTGCTTATTATATGTGGATAATACAATGTGTTTTTATAATTCCATATGACTGGTTTATTTAAAGCATAGCTTCCGTAAAGAAAAAATCTTTTAGGGCAATTTTTTTCAATAAATCTTTTGACCCCATGATAAGAATTAGGTGTTGATTGAAAAAAAACTACAGTACCTTGTTTTGGAGTAAATTCTTTGACAATCTCTAGCTCATTAATCTTAGGAAATCTTCGAAAGCTTTTTCTAATGTTTTTTTTTGTTTTTTTTTTATAAATTGTAAGTGAGCCACCATTTTTTTTTGGAATATCAGTTAAATAAATCAAAAAATTATATAACCTGGTAATATCATCTCGATGTGGTCTTAATCTGTACCCACCTCTTGAAACAGAAAAATCAATATCTAAGTTTACTTTTGGATTTTTGTAGTTATTTCCAAGTATTTTTTTTAGTTCACTAGAATTTAGTTTCTTCTTGATGGTAAATTTACTTTTATTAAAAATATTTGGAAGATTTTCATTTTTCCAAGAAGTATTTTCAAATTTATTTTTAAAAATTTTCTCAATTTTTTTATAAAAAGATTTACTATTAAAAAGTTTAAAAATTTTTTGCGAAATTTTAGAGTTTTTTATATAAATATTAAAATTTTTTGAACCTTTATTTATACGACTTCTTCCACCCATGATCATATCGTCAAAGGATTTAGAATTGCTTATTTCTTTTATTAACACTTTACAAATACTTTTAGAGAGAACTTTATCACCTACTAAAACTGGAAAATTACTTTTGATAATCTTTAATCTTTCGATTTTAAGCATTTAGCTATACATTCCCTCCTTAACTTTAATCATTTTGTACATTAGGTCGTTTAAAGGAGTCTTTATTCCATGTTTTTTTCCAAGATTTGAAACAACACCACTAATAAAATCAATCTCCGTTTTTCTTTTATATTGAACATCAAAAGCCATTGAGGATTTATTTGTTTGGTTTGAATCTACAATTTTATTAAACATAAAAAGACACTCATCTTCAGATACTTCAACTCCATCTGCTAAAGCAACCTGTCTAGTCTCTAGTATAATTTCTTTACCCAGCGATCTTGAAACATTACTGGCATTATTGTTAATGTATAGATCTGTATGATGAAGATCAAAAATTGCTGATAATGGGCCAATAGCTGTTAATGCAAAAAGCTTCATCCATTTTCTTTTTTTTACATCGTCTGCTGCAATGGTTTCTAAATTATAGGCAGTAAATGTATCGGCTACATTATTAACCCTTTCACTCATTCCACCTTCGTATTCACCTATCCAAGATGGCAAAGCAGCATGATTCATTATATGACCAGGTCCTAATATATTTGATGCCTGAGTTGTTGTTCCACCTAAAACTTTTTCCACACCAACAATTTTTTGCATAATAGCTTCGTGGCCAAAACCATTTTGAAAAGACATGAAAACAGTTTTTTCTCCAATAATATTTTTGATACTATTAAGAGCTGGTTCTAATGCGGTTGCTTTACACATTACAATCACTGCATCAACAACATCTACAGTTGACGGATCAGTTGTTGCTTTAACTTTAATAACTCTATCCCCACCGTGACCATCCATTTTAAGACCATTTTTATTGATAGCTTCGACGTGTTCTTTCCAAACATCTATAAGAATTACATTTAATCCTTTTTCTGCTAACAAACCTCCAAATAAACAGCCCATTGCTCCTGCGCCCAAAACTGCAACTTTTAAATCTTTATTTATCATTATCCCTTTTTTAAATTAATTTATGTATAGATATTATATATATTATCTATAGACATTATGCAAAATAATATATAGCTTAACTATAGATGCAATTAAAAATAGAAAAATCAAAATTTAAAGAATATTCACTAGATAAAATCTCTCAAGCTTTACAAAATGGATTATCAAGTAATTACAAAGTAGTTGAAGTATCAATAGTTGATTGTCCAAATTTAAGAGATTGGGGTTGTCCATCAGAAGGAATTAGTGGTAATCAAAAAATCATCGATGTAGGAGGCGAACCATACATGCACGATCCTAAATTCATTGGTGCTGAATTTGATTATGAAGAAATTTCAAAAATGATTGGTTCAGAGAAATCTTATGCTTTAGGTGCTGGTTCAGGAGCTATGTCATGTTTAGATGGTCATTGTGGAGAATTAATAATTAATGAAAATCTAATTACCTCAGAGTCGAAATCAATAATAGCTCGAGTTGGAAAAGATAAAGAATGTATTGCTGAAAAATATACAGCTAGAAAACATGGTGGATTAGGTAATGTTTTTTATACCGATGGAGTTCAAGGAAAAGTTATCAAAATTAAAATAAAAGGAAGATCTGGAGAGCAGGGCTCTCTTAGTCAATCAATGAGAAAAGCTTTGACTGATAATTTACAAATTAAAGATAACGATCACATAGCTTTGGCAGGTGTTTTTAGAATTTTAAATGGAAAGATAAAATCTCATGTACAGCCTGATTATAAGGACATTAAGCATGAGTATTATGATCCTAAACAAATGAAATGTGTAAAAGATTTTTTACAATTTTATGAACCAGTTGGACCTGAGTTACAAGGTTACTGTGTGCTTTGGACTGGTGACCCAACAGGAGGAGATCTTAATTTAAGAGAGTCTGGAGAACATACTCACTTTCATTCTTATACGAAAGAAAATATAGCAGGCCATTATCACTTTGATGTAACTCCTGAAGAAATAGAATATGAGGGTTATTTTAATACCGCAGAAGAAGTGCACAGAGTTAATAATATATATAAGGAATTAACCTATAAAAAATAATATTAATTTAACTTTCTTTGAGATAACATTTTAGAATGAAGAAACAATTTAAGTATCCTAAATATTTTGAAGAACAAAAAAAAATTCCAAAAATAACTCAAAAAAGAATTAAGTTAGCAGAGGCATCATTAGGAGATTTTGAAGGTAGATTAGAGAATGATTTGCTTAATTGGTTTTCATTAACTCCTCAGCATTGGATTATGCTTCATATGGTAATGCTTGCTTATTATAAAAATAAATCAATTACTAAAAATGAATTATTAAAAGTTATTGAGAAGTCATACTTAACATCAAATGTTTACATAGATACAGCGATTAAAAAAGGTTTTTTTAGAATTATTAGAAATGAAAAAGACAAAAGATCAATTTTTATTCTACCATCAGTAATAACAATAAAAACTTTTGAAGGTTTTATAGACAGAAGAGATACAGTTTATAAAGGAATTTAATGAAAAATATTTATACCTGGGCAGCACAACCAGCTAAACGAACTTTAACAGTAGCAGATCTAAAAGCAGCTAAAGGCAGAAAGAAATTTACTCAAGTCACAGCAAATTCACATGACGAAGCTCAAGCTGCAGAGAAAGCTGGTTTTGATATGATTATTTGCCAAGCTAAAAATGTTTCAAAAGTAAGAGAGGGATCAAAACATCTATTTTTAACAGCTTCTTTAATTCTTAACGAATATGTAACTAAGGAAGATGTTATGAGAGGTGCTTTTAAAGCATTAGAGAATGGTGCAGATGCGGTCATGACTCCTAGAAGTATGGAGGTAGTAGAAATGTTAACTAAAGAAGATATTCCTGTCATGGGTCATTTGGGTTTAGTTCCAAGAAAATCAACATCACTTGGTGGAATGAGAGCAATAGGAAAAACTGCAAATGAAGCATATGAATTATTTCAAAAATTTAAGAGATTAGAAGACGCAGGAGCTTTTTCTGCAGAGTGTGAGGTCATCCCTGAAAATGTAATGGGTGAAATTTCGAAAAGAACAGATATCGTAACAGTATCCTTAGGAGCTGGAAAAAAAGCTGATGTTATGTATTTGTTTATGGAAGATATATGTGGAGATACAGAAAATTTACCAAGACATTCTAAAGCTTATGGTAATTTACTAAAACTTAGAAATGAAATTAAGCTTGAGAGAGTAAGAGCACTTAAAGCTTTTAAAAAAGATACTATGAGTGGAATATTTCCTGGAAAAAAACAGTCCTCTAACTTAGATAAAAAACAACTTGATGAATTTTTGAGTAAGATTGATTAATAAGTACCCGAGTCTTCTTTTTTACCAACTGAACCTTTCATTCCATCTACCATTGATTTAGCACCAGCACTTAATGCTCTTAGATCAGATGCAATAGTCACAAAATCAAAACCTTTTTCAATCATCTTTGTTGCGTATTCTGGAGTTCCATTATGAATACCAGCAAAAATATTATTTTTTTTAGCATGTTCTAGAATTCTTAAAATTTCAGAATAAGCTTTTGTGCTTTCAGGTCTATCAAATCCAGGTTTTTCACCTATTGCTAAACTTAGATCAGCTGGACCTATATAAATACCATCTACACCTTCAGTTGACATAATTTCATCTAACTTTCCAAGAGACTCCTCGGTTTCAATCATAGCTAACTTTAAAATTTCATCATTAGCATGTTCTGCATAATCAGGACCTCCATAAATCAAACCTCTAATTGGCCCAAAACTTCGATATCCATTAGGAGGATACATACAAGCTTGTACAAATTTTTCAGCTTCTTCTTTATTACTAACCATTGGACAAATCACTCCATAACAGCCAGCATCTAAAATTTTCATTATTTGCCCTGGCTCATTCCAATTAACTCTTGCTAGTGGAGTAACTTCAGTGGTTGAAATAGTTTGAAGCATTGGAAGTGCATTACTGTAATCCACCAAACCATGTTGCATGTCTATAGTTAGAGAGTCCCAACCTTGATGAGCCATAGCTTCTGCAGAAGCTGTACTTGGGATTGCACACCAACCATTAATTACAGGTTTCCCTGCTTTCATCATTTCTTTTATTTTGTTTTTTCTCACAATTATATTTTTAAACCCATGTGAGTGTATTTTACATTCAGATAATCTTTAATTGCACCAGAACCGCCTTCACGTCCATAACCAGTTTGTTTTATTCCACCAAAAGGTGCTTCAGCAAGCGCAACTACCCCAGTGTTAACTGCAACACATCCAGACTCTAATTTTTCTGATCCAATATGAGCTTTGTCCATAGAGTTTGTGTATAGATAACTACATAAACCTAAATCATTATCATTAGCTCTTTCAATAACTTCATCAAAAGTTTTAAAAGTTAAAATAGGTACCAGTGGACCAAATGGCTCTTCTTTCATGATTGTGAAATTATCTTTAATATCATCAAATACAGTTGGTTCGTAATAATATCCTTTATTGAAACCAGAAGGTCTTTTTCCACCCATTAAAACTTTTGCTCCCTCCTTTTTTGTAGTTTCAACCAATTTTTCTATTTCCTCTAATCTCTTTGCAGTACTTAAAGGTCCTAGTTCAACACCTTCATCCATACCATTTCCTATTTTTAATTTTTTTGCTCTTTCCATAAAAGCACTTACAAACTCTTCTTTTCTATTTTCTTGAATATAAAATCTATTAGGAGAAATACAAACTTGTCCATTATTTCTAAATTTACCAGCTATAGCTATATCAGCAACTTTGTTCATATCTACATCTTCACATACTATAAAAGGAGAGTGGCCACTTAACTCCATGGTAACTCTTTGAACTTTATCAGCTGCTTTTTTTAAAATTATTTTTCCAACTCTTGTAGAACCAGTAATTGATACTTTTTTAATTATGTCTGACTCCATCAGCTCATTTGATATTTCAGCTGGATCACCTGACAAAAGACTAACCACACCATCTGGTACACCTGCCTCTTTACATATATTAACTAATTCCATTACTGCGCCAGGTGTAATTGTATCTGGCTTACAAATAACAGAACAACCTGCTGCTAAAGCAGTTGAAATTTTTCTTGATGCTAACACAATTGGAAAATTCCATGGAACTAAAGCAGCTACAACACCTACTGGTTGATAGTAAACATGAACTCTAGTATCTGGAAATCTACTTTGTTGTGTTTGACCATAAATTCTTTTTGTTTCTTCAGCATTCCATTCAAAAATATCAGCTCCGCCACCGACTTCTCCAACAGCTTCAGCAAGAGGTTTTCCAACTTCAAGCGTCATCCATTTTGCTAGGATTTCTTTTTTTTCTCTCATTAAGTCAGCAATCTTTCTAAGCACATAAGCTCTCTGCCAAGGCGCAGTATTTTTCCAAATCTCTAATCCTTTTTCAGCAGACTTTAACGCTCTTTGCACTTCTATAGAGGATGCTTTTGATGCTTTTCCAATCACTTCTTCTGTTGCAGGATTGATTACATCGTAAGTTTCTTTTTTTTCAGCTTGTTGCCATTTACCATCAATGAATTGTCCAAATTTTTCGTACATAAGTTTTATTTTTAGGTTTACTTAATTAGGTTTTTTAATTTATAAATATATTTATATTTAAACACTATACATATTAAAAAATAAACATATTTATGAAAAAAATTACTCTCACTTGTGCTCATGCAATTGTAAAATATTTAATTGCTCAAAAAATATTAATTAATGGTAAAAAAGAACCTTTATTTCCAGGTGTGTTTGGAATTTTTGGTCATGGTAATGTAGCGTGTTTAGGTCAAGCTCTTGAAGAAAATCAAAAAGAGCTTCCAACTTATAGAGGGCACCATGAACAGAACATGGCTCTTACAGGTATTGGTTATGCAAGAGCAAAGAGAAGGCAGCAAATTTTTGTAGCAACATCATCTGTTGGACCAGGAGCAACAAATATGGTTACGGCCGCTGCAGTTGCGATGAGTAATAGGTTGCCGATTTTATTTTTACCAGGTGATACTTATGCTAACAGAATGCCTGACCCAGTTTTACAACAGGTTGAACACTTTAATAATCCAGGAATTACAGCAAATGATGCTTTTAAATCTGTAACTAGATACTTTGATAGAATTACAAGACCAGAACAAATCATACAATCATTTCCAGCTGCCGTTCAAACTATGTTGGATCCTGCAGATTGTGGGCCAGCTTGCATAGCTTTAAGTCAAGATATTCAAGGACAAACATTTGATTATCCAGAAGAATTTTTTAAAGAGAAGATTCATGCGATTAGAAGACCTAGACCTGATGAATTTCAAATAAAAGAAGCAGCAGAAAAAATTAAGACTTCAAAAAATCCTATAATTATATCTGGAGGAGGAGTTTTTTATTCAGATGCTATGGAAGATTTAAGTAACTTTGCAATTAAGCATAATATTCCAGTTACTCAAACTGTAATGGGTTATTCTACAATGAAAAGAGATCACTCACATTTTGCTGGACAAATTGGAGGGTTAGGTGGAAAAAATAGTAATTCATTAGCTAAACAAACAGATCTAGCTATTGCAGTTGGGACTAAACTTGCAGATTTTACAACAGGGTCATGGGCTAATTTTGAAAACGAAAATTTTAAACTTGTTTCAATTAATGTCTCAAGATTTGACGCAAACAAACACTTGGCTCAAGCAGTTGTTGGTGATGCAAAAGTTTCGTTAAATGATTTGTCTCAAGCACTAGGTGATTGGAAAGCTGGAGAGGAATGGAACAAAAAATCTCAAGCTGAATTAAAGACTTGGAATGAACAAGTAGATAAAGAGAGTGCGCCCACAAATCAAGAGGTGCCAAGTTATGTTCAGGTAATAGGTGCTGTATATCGAAATTCAGATCCAACAGATATTGCGGTTACGGCTGCAGGGGGATTGGTTGGTGAAGTAGTGCAAGTTTGGAGACCAAGAGAATTGAATACACATGAAACAGAATGGGGTTTTAGTTGTATGAGTTATGAAATTTCTGGTGCGTTAGGAATTAAAATGGCAAATCCAGATAAAGAAGTTATCTCTTTTATTGGTGATGGATCATACCTATTAAATAATACAGATATTTATTCTTCAGTAATTACGAAAAATAAACTTATCATTATTGTATGTGATAATGGAGGGTTTGCAGTTATTAACAGACTTCAATTATTTAAAGGTGGAAAAGAATTTAACAATTTACTTAAAAGTTCAAAAACACCAGGACTTGTGAATGTTGACTTTGCAAAACATGCTGCAAGTATGGGTGCTAAATCTGAAGAAGTAAGTTCAATTTCTGATTTAGAAGAAGCATTTAAAAGAGCAAAAAAATCTGATGTGACTTATGTTATTTCCATTAAAACACACGCTTATAAATGGCTAGAAGGTTCAGCTTTTTGGGATAGTCCAACACTAGAAATTCCAACCACAGAAGAAAATAAAGAAGCTATAAAACTTTATAAAGAAGGAAAATCAAAACAAAGACAAGGCGTATAATTCTTCTATGAATAAAGTTTTTAAAGTCGGTCTAATAGGCTGTGGACATATTTCTGAAACTTATTTTAGAGCGCAGGAATATTTTAACAATATAAGAATAATTAAATGTGCAGATATCAATATGGAATCTGCAAAAAAATGTGCAATACATTACAATATAGAAGCTATTACTGTAGAAGAAATATTAAAAGACAAAGACATTGAAATAATTTTGAATTTAACCATTCCTCGTGCTCATTATGAAGTTTCAAGAATGGCATTAGAAAATGGAAAACATTCTTATGCAGAAAAACCGATGGCAGTTAATTTTGAAGATGGAAAAAAATTATTAGAAATTTCAAAATCAAATAAATTGTATATTGGAAATGCTCCTGATACTTTTTTAGGAGGTGGTATCCAAAAGACAAGAGAATTAATAGATAATGGAATTATAGGAGATATCAAATTAGGAAATGCAATTTTTGCTTTTCCTGGAGTTCAATCTTATCACCCAAGCCCAGAACCATGGTTTGCAGAGAACGAAGGAGGTCCAGTTATTGATATGGGTCCATATTATCTTACAGCTTTAGTTAATTTGCTTGGACCTGCAAAACAAGTTCAAGGAAGATGTACTACAGTTTTCAAAGAAAGAGAGATAGGAATAGGACCTAAAAAAGGTCAAAAATTTAAAGTTGATACCCCAACAACTTATTTAGCTACAATACAATTTGAAAATGAATGTATAATTCAAATTACATTATCATTTGATGTAGTTGCTCACCAAAGAAATCATATTGAGCTTTATGGAAATAAGGGATCAATAATAGTTCCAGATCCAAATATGTTTGGTGGGTCAGCATTTGTTTCAGTTACCGCAGGAGGTAATTGGGGGGAGCACAAAACGGATAATATGCCTTTGGGAAAAATTAACATTAAAAGTCAGAGTTCAAGAGCAAATGAATCTCCTACTAATGCCAATTATAGAGGAGCAGGTCTCTCAGAAATGGCATTTGCAATTGAAAATAATAAAGAGCACAGATGTAATGGTGAACTTTCACTTCATGTGCTAGATATTATTGACTCAATAATGAAGGCGTCTCAATCAGGAATTCCTCAAACGATGAGAACAACCTGCAAACAACCCAAGCCTTTTTCTTTAGAAGAAGTAAAAAAAATAATGAATTAAAGTTAATTAATTAATGTCAAAATTAATTGTAATATCTGATCCATTTCCAAGAACACTGGAACTAATTTTTACAAAAAAAAAACTTAAAGAGTTAAAATCAAAATATAAAGTTTTAACAGTTTCAAAAAATAATCCAAAAAAATTTTATGAAAATAATATACACAAGGCTACATTTATAATGGGTCAGCCAAATTTAGATAAAAAACTTTTATCTAAAGCAAAAAAATTAAAAGCAATTATTAATGTTGAAAGTAATTTTATGGATAACATGGATTATGATTATTGTTTTAAAAAAGGTATACATGTAATAGCAACATCTCCAGTATTTTCAAAACCTGTAGCAGAACTTGCTTTAGGTATGACTTTATCTTTGTTGAGAAATATTCATGCTGCTCATTCAGATTTTATTGAAGGAAAAGAAAAATATGGTTTGGAGAGCAATCTTAAAGCCTCATTATTATCAGAAAAGAAAATAGGACTGTTAGGTTTTGGTGATTTAGCTAAATCTTTATACCCTTTGCTATTACCATTTACCAAAGACTTAAATGTATATGATCCATGGATACCTCAGTCAAAAATTAAAAAGTTAGGATTTAATTCTATGAGCTTAAACCAAATGTTTAAAAGCTGTGAGATTATTTATGTTCTTGCAGCTGTCACTACAAAAAATAAAAATCTGATAGATAAAAAATTATTAAATAAATTGAAGCCTAATTCATTGGTTATATTAATGAGTAGAGCTGCAGTAGTAAATTTTAAAGATCTAATTAAACGTGTAAAAAAAGGAGATATATTTGTTGCAACCGATGTATTTCCTGAAGAACCTGTGACAAAAAATGATCCGATTAGAAAAATAAAAAATATTTTATTTTCTGCACACCGAGCTGGAGCCTTGGAATCAGCCTTCTTTAATATGGGAAATATTGTCTTAAAAGATATGAATTTAATTTCAAAAAATTTACAACCAAAATTTTGTAAAATTGCACAACCTAAAACTGTAAGCCTGTTAGCATCAAAACCAGTTGCAATTAACTGATTTTTTTATAATTTCATTATTTATGTCTTCATCTAATAACTTACTTCTCGAAGCTAAAGGAATTACAAAATATTTTGGAACTATCACAGCGCTTGAAAATGTAAATTTAAAAGTACGTGCAGGAGAATGCCTTGGAGTAGTAGGAGACAATGGCGCAGGCAAATCTACATTAATGAAAGTTCTTTCTGGTCTCTACAAGCCTAGTGCTGGATCATTACATTTTCAAGGTAAGGAAGAAGTATTAGAAAGTCCAAGAGACTCTCAAAATTTAGGATTAGAAATGGTTTATCAAGATCTTGCTTTAGCAGGAAATCTTCCAATTGGAGAAAATATATTTTTAGGTAGAGAGCCAACTAAAAATTTAGGACTTTTAAAATTTTTGGATTTCAAAAAGATAAAAGAATTAACTGATGCGCATTTAGGAAAATTAAAAATTAATGTAAAAAGTGCAGATCAAAAAGTTGAAGAACTTTCTGGTGGACAAAGACAAGCAGTTGCAATTGCAAGATCAACAGCTTTTGATGCAAAAGTAGTTATTATGGATGAGCCAACGGCAGCACTTGCCATTAAAGAAGTTGGTAAAGTTCTTGATCTCATAAATAGCTTAAAAAAAACAGGAGTTGGTGTAATTGTCATAAGCCATAGGATGGATGATATATTTACTGTTTGCGATAGGGTGATGGCTTTATTTCAAGGTACTAATTTTGCTGAAGCAGAATTATCAAAAACTTCAAGAGATGAAGTTATTGGATGGATTATGGGTAAGAAATAATGGTTGAAGAAAAAGATAAGAAATCTGAAAGTCTATATTTAAAATTAATTCCATATTTTGATAAATATGGAATTTTGCTCTTATTATTATTAATGATATTGGTGATGCATATTTTGCAACCAGATGTTTTTTTATCTTGGCGAAATGTTACAAACGTTTTTAAGCAAATATCATGGCAATCAATGCTAGCTTTAGGAGTGTTCATGGTCATTGTAACTGCAGGTATAGATCTTTCAGTAGGATCAATCATGATGTTATCTTTAATGATTTTAGCAATAGTTGCTAAAGCAGGAGCGCCCTGGTTTATAGTTGTAATTACTCCTTTAATTGCTGGTTTTTTATGTGGATTAATTAATGGAGCTGGAATCACATTTTTAAGAATGCCCCATCCATTTATTATGACACTAGGTACTTTATATATTTTTAGAGGAACAGGAAATCTAATTTCAGGTGGAACTCCAATTAGTGGTTTTACAGATGAAGTAAGATATTTAGGTCATGGTAGAATTGATCTCACTTGGTTAGGGTTAGAAAAATCACAATATCTTCCGGTAAGTTTAGTTTTAATTGCAGTTGTGTATTTTATTTTTTGGATTTTTATGAACCATAGTCGTACAGGAAAATGGATATATGCAATTGGAGGAAATCCTAATGCAGCTAGAGCCTCAGGTATAAATGTTAATAAAATTTTAATAATTGTTTATTCTTTATGTGGTTTTTTATCTGGGATTGGAGCATTAATTTTAGCTGGCAGAGCAGATTCAGGCTATCCAAATGCTGGACTTCAATCAGAACTTGATGCAATTGCAGCATGTATAATTGGTGGAGCAAGTTTTTTTGGTGGGAGAGGAACTGTACTTGGAGTTTTTGCAGGTGTGATGATAATGGGAATATTAAGAAATGGTCTTAACTTAATGGATGTAAGTTCTTTTTGGCAACAAGTTTTAATTGGTTCAATTATTGTTTTAGCAGTTTACATAGATGTATTAAGAAGAGATTTAAGTACGAGAAAATAATTACACGCTATAGTTGATTTAATACAAATCTTTAGAATAATTATAAAGTATTGAATTTTAATCAAAAATTATATTAAATTTATTTTTTAAAAACTAAATAGGGAAATAATAAATGAAAAACTTAACAAAAATAATTAGTGTATTTATTACAACGGTATTTCTTTTAGCAAGTATTTCTACAAGTGCGAATGCTGGAAAGAGAATATTGTTCAGTATTAAAGGTCCTGGATCAGGAAATCCATTTTGGGCATCAGTAGAAAAAGGAGCTAAAGAAGAAGCTGCGAAATTAGGTGTGGATCTAGTTTTGGTTGCGCCACCTCAAGAAGGTGATGTTCAAGCACAAATTAACCAAGTTGAAGATCAACTTGCAAAAGGTGTTGATGCTATAGCATTAGCCCCAGGGGATCCAAATGCTTTTGCTCCAATCGTTGATGATGCTATCAAGAGTGGAGTTCCAGTAGTATTTGTTGATACTAAAGGAATTAATGAAGGTGTAACTTTTATTGGAACAAATAATAAAAATGGTGCTGCGTTAGCCGCTAAGTTTATTTGTGATAAAACTCCAAAAGGTGCTGACGTTGCAGTTTTAACTGGTATTGAGTCTCAATCTACAGCTCTACTTAGAAGAGACGGAGCAGTTCAAGGACTAAAAGATTGTGGTTTAAATTTAGTTGCAACTCAAACAGCTGAATGGGATACGGCAAAAGGAAGATCTGTAACTGAGTCAATCATTTTAAAAAATCCAAATATAAAAGCTATATTTGCATCAAATGACAACATGGGATTAGGTGCTATGCAAGCTCTAAAAGATGCTGACATGAATGATGTAGTAGTAGTTGGATTTGATGCTACTCCAGATGCTGCTAAAAGTATTTTAGCAGGTGGTATGACAGCTACAATTGCTCAGTTTTCTTACAACATGGGTGCTTATGGTGTTAAATATGCACTTGAGTTAGCTAACGGTGGAAGTATTGATATAAATATCGATACAGGTACTCAGTTAGTAACTAAAGAAAACGCTAACGATTTTAAATAATCTTTAGAAAATATTAAAACATAAGGGTGGAATTTTTATTCCACCCTTTTTTTTTATGTAATATAATAATTTTATGCTTATTAAAATTGATCCAATACTAAGTCCAGATCTACTATTTCTTTTAAGATCAATGGGTCATGGAGATAAGCTTGTTTTAGCTGATGCAAATTTTCCAGCAAACTCTATGAATAAAAATGTAGTAAGATTAGATGGTGTTAATATAGAGGCTGCTGCTAGAGCAATTCTTTCTGTGTTTCCACTTGATAGTTTTATTGTTTCTCAAGGAGGTACAGCAGCTAATCGAATGGAAGTTGATGACAAGCCAAATGAATTAACTGATACACATAAAGAATTTATTAAAGCAATTAAAGAAGTTTCAGGCAATAATTGGGAAGTTGGATCTATTGAAAGACAATCTTTTTATGAAGAAGCTAAAAAATCTTATGCTATCGTTACCACTACAGACGCTAGACCATTTGGATGCTTCATAATAACAAAAGGTGTAATTAAACCAGATGGTAGTGTTTGGGTTCTTGAAAAGTAATGAACTCAATTTGTATTTTTGGGGTATTTGTTGCTGATCTTTGTTTTTTTGGAAATAAAATACCTGTAAAGGGAGAAACAGTTTTGGGAAACAACCACATAGTTGGACCAGGTGGAAAAGGCTCTAATCAAGCAATTGCTGCTGCAAGACTAAATGGCAATGTTCACTTTATAACTAAAGTGGGTAATGACAATCATGCAGATATGGCTTTCTCATTATATAAAGAGGCAGGCGTTAATGTAGATTGTATAATTAGAGACCCTAGCCTTTCAACAGGTGTTGCAGGAATAATGATTGATGAAGATGGAAATAATGCAATTAATGTTTTTGCAGGGGCAGCTAAACATTTAAAGAGTGATGATGTTGATAAAAATTTAGAAATATTTAAAAAATCAAAAATTTTTCTTACACAAATGGAAACACCTGAAGAAGTAACTTTATACTCTCTAAAAAAGGCAAAAGAAAATAATTGTATTACTGTTTTAAATCCAGCTCCTGCAAGAAATATTAGTGAAGAAGATTTTTCTTTGTTAGATTTTTTTACCCCAAATGAGACAGAGGCAGAATTTTATTTAAATAAAAAAATTGAAACAGAAACAGATATTAAAAATGCTGGAAAAGAATTTTTAAAAAAGGGTGTAAAAAATATTATAATCACGTTAGGAGAAAAAGGAGTTTATTTTGCTAATAAAGATCAAGAATATTTTATTGAAGCTTTAAAATTGAAGAATAAAGTTTTGGACACAACTGGAGCTGGAGATGCTTTTAATGGAGCATTTGTTGTTGGTCTAGCTAATGATTTAAAATTTAAAGATGCATTAATATTTGCAAATAAAGTCGCTGGTATATCAACGACAAAAGTTGGTGCTGCAAATTCAATGCCTACATTTGAAGAGGTTGAGAATTATTAACTATGAAAGCCCAATATTTTGATTTGAAAGGGAAGCGTGCCTTAGTTTCTGGCGGGGCTTCCGGAATAGGATCATCAATCGTTGAGCATCTTTGTGAACAAGGTGTTGAAGTTTACTTTTTTGATATAGATAAAAAAGAGGCTCAAAAAACAATATATAGAATTAAAAAGAAAAAATTTAAAATTCCTACTTTTATAAAATGTAATATTAAAAAAATTCAAAAATATAAAACATCAATTTTAAATATTATTAAAAAAAAAGGTCCAATAGATATTTTAGTTAATAATGCATCAAATGATCAAAGACATAGTTTAGAGGAAATTACAGAAAAATATTGGGATGAAAGAATGGCAATAAATTTAAAACATTATTTATTCGCTATTCAAACTGTTAAAAAAAGTATGGTTAAAAATAAAGGAGGATCAATAATCAATTTAGGGTCAGTAAGTTGGTTTAGAGGTGCCGTTATGTTTCCAGCTTACAGTATTGCAAAAGCAGGTATTTATGGGTTGACCAGATCTTTAGCTAGAGATTTGGGAGAACACAACATAAGAATTAACTCTATTGCACCAGGATCAATTGCAACTGAACGACAATCTAAATTATGGCTTAATCCAAAATTTAAAAAAGAAATTTTAAAAAAACAGTGTTTAAGTAGACAATTATTGCCTCAAGATGTATCAAAGATGGTGTTGTACTTAGCCTCAGATATCTCATCAGGCTGTACAAAACAAAACTTTACAGTTGATGGCGGACTAACTTAAGAGTGCTACTCAATTATATTAAAGTCTGATTTGTATTTATCAGTTATTGTTAATCCTAATCCTGGTTTATTATCATCTAAATCAATAAATCCACTTTCTGGAGCAGGATCACCTTCAAAAATATAATAAAAAAGTTCATTTCCAATTTCAACATCATGAACAGGAAAGAATTCTGAAATAGGACAATTAAAATTAGACATTGTTAGATGATAATTATGCATTTGACCAGCATGAGGGATTACCGGAACTTGATGAGCTTCTGCAATCGCATTAATTTTTTGTGCAGCAGTAAAACCCCCAACTCTATTATTGTCATACTGAATGTAACTAACTGCTTTTAAATCTAACAATTGTTTAAAACCAAACATATTGAATTCGTGTTCTCCTCCTGAAATCGGAATCATGTTCATATTATTTAGTTCTGCATATCCATGTATATCATCTGCTATAACAGGTTCCTCTAACCATCTTGGATTAAACTTCATAAGCTTTGGAATCATTCTTTTTGCATAATCTAAATTCCAACCCATATAACACTCCATCATCAAGTCTGTATCTTCACCAATTACTTCTCTCACCGCCTCTGCAAGTTCAATATTTTTTTTCATTCCTTCAGGTCCATCTTTAGGGCCCCAACCAAATCTCATCTTAAACATTTTAAAACCTTGCTTTACGTAACTTTCAGCTTCTTTTTGAAGATCTTTAATTGGTTGGCTATATAGTTTTGATGCATAAACTGGAATTTTCTCTTTTGTTCTTCCCCCTAAAAGTTTGAACACAGGTTTGTTTGTGATTTTACCCATCATGTCCCAAAGCGCGATATCGATTGCAGAAATTGCAACCATTCCAATTCCTCTACGGCCCCAAGCATGAGTTCTTCTATACATTTTTTCCCAAATGTAAGCGTAATCAAAAGGATCTTCACCAATCACTAAGGGTTTTAAATATGTATCGATTGTTTTTTTTGCAACCTGAGGTGCTAAGGCTGCGTTTCCAATTCCAATGATCCCGTCATCTGTTTCAATTTCACAAATCAACCATTCATGAAATCTAAATGAACCCATTGCATCAGATTTTTCAAATAAAAGATCTGAAGCATTTGTACAAAAGTTGTTTTGGGGTGGTACAGTTTTCCCATTCCACTGATAAACCTTAGTTCTTATTTCTTTAATTTTTGTCATTACTTATTTTTATTTTCAGCCATTGTTAATGCAATTTTGAAAGAATTCAAAGTAGGTTCTAGATTAGCCTCATTTTTACCAGCAATATCAAAAGCAGTTCCATGAGCTGGGGTAGTAATTGGAACAGGTAAACCACCTTGAACAGTGACACCTCTATCAAAGCCAAATGCTTTTAGACCAGATTGTAGAGCATCATGATACATCCCAACAATACAATCATGATTTTTATTTTTATAAGCAGTTATAAAAGAGGTATCACAAGGTAAAGGTCCATCTGCATTAATACCTAATTTTTTTGCCTCTACTATTGCTGGAATAATTTCATCTTTTTCTTCAGTTCCAAACTCTGCATGAGGGTTAAGAGCTTGAACCGCAACTCTTGGACTTTCAATACCATTTAATTTCATTGCCTCATTAATAAGCTTAATTGGTTTCATAATTTTTTCTTTTTTAACATGATCTGGAACTTCTTTAATTGGAATATGTGATGTAACTCTTGCTGTCCAAAAATTATCAATAACATTAAATTCACAAAAGAAATTTTTTACATCTAATTTTTCAGCCATTAAATGCAATTCATCAGAATATTTATTGCCACCAAGTTTTAAACTTGTTTTATTAAAGGGCCCAAAATTTATCGCATGGATTTTATTTTCTTTAGCAAGTTCTAAAGCTAAATTTAATGCAGATAGAACACTTTCACCAGACTCTTTAGAACATTCCGACAATTTATAGTTATGATTTTTACCTTTAGAAATATCTAAAAAAAATTTATTTCCTTCATCAAAATTTATTTCATCAAAGTTGTCAACATATTTTAGATTTTGTGAGTTACCAGAAATTTTATTACCACCTTCTAAAATATTTTTTTCGCCTATTACAACTATATTAGCTTTATCAGTAATTCTCTCTGTCAATAATTTGGACACAAGTTCTGGCCCTATACCAGAAGGATCTCCTAAAAGAAGTGCAATATTAATTTTATTTTGAGGCATTTTTTACTTTACGCTATGTATCAGATTATGTTTATATATTTAATTATAAATTAACTAAAGAGGGAAATAATGAAAAAAAGTTTTAAACTTTTCTTAGCTGCTGCGTTTCTAGTGACTGAATTTTTTGTTATAGCATTACCAATGCTTACTACTTCTGCAAGAGCAGATGGTGCTATACAAGCGATTACTCATGCTGGTTTCGGTGGTGGTACTGACGTAACTACTAGAATGATGCTTTTAAGAGCTCGAAGAGTTCTTAAACAAGACATGCAATTAGTTAACAAAAAAGGTGGCGGTGGAGCTGTATCTATGGATTACATGATGAGTTTGCCTGCTGATGGTCAACACACTTTAACTTGGACTACTGGACATGCTGTATCAATGGCATTAGGTAAAACTAAAGTTAAAATTAGTGACATGCAACCACTTGCTAGAGGAACTGATGACCCTCAGTTATTTGTTGTAAATTGTAAAGCTGACATCAAAGATGCTAAAAAATTTATTAGCACTCAAAAATCAAAATCACTTAAATATGGAACAACTCATGTTGGTGGAATTGATGATGTAAGCGCAATTGCATTTACTAAAAAAGGTGGATTAAAAGATCCAACTATTGTTGCTTATAAAGGTGTAGCTCCAATTAAAACCAACCTAATCAAAGGAGATATTGATGTAGGTGTTTTAAATTTAGGAGAAGCATTAACAGAAATAAATGATGGAACACTTTGTGTTTCTGTTGTTTTAGCAAATAATAGAATGGCTAAAATTGGAGACTCTCCAACGGCTAAAGAATTAGGAATACCTGTTTCTTTGTCTACTGTTAGAGGATTCGTAACTAAAAAAGGAGCTCCAGCTGAAAGAGTTAAAGAGTTAGAAGCTGGAATGATGAAAGCAATGAGTCACAACTACTACAAAAATTTCTTAACTGAAATTGGTCTAGATGACACTAGTGTTGTTGGTGCAGACGAATGGGGTAAGCAAATGGAAGAAATGCTTACTGAAATGACGGCACAACTTAAAGCTTTAGGTTACATCAAGTAATTATAAAGACAGTACATTTAACTTATGAAAAATGTACGAAAACAAAAAAGGGCAAACAAAAGTTTGCCCTTTTTTTTTAAAGATGAATTTAAAGTTTCATTTATAATTATATTTATTTCAACTATTTTATTAATAACTACTTTTTCTTTTGATATTGTTCCTCCAATTTTAAATAGAGGTATTCAGCCAGCAACTTTCCCAAAAGGATTGTTGGTTTTAATAATCAGCTTAACGTTAATTGTCTATTATTTATCATTTAAAAAACCTTGGAAAATTGAAAAAAAATTACCAAAAACTTTTTATTTAACCTTAACAAGTTTTTTATTATTTGTTTTAATTTCAAAAACTTTAGATTTCTTTTTAGCAATTTCTGTTTTATCTATTTTTGTTTCATATTATTGGGGAGAAAGAAGAATATTTCATCTACTATTAGTAAGTATAATTTTTCCAATAATTGTATTTGTTTTTTTTGAGACAATTCTAGGATTAAGATTTCCCCCAGGTATCATCACCAATATTTATTATCAGGTATAAATGGACAATTTACTTTTAATGATGGCACCATTATTTAGTTCAAAACTTTTATTAGTTTTGTTTTTTGGAACTTTATTTGGATTGATTTTAGGTGTCTTACCAGGACTAGGTCCTACCACGGGAGGTGCTTTAATTTTACCTTTCACAATGACTTTGGATCCACTTTCAGCAATTGTTTTATTAACCTCTATTTACTGTGCGGGAACTTATGGAGGTGCAATTACAGCAATATTAATTAACACGCCAGGAACGCCGGCAGCAGCTGCCACATGTTTAGACGGCTATCCATTAGCTCAAAAAGGTGAAGCAGGTAGAGCTCTTGGGATGGCAACAGTATCAAGTACTGTGGGTGGGATTTTTAGTGTGATAATATTAGTTTTTTTTGCACCATTGCTTGCAAAACTCGCATATGAATTTGGACAACCTGAATACTTTGCTTTAGCTATTTTTGGATTAACAATGCTTGCTTCTATTGGTGATGGAAGTCCAATTAAAAATTTAATTGCAGGAGCTTTTGGAATTTTAATTTCAACAATTGGAAAAGATTTTATGACTTCAATAGATAGGTTCACTTATGGTATTAATGAATTATCAGAAGGTATTGGTTTTATTCCTGTTGTTGTTGGTCTTTTTGCAATTAGTGAAATGTTAACTCAATCAACATTATTAGATCAAGTATTTAAAAGAGTAGCTTTAAAAGCAGTAAAATTGCCATCCCTTAAAGATTATAAATTAACATGGAAAACAATTTTAAGATCTTCAGGTATAGGATCTTTTATTGGCGTACTTCCTGCTGAAGGTGGAACAGTTGCATCTTTAATAGGTTATTCTGAAGCTAAAAGATTTTCAAAGAACCCAGAGGAATTTGGTAAAGGTTCAATTGAAGGTATTGCAGGAGCAGAAGCTGCAAATAATGCAGCAACAGGTGGTGCAATGGTACCAACACTTGCTCTTGGAATTCCAGGTAGTGCAACAACCGCTGTAATACTAACGGGTTTGATTATTCACGGTGTAAGACCTGGCCCAGATTTATTTAGAGAACAGCCTGAATTTTTATATGGAATTTTTGGTGCAATGTTAATTGCAAATATACTCTTCTTTATATTTGGATTTTTTGGAGCTAAAATTTTTGCTCGTATAACTTTAGTTCCTAATAAAATTTTATGGCCAATGATATTTGCTGTTTCTGTCTGTGGAACTTATTCATTAAGTCAATCTATAATCGATGTTTGGATAATGCTTTTATTCGGAGTAATTGGATTTTTTATGAGAAGATATGGTTTTTCAGTAGTACCAGTTATTATTGGATTAATATTAGGTGAATTGGTTGAAGGAACTTTGAGACAATCTTTAGTAATATTTGATGGAAATTGGTTAATGTTCTTAACAAGACCTATTGCTTTAACATTCTTCATTTTATCTTTAATTGCTTTAGCTTTTCCATTATTAAGATCAAAAAAAAGGAAAAAAATACTATGATTAAATTTGATTTAACTAATAGAGTAGCAATTGTAACTGGGGGAGCACAAGGTTTTGGTCTAGCTATTACAGAAAGATTTATTGAGGCAGGAGCTAAGGTAGTAATTTGGGATATTGATGAAGATGCTGCTAAAAAAGCAACTGACAAAGTGAACTCTGAAAATCTAAGTTATCAAATTGTTGATGTGAGTAATTTTGAAATTATTAATAGAAATTTATCTGAAGTTGAAAGCAAACATGGAAAAATTGATATCTTTGTAAATAATGCAGGAATAGCAGGAATGAATACAACTGTTGCAGAATATCCAATCGAAGAATGGAACAAAGTAATAAATCTTAATTTAAATTCAGTATTTTATTGTTGTAAAGCAGTTGTGCCTTTTATGATGAAAAATGACTATGGAAGAATAGTTAATATTGCTTCAATAGCTGGAAAAGAAGGAAATCCAAATGCAAGTGCTTATAGCACCTCAAAAGCGGGGGTTATTGGTTTAACTAAATCATTAGGTAAAGAGCTCGCACAAAAAAATATTGCAGTAAATTGCGTGACACCAGCTGCTGCAAAAACAAGAATTTTTGATCAAATGACTGAAGAACATATCAATTATATGCTTTCAAAAATTCCAAGAAATAAATTTGCTAAAGTTGAAGAATTGGCGTCTTTAGTTGCTTGGTTATCATGTGAAGAAAATTCATTTTCAACAGCGGCAGTATTTGATTTAAGTGGTGGAAGGGCTACTTATTAATCATGCAAATTGGTATTGATGTAGGTGCAACTAAAATAGAGAGTGTTGTTTTAGAAGAGGATGGTCAAGAAAGACATAGATCAAGAACTGCTTGTCCAAAAGATTATTTAACTATAATAAGAACTATAAAAGATATTCATAAAAATTTAGAAGAAGAATTCAAAACCGACTTACCAATTGGAGTTTGTCATCCTGGTGTACATTCACCTCAAACAGGATTGGTTAAGAATGCTCCTAATTGTTTATGGTTAGAAAAAAAACCATTTCAAAATGATCTGCGTAAAGCTTTAGGAAAAGAAGTTTTTTGTGAAAATGATGCAAATTGTTTTGCTTTATCTGAAGCTATAGATGGATCAGGCAAACATTATAAAATTGTTTATGGAATTATTTTAGGCTCTGGTGTTGGTGGAGGGCTAGTTATAGATAAAAAAATTGTAAGTGGACCTAATGGAGTTGCTGGTGAATGGGGTCATAATCAGATTCCATATTTTGCTGCTAAAAAAGAAAATTTTGACTCTAATAATGCTAGAGATGCAGAAATAGAAAGCTTCATTTCAGGACTAGGAATGGCGAAAAGATTTAATAAGATTTATAAAAAAAATTTAAAAACCAATGAGATTTTTGAATTAAATCGAAAACATGATCTCGATGCTGAAAGATTTATCGATGATTTTAAGTTAAATTTAGCAATGTCACTGTCGAGTATAATAAATATTTTAGATCCAGATGCTTTTATTTTTGGAGGAGGAGTTTCCAATGAAATAGATTTCTTAAATGATATCGATCATATGGTTAAAAAATTTGTAATAGGTAAAGAGTATGAAGGTGTTTTTTTAAAACCAAGATATGGTGATGCTAGCGGAGTAAGAGGTGCTGCTAGATTAGGAAGAAGCGCGACATATTAAAATACAATTTTTAATTGAATTCAAAAATACTCTTTTTCATAGTATTTCCTTAATTTATTATTTAAATTTGAAAAAAAAATTAACAACTTCTGGTTGTATAAAATTATTTAATTTTCAATTAATAACCATTCTACCTATAGTAATTTTTTTAAAAAAATAAGTTAACTTAATAAATATAAGAGGAAAGACATGAAAAAAATAATAATCGCTTTAATTACATTAGCGTTTACTTCTACTTCTTCTATTGCAGGACCAAAAATTGAGGTTTTGCACTGGTGGACTTCAGGTGGTGAAGCTGCTGCTCTTAAAGTATTAAAAGATGATTTTGCTGCTAACGGTGGTGAATGGTTGGACATGCCTGTAACGGGTGGTGGTGGAGACGCTGCTAACGTTGCATTAAAAGCTAGAATAGTTGCTGGCGATCCACCATCTGCTTCACAAATTAAAGGTCCTACAATTCAAGAGTATGACCAAGAAGGTGTAGTAGCTCCATACAATATAGACTCAGTTGCTCAATCAGAAGGTTGGGATAATTTATTAGATCCAATGATTGCAGCTATTCACAAATGTGAAAACAACAGCGGACCTTATTGTGCAGCTCCAGTAAACATTCACAGAATTGACTGGATGTGGGCTAACAAAGCTGTGTTTGATGCAAATGGTATTTCTGTACCAACTACATGGGATGAATTAAATGCTGCGGCAGATAAGTTACAAGCTGCTGGTATAATTCCTTTTGCTCATGGTGGTCAAGCTTGGCAAGATGCTACAGTTTTTGAAGCAGTTGCTATGGGTATAGGTGGTAACAACTATTATAAAAATTGTTACGTTGATCTTAAAGAAAACTGTCTAAGAAGTGAAACGACAGTTAAAGTTTTTGATCAAATGAGAAAACTACAAGGTTATACTGATGAAGGTAGCCCAGGAAGAGACTGGAACGTTGCTACTGGTATGGTTATCGAAGGTAAAGCTGGTTTTCAAATTATGGGTGACTGGGCTAAAGGAGAGTTTACTGCTGCTGGTAAAACACCAGGTGTAGATTATTACTGTGCTGCAACTCCATCTAACAATGGATACCTATATAACGTAGATAGTTTTATATTTTATAAATCAAGTGATCCTGACAAACAAGCTGGTCAAAAATTATTAGCTAAACTAATGATGGGTAAAAACTTTCAAAAAGTTTTTAACTTATACAAAGGTTCAATTCCAGCTCGTCTAGACGTATCTATGGATGAATTTGACAAATGTGCAAAGACATCTAATGCAGATATTAAAACTGCAGGTGCAAAAGGTGGATTAGTTCCAAGTTTTGCTCATGGTATGGCTCAAGGGAATACTATGAAAGCTGCCCTACAAGATATTATTACAGAACACTTTAACTCTGATATGTCTTCTGTAGATGCTGCTAATGCTTTAGCTGATTCAGTTTTAGCAAATATGTAAAAACAAATCTAAAAGGCCACTTTTAATTAAGTGGCCTTTTTTTCAAATCTAAAAATATTATATTCAAATGTTCAAGTGGTTAGAAAAAAATTTACCTAAAATTGTTTTAGCTCCAGCCGTAGGTTTGATTAGTTGGTTTGTTTATGGTTTTGTACTTTGGACTTTGTATATATCTTTCACGAATTCAAAAATTCTGCCAAAATATGAGTTATGGGGTGTTGGACAGTATGTTAAGCTGTGGGCTTCACGTAAATGGTTAATTTCAGTAGATAATTTACTTGTATTTACAGCGCTTTTTTTAATTTTTTGTATAGTAATTGGAATTATTCTAGCAATTTTTCTTGATCAAAAAATAAGAGCTGAGGGTGTTTTAAGAACTATTTATTTATACCCAATGGCACTCTCATTTATTGTTACTGGAACTGCATGGAAATGGATTTTAAATCCTTCTTTAGGTATTCAAAAGATGTTTATTGACTGGGGTTTTGAAAATTTTACCTTTAATTGGCTGGTAGATAGGGAAATGGCCATATACACTATTGTAATAGCTGGAGTCTGGCAATCTGCAGGGTTTGTAATGGCTTTATTTTTGGCTGGATTAAGATCTGTTGAAGATGAAATTGTTAAAGCTGCTAAAATTGATGGAGCTGGTTTATTTACAGTATATTGGAAAATTCTTATTCCCATGATGAGACCAGTTTTCTTTACAAGTTTTGTAATATTGGTCCATATATCGATAAAAAGTTATGATTTAATAGTAGCTCTTACTCAAGGAGGGCCAGGTATTTCAACAACAATGCCAGCTTTATTTATGACGCAAGCTGCATTTCACAAAAGTCAAGTTGGACTATCGGCTGCAAGTGCAATGATGATGTTTATGGCTGTTGCCGCAGTAATTATACCTTACTTATATTCTGAATTAAGGAGAGAAAATGCAAGCTAAAACAAGTAGCTCTAATTATAAACAACTAGAACAAAAATCTAGGTACACAAATATCTTTTTAAGATGGTTTTTGTATTTTGTGTTAATACTTTTTGCTTCTTATTTCATATTTCCACTTTATGTTATGGTTGTAACTTCACTTAAAACGATGGAAGAAATTCGTCAAGGTACATTATTGACTTGGCCAAGTGGTTTAAATTTTGATGCTTGGGCAGTTGCATGGGGAGGCAGAGGTTATGGTGCTGGAGATACTTTTCTAAAACCTTATTTTTGGAACTCACTTAAAATGGTTATTCCTGCTGTATTCTTTTCAACTTTCATTGGAGCAATGACAGGTTATGTTTTAACTAAATGGAGATTTAAAGGCGATAGCTGGGTTTTTCTATTTTTATTATTTGGTTGCTTTATACCATTTCAAGCAATTTTATTACCAATGGCAAGAACTTTGGGTGCATTAGGAATATCAAATTCAATAATTGGATTAGTTTTAGTTCACACAGTCTATGGAATTCCTTTTACAACATTATTTTTTAGAAATTATTATGTCTCTATTCCAACTGAATTAGTTAAAGCTGCAAGAATAGATGGTGCTGGATTTTTCAAAATATTTTTTAAAATACTATTACCTATATCTGCACCAAT
>CACDYK010000010.1 GCA_902556905.1 uncultured Pelagibacteraceae bacterium
CAGCAAGAGATTTTCAAGAGGTGTTAGCAGGTAGAGCTGACGGAAATATAACAAGTTCTACAGAAGCTAATAAACTAGTAATTAAATACCCTCAGTTAGCAATTGTTCAAGATGGGGAGAAAAATCCTGCTTTTTTAGCAATGATGGTTCCTAAAAAAGATAAAATTTGGAATGACTATGTGAGTGACTGGATCGAAAAGAAAAAAAACTCTGGTTTCTTTGAGAAGTTATTAGCAAAGTATAATCTTAAGAGCTTATAATCAGTTAGATATTAAAAATTAATACTCTATAATTTTAAGAGTGAAAAATATATTTTTTTTACTTTTATTAATTCCACTTACTTCTTGTACTGATCAAGAGTTAGGTTGGTTTATTATTTCTCCAAATAATGTTGAAGGCTTAACAAACTTAAAATTTTTGTTAAGTGGTTTAACAACTACTATCTATATTTCTATAATATCAATTATTATATCAATGGTATTAGGTTTAATAGTTGCCATCCCCTCTTTAGCAAAAAATAAATTTTTGACTTATATTAATATTGGGTATGTTGAGATTGTTAGAGCAGTACCTTTATTAGTTTTAATCTTGTGGATTTACTATGGATTGCCAATAATGACAGGTATTAGCTTTAGTCCTTTTGTCTCTGGGATAATTGCTTTAGCTATAAGTGAAAGTGCTTTTCAAGCTGAAATTTTTAGAGCAGGAATTAATTCAATTAAAAAAGCCCAATGGGAAGCTGGAAGTTCATTAGGTTTAAATTTCTTTAAAAGATTAAGGTTAGTAATACTTCCTCAGGCAATAAAAAATATTTTACCAGCTATTGGAAATCAATTTGTTTACGTATTAAAAATGTCGTCACTAGTTTCAATAATTGGTATCGGTGATTTAACCAGAAAAGCTAATGAATTAGTTGTTACTACCTATAGACCTTTAGAAATCTATACTTTCTTAATATTGGAGTATTTAGTCTTAATATTAATTGTTTCTTTCTTTGTAAGAAAATTAGAGAAAAATTTAAAAAAAGATTAGATATTAATTTTTTTTACGCCAATCCCACGGGTAATCAAATTCCATTGACCACATACCAAGTTTATTTATTTTAGCATAGTCTTCATCAGGTATGAATTTTTTGGAATATCTTCTATAAGCAAATGCATAGCCACTTCTAACTAAATAACTTGATAAACTTTCATTGTTCACAAAACATTCTGCCAATGTTCTTTTATATTGATCTACACCTTCTCTAATACAGACAATTTTATTATCTGCAATCTTATTCATAAGAATTTCTTTGGCTGTTATACCACAAGGTTTTTTTACTCCTTGTTTAATACAAGTTTGTTTTAATTCTGGAGTATCTATGCCACTAAATCTTATTTTTTCTCCGTTTACTTTAATGGTATCTCCGTCTGTAATCTTAATATCTTGTGACTTAATATCTGTATAAGTAAAAAAAAATACTAATATAGAAATACTAATAACTAAAATGGCTTTTCTTTTGCTTAAATACATTATTTAAAAAGTATCCAATGAATATAATTAGGGCAATACCCATAATCCAGTTAGTAGCCATTATTGTATAAAATATATCATTATAATCTCCACCTCTAATATTAATTACATACCATAAAGATAAAAAAGGAAATGCAGTTAACCTCAGAATACTTAAATATAGACTGTAAATAGGTTTTTTAAGAGCCTGAAATACCGCTGTTGTAATAAAGAACACTGGATAAATCGGACCAATTAATGCTGCAACTTTAAGATAAAGGGCTCCATGTTTAATTGCCTCAGCATTATCTGTAAATTGAGATACAAAAAACTCTGCACCAAAAAATAATACTATTCCTGCTCCAACCATAAATGATGATCCAAATAAAAGAGCCTTTGTATATAATTCTCTTATTCGATTGAATTTTTTTGCACCAAAATTTTGTCCCCCGATTGAAAGTACTGCGGTGTTAAGACCAATAACAGGTAATAAGAAAACTTGCTCAACTCTTAAAGCAGAACCATAACCAGCTGTAGCCATTTCGCCAAATTGTCCTATAAAATATAAAATATTAAATATACCTACCCCAATAAAGAGCATACTAAACATTATAGGAAGTGCTTGAGAAAATAATTCTCTCAACATATCTAATTTAGGAATGAAACACTGTATGTATAAATATTTTCTTAATTTACATGAGTAAATTTTATATGCTAAATAAAATGTACCAATAGATTGTGAAATTACAGTTGCTATAGCTAGACCACCAATACCAAAAGCTGGGATAAATCCATATCCCCAAATAAAAAGTGGGTTTAAAAATATATTCAAGAAAAAGCTAAAAATTAGTACATTTCTATAACTTTTCGTATCTCCTTGTGCATTTAATGCACCATTTAAAGAAATTTGTATCATTACGATAAAAGTACCGTAAAAAATTATATCCAAATATTCTCTAGTTAAAATTATACTATTTGCATCAGATCCCATTACGCTTAAAAGAAAATTGGAAACATTTAAGCCAAATAATGTGACTAATACAGAGGTTATAATTGCAAATACTACTGATTGAGCAATAAATAGTGAAGCTTTATTGATTTTCTTTTCACCTAACAAATTACCTATGCACGCATTTGTTGCTGCGCCAATTCCTACACCGACTGCTATGATTACAAAATATATCGGAAATGATTTAGCTATTGCACCTATAGCTTCAGCTGAAATTCTACCAGCAAACCAAGTGTCAACCAAATTATAAAAAGTCTGAAATAAAGAACCTACACTTGCAGGTATCGTTACTTTTCTTAGAAGATCCCAAATAGGGTCTTTGGTTAAATTAATTTTTGTAGACAATATATTTTTATTTAAATTCTTTCTGGAATATATGCTTTGATCCACTCTTTTTAGCAAGATTTATTTGTTTCTGTCTCATTCTAAATCTAGTTTTTTGAGTATCTGTTAAATTATCGTGACAATTTGGGCAAGATACACCTTCTTCATATTTTTTAGATTTTTTGTCTTTTGGTGAAATTGGCTTTCTGCAACCACTACACATAAAGTAACTTCCGACTTTTAAACCGTGTTTAAGACTGATTCTATTATCAAAAACAAAGCATTCGCCTTTCCACAAACTATCTTTTTCCTTTGTTTTTTTTAGATAATTTAAAATCCCACCATTCAATTGGTAGATATTTTTAAATCCTTTTTTTTTCAGATAAACAGAAGTTTTTTCACATCTAATTCCCCCAGTACAAAACATAGCGACAGGCTTATCTTTTTTAAGTTTATTTAGGTATTTAGGAAAGTCTCTAAAATTATCAACATCAGGGTTAACAGACTTTTTGAACGTCCCAACATCAAATTCAAAAGATTTTCTTGTATCTATTATATGGGTATCTTTTTTTTTGATTAACTCATTCCATTCTTTTGGATTTAAATGTGTATCTAAATTTCTTTCTTTAGTATTTAAAGTTAAGCTCATAGGAACAACTTCTTTTTTGATTTTTATTTTTGGCTTGTGAAATGGTTGAAAACTAGAATTAGATTTATTACTGTTATCAAATTTTTTGAAAGAGAATATTTTTTTTAACTTATTTATAGTACTTTTTATATTTTTACTATCACCAGATATTGTTCCGTTTAAACCTTCATTTGCAATAATAATAGTTCCTCTAATTTTCTGTTTAATTAAAAATTCCTGAAGTAAAACTTTATTTTTTTTTAAAGATCTAATCTTTATAAATTTATAGAAACCGAAAACTTCAAACATTATAAAACTCTACAAACTGTCATCCCATCACCCAGTGGTACTATAATTTGTTCTACTCTTTTGTCGTTTGAAACGAATGAATTAAACTCTCTAATGTTGACTGTATATTTATCTATATTATTTTCATCAGCAACTTCACCATGCCACAAAACATTATCGATAATAATCAATCCACCTTTATCTAAAAGCTTTAAAGATCTTTCATAATATTCTTTATAATTCATTTTATCTGCGTCAATAAAAACCATATCAAATTTATTATTTTTTAATTCATCTAAACTTTCAATGGCAGGTTTTATTTTTGTTTCAATCTTGTGATCTTGATTTGCTTTTTTAAAGAAGTTTAGAGCAATCTTATTGGTTTCTTCGTTCTTATCGAGTGCTATAAGTTTACCATCATTTGGTAAAGCTAATGAAATTGAAAGCGCACTAAGACCAGTAAAAGTTCCAATTTCAAGCACATTTTTAATGTTCGAGATTTTTATAATTAAATGAAGGAAATAACATTGGGATGGATCAATTTGCATCCTTTTAATGTCACCTAATGTATTATTATAATCAATTATCTCTTGCTGAACTGGATTCAATGTTAAGCCAAAATCATTGATATAATTTTTTAATTTTTCTGTTATTTCTAGGTTTGCACCCATCTATTAAAGTTTTTTCTTTAATATCTCATTGATCAATTGAGGATTAGCCTTGCCTCCAGAAACTTTCATTGCTTGACCCACAAAAAAACCAAATAGTTTTTCTTTGCCATTCTTGTATTCAATAGCTTTTTCACGATTATCATTAATTATCTTATCAATTAAAGCTTCCAATGCTTTAGGATCACTTTCTTGTTTTAAACCCTTTTCTTCAATAATTACTAGTGGATCTTTGTCTCCATCCATCATTAATTCAAATATTGTTTTAGCTATTTTGCCAGAAATTGTTCCGTTCTTAATCAGATTAATTAACTTAGCTAAATTTTTTGCACTTATTGGACTTTTAGATATTTCTAAATTTTTATTATTTAAAACAGCAAATAATTCACCTGTAATCCAGTTAACTGCTAATTTCATATCACGGTTTTTACCCATTTTGGCAACAACTTCTTCAAAATATTTTGCTGTATCTATGTCAGAGACTAATATTGTTGCCTCATAAGCAGAAATTTTAAACTCCTCTATAAATCTTTTCTTTTTATCATCTGGTAATTCAGGAATATCAGATTTTAATTTTTCAATAAATTCCTCAGTAACTTCTAACGGTAATAAATCTGGATCTGGAAAATACCTATAATCATGGGCATCTTCTTTTGATCTCATTGATCTTGTTTCATTTTTTTTGGTATCAAACAATCTTGTTTCCTGATCTATTAATTTACCCTCTTCTATTAAATCAACTTGTCTATTAGCCTCATAATCAATAGCCATTTGCATAAATTTTATAGAGTTAACATTTTTAATTTCACAACGTGTACCTAGTTCTTTAGAGTCTTTTAATTTTACTGAAACGTTTACATCGGCTCTTAATGAACCTTCCTGCATATTACCATCACAAGTACCTAAATATCTCATTATAGATCTTAGTTTTTTAATATAAGCACTTACCTCATCAGGTGTTCTTAAATCAGGTTTGCTCACTATCTCCATTAAAGCTACACCTGATCTATTTAAATCTACCAGGGTATTTTGTGGATCCATATCATGAATACTTTTTCCAGCATCTTGTTCTAAATGAAGTCTTTCAATACCAACTTCTTTTTGTCCATTAGGCATATCAAGAATAACTGTTCCCTCACCTACTATTGGGTATTTAAATTGAGAAATTTGATATCCTTGAGGAAGGTCAGCATAAAAATAATTTTTTCTATCAAAAACTGATCTCTTGTTAATTTGAGCTTTTAAACCAATACCTGTTTTTATTGCTTGTTTAACGCAATATTCATTAATTACAGGTAACATTCCTGGAAAAGCGGCATCAACCAAACTCACTTGTGTGTTAGGTTCTGCACCAAATTTTGTTGAAGAAGATGAAAATAATTTTGAATTAGATGTTACTTGCGCATGTACTTCAAGACCAATAACAACCTCATAAACATTATCATACCTTTCAATTAGATATTCCGAATTATCTTTAGACACTATTTAATCCACCAATCAGTAATTTTATTTTTAAAACTAATTTTATCTTCCATTGCATATGCTAAGTTTAATATTTCTTGTTCTTGAAATGCTTTACCAATAATCTGTAATCCTAAAGGGTATCCTGTTGCATCAAGGCCAGCTGGTATAGATATAGCCGGTAAACCAGCTAAATTTACAGGTACAGTAAAGATATCATTTAAATACATTGAAACTGGATCATTTTTCTTTTCACCTATCTTAAATGCTGAGCTAGGTGTTGAAGGTGTTAAAATAGCGTCAACTTTTTTATATGCTTCATCGAAATCATTTTTAATCAACTTTCTAACTTTTTGCGCCTTCAAATAATAAGCATCATAATATCCTGATGACAAAACATAAGTACCAATCATTATTCTTCGTTGTACCTCAGCACCAAAACCTTCAGATCTTGTTTTTTCATACATATCTGTTAAGTTTTCACCTTTAGCTCTGAAACCATACTTAACACCATCATATCTTGCTAAATTCGAAGAAGCTTCTGCAGGAGCAACTATATAATAAGTAGGTAAAGCGTAGCTAGTGTTAGGTAGTGAAATATCTATTATTTCAGCACCACAATCCTTTGCGTATTCAATTCCTTTTTTCCATAACTCTTCAATTTCTTTTGGCATCCCCTCTACCCTATACTCTTTAGGTATACCAATTTTTTTACCTTTAATATCTTTTGTTAAGTCTTTGCTATATTGACCCCTTTTAAAATCAATTGAAGTAGAGTCTTTATTGTCATAAGTGCTAATTACTTCTTGTAGTAAAGCACAATCTTCTACATTTTGAGACATTGGTCCTGCTTGATCTAGTGAAGATGCAAATGCAACAATCCCATATCTTGAACAACTTCCATAAGTAGGCTTTAATCCAACCGTGCCAGTAAAAGAAGCTGGCTGTCTAATTGATCCGCCAGTATCAGTTCCTATTGTAATCGGTGTCAGTTGACCACTTACAGCAGCTGCTGAACCACCAGATGATCCACCTGGTACCAACCCTTTATCAATTGGGTTTTGAACATTTCCGTAAAAGCTAGTTTCATTTGAGGATCCCATGGCAAACTCATCACAGTTTAATTTGCCAAGTAAAATGGCTCCTTCATTCCATATATTTTGAGTAACTGTAGACTCATATGTAGGAACAAAATTTTCAAGAATTTTACTACCTGCTGTAGTTCTAATATCTTTAGTGCAAAAAAGATCTTTAACAGCCATTGGTACTCCCGGAAGTTTTAAATCTAGATTTGGTTTTTCATCAAATTTTTTTGATTTATCAATCGCATTAGAAAAATCTTCTGTAATATAAGAATTTAATTCTTTTGATTTTTCAGAACGATCAACAAAAGCTTTGGTAACTTCCTCAGAAGATAAATTTTTTTCTTTAATATTTTTAACTAATGAAGTTAATGATTGTGAGGTTATATCAGACATTATTCAACAACTTTTGGAACTACAAAAAAATCCTCGTTATCTTCAGGTGAATTTTTTATAATTTGCTCTCTTATATTTTGATTTTTAACTTCATCAGATCTAAATTTTAAAGTTGTTTCAGCAACAGATGTAAGCGGTTCAACATTATCGGTATTTAATTCATTTAATTTTTCAATAAATTTGAAAATTGAGTTTAAATCGCCAGCTAGTTTTTCAGCTTTTTTTTCATCTACTGAAATCCTTGATAGTTTTGAAATATGCTTTATTGTTTTAAGATCAATGCTCATAAGGTATTTAAATATGTCGCAAACTATCACTTAAGTTAAAAATATACAATATGATCACTATTGAAGATTTGAAAAAAAAACAGGCAGAACCTTCTAGATTAATTGGGTTAGATCTTGGTTCTAAAAGAATTGGTATATCTATCTGTGATGAGAGGCAATCTATAGCTACACCCTTTAAGACAATTGCTAAAACAAATACAAATGAGTTAATTGCTCAATTAAAAGAGATAATTAATGAATATGATATTAAAGGAGTTATAATTGGTAATCCTCTCAATATGGATGGTTCATCTGGTAGATCGGCACAATCTGTTAATGATGTGTCAAATAATATAGATAAAGAAATTGATATAGACGTTTGCCTTTGGGATGAGAGACTTTCTACTGTTGGAGCTTTTAATCTATCTAGCCAACTAGATGTTAACGTAAGCAAAAGAGAAAAAAATATAGATCAAAATGCGGCAGCTTTTATACTTCAAGGAGCAATAGATTTTTTAAATAATTAATACTTGCCAAGGCATTACTTTATAGTTATAGAGTTAATTTTAATGGCGTCTAAAACTCAAAAAGCTATTAAAATTTCCCAAAAACATTTGTTAGGTATCCAAGATTTATCAATTAATGATGTGAATTTAATTTTGAATGAATCACAATCATTTATAAAACTTAACCAAAGCAAAAACAAAAGATTAAACGTTCTAAACGGAAAAACACAAATTAACTTGTTTTTTGAACCTTCTACTAGAACACAAAGTTCTTTTGAATTAGCAGGTAAACGATTAGGGGCAGATGTTATGTCAATGAATATGGGAAACTCAGCAATTAAAAAAGGTGAAACTTTAATTGATACTGCAATGACTTTAAATGCTATGCACCCTGATATAATTGTAATTAGACATCAAGACTCTGGTGCTTGTAACTTATTATCTCAAAAAGTAAATTGTGCTGTACTAAATGCTGGTGATGGTAGAAGAGAGCACCCTACTCAAGCTTTATTAGATGCATTAACAATAATTAATAGAAAGAAAAAAATTCAAGGATTGAAAATTGCAATTTGTGGAGACATTCTCCATTCAAGAGTTGCAAGATCAAATATCTATTTATTAACAATGTTGGGTGCAGAAGTTAATATAGTTGCACCGACAAATTTAATGCCAAAAGAAATTGAAAAATTTGGAGTTGATACTTTTACTGATATGAAAAAAGGACTTAAAGATTGTGATATAGTAATGATGTTAAGACTTCAAAATGAAAGAATGACAAGTTCATTTCTTTCATCAAATAGAGAATACTACGAATACTATGGTTTAACACCAGATAAACTTGATCATGCAAAACCTGATGCAATTATTATGCATCCTGGACCAATGAATAGAGGAATTGAAATCGATACAAGACTTGCTGATGATATTAATAAAAGTGTAATAAAGGAACAAGTTGAGCTCGGTGTGGCTGTTAGAATGGCTTGCTTGAAAATATTTTGTGAATAAATGAAGAAACAATATTTTATAAACGCAAACATTATAGACCCATATAATTCATTAAATGAAAATGGTGGTTTAATAATATCAGAAGACGGAAAAATTGAAGCAATAGGTAAAAAAGTAAACTCTAATAATTTACCGACTAGAGAAAAGCCTATAGATCTAAAGGGTAAATTCATCTTTCCTGGACTTGTAGATATGAGAGT
This sequence comes from uncultured Pelagibacteraceae bacterium, assembly GCA_902556905.1. Lineage (GTDB taxonomy): Bacteria > Pseudomonadota > Alphaproteobacteria > Pelagibacterales > Pelagibacteraceae > Pelagibacter. Next base: position 9,328 of record CACDYK010000010.1, read on the forward strand.
TTTTGTTGGTGAACCGGGTTATGAATATAAAGAAAATTTTAGAACTTTAAGTAACGCAGCATTATCTGGTGGAGTAACATCTGTTGTTACAATGCCAAATACTGATCCAATAATAGACAATGTATCAATTGTAGATTTCTTAAAAAGAAGAGGAAGAGATAAATCTAAAATTAATATTTTTCCGTGCGCTTCTTTAACACAAAATATTGAAGGTACTAACATGACCGAATTTGGCTTGTTGGCCAAAAAAGGAATAATAGCTTTTACAGATGGTATTAAGACTATTCAAAATACAAGTTTAATGTCTAGAATAATGAATTCAGCTAAAGACTTAGATTGCTTAATAATGCAACATGCTGAAGATTATCATCTCTCAAAAAATGGTATGATAAATTCTGGAATTATCGCAACTAAACTAGGTTTATCAGGAATACCTGATATTGCTGAGAGAATAATCATAGAAAGAGACTTAGCACTTCTTGAAAAAAATAAATGTCGATATCATGTATCCCAACTCTCAGCTGCAAAATCAGTTGAAGTAATTAAAGAGAGAAAAAATGATATTCAATTTACAAGCGGTGTCTCAATAAATAATTTATCTCTTAATGAAAATGACATTGGTGATTTTAAAACATTCTTAAAATTATCCCCTCCTTTAAGAAAAGAAGAGGATAGAGAAGCACTCGTTCAAGGATTAAAAGACAAAACTATCGATGTAATAGTTTCAGATCACAAGCCTGAAGATGAAGAGTCTAAACGATTAACTTTTTCACAAGCAGCAACTGGTGCTTCAGGAATAGAAACATTATTATCTCTATCATTAGAATTATATCACAATGGATCAGTAAAACTTGAAACGATAATAGAGGCCTTAACATCAAATCCTGCAAAAATACTGCGTATTAATAAAGGAAATCTTTCAATAGGAAATGATGCAGATTTTTGTATTGTGGATTTAGACAAACCTTGGATTGTAAAAAAAGAAAACTTAGTTTCAAAATCTAAGAATACTTCAATTGAGGATAAAAAACTTCAAGGTAAAGTAACTAATACCTTTGTAAAGGGTAAGGAATTATTTAAGATATAATAATGGATTATTTAATTGTTAGTATTATCTCATATTTAATGGGCTCTATTCCATTTGGTTTGATTTTGACTCAATTATTTTTGAATAAAGATATTAGAAACATTGGATCGGGAAATATAGGTGCAACAAACGCCTTGAGAACAGGAAATAAAATTATAGGTTATTCAACATTAATACTAGATATAGTTAAAGCTATAATTCCAGTTATTTTTGTTAAAAATAACTATCCTGATTTAATATATATAGCTTCTTTATGTGCCTTTTTAGGACATGTGTTTCCTATTTGGCTTAAATTCAAAGGTGGCAAGGGTGTTGCTACTTATGTTGGAATTTTATTTTCTATAAATCTTATGCTAGGAATTATTTTTGCATTAATTTGGGGTATTGTATTTTTAATCTTCAGATACTCGTCACTCTCATCGATTATCAGCTCTATATCAATACCTATTTATATCCTGATAACTGATCAAATAAGTAATACTATTTTTTTTAGCATAATGTTTATTTTGATCTTCTTTACCCACAGAGAAAATATTAAACGATTGAAAAACAAAGAAGAAAGTAAGACAAAAATTTATTAATTTGACTATCAAAGACTTTTGAGTAGTTTGTTAAATTATGAATCTAGTCATAGTTGAAAGTCCTGCAAAAGCTAAAACGATTAACAAATATTTAGGTGATAATTATACTGTTTTAGCTAGCTATGGTCATATTAGAGATTTACCATCAAAGAATGGTTCTGTTGACCCCGAACAAAATTTTAAAATGGAATGGGAAGTTGATAGCTTTTCTAAAAAATATTTAAAAGAAATTACTGATGCTGCAAAAAACTCAAGTAAAATCATTTTAGCGACTGATCCCGATCGTGAAGGTGAAGCAATTGCATGGCACGTAAAAGAGTATTTAAATGAAAAAAAACTTTTAAAAGATAAAGAAGTTGAAAGAGTTGTTTTTAATGAAATTACCAAAAAGGCAGTAACACACGGTATAGATAATCCCAGACAAATTGAACCGTTACTTGTTGATGCTTATATGGCTAGAAGAGCCCTAGATTACCTAGTTGGTTTTAATATATCCCCTATTCTTTGGACCAAACTACCAGGATCAAAATCTGCTGGTAGAGTGCAATCGGTAGCTTTAAAACTTATAACTGAAAGAGAACATGAAATAGAGTCTTTCGATCCAGAAGAGTTTTGGACTTTAAGTATTAATTTTCAAGATGACAAAAAAAGTTTAATAACTTCAAATATCTCTCAATTAGATGGAAAAAAAATAGAAAAATTTTCTTTTAAAAATAAAAATGAAATTAATGATGCTATAGCGAGTATTAAAGATAAGAAATTCAACATAAGTGATATATCTTCAAAAATTGTTAGTAGAAACCCATCTGGTCCATTTACAACATCAACTTTGCAACAAGTCGCTTCAAGCAGATTAGGCTTTGGAGCTTCCAGAACAATGCAAATTGCCCAAAGATTATATCAAGGTATTGAAATAAATGGTGAAACAATAGGATTAATTACCTATATGAGAACTGATGGAACAAATCTCTCAGCTGATGCAGTTTCAGATTTTCGAGATTTCATTAAAATTCAATATGGAAATGAATATTTACCTGAAAAACCTCTAAATTATTCAGGTAAAAAAGCAAAAAATGCTCAAGAAGCTCATGAAGCTATTCGACCAACAGATATAAGTAGATCACCAGATACTGTTAAAAAATATTTAAGCACAGATCAACAAAAACTATACAATCTAATTTGGGGTCGAGCTCTATCATCTCAAATGGAGACTGCAAAATTTGACAGAAACACAATAACAATAACTTCAGAAGATGATGGTACAATATGTAAATCAAGCGGGTCTGTATTAAAGTTTGATGGTTTCTTGAAAGTATTCCCAAGTCCAAATAAAGATGAAGATGAAGCTATCCTGCCTGAAATGTCAAAAGGACCAATCAATATTGAGTCCCTTATTGATGAACAACATTTTACTCAACCTCCTCCAAGATATTCTGAAGCAAGCTTGGTAAAAAAATTAGAAGAACTTGGTATTGGTAGACCTTCAACTTATGCAAGCATTATATCTACAATTGCAAACCGTGGGTATGCAGAAATACTTAACAAAAGATTTTTTCCCACTGATCGTGGAAAATTAATATCTGCGTTTTTAGAAAAACTGTTTTCTAAATATGTTGATTATAATTTTACAGCTGGACTAGAAGACCAACTAGATGAAATTACAACTGGAAAAGAGAGTTGGATAAAAGTTTTAGAAATGTTTTGGAAAGATTTTAATAGTAACGTTTCAGAAGTAAAAGAAAAGAGAACTAGAGAAGTTTTAGATTTATTAAATGAAAGTCTAGGAACATTAATTTTTGATAAAGATAAAGATGGTAAAGTTGTTAGAAAATGTCAATTATGTGATACAGGCTCACTAAGTTTAAAAAATAGCTTTAGAGGTGGTGCCTTTATTGGTTGTTCAAATTACCCCGAATGTAAATTTACAAGACCCTTATCTAAAGCAAAAGCAGCAGCACAATCTCAATTAGCGGAACCAAAATTCATAGGTAAACACGAAAATGGAAATGATATATTTTTAAAAAATGGGAGATTCGGACCTTATCTTCAATATGAAAAAATACCTGAAGAAAAAGCTGATGAAAAAATCACAAAGAAAAGAAAGAAAACAAAAAAACTTAAAGCTGTTGTAAACGAACTTTTAAAAAACGTTTCAATACCAAAAGGATTGGAGTTAGAAAGTATTGATTTAGAAAAAGCTCAATTTTTATGTTCTTTACCTAAATCTTTAGGTTTAAATCCAGAAAATCAAAAAGAAATTACATTAAATAGTGGAAGATTTGGTCCATATCTAAAATGCGAAAACAAATCTTCAAGAATAGAAAATATTGAAGAAATATTTTCAATTGGCCTTAATAGAGCAATTACTTTAATAGCAGAAGCTAAACCAGGTAGAATGTCATCTTCTATAATTAAAGATTTAGGAGAACATCCAGAGGATAAAAAGCCTGTTAGAGTAATGAAAGGTCAATATGGACCATATATTAAATATAAGTCTTTAAACGCAACAATTCCTGAAGAAAAAGATCCAACAGACCTAACTATGGAAGAAGCTTTAATCCTTATTGAGAAAAGAAAAGAATACGATACAAATAAGAAAAAGAAAAAAAAATGAAAAAAACTTTAATTACTTTAAGTTTAATATTATTTGTTACTAATTTCGCCTTTTCAGATGAAACTAAATGTTCTGATTTTAAAAAATTTTCAAAAGAATATATAAAATGTAATGCAAATAAAATTAAAGAGGCAACTATTAATAAAACCAACAAAATAAAAGAAGGTGCGGTAAAGAAAACCGAAAATCTTAAAAAAGGTACTAAGAAGTTTATAAATAAAGCTAAAAATAAAATAAAAAAAGAAAAATAAATTATGAATTTTGAGGATAAAATTAGAGATCTAAAAATTGAATTACCTGAAGCAAAAGCTCCTGTTGGCAATTATGTTGCAACTAAAATAGTAGGAAACTTACTTTATGTATCAGGACAAGTATCAATAAATTCTAATGGAGAATTAATTAAGGGTAAAGTTGGTAAAGACTTAACTACAGATGAGGCTTATAAAGCTGCTGAAAGATGTGGAATGAGTATCATATCACAAGTTAAAAAAGCGTGTGAAGGAGAACTTTCAAAAGTTAAGTCTTGCATTAAACTTACAGGATTTGTCAATTCAACAGACGATTATACCGAACAACCAAAAGTAATTAATGGCGCCTCAGACTTAATAGCCTCTATTTTTGGAGAAGCCGGTATGCATACTAGAGCAGCAGTAAGTACAAATAGTTTACCTTTAGGTGTATCTGTTGAGGTAGATGCTATTTTTGAATTAAATTAATTTTTATCTTCCTATACCAAAGTATTTAAATCCTTGTGATTTAACTTTTAATGGAGAATAAATATTTCTCATATCATAAATCTTTAGATTTTTTGAAGGATGTAATTTTTTGAAATTGATAGATTTAAAATCATTCCATTCAGTATGTAAAATTACTAAATCAGCACCTTTAACTGCATCACGAACTGAATTTGAAAAACTTACATTTTTTAATTTGTTAAATTCTTTTTTTAATCCACTTGGATCATAATATTTTATTTTAGCTCCTTTTTTGGAGAGAAACGGTATCATTTCTAGACTAGAAGAGTCTCTCATATCATCAGTATTTGCTTTGAAGGTAACACCTAAAAAACAAATCTTTTTATTTTTTATCTTATTGACAAGTATTTCATTAACTTTTTTTAAAAGTAATTTTGATCTCAATGCATTTGATTTAATAACACTTTTAATTAAAGATAAATTTATTTTAAATTTATCTGCAGAAGTTACAATTGCTTTAGTATCTTTTGGAAAACAGGATCCACCATATGCAGGTCCAGCTCTTAAAAATCGACTACCTATTCTTTTGTCTAAACCTATTCCTATAGAAATATCTTCCACATCGATACCAGTTTTTTCACATAAATTTGCTATTTCATTAATAAAAGTTATTTTTGTAGCCAAAAAAGCATTTGAGGTATACTTAATAAGTTCTGCGGCTCTTCTATTAGTAGAAATAAATTTTGCCCCTTTCGATATTAATGGGGAATAAAGACTCTTTAAAATATTAGCTGACTTTTTATCCTTAGCACCTATTACAACTCTATCAGGATAAATAAAATCTCTTATAGCTTCACCCTCTCTTAAAAATTCTGGATTTGATACTACAGAAAATTTATTTTTATTTACTTTTTTTAACAAAATTTTTTCAATTTCATCGCCAGTTGTAACTGGAACTGTTGACTTTGTAATAATTATTTTAAATTTATTAATAAATTTTGAAATTTCTTTTGATACTGTATAAACTTGACTAAGATCAGCTCCGATACCATTTTTTTTTGTTGGTGTGCCAACACATATGAAGACTATATCTGATTTTTTGATTGAATTTTCTAAATCAGTTGAAAATTTTAATTTTTTATTTTTATAGTTTTTAAGAACAAGTTCTTCTAATCCGGGTTCATAAATAGGAATTATACCTTTTTGAAGTTTATTTATTTTATCTTGATCTTTATCTACGCATATAACATCGTTACCAAGATCTGAAAAACACACACCACTCACCAAACCCACATAACCAGTGCCAATCATACAAAGTTTCATAATTTTGCTATCTCTTTGGATGATTTAATATAACCTTCCATACTTCCGCAGTCTAAATATTTTCCAGAAAAATTATGTGCTATAAATTTTTCATTATCGTTGATTAAAAGTTGTATGGCATCAGTAATATGAATTTCGCCCCCTTTGTTTGGTTTCAAATTCTTTAACTTTGAAAAAATTTTAATGGGTAATATATATCGACCAATTACAGCTTTATTTGAAGGAGCATCTTTAATATTTGGTTTTTCAAAAACACTATCGATCAAATAATCTGTTGTATTTAATCTTTTATTAAGTTTATAGATACCCCATCTTTCAACAGCTTTTTTTTTAACATTCATGCTAGCCATCACTGAAGCTTTATATTTTTTATGAGAGGCAATCATAGACTTAGAGCAGTTTTTTTTGATTATAAGATCATCTGGTAATAACATTAAAAAATATTTATCTTTAATATATTTTTTAGTTTTAAGAACAGCGTCACCAGTTCCTTTTGGTTTGTCCTGATAAACAAACTTTATCATTTTTCTATATCTTAAGATTTTTTTATATTCTTCGATAATTCTAGTATCTTTTTTTTTCTTAATTAATTCTTTATAAAATTTGTCATTATAAAAATATTTTTTAATCATCATTTTTCTCTTTGATATGATAAAAATTATTTCTTTGATTCCTGCATCGATACATTCATTTAAAATGTATTCTAAACTAGGCTTTCCCTGGATAGGTAAAAGTTCTTTTGCAAAAACACTCGTCAATGGCAACAGTCTTGTACCGAGTCCTGCTAAAGGAATTATAGCTTGTTTAATCATCTAAATGTTTTACTTATTAAATATTTTAATACAAATGAAAATTATATTAAACAATTATGATTTATCCAAAACATTGGGGCCTTTTAATGATATTGGTTTTGTTCCTACAATGGGTGGTATTCATGAAGGGCATATATCTCTTATTGAAAAATCAATAAAATCTAACAAAAAAACTATAGTCAGCATATTTGTAAATCCAAGACAATTTAATAGTGTAAAAGATTTTAATTCTTATCCTGCAAATATTAAAAAAGATTTGGCTATATTAAAAAAAATTAAAAGATTAGATTTTGTTTATATTCCTAAATTTAAAGATGTTTATGAAAATAAAAAAAAACCAGAAATAAAAATAAAAAAAAAATTTAAAGTTTTATGTGCAAAATTTAGAAAAGGTCACTTTGAGGGTGTTTTAGATGTAATGATTAGATTAACAAAATTAGTTAAACCCAAGAAAATATTTATGGGTAAAAAAGATTTTCAACAATTATATTTAGTTAAAAATTTTATTGAAAATGAATTTAATACTAAAGTCATAGGATGCAGAACTATTAGAAATAGAAATAAATTAGCTTTATCTTCAAGAAATTTCTTACTCAAACAAAGTGAATTAAATGATGTTGAAAAAATTTCAAAAAATTTTTTAAATTTAAAAAATAAGATCAAATACACAAAAAATATTAACCAATTTTTAAAGAAAACAAAAAAAGACTTTGAAAAATTTTTTAATATTAAAATTGAATATTTAGAAAATAGAAATACAAATGATTTATCTTTATCCAATAAATATAATGGATCTAAAATTTTCTTAGCATATTATTATAAAAGCGTTAGATTAATTGATAATTTTTAAGTCTATAAAAAATAAGCTCCCACACCCAAAAATGACACAAAACCTATAACGTCAGTAATTGTAGTGACAAATACACTAGATGCAATGGCTGGATCTATATTCATTTTTTTTAAAGTAACTGGAACCAAAATACCAAAGAGTCCAGCAATAATCATAGTTAGTACCATTGAGATTGATATTATAATTGAAAGAGTACTGTCTTGAAACCAAATTTGAACAATAAAAGCACTTATAGCTGCGAAAATAATTCCATTTAATATTCCGATAGAAAATTCCTTAATAACATTTGAAGTAAAATTATTTTCTGTCAAATCGTTAGTTGCTATTGTTCGAACTGTTACTGCTAAAGTTTGCATTCCAGCATTACCACCCATCGATGCAACTATAGGCATTAAAAATGCTAAGACTACCATTTGCTCAATCGTTGCACCAAATAAGCTAATGCACCATGTGGCTAAAAATGCAGTAAATAAATTTAATAGGAGCCAGTTAAATCTTCTTTTAGTTTTTGTAATTACACCATCAGTAATTTCCTCGTCACCTACCCCAGCTAATCTCAATGCATCTTCTTCAGCTTCTTCTTGTAATACAGTTAAAACGTCATCACTCATAATCATTCCAACTAGCTTATTATTTTTGTCTACAACTGCGGCCGAATTCAAATTATAGTTTTCAAATAAGTTAGCCACTTCCTCTTTATCCATATCAACAGGTATTAGTAATTGAGACTCTGACATAATTGAAAGCATTTTAGTGTCTCTTGATGTGGTTAATACACGAGAAGAAGGAACTGTACCTATAGGTTTGAATTCTTCGTTAATAATGAATATTTCTAAAAATTCCTCTGGAAGATCTTTATTTTCCCTTAAATAATCAATTGTTTGACCTACAGACCAATTACTAGGTATAGCAGTAAATTCTCGTTGCATTATTCTTGCAGCGGTGTCCTCTGGATAACTTAGACTTTCTAATAATGCAAAACGGTCTTTTGGTGGTAGTGAGCTAAGAATATTATTTTTTTCTTCTTCTGGTACATTTTCTAATATTGATATTGCATCATCAGATTCAAGATTAGCTAAAATTGAAACAATTGAATCTGATGAAAGATAGGTAATAATTTCTGTTTGAACAGACTCATTGAGTTCAACAAAAACTTCAGGGTCAATTTTAAAATTATTAAGCTTTATTAGACTTTCTCTGTCAGATTGATTTAAGTGTTCAATTATATCAGCGGCATCTGCTGGATGCATTTCTTTAAAAGAATTCGTAATAAAAAGAGCATCATTGTTGGCAATTTTAGATGTTACTACTTTTATGTATTCTTTATTAAATTCAAAATTTACTTTTTTATCTTTTATTTTTTTAACTAAAGACATAAATCTACCTATAATTTAGGTTGGACTATTAATAGATAATTAAGATAATACAATTTATAAATGAATATAGAGATCAAAAAGTCAATAAAACCAATAAATTATTTTGATGCTATAAACTTATTGGAGAAAAGATTGGAAGATTTACATAATAATATTGATAAAGAGCTAATTTGGACATTAGAACATAATGAAATATTTACAGCTGGGACAAGTTATAAAGAAAGTGAAATTTTAGATAATTCTATAGATTTAATAAAAACTAATCGTGGTGGTAAAATTACTTGTCATGCGCCTGGTCAACTAATCTGTTATTTTGTTTTAGATTTAAGAAAAAAAAAAGATATTAGAAAATTTATTTCTTGTATTGAAAAATCAATTATTGAAACTTTAAAAGATTACCAAATAGAAACATTTTCAGACAAAGATAATGTTGGTATTTGGTATAAAAAAAACCACACAATAAATAAAGTTGCAGCAATTGGAATAAGAGTAAAAAAATGGATTGCCTATCATGGGTTTGCAATAAATATAAACAATAATCTTGATCAATATAAAAAAATTATACCCTGTGGAATTAAAGATAAAGGTATCACGAATTTAATTAGTATTGCTGATAATGACTATTCAAACTTAGATAATTTATTAATAAAAAAATTTACTTCAAATCTGAAAATCTAAGTCTTTTTGTCTTTAATAATTTTTTAAAATAATCAGGTAACAAAGCAGTGTATGTATGTTTAACATTATCTATTATAAATTTAATTTGGTATGAATGAAGCATTAAATTTTTATTTAAACCTCTAGAAGAATTAGATAATTTATATTTGATATCACCAAATATTGGCTGTCCTAGAGCATATAATTGTTTTCTGAGTTGATGCTTACGGCCGGTAATAGGTTTTAATTCGACCAAGGTTGCTTCTGAATTTTTATCTAAAACTTTATAAATTGTTTTTGCCTTTTCTATAATTTTTCTTTCTCCATCATATCGAATAAGATCCTCATTCCATTCTCCAGAATCTTTATTTAATTCACCATGACAAATAGCCAAATATGTTTTATGAACTTTTCGTAATCTGAACAAAGATGTTAATAATTGTGCAGACTCTCTCGTCTTAGCCATTATGAAAACACCAGAGGTATCTTTATCTAATCTATGAACAGAATAAGGTTTTGTGCCTTGAAAAATTTCACTTTTAGCAAAAATATCTACTAAATTCTTTTTTGATTTAGTTCCACCTTGAACTGAAATACCAGAGCTTTTATTTAATACTATAAAATTTTTGTTATTATCAATAATTTGATCCTCATTAGATTTTATAATTTCCTTGGAAGGTTCAAATTTAATTTTTTTTTGAATTATTATTTCTTTAAAATCTAAATCAAAAATGTTTATAATATCGTTCGTTTTAACTTTGGTTGAACTCTTAATTTTTTTTTTATTTATTTTTATTTTTCCAGAACGTAAATGTTTTTCAATTAATCCTTGTGGAATTTTACCTACTTTAAATCTTAACCAACGATCTATACGCATGTCATTACACGTTGAATCAACGGTATATGACTTTTTCATACTTTAAAATTTATGCTGTTGCTTGATTCTTTTCTTCAGCTTTAGGTGTTTCTTTTGAAGCGTCTTTTTTAGGCTTATCTACTCTTTTTGCTTCAACATCTCTATCTACAAATTCAATGATAGCCATAGGTGCGTTATCCCCATATCTAAATCCAGCTTTTATAATTCTAGTATATCCACCATTTCTTTTTTCATATCTTTTTGAGAGTGTTTTTTTTACTTTATTGGCTGATTTAATATCTTGCAATTGAGAAACTAACATTTTTGTAGTTTGCAATGTTTCTTTTTTTCCGAGTGTAATAATCTTATCAGCTTGTGGTTTTAAAAATTTTGCTTTTGGCAAAGTAGTTTTAATTTGCTCATATTTAATTAAAGAATTTAACATATTTTTTAAAAGAGCTTTTCTATGTTCAGAAGTTCTATTTAACTTCTTATTTGCCATTCCGTGTCTCATTAGATAGCTTCCTCTAACTTTTTGGACATTTCTGCAATATTATCTGGTGGCCAATTCGGAATTTCCATTCCTAAGTATAAAGACATTCCAGTTAAAACCTCTTTGATTTCATTTAGAGATTTTCTTCCAAAATTAGGAGTTCTTAGCATTTCACCTTCAGATTTTTGCACTAAATCACCGATGTAAATTATATTATCATTTTTAAGACAATTCATCGATCTAACTGAAAGCTCAAGTTCATCAACTTTTCTCAATAAATTTTTATTAAATTCAGGTTCTGTTGATACTTCCTTCACAGGAGCTTCAACTGGCTCATCAAAATTAACAAACATTTTTAGTTGATCTTGAAAAATTCTTGCTGAATAAGCAACAGCATCTTCTGCAGATATAGAACCATTAGTTTCAACTTCCATGATAAGTTTGTCGTAGTCTAATGCTTTGCCTTCTCTTGCTGTACTTATTGAATAAGAAACTTTTTTAACAGGACTATATAGTGAGTCTATTGCTATTAGGCCAAGTGGTGGTTCCTCTGGCTTATTTAAATCAGCAGGCACATATCCTTTTCCAGTACTTACATTCATTTCCATATGAAAATTTGTATTCTCATCAAGATTACATATAACTAATTCTGGATTTAATATTTCAACATCTGCAACTTGCGCTATATCAGAAGCTTTAATTTCACCAGGTCCTTTTGCATCAAGTATAAGTTTTTTTGTTCCTTCTGAATTACATTTTAAAGCTAAAGTCTTAACATTTAAGACTATATCAGTAACATCTTCTCTTACACCTTTTATAGATGTGAATTCATGTAAAACTCCATCAATTTGAATTGAAGTAACCGCTGCACCTCTTATTGATGAAAGTAAAATTCTTCTTAAAGAATTACCCAAAGTTAAACCGTAACCCTTTTCTAGGGGTTCTGCGATAATTTTTGCATGAGTTAGATCATCACTAATTTGAACATCTAATTTAGACGGTTTAATTAATGATTTCCAATTTTTTACATTTACATTTTCGACTTCCATTAAACTCTCCTTTTCTTTGGTGGTCTAGTTCCATTATGAGGCATGGGTGTTGTATCTTTAATTGATAGAATTTTAAAACCTCTTGCTTGTAATGCTCTTAAAGCTGTTTCACGTCCAGAGCCAGGGCCCTTCACTTCAACAGATAAAGTTTTCATTCCATATTCCAATGCTTTAGAGGCAGCAGCATCAGCAGCAATTTGTGCAGCATAAGGAGTAGACTTTCTTGATCCTTTAAAACCTTTTTGCCCGGCAGATGCCCAAGATATTACATTTCCATTAGTATCTGCAATTGAAATAATTGTATTATTAAAAGTAGATTGCACATAGGCAATACCATTTAAAATATTCTTTTTAACTTTTTTCTTTTTTGAATAAGAACTTTTATTACTTTTTTTTGAGGATTTATCTACCTTCTGATCTTTATTTTCAACTTTATCAGCTTTAGCCATAATTATTTTTTAGTTGGAGTTAATTTTTTCCCAGCAATAGCGATAGCTTTACCTTTTCTTGTTCTAGCATTGCATCTTGTTCTTTGACCTCTAACAGGTAATTTTTTTCTATGTCTTGTTCCTCTGTAACAAGCTAAATCTATTAATCTTTTAATTGTAAGAGAGTAGTCTCTTCTAAGATCTCCCTCTACTTTAAAATTAGCATCAATATATTCTCTAATTTTTAAAATTTCATCATCTGTTAATTCATTAATTCTTTTTGCTCTTGGAATTTCAAGTGAAGTACAAATTTGATTAGAAAATTTGTCACCTATTCCATAGATATATGTAAGGCCTATGTGAACAAGCTTATTTTGTGGAATGTTGATACCTGCAATACGAGCCATAGTTTTTGTGATAATTTTGTGCCTTTTATATAATAAGATTACTTAAAGTCAATGTCTTAAACATCGATAAAAGCCTCAATTTCCTTTGTTATTTGATCAATTTCTTGTGTTCCATTTATCTCATGAAAATTTAGATTCTTAGAGTAGTAATCTAATACAGGTCTGGTTGTTTCCATGTATGTGTCATATCTATTAAGAATAGTATCCGTATTATCATCAGATCTATTTTCTAATATTTTTCTTTTTTCAATTCTTTCTATGATTATATCTTTATTTACATTTAAAAAGAAAATATGATCAATTTTTTGATTTGAGTTATCTAATAAAAAATCTAGATATTTTGCCTGACTTAATGATCTAGGATATCCATCAAATATTAATTTATCTTTTTTGTGAGGGTCATCTATTAATTTTTTAATCAATGCGTTAACAATTTCGTCGCTAACAAATTTACCTTCATTCATGTTATTTGTTATTTGTTGGCCAATATCTGAATTTTTTTTAATCTCTTGTCTTAGAATATCACCTGTAGAAACTTGAAAATTGTTTAGTTTATGAACTAAATACTTAGACTGGGTGCCTTTACCTGCGCCTGGAGGCCCAAATAAAATAATATTCACTTACTTACCAAATTTTGTTTTCTTGATTAATTGTTCATATTGAGAACTCATTAATCTTGTTTGAATTTGTGTCACTGTATCAATAGCAACAACTACAACAATTAAAATTGAGGCACCTCCTAAATAAAAAGGTATTGGATAATTTGCAATTAAAAACTCTGGCATTAAGCAAACTAAAGTTAAGTATAATGCACCTATTGTTGTTAATTTAGTTGATATATTTTGAATATATAATGCTGTACTTTCACCCGGTCTTATTCCTGGAACAAAACCACCATATTTTCTTAAATTATCTGCAGTCTCTGTAGGGTTAAAAGTTATAGATGTATAAAAAAAAGTAAAAAATATTATTCCAGATGCATACAACAACATGTAAAGAGGTTGTCCTTGAGTGAAATAAGAACTTAAATTTAAAAAGGTATCATTATTTGAAAAAGAAAAATTTGAAAAAGTTACCGGTAGTAACAATAAAGCTGAAGCAAAAATTGCCGGTATAACACCAGCTTGGTTAATTTTAAGTGGCAAGTGAGATGACTCTCCACCATACATTTTGTTTCCCATTTGTCTTTTTGGATAATTAATCAAAATTTTTCTTAAAGCTCTTTCCATAAAGACTACAAATAAAATTGTTGCAATTAATAAAACAAATATAGCTAAAATCATAAATGTTGATACAGCTCCTGTTCGTCCAAGTTCAAAAGTTGTAACCAATGCTCTTGGAATTTCAGCAACTATTCCAGCAAAAATTATTAAAGAAATACCATTACCTATTCCTCTTTGAGTAATTTGTTCACCAAGCCACATTAAAAACATGGTCCCTGCTACTATAGTTGTAACAGTTGTAATTTTAAAAAAGGCCCCTGGATTAATTACTAAATCAGCTGAAGACTCTAAACCTACTGATAAGCCGTATCCTTGAACTGTAGCTAATAAGACTGTTCCGTATCTTGTAATTTGTGTAATTTTTGCTCTTCCAGTTTCGCCTTGAGCTTTAAGATTTTTAAAATATTCAGAAACTCCCGTTAATAACTGAACTATAATTGCAGATGAAATATAAGGCATTATGCCTAATGCAAATATAGCCATTCTACTAACTGCTCCACCTGCAAATACGTTAAACATTCCAAGCAACCCTTTTTGGTTACCATCCATCATCACCTTAAGTTGTTCAGGATCTATGCCTGGTAATGGGACAAAAGTGCCAAATCTATAAACTGCAAGTATGAAAATTGTAAATAGTATTCTATTTCTTAGATCGTTTGATGATGACGACGCGCTCATTTGAATTTACTATTTTTTCAATTGAATAGATCCACTAATTTTCTCTAGCTTTTCTATTGCTGATTTAGATGCTAAATCTGCCTCTATGTTAACTTTATCCTTAATCTCTCCAGTTCCAAGTATCTTAAGCTTTTGAGAATTTTTATTAATCAATTTTAATTTTTTAAGCAATTCAATATTTATAGTATCACTAGGATTAATTGTTTTTTCATTAATAAATGATTGAATTTTTTCAAGATTCATTATTGCTATGTTTGCTCTTGAAATAGGATTGAACCCTCTTTTAGGTAATCTTCTGTATAAAGGCATTTGCCCACCTTCAAAAGCTTTAATAGCAACACCAGATCTGGATTTTTGACCCTTGACACCTCTTCCTGAAGTTTTGCCTTTACCTGAGCCAATGCCCCTACCAACGCGCATTTTAGATTTATTAATTTTATCTTTAGTATTTAAAGTTATCATTATCCTCTTTTCTCAACTATTTCAGAAATCTTTTTATTTCTAATTGCTGAAATTTGTTTTGGCGAATTTTGTTTTAATAATGCTTTCATAGTCGCTCTAATAACATTGTGTGCGTTTGAAGTTCCCATTGATTTTGCAACAATATCTTTAACACCTAATACTTCACATACAGCTCTAACTGGTCCACCTGCGATAATTCCAGTTCCTTTAGATGCTGCTCTAAGTACAATTCTTCCTGATCCATCTTTTGCTTTAACATCGTGATGAATTGTTCTTCCTTCTCTTAAAGGTATATGTATTAATTTTCTTCTAGCAACTTCATTTGCTTTTTTAATTGCGTCAGGTACTTGTTTTGCTTTAGCATGAGCAATACCAATTTTACCTGCTTGATTTCCTACAACTACTAAAGCAGAAAAACCAAATCTACGTCCACCTTTAACTACTTTTGTAATACGGTTGATATGAACTAATTTTTCTAAAATATCGTCAGTTTTTTTTTCTTTAAAATTTTCCATAATTAAAATTCCATTCCATTTTCACGTAAGGTTTCAGCAAATACTTTAACTCTACCATGATATCTATAGATACCTCTATCAAAGTAAATTTTAGTAATTTTTTTCTCTTGAGCTTTTTTTGCAAGTTTTGTTGCAACTATTTTAGAAAGTTCTGTTTTATTAACTTTCTCTCCTGATTTAATATCTTTTTCAACAGAAGAAGCAGATAATAATGTAACTTTATTTATGTCATCAATTATTTGTGCAGATATATTTTTTGATGATCTAGAAATACATAGTCTGAACCTATCTTTAGAAGCAACTTTTTTAACCTTGTTGCTAACTCTAAATCTTTTTCTAATGCTTGTATTTAGTTTCATTATTTTTTCTTTCCTTCTTTTTTGAGAACATATTGTCCTTTTTCACGTATTCCTTTACCTTTGTAAGGTTCAATTTTTCTGTATGTTTTAATCTTTGAAGCAACTGATCCAACCTGTTGCTTATCTGAGCCTGATATCTTCAAAGTTGTTTGTTTTTCAACTTCAATTTTTATACCATCAGGAATGTCATAGTTAATATCGTGACTATAACCAAGTTGAAGGTTTAGCTGTTTTCCTTTTAAAGCTGCTCTATAACCAACACCAACAAGTTCAAGGATTTTTTCATATCCTGTACTTGATCCAATTACCGCATTATTGATCAAACTTCTATTCATTCCCCAAAGTCTTTTAGAATTTTGATCTAATTTTCTTGGTTTAATTGATATTTCTTTACCCTCTTTAATATCAAGATTAAACATCTCTAAATCTATGTCTAATGATTTTTTACCTAAAGGACCTTCAATATTTATTATATTTCCAGCTAAAACAACTTTAACTTTTTCAGGGATTGAAATGCTTATTTTACCAATTTTAGACATTAAAATACCTTGCAAATTATTTCGCCACCAACACGTTGTTTTCTTGCGTCTATATCTGTCATAACACCTTTAGGTGTAGAAATAATCGCAATACCCAATCCATTATTCACTTTAGGTAAACTTTCTGCACTAGAAAAAATTCTTCTTCCAGGTTTTGATATACGTTCAAAAGCGCTGATAACAGGGTTACCTGAATGATACTTAAGTTCTAAAGATAAAGTAGGTTTTTTATCCTCGGCATCAATTTTAAAATCTTTAATAAATCCTTCGTTCTTAAGAATATCAGCTATTTTAGTTTTAAAGTTTGAAGATGGTAGTGCTACTTTTTTATGATTTCTTGCTTGAGCATTTTTTACTCTTGCTATCATATCTCCAATTGGATCACTTAAACTCATAATTTTCCTTTCTACCAGCTTGACTTGGTCATTCCTGGAATTAATCCAGCTAAACCTAAGTCCCTTAAAGCTATTCTTGATATTTTTAATTTTCTATAAACCCCATGAGGCCTACCTGTAATTTTGCATCTATTCATCACTCTTATTTTTGCCGAATTTCTTGGCATTTGAGATAATTTTTGCTGTGCTTTAAATCTTTCTTCTAAAGGTAATTTTTTATCCATAATTATCTTTTTTAAACTTTGTCTTTTTTTATAAAGCTTGTCAGAAAGTTTAATTCTTTTATCGTTTTTATTTACAGCACTTACTTTCGCCATGATTAATTGTCTCCTTTTTTAATAAATGGGAAATTCATTTTTTCTAACAAAGCAAGTGCATGATCTTTATTTAAAGCTTTAATTACGACCACTATATCTAGACCACGTACTTTATCTGCTCTATCAAAACTAACCTCTGGAAAAATTATGTGTTCTTTAACTCCAAATGTATAATTACCAAATTTATCAAATCCTTTTGTAGATAAACCTCTGAAATCTTTAATTCGAGGTAATGCAATATTTACTAGTCTGTCAATAAACTCATACATCTTATTTTTTCTCAATGTCACTTTTAAGCCAGCATTTGAGCCTTTTCTTGTTTTAAAGTTTGCAACAGATTTCTTAAATTTTGTAATTACAGGTTTTTGACCAGTAATCTTTCCCATATCTTCTTCTGCAACTTTTAAAATTTTTGCATCGGCACCATCTAATCCAAGTCCCATATTTAAAACTATTTTTTCAATTCTAGGTGTCATAAAAATATTTTTTAGACCTAAGCTGTCTTTTAAAGCTGGTTGAATTTCTTTACTGTAAATCTCTTTTAATCTTGGTGTCATTATTTTTTAGCCTCTGTTTTTTTTATTGCTTTTTCGTCAATTAACTTAAGATTTGATAAATGAATAAAGCTCTCTTTTGATACAATTCCACCTTTTTTCTCTTTAGTCGTTTTTACATGTTTTTTAACCATATTAATTTCTTTAACTTTTGCTCTATTATTGGATCTGTCAATTTCAATAACTTCACCTTCTTTTTTTTTATCTTTACCTGTTAAAACTCTAACTTTTAGACCCTTTTTAATCATATTATAAAACCTCCGGTGCTAATGAAATTATTTTCATTTGCCCTCTACTTCTTAATTCTCTAGTTACAGGTCCAAAAATCCTTGTTCCCACCGGTTCACCTTTATCATCAACTAAAACAGCAGCGTTATTGTCAAATTTAACTTTTGAACCGTCATTTCTGTGAATTCCTTTTTTAACCCTTACTACGACTGCTTTATGAACTGTACCTTTTTTTACCTTTCCTTTAGGTATTGCCTCTTTCACAGCAATCACAATAGTATCACCAATACTAGCGTATCTTCTTTTTGACCCGCCAAGTACTTTTATACATTCTATTCTTTTAGCACCAGTATTGTCTGCTACTTGTAACTCTGTTTGTACACCAATCATTATTTAGTATTCTCCATTACTTGGAATTTTTTATTTTTTGAAAACGGCTTACTTTCTATAATTGAAACCTTATCACCTGTTTTAAATGTATTATTTTCATCATGAGCATTGTAATTTTTTCTTACTTTAATTACTTTTTTAAGTACAGGATGAGAATATTTTCTTTCAACCATTACAGTTATAGTTTTGTTTGGTTTATCGCTTATTACTACCCCAGTTAATATTTTTTTAGGCATTAATTTTTCCTTTTAATATAGTTTTTAACCTTGCAATTGTTTTCTTTGTTTCACCAATTTTTGATGGGTTTGTTACTTGTGAATTCATCTTTTGAAATCTAAAATTAAAAAGATCTTTTTTTAATTTATCAATATTTTTAATCATTTCGTCTTTAGATAATTTTTTGATTTCTTGTTTTTTCATATTAAGCAAACCTCTTAATAGTTTTAGTTTTAATTGGCAATTTGGCTGATGCTTTATAAAGAGCTTCTTTTGCTATTTGCTCTGACACACCATCAACTTCAAATAAAATTCTCCCTGGTTTCACTCTGCAAGCAAAAAATTCTGGATTTCCTTTACCTTTACCCATTCTAACTTCTATAGGTTTTTTTGATACAGGAATATTTGGGAATACTCTGGTCCATACTCTTCCTTGTCTTTTCATATGTCTAGTTAATGCCACTCTAGCAGCTTCAATTTGTTTTCCAGTAATCCTCTCTGGCTGTAAAGCTTTCAAAGCAAAAGCTCCATAATTAATAGAACTTGCTCTTGTAGCAGTTCCATGAATTCTTCCTTTATGAGCTTTTCTCCATCTAGTTCTAACTGGTTGAAGCATTATTCTTTACCCTCTTTAGTTATTACTTTGTTAGTTTCTTGGCTAAATTCTCTTGCAAATACTTCACCTTTATAGATCCAAACTTTAATTCCAATAATTCCGTATGTAGTTAAAGCCTCTGCTTCAGCATAATCAATATCAGCTCTTAAAGTGTGGGATGGTATACTTCCTTCTCTTAACCATTCAGTTCTTGCTATTTCATTTCCACCAAGTCTACCACTAATAGAAACTTTAATTCCTCTTGCCCCTAATCTAATGCATGATTGCATAGATCTCTTCATAGCCCTTCTGTACGAAATTCTTTTTACTAACTGTTGAGCAATATTTTCTGCAACTAAATATGCGTTAGTTTCTGGTTTTTTTACTTCTTTTATATTTAAAGCAACTTCATTAGTTGTAAATTTTGATAAATTATTCTTAATTTTATCAATATCACTTCCTTTTTTTCCAATTACAAATCCTGGTCTAGAGGTATAGATAGTAACGTAACATTTATTAGATGTTCTCTCTATCATCACTTTTGATACGCCAGAGTTGACTACATTTTTTTTGATGTAATCTCTTATTTTAAAATCTTCAATTAAATAATTTCCAAAATCTTTTTTCTTAGCATACCAAACAGAGTCCCAACCTCTATTGATGCCCAGTCTAAAACCTACAGGATTAACTTTTTGTCCCATGACTCTCCATTTGTTTAACTTCTGATAAAATTATAGTTACGGTTGACCAAGGTTTTAAGATTGGTGCAGCTCTACCTTTTGCTCTTGGTCTAAATCTTTTCATTACAATTTTTTTTCCACAATATGCTTCTTTGACAACTAAATTATCAATATCATATTGAAAGTTGTTTTCAGCATTTGCAACTGCAGAGCTTATTGTTTTTCTTATATCTTTGCTTATTCTTTTAGTTGAGAATTGTAGGTCTCTAATTGCTACATCAACCTTTTTTCCAACAATACTTTTTAAAATAGGATTAAGTTTTCTAACACTAGTTCTTATACTGTTGTTAACAGATTTAACTGTATCAACTTTTTTTCTATTTTTTTTCTTTGTCTTATTCATATTTATTTTTTAGCCGCTGTTGCAGGTTTAGCTTTTTTATCTGCTGGTGTATGACCATAAAAAGTTCTCGTAGGTGAAAATTCCCCTAACTTATGTCCAACCATGTCTTCTGAAATAGTGATTGGTATAAATTTTTTACCATTATAAATTTGAAAACTAACACCAACAAAGTCAGGTAATATTGTTGACTTTCTTGACCAAGTTTTAATTGGAATTTTTTTTGGATCATCTTTGTATTTATCAACTTTTTTCATTAAGCTTTCTTCAACAAAAGGTCCTTTCCATACTGATCTAGCCATTATTTTTTAGTATCCTTCCTTTTGTTTCTTCTTTTAACAATAAATTTATCTGTTCTCTTATTATCTCTTGTTTTTAATCCTTTTGCAGATTGACCTGTAGGTGAAACAGGGTGTCTTCCTCCAGCTGATTTACCTTCACCACCACCATGCGGGTGATCAACAGGGTTTTTCACAACTCCTCTTGTATGTGGTTTTCTTCCAAGCCATCTTGATCTTCCTGCTTTTCCAATTTTAATATTTTTTTGATCTGGATTAGTCAATGTCCCAATAGTAGCTAATGATCTAGAATCTATTTTTCTTACTTCTCCTGATGCTAATTTGATTAAACTGTAGTTTCCATCTAATCCACTAATGGTAACTGAAGAACCTGCTGATCTAGCGATTTTGCCACCTGCACCTGGTTGAATTTCAACGTTATGAATATTTATTCCAACAGGAATATCCTGAAGTGGCATGCAATTTCCAACTTTAATTTCTTTTTTAGATCCATTTTCAATTTTATCGCCCGCTTTTATTTTTTGTGGCGCTAAATAGTAAGCATGAGAACCATCTTCAAATTTTACTAACATAATATAACATGATCTATTTGGATCATATTCAATTCTTTCAACAGTTGCTTCCATGTCAAATTTTTTACGGTAAAAATCTACATGTCTATACATCTTTTTATGGCCACCCGATCTATTAATATTAGTTATATGCCCATTATTATTTCTTCCTTTCATTGCATTTTTTGGTGATACAAGTGATTTGAAAGGTTTGCCTTTCCACAGACCAGTTCTATCAACTAAGATAGTTCCTCTAGTGGATTTTGTATAAGGTTTAAAAGTTTTAAGTGCCATTTATTAAATACCTGTTGTTAGATCAATGCTTTGACCTTTTTTAAGTGTTATTATTGCTTTTTTAAAACCAGAAACTCTAACTTTTTTTCCTCTGGTTATTTTAATTCTGTTCTGTTTATTGATTATATTAATCTTAGTCACATTTACTTTAAAAATTTTTTCAATATTCTTTTTCAAGTTTGTTTTGTTTGCACCTGCAGGAACTTTGAAAACAATTTTATTTTGATCAGATAAATTAGTTGATTTCTCAGTAACCATTGGAGAAACAATTTTATCGTATAAATGTATTTTATCCATTTTAAGAATATCTCTTTTCTAGTTCTTTTACTGAACTTTCAGTAAAGACAACTTTTTTAAATTTTATAATATCATAAGAGCTAAAATGATTTACATCTGTTACTTTAACATTTGGAATGTTTCTAGCCGATTTTTCAATTTTTTCTTTTGAAGCTTTATCCAAAATAATTAAAGAATTTGATATTTCTAATTTTTGAATAATTGCATTCATCTCTTTTGTTTTTTTAATTTCTGAAGAAAAATCACTCAATATTAGTAAATTTTTATTATTATTCTTTTCAGTAATTAATGAGGCAACACTTAATTTCTTTTCATTTTTATTTAATTTCCTTTTTTTGTAAGCAAGCTCACCTTTAGGACCATGTGCTATACCACCACCAACAAATATTGGAGCTTTTCTACTTGCGTGTCTAGCTCCACCAGTTCCTTTTTGAGCATAAATCTTTGAAGTAGGACCACTCACTTCATTTTGCTGTTTGGTTTTAGCATGTCTACCTTTATAATTAGCGTTTGTTTTATACAACACGCTACTTACTAATTTACTATTAATTTTTGCAGAAAAAATTTTATCCAACACTTCAATAGTGTTTTTTTTTCCATCAATACTAATTTTTTCTATTTTCATTATTTTTTCTTTTTATCAGGTGTTTTTTTAGCTTCTTCTGCTGCAGCAATCTTTTCTGAAATTGTCATTTTATTTATATTTTTAATTGATTTTCTCACTACAATTTCAGTATTTTTTGATCCTGGAATTGATCCTTTTAAATACAAAAGTTCATTTTCTAAATCTGTTTTAATTATTTCAATGTTAAGCATTGTTCTTAATCTGTCACCCATGTGACCTGCCATTTTTTTCCCTTTAAATACTTTACCAGGATCTTGACTATGTCCTGTTGAACCATGAGCTCTATGTGAAACTGAAACACCGTGGCTGGCCCTTAAACCACCAAAATTCCACCTTTTCATTGCACCAGCAAAACCTTTTCCTATTGTCTTTGATCTTGTGTCTACAAATTTAATATCTTTAAATATTTCTAAGCCAAACTCATTACCTTCTTTATAATTTTCTGTATCTTTAACTTTATATTCTTTAAGCTTTTTCTTTGCTTCTGTGTTCTTTTTAGCAAAAAAACCTTTCATCGCCTTTGTAAGTTTTGAATTCTTTATTTTTCCATACCCAAGTTGAACAGCTTTGTAGCCTCTTTTTTCTTCATCAATAACTTGAATAACTCTAGCTTTTTCTACTTTAAGGACAGTTACAGGAACTAACTGACCAGTTTTATAAAACTCTCTAGTCATGCCTATTTTTTTTCCTATTAAAGCTATCTCAGACATAATTAAATTTTTATCTCCACATCAACACCTGACGCAAGGTCTAGTTTCATTAAAGCTTCTACTGTTTGTGGTGTTGGCTCTATAATATCTATTAATCTTTTATGAGTTCTTGACTCAAATTGTTCTCTACTTTTTTTATCAATATGAGGGCCTTTTAAAACTGTGTATCTTTCTATTCTAGTTGGTAATGGAATAGGTCCTTTAATAGTTGCACCTGTTCTTTTGACAGTGTTAACTATTTCTTCGGTAGAAGCATCTAAAATTTTATTATCGTATGCTCTAAGTTTAATTCTAATATTTTGTTTTTCCATAATTACCCAGCAATCTTTTTAGTTACTTCGTCCTGTACGTTTTGTGGCACTTTAGAGTAATGGTCAAAGAACATTGAATATTGGGCTCTTCCTTGAGACATTGATCTTAAATTGTTAATATATCCAAACATATTTGCCAAAGGGACCATAGCTGTAATTACTGTTGCATTACCTCTTTGTTCTTGAGTGCTAATTTGACCTCTTCGACTATTTAAATCACCTATTACATCACCCATATAATCTTCAGGTGTAACTACTTCTACTCTCATAACAGGCTCAAGAAGTTTTAAAGTTCCTTTAGTACAAGCCTCTTTAAAGCAAGCTCTGCTAGCAAGTTCAAAAGCAAGAACACTTGAGTCTACATCGTGGTGTAATCCATCAATAATTGTAACTTTATAATCGATCATTGGAAATCCTGCTAAAATTCCATTATCTGACACTGTTTCAATACCTTTTTCTACACCCGGAATAAATTCTTTAGGGATAGCACCACCTTTAATTTTACTTTCAACTGATCTTCCTGCACCTGGCTCTTGAGGTTCAACAAGAAGTTTAACTTTTGCAAATTGACCCGCACCACCACTTTGTTTTTTGTGTGTGTATTCAACTTCTGAAGCATTTTCTAACGTTTCTCTATACGCAACTTGAGGAGCTCCAACATTAGCTTCAACTTTAAATTCTCTTTTCATTCTATCTACAATAATATCTAAGTGCAGCTCACCCATACCTTTAATAATTGTTTGCCCAGATTCTTCATCAGATGTAACTCTAAATGAAGGATCTTCTGCTGCGAGTCTTCCTAATGCTTCACCCATTTTTTCTTGGTCAGCTTTTGTTTTTGGCTCTACAGCAATTTCGATAACAGGCTCTGGAAATTCCATTGGCTCAAGTAGCACAGGGTTATTTTCATCACATAATGTGTGACCTGTTATAGTATTTTTTAAACCTGCTAATGCTACTATGTCTCCAGCATTTGCCTCCTTGATATCTTCTCTTGAGTTGGCATGCATTAAAAGCATTCTACCAACTCTTTCTTCTTTATCTTTTGATGTATTATAAACAGCTGTGCCAGTTTTAATTGTTCCAGAATAAATTCTAATAAAAGTAAGTGAACCTACGAATGGGTCATTAGCAACTTTAAAAGCTAAAGCAGAAAAAGGAACAGAATCTTCAAATTTCATTTCTAATTCTTCCTCTGATCCTGGTTTAGTTCCTTTAATTGATCCAATATCAATTGGACTAGGAAGATAGTTAATTGTTGCATCAAGTAATGGTTGTACTCCTTTATTTTTAAAAGCAGAACCAGTAGTAATTGGAACAAAACTAAAGTTTAAAGTTCCTTTTCTAATGCATCTTATTAAATCTTCTTCTTTTATTTCATCACCATTTAAATAAGCTTCCATTAATTTTTCGTCTTGCTCAACTGCAGTTTCAACTAATTCTGTTCTATATTTTTGAGAAATTTCTTTTAAATCATCTGGGATATCTTTGTATTCCCATTCAGCACCTAGGGCTTCATTTTTCCAAACCTGAGCTTTCATTTTAACTAGATCAACAACACCAGATAATGAAGCTTCAATGCCAATTGGAATTTGTAGAGGTAATGGCTTACACCCTAATCTATCTCTTATCATGTCTACACATCTAAAGAAATCAGCGCCAGTTCTATCTAGTTTATTAACAAAACAAATTCTTGGAACTTTGTATTTATCAGCTTGTCTCCAAACAGTTTCAGACTGAGGCTCCACACCGGCAACACCATCAAAAACGCATACCGCGCCATCTAAAACCTTAAGAGATCTTTCAACTTCAATTGTAAAATCTACGTGACCTGGTGTATCAATAATATTAATTCTATGTTCATTCCAAAAACAAGTAGTAGCAGCAGAAGTAATTGTAATTCCTCTTTCTTGTTCTTGTTCCATCCAATCCATAGTTGCAGCACCATCATGTACTTCACCTATTTTGTGGCTTTTACCTGTGTAGTATAAAATTCTTTCAGTAGTAGTAGTTTTTCCTGCATCGATGTGGGCCATGATCCCAATGTTTCTGTATTTATCTAATGTATGAGTTCTAGCCATAATTTATTACCATCTAAAATGTGCAAAAGCTTTATTTGACTCAGCCATTTTATGCACATCCTCTCTTTTTTTTACTGCAGCACCTTTTTTTTCATAAGCGTCGAACAGCTCATTAAAAATCTTATCTGACATATGTTTATCTTTTCGTTTTCTTGCAGAATCAACTAACCATCTAATTGCTAAAGCCTGAGCTCTCTTACTTTTTACTTCAACAGGAACTTGATATGTTGCGCCACCAACTCTTCTTGATCTTACTTCAACAGTTGGTTTAATATTGTTAATAGCTTCGTTGAAAATATTTATTGGTTCATCTTTAGACTTTGTTTTAATTTTTTCGATTGCGTCATAAACTATTTTAGCCGCAACACCTCTTTTGCCATCATACATTATATTGTTAATTAACTTTGGAATAATAGTCGAATTAAACTTTGGATCTGGAACTACATTTTTTTTAGGTTGAGTTTTTTTTCTAGACATTATTTACCTTTTTTAGTTCCATATAAAGATCTTCTTTTTTTTCTATTAGCAACACCCTGTGTATCAAGATTACCTCTTAAAATATGATAACGAACACCTGGCAAATCTTTTACTCTACCACCTCTTATTAATACCACTGAGTGTTCTTGAAGATTATGGCCTTCACCTGGTATGTAAGCAGTAACTTCAAAACCGTTTGACAATCTTACTCTTGCAACTTTTCTTAATGCAGAGTTAGGCTTCTTAGGAGTTGTTGTGTAAACTTTTACACACACACCTCTTTTTAAAGGTTGTTTTTGTAACGCAGGAACTTTATTCCTTGTTAACTGTTTAACTCTTTTTTTTCTTAACAACTGATTAATAGTTGGCATAAATTTTTTAAAATTAATTAATTTATTTTTAGAGGAAAATAACTGACAGGTTATTTTGTGGCAGCGTTTAGTACTATTAGTAGGTACTACATTCCAACCAAAAACATCGCCAAAATACTTATTAATCTGACTTTGTCAAACTAAAACTTCAAGTATTAGGTGATATTTTTATTGATTTACAGGAGTTTCTGAAGCTTCTGATGTTTCTATTTTATCTTGCTCTGCAATAAAATTATTATCATCCTCAAGTGCTTTTTTATTCCATTTATTTTTGATACTACCAGTACCAGCTGGAACTAATCTACCTACAATAACGTTCTCTTTAAGACCATTTAATGGGTCAACTTTACCTTTAATTGCAGCATCAGTTAACACTCTTGTAGTTTCTTGGAATGAAGCAGCTGAAATGAACGACTCAGTTTGCAATGAAGCTTTAGTAATACCCATCAATACACGTTCACCTACAGCAGGTGTTTTACCTTCTGCTACAAGTTTTTCATTTGTATTATCAAATTTTATTCTATCAATAACTTCACCGGGTAAATAACTAGAATCACCTGTAACTTTTACTTCAACTTTTTTAAGCATTTGTCTTAAAATTGTTTCAATGTGTTTGTCATTAATGATTACACCTTGCAATCTATAAACTTCTTGAACTTGATTTACAAAATACTCAGTTAATTCTTTAATTCCTAAAACTCTTAAAATATCATGAGGTAAAGGTTGTCCATCAAGTAAGTATTCACCTTTTTGAATTTTTTCACCTGGATTGAAGTTGATATGTTTTCCTTTTGGAATTAAATAGTTTGAAGGTTCTGCACCATCTTCAGGTACAATAGATACTCTTTGTTTTCCTCTAACTTCTTTACCAAATACAACTTGACCATCATTTTCTGCAATAATTGCACTATCTTTTGCTTTTCTTGCTTCAAATAATTCAGCAACTCTTGGTAGACCTCCTGTGATATCTTTTGTCTTAGTAGTTTCTTTCGGAAGTCTTGCAATTACATCTCCTGCAAAAACTTTTTGACCATCTTTAATTGAAAGGATTGAATCTGGTACAAGATAATATCTTGCTTCATTGTCGTCTGCTTTTTTAATAACATTTCCTTTTTCATCTCTAAGTGTAATTCTAGGTTTTAAGTCAGTGCTTTTTGATTGGGCTCTCCAATCAATAACTGATTTAGATGATATACCAGTAGCATCATCTGTAGTTTCTTGAATTGAAATTCCATCAATTAAATCAACAAAACTTGCTGTACCACTTTTTTCAGCTATTACAGGAGTTGTGTATGGATCCCATTCACAAATTTTTGTATTAGCTTTAACTTTATCACCATTGTTAAAAAATAATTTTGATCCATAAGCAACTTTATAAACTGCAACCTGAACACCATTATCATCTTCAATAGATAATTGAGTATTTCTACCCATAACAATTAAGTTTTTCTTAGAGTCTTCTAAGATATTAGAGTTTAAGATTTTAAGTGTTCCTTCATTTTTAGTTACAATTTGAGAATCTTGTTTTACAGATGCTGTTCCACCGACGTGGAAAGTTCTCATAGTCAACTGTGTGCCAGGTTCACCAATTGATTGAGCAGAAATCATACCAATTGCTTCTCCAACATGCACCATTTTTCCTCTTGATAAATCTCTTCCGTAACAAGTAGCACAAACACCCTCTTTCGAACTACATGTCATCACAGAATAAACCTTAATTGATTTTACACCTGCTGCGTCTATTAAATCGCAACCAGCTTCATCAATCATTTTAGATTTTTTAATTACAATTTCACCTGTTAGAGGGTTTTTTACATCGGCTGCAGTAACTCTTCCTAATGCTCTTTCTGACAAGCTAACCACGACATTTCCACCTTCTAATATTTCTGAGAGCTCAATAAATCCCGGATCATCACATTGAACTTTTGTAATTGTTAAGTCTTGAGCTACATCACAAAGTCTTCTTGTTAAATAACCTGAACTTGCTGTTTTAAGAGCAGTATCAGCAAGACCTTTTCTTGCTCCGTGAGTTGAGTTAAAGTATTCTAAAGCTGTTAAACCTTCTTTAAAGTTTGAAATAATTGGACTTTCGATAATTTCACCTGAAGGTTTTGCAATTAGACCTCTCATACCTGCAAGCTGCTTCATTTGAGCCGCAGATCCTCTAGCTCCACTATCAGCCATCATATAAACTGAGTTAATTTTTAATCCTTCTGGTGTTTTTTCTGTAGCTGAAATACCCTTCATCATTTCACCAGCAACTTTATCAGTACATTTTGACCAGGCATCTACAACTTTGTTGTATTTTTCACCTCTTGTGATTAATCCTTCTGAATATTGAGTTTCGTAATCAGCAATTAAACCTTTTGTATCTTCGATTAATTGAGTTTTACTCTCAGGAATTACAAGGTCATCTTTACCGAAAGAAATTCCTGCTTTAAACGCGTGTTTGAAACCTAAGTCTTTTAATTTATCACAAAATATAACTGTTGTTTTTTGTCCACAAAATCTAAATACAACATCAATAATCTCCGAAACTGTTTTCTTAGGTAGTAATCTGTCGACTAAAGAAAATTTAATATTACTGTTTTTTGGCAGTAAGTTTGCTAACAAAAATCTTCCAGCTGTTGAAGTGTATTTTTCAAATTTTTTCACTCCATTTTCATCAACAGTTTCAATTCTTGATATGATAGTTGTATGAACTTTAATTTGATCAGAAGCTAAAGCAAATTCTATAGCATCAATATCAACAAAATATCCTGAAGGTTTGTCCGTTAAAGGTTCTTGAGAAAGGTAATAAATACCTAAAATCATATCCTGACTAGGTACAATGATTGGTTTTCCATTTGATGGAGATAAAATATTATTTGTAGAAAGCATTAATATTCTTGCTTCTAATTGAGCTTCCAGACTTAATGGAACGTGCACAGCCATTTGATCACCGTCAAAGTCAGCATTAAAAGCAGCACAAGTTAAGGGATGTAATTCAATTGCATCACCTTCTATAAGTTTCGGTTCAAATGCTTGAACACCTAATCTGTGAAGTGTTGGAGCTCTGTTTAAGATTACTGGATGTTCTCTAACAATTAATTCTAATGCATCCCAAACTGCATTCGTCTCTTTTTCAACTAATTTTTTAGCTTGTTTGATTGTAGATGCTAATCCAAGTTTGTTTAATCTTGCATATAAAAACGGTTTAAACAGCTCTAAAGCCATTTTTTTTGGCAATCCGCACTCGTGGAGTTTTAAATCTGGACCAACAACAATTACTGATCTTCCAGAGTAATCTACTCTTTTACCGAGTAAGTTTTGTCTGAATCTACCTTGTTTACCTTTTAACATTTCTGCTAAAGATTTAAGTGGTCTTTTTCCAGTTCCAGTTATTACTCTTCCTCTTCTTCCATTATCAAATAATGCATCCACAGACTCTTGAAGCATTCTTTTTTCATTTCTAATAATGATGTCGGGAGCTTTAAGGTCCATTAATCTTTTTAATCTGTTATTTCTATTGATAACTCTTCTATAAAGATCATTTAAATCTGATGTAGCAAATCTACCCCCATCTAACGGCACTAATGGTCTTAGTTCTGGTGGAATTACTGGTACAACAGTTAAAATCATCCATTCTGGTTTTTGACCAGTTTCAATAAATGACTCTACTAATTTTAATCTTTTGATTGCTCTTTCTTCATTAACCTTTGATTTTGTTTCTTTAATAAAGCTAACAAGGTTTTTTCTCTCTAATTCAAGGTCTAAATTTTTTAACATTTCAAGTACAGCCTCAGCACCGATACCAGCTGTAAATGACTCTTCACCAAATTCATCTTGGTATTTTGCCAGTTCTTCCTCATTAAGAAGTTGGTTTTTTTGCAATCCTGTTAAACCAGGTTCGATTACGATAAAGTTTTCAAAATATAAAACTCTTTCAATTTCTTTAAGTTTCATATCAACTGCTAAAGCTATTCTGCTAGGTAAAGACTTTAAAAACCAAATATGAGCAACAGGTGTTGCTAAATTAATATGTCCCATTCTTTCTCTCCGAACATTAGATTTTGTAACTTCAACGCCACATTTTTCACAGATAATTCCTCTAAATTTCATTCGTTTGTATTTTCCACACAAACATTCGTAATCTTTAATTGGTCCAAAAATTCTAGCACAAAATAGACCATCTTTTTCTGGTCTAAAAGTTCTGTAATTTATTGTTTCTGGTTTTTTTATTTCACCAAAAGTCCAAGATTTAATTTTTTCAGGGCTTGCTAAAGAAATTTTAATACTATTAAAATTTTGAGCTTCAGATATTTCAGTGTTTTTAAATAAATCTGTTAATTCTTTTTTCATTTGTTAATTAAGCTCCACGTTTAATGCTAATGATTTAATTTCTTTAACCAGTACGTTAAATGACTCTGGTATACCTGACTCAAAGTTTTCTTCGCCTTTAACTATAGTTTCATAAACTTTAACCCTACCTGCTACATCATCAGATTTAACAGTTAAGATTTCTTGAAGTGTATATGATGCTCCATAGGCTTCTAATGCCCAGACTTCCATTTCACCAAATCTTTGACCACCTAATTGAGCCTTACCACCCAAAGGTTGTTGGGTAACCAAACTATAAGGTCCAGTTGATCTAGCATGTATTTTATCTTCAACTAAATGATGGAGTTTAAGCATATAAATAATACCTACTGTTACAGGTCTATCAAATTTTTCACCTGTTCTTCCATCCCATAAATAGGTTTGTCCTGACCCTGGTAAATTCGCAAGCTCAAGCATTTCAGTAACATTTTTTTCTTTAGCGCCATCAAATACTGGCGTTGAAATAGCTATTCCATCTTTTAATGTTTCAACCAAATCTTTAAATTCAGGTTTGCTTAATTTTTCAACTTTATCATCAAAAATTTCTTCCCCATAAACAGATTTAAGAAATTTTGATATTTTTTCTGTTTTTTCAATTTTTTTATTATTTTCATTTACTAATTTTTTAACCTCTTCACCAAATTCTTTACAAGCCCATCCAAGGTGAGTTTCTAAAATTTGTCCAACATTCATACGACTTGGAACGCCAAGTGGGTTTAAAACTATATCTACTGGTCTTCCATCTTCTCTGTACGGCATGTCTTCAACAGGCACTATTTTACTGACAACACCTTTGTTACCATGTCTTCCAGACATTTTATCACCAGGTCTTAGTCTTCTTTTTATTGCAACAAAAACTTTAACCATTTTCATTACACTTGGTAATAAATCATCGCCACTTCTAATTTTCAAAACTTTATCTTCAAATCTCTCTGTAATATCTTGTTTGGCTTTGTTATACTGATCTTTAAGTTGAGCTAAAGTTGCTTCATCATTAACATTACCAACTGTAATTTTGAAAACATCATTAATAGATAGGTTATCTATTGCTTCAAAATCTAATTTAGTTCCTTCAGATAAATCTTTTACTTTTTTAGTTAAGGATGATCCTGATAAAAACTGAGATGCTCTTTGTTTAATACTTCTTTCTAAAATTTCTTCCTCAACAATTTTATCTTGTTGTACTTCTTCAATTTCAGCTCTTTCGATTGTAATAGATCTCTCGTCTTTCTCTATACCGTGTCTATTGAATACTCTTACGTCAACAACAGTTCCACTGCTGCCTCTAGACATTCTTAAAGATGTATCTGTCACATCAATAGCTTTTTCTCCAAAAATTGATCTTAATAATTTTTCTTCAGGTCCTGAAGCAGAGTCACCTTTAGGGGTTACTTTTCCAACTAAAATATCACCCGCATTAACTTCAGCTCCAATATAAACAACTCCTGATTCGTCAAGGTTTTTTAAAGCTTCTTCATTAACATTTGGAATATCTCTGGTAATATCTTCTTCTCCTAATTTTGTATCTCTAGCCATAATTTCATATTCAACAATATGAACAGAAGTAAACACATCGTCTGTTACACATCTTTCAGAAATTAGAATTGAGTCTTCAAAATTATAACCTTGCCATGGCATAAAGGCTACGGTAACATTTTTACCTAACGCTAATTCACCTAATTTAGTAGATGGACCGTCAGCTATAATATCTCCAGATCTAACTTTATCACCAACTCTTACCAATGGTTTTTGGTTGATACATGTGTTTTGATTTGATCTTTTAAATTTTTGTAAATTGTAAATATCAACACCTGATTTAGAAAAATCAGTTTCTTCAGTTGCTTTAATTACAATTCTTTTACCATCAATTTTATCTACAGTACCATCACGTTTAGCAACTATAGTAACACCAGAGTCTAAAGCGACATCACTTTCAATACCTGTTCCAACTAATGGAGACTCAGGTTTTAATAATGGAACTGCTTGTCTCATCATATTTGATCCCATTAATGCTCTGTTTGCATCGTCATTTTCTAAGAATGGTATTAATGATGCTGCAACTGATACTAACTGCTTAGGTGATACATCAATATAATCAATAGTATCTGGCTTAGCTAAAAGGAAATTTAAGTTTTGTCTGCAAGAAACTAGTTCTTCTGTAATTTTCCCATTTTTATCTAATTTTGTATTTGCTTGGGCAATAGTAAATTTAGTTTCTTCCATTGCAGATAGATATTCAACATTGTTCTGAACAACTCCATCTTTAACTTTTTTGTATGGGCTCTCTATAAAACCATATTTATTAATTTTTGCATAAGTTGATAAACTATTTATTAAACCAATATTTGGTCCCTCTGGAGTTTCGATAGGACAAATTCTTCCGTAGTGAGTTGGGTGAACGTCACGAACTTCAAAACCAGCTCTTTCTCTTGTTAAACCACCAGGTCCTAAAGCTGAAACTCTTCTTTTGTGTGTAATCTCAGATAATGGATTAGTTTGATCCATGAATTGTGAAAGTTGAGAACTTGCAAAAAAATCTTTTAAAGAAACTGTTAACGGTTTTGCATTAATTAAATCCTGTGGCATTGCTGATTCAACATCTAAAGTTGTCATTTTCTCTTTAATAGCTCTTTCCATTCTGTAGACACCTATACGAGCTTGATTTTCAACTAACTCACCAACTGATCTAACTCTTCTATTTCCTAAATGATCAATGTCATCCACATCATCTTTTCCATCTCTTAAATCTAACATTTTATGGACAATAGCTATAATGTCATCATTTCTTAAGATTGTAATTTTATCTGAACATTCTTGCTCTAATCTTGAATTCATTTTTACACGACCAACATCAGAAAGATCATATCTGTCTGAACTAAAGAATAGATTGTTGAAAATTTGAGTAGCTATTTCAATTGTTGGTGGCTCACCTGGTCTAAGCATTTTATATATTTCAGTAATAGCCTCATCTTTTGAATTGTTTTTATCGTTTAAAATAGTGGTTAATAAGTATGGACCTTTATTAATTGAGTTAGTTACTGAGATTTGTAGAGAATGTATATTCGCATTTAATATTTCTTGTATTACAGTATCATTAAGCTCTGTACCTATTGCAAAAGTACCCTCATCTTCTTCATTTACTTTAACATCCCGATGTAAAAATTTTCCAAATAAAGATTCTCTCGATACCAAAATATCTTTAAGACCATCATTCGCTAATTTTTTAGCGTTTAAAAAGTTAATTTTATCTCCTAACTTAATAACTACTTCACCAGTCTTTGCATCAATAACTTCTTCAGAAAAATTTTTTGCTTTATAATTTTCAGGATTAAATTTTGTTTTCCATTTTTCAGTCTTTGGGTCAAAAATATATTGTTCATTAGTATAAAATTCATCTACAATTTCTGCTTTAGAGTATCCCAATGCTAACAATAAAGTTGAAGCAAAAATTTTCTTTTTTCTATCAATCTTAAAATAAAGAAAATCTTTAACATCATATTCAAAATCTAACCATGAACCTCTATTTGGAATTACTCTTGCATTAAATAATAGTTTTCCACTTGCGTGAGTTTTTCCTTTATCGTGATCAAAAAATACACCTGGACTTCTGTGCATTTGATTAACTACAACTCTTTGAACACCGTTAGTAATAAAAGTACCACTATTAGTCATCATAGGTACTTCACCCATATAAACTTCTTGTTCTTTAGCAGAAAGGATATCTTTAGTATTATTTTCTTGATCTATTTCATAAACAACCAATCTTAAAGTACATTTAAGAGCAGATGAATAAGTTAAACCTCTAGTTATACATTCTTCAACATCAAATTTTGGTTTGTCTAATCTATAAGAAACATACTCTAATGTTGCTTTGTCATTTAAATCCTCAATTGGAAATATACTTTTAAAAACTCTATCAAATCCTTTGGTTAACTCTGTTTCGGAATAAAATTCTGTTAACTCTTTATAAGAATTTTTTTGAACCTCAATTAGATTTGGAATAGATAAACTTTCTTTTAGTTTACCAAAACTTTTTCTTATGTTTTTCTTCTCAGTAAAAGATAGTTGCATTTATGTTTAATAATACTGATTAAAATAATCAGTATTCGAATTCTTTCTTATTAATTTATTTAAGTTCTACTTTAGCGCCTGCAGCTTCTAACTTAGCTTTGATCTCTTCGGCTTCTTTTTTATTAACACCTGTCTTAACTTCTTTTGGTGCACCCTCTACAAGATCTTTAGCTTCTTTTAAACCTAATGAAGTTGCAGCTCTTACTTCTTTAATAACGTTAATTTTTTTCTCACCTGCTGATACAAGCATAATTGTAAAATCATCTTTATCTTCTGCTGGAGCTGCACCACCTGCTGCTGCTGGAGCTGCTGCTGCCATTGGGGTTACACCCCATTTTTCCTCTAGTTGTTTTGATAGCTCTGCTGCCTCTGCAACAGTCAAACTTGAAAGGTCTTCAATAATTTTATTTAGGTCAGGCATAATTTACTCTTTGGGTTGTGTTTCAGAATTTTCTGCCGACAAACTACTCATTTTTTCCGAGTATGCAAGCAAAATACTCACTAATTTTGATGCTGGAGCATTTAAAATACCAATAATATTTGCTCTTGCTTCGTCTAATGTTGGTAAACTAGCTACATTTTGGACACCAGCCTGATCTAAGACTTCGTTATCCATTATTCCACCAATTAATTTTAAATTTTCATTATCTTTTGCAAAATTTGAGAGAATCCTAGCTGACATTATAGCATCTTCACCAAATGCAACGGCAGTTGGACCAGTAAATAAATCTGACAAATCTTTACACTTTGTGTTTTCTAAAGCTAATTTAGTTATTCTGTTTTTTGTTATTTTAAAGATTATACCATGTTCTCTCATCTGAGCTCTTAACTCATCTAATTGAGTCATTGTTAAACCTTGATAATGTGTGACCATAACAGCTTTACTATTCTCAAATTGTTTAGTCATTTCTGAAATATAATTTTTTTTCTGCTCTTTAGTTAACATGATTATATCGACTTCCCTAATTTAACTTTATATGAAACTCCCATTGATGATGTAACAAAAGTATTTTTAATTAAATCACCCTTTAAAGTGTTGTTAGATTTTTCTTTTTCTAATGCGTCTAATATAGCATGAAAATTTTTCAATAACTGATCATCATGGAATGATTTTTTTCCAATACTAACACCAATGTTTCCATCTTTATCATTTCTTATTTCAACTTGACCAGACTTAGCATTGGTTACAGCTTCTTTAATATTTTCTGAAACAGAACCAAGTTTTGGATTTGGCATTAATCCTTTTGGACCCAAAACTTTACCTAATTTAGAAAGCTTAATCATCATACCAGGTGTACAAATTAATTTTTCAAAATTTAATTCACCACCTTTAATTTTCTCAACAAATTCGTCACTACCTACAATATCTGCACCTGCATCTTTAGCTTCTTGTGCTTTATTATCTTCACAAACAACAGCAACCTTAACTTTCTTTCCAGTACCTCCAGGTAAGTTAACTACAGTTCTGATGTTAACTTCGCTTTTCTTTTGTTTGTTATTTATTTGAAAACTTAAATCTAACGACTCATCAAATTTAGTCGTACAATTTTTTTTAACTTCGGTTAATAATTTTTCAATGACCTCAGCGTTTAGATCTTTTGTTTTTTCAGGTAATTTTTTATATCTTTTCGATGGCATTATTCTTTTACCTCTATACCCATTGATCTAGCTGAACCTGCTATAATTTTTACCGCTTCTTCTAAATCATGTGCGTTAAGGTCACTCATTTTTTGATTAGCAATATCCTCTAATTGTTTTTTTGATATTGATGCAACAATATTTCTTCCTGGTTCTTTAGATCCACCTTTAAGTTTAACAGCTTCTTTAATAAAAAAAGATGCTGGTGGTGATTTAATTTTAAAATCAAATTTTTTATCTTTATAAACTGTAATTTCTACTGGAACAGGTTTTCCTGCCATTGCTTTAGTTTTATCATTAAAAGCTTTACAAAATTCCATTATGTTTACTCCACGTTGACCTAATGCAGGTCCAACAGGAGGTGCTGGGTTAGCTTGACCACCTTTAATTTGTAACTTTATAAATCCACTAATTTCTTTTGCCATTAACTTACTTTCTCAACTTGGTTATATTCTAAATCTACTGGTGTTGGACGTCCAAATATAGAAACTGAGACCTTAAGTCTAGACTTTTCTTCATCTATGTCTTCCACCATTCCACTGAATGATGCAAAAGGACCATCAACAACCTGAACTTTTTCACCAACGCTGTACTCTATACCAGATTTTGGCTGAGCCACACCATCTTTTATTTGTCCTAATATCTTCTCAATTTCTTTATCGGAGACTGGAACTGGAATTCCCTTAGAGCCTAAAAATCCACTTACTCTCTTTAGATTTTTAATCATATGATAAATATTATTATCCATTTCACATTTCACAAGGACATAACCAGGAAAATATTTCTTTTTTCTCTGAATTCTTTTTCCTCTTTTAACTTCTGTTACATCATGTGTTGGAACAATAATTTCCTCAAATTTATCAGAAATTTTTGCTTTCTCAGCTTCTTCTTTAATTAATCCTGACACTTTATTCTCAAAGTTTGAGTGCGATTGAACTATGAACCAGTTTTTCATTAGATGCTAACCTTAAGTAGTAGTTCTAAGAAAAACTTTAAAACTTGATCTAAAAGAAGAAAAAATAATGACATTACAACAGCCATTACAAAAACCATCAAAGCACCTTGTAAAGTCTCTTTCCATGTAGGCCATGAAACTTTAAAAGCTTCTTGTTTTACTTCCTGAATAAATTTCATCGGGTTTCTCATAATTTTAAAGCTCTAATTGGCAGGAGCGGAGGGACTCGAACCCTCAGCCTCCGGTTTTGGAGACCGGCGCTCTACCAATTGAGCTACACTCCTATTTATAGAGTTACTCTATAATTTTAGTTACTACTCCTGCTCCAACAGTTCTTCCACCTTCTCTAATAGCAAAGTTTAATTGTTCTGACATTGCAATCGGTGTAATTAACTTAACAGTAAATTTAGCATCGTCACCAGGCATAACCATTTCTGTACCAGCTGGTAATTCTACTTCTCCTGTTACATCTGTTGTTCTAAAATAAAACTGTGGTCTATATTTAGTAAAGAAAGGAGTGTGTCTTCCACCCTCATCTTTTTTCAGTACATACGCTTGAGCTTCAAATTTAGTGTGCGGAGTAATTGAAGCAGGCTTACAAAGAACTTGGCCTCTTTCGATATCAGATCTTTCTATACCTCTCAACAAAATTCCTACGTTATCACCAGCCTCACCTGAGTCTAAAAGTTTTCTAAACATTTCAACACCAGTGCAAACTGATTTTTTAGTTTCTTTAATACCAACGATTTCAACTTCTTCACCAGTTTTAATTACACCTGACTCAATTCTACCAGTTGCAACTGTTCCTCTTCCTGAAATTGAAAATAC
This sequence comes from uncultured Pelagibacteraceae bacterium, assembly GCA_902556905.1. Taxonomy (GTDB): domain Bacteria; phylum Pseudomonadota; class Alphaproteobacteria; order Pelagibacterales; family Pelagibacteraceae; genus Pelagibacter. The sequence continues at coordinate 47,974 of CACDYK010000010.1, forward strand.
ATCCTCAACAGGCATCAAGAATGGTTTATCAACATCTCTAGCTGGTTGTGGGATGTGTTCGTCAACAGCTTTCATTAATTCTAAAATTGAATTTTTTCCAATTTCTTCGTCTCTTTTTTCTACTGCTGCTAAAGCTGAACCTTTGATAATCGGAGTTGTTTCTCCAGGATATTTGTATGAAGTTAAAAGTTCTCTAATTTCTTCTTCTACAAGTTCGATCATATCTTTATCATCAACTTGGTCTACTTTATTTAAGTAAACAACAATTGCTGGAATTCCAACTTGTCTTCCTAAAAGAATATGCTCTCTAGTTTGTGGCATAGGACCATCAGCAGCGTTTACTACTAAGATAGCTCCATCCATTTGTGCAGCACCAGTGATCATGTTTTTAACATAGTCAGCATGACCTGGACAATCTACGTGAGCGTAATGTCTTTTTTCAGTTTCATATTCAACGTGTGCAGTTGAAATTGTAATTCCTCTTTCTTTTTCTTCAGGAGCTTTATCGATTTGATCATAAGCTACTGCTGATGCTCCACCTGCTTCAGCTAATGTAATTGTGATAGCTGCAGTAAGTGTTGTTTTACCATGGTCGACATGACCAATAGTCCCAATGTTACAATGGGGTTTACTTCTAACAAACTTTTCTTTTGACATTACTTTTTTACCTCAGTTATTGTTTTCATTAATAATTTTTTTCTTGGAGCGGGTAAAGGGAATCGAACCCTTACATCCAGCTTGGAAGGCTAGCGTTCTACCATTGAACTACACCCGCACAACCCCAAGAGTAACACTCCATGTTACTTAAAATTTATTGAATGGTGGAGGGGGAAAGATTCGAACTTTCGAAGACCGAAGTCAACGGGTTTACAGCCCGCCCCATTTGACCGCTCTGGAACCCCTCCTCTGGGGAAGTGTCCCCTGTTCAATAAAGCTTCAAACAACAAGCGTTTTATATATTTTATTTATTCAAATGCAACACGTGATTTAATAGATAAATATTCAAAAAAACGTGTAAAACTGATAAAAATTTATGAATAAATCCTCTTTTTTTATCGCTGGTCAACACGCAGTTATCGAAGCCCTAAGAAATCCTGATAGAAAGGTTTTAAGAGTATTTTTGACAGAGGATGCTAAAAAAAATATTCACAGAAAAAACCCTAGGAAAAATGTTTTAGAGGATGTTAAAGTTTATTTTAAATCTAAAAAAGAATTAGACAAATATACATCCAAAGAACAATTGATGCATGGTGGCTATGTTGCAGAAATTGAACATTTAGATCAACCTGATTTAAAAGAATTTATTAAAGAAAAAAAAAACTGTACTTTTGTTTGCTTAGATGAAGTAACTGATCCAAGAAATATTGGCTCTTTAATTAGAAGTGCTGCATCATTTAAAATAGATGGATTGATTATTAAAGAAAGACAATTTCCAAAAGATAGTAAGCTTATGTACAAATCTGCAAGTGGTTGTATGGAGCATTTAAATATTTTTCAAGTATCAAATATTAATTCAACTCTAAAAAATTTAAGAGAAAGAAATTTTTGGGTTTATGGTTTTGACGCAAGAGGAAATAAGGACTTTACTGATATTAAATGGGAAGGAAAAAATGTTCTTCTTTTTGGATCAGAAGGTTTTGGTATGAGAGAACACACAGGTAAATATGCAGATTTCTTTGTTAAAATAGATATGAGCAAAGATATAGAAAGTTTAAATATATCAAATAGTGCAGCAATAGTATTTCACCATTTAAGTTATTTAAAAAAAAAGAGTTGATTAATTAACAAATTATTAATAGTTATTGCGCATGCCCTTGTAGCTCAGTTGGTAGAGCAATTGATTTGTAATCAATAGGTCCGCGGTTCGAATCCGTGCGGGGGCACCATCATTCAATAATTGATTATTACCAAGCTGTTAACTTCCAGCAAGCATCAACATCATCGATACGAACATAACAACCAAAAAATGACATAACTTTAAATGCTAAAAGGCCAACAACTAAAACAATTAATACTAACGCAATTGGGTTAATTTTTTTCATTCAATCTAACTGGTTTCTTTTCTTATTTGTTCAATTTTAATTTTTTTTTGTAAACTTCTGTTTTATCGTAAAGAAGATTAAATTTAATTTTATTGTTAGTTTGAATAGAAATGGATTTGGCATTTCTTACTTCTAGGTTATCAGCAACTGCACTGATTGGTCTTTTAATAGGGTTTAAGTTAGTAATTGTTATTTTTAATTTATCACCAACTATTTTACCCTTCCATCTTCTTGGTCTAAATGGGCTAATAGGAGCAATAGATAATTTCTTTGAATTTAAGCTTAAAATAGGTCCATGAACTGAAAGATTATAAGCAGTACTGCCTGCAGGTGTTGAAACTAAAACTCCATCCGCAACTAAATTTTTGATAATTTGCTTTGAACCATGTTTAATTGATAAAGATGCTGCTGGTCATATCGATTCACCAAGTCAAACTGGTACTTGGATGGACCAATTGTCTCCTCAAGAACACGGTGTTGCTACTAGCTTAAAATCAGCTGGTTTTTCTGAGCAAGAAATAAAAGACCATTTTGGTAAATAATTTATTCTTATAGGATTTTATAGGACAACCAGTACTAAACCAGTACCTAGAAAGATAAATTAAAAAAATTTTACTTATTAACCTTGTTCAATTATAAATATTAGCATAAATACTCATGAAATTCATTAATGCCCTCGTGGTGAAA
>CACDYK010000011.1 GCA_902556905.1 uncultured Pelagibacteraceae bacterium
TTATTCAATCAGTAAGGTACTTAGATGAAATTAGAAAATAAAGTTGCAATAGTTACTGGAGGTGGAAAAGGTATAGGAGCAGAAATTTGCTTAAAATTGGCAAAAGAAGGAGCAAAAATTGTTATTGCTGAAATGGATATCAAAAGTGGAGAAGATATTCAAAAAAAAATTATTGAAAATAAGGGCGAGGCGATTGTAGTTAACGCGAACGTTGCTGATGAAGCTAGTGTAAATAATATGGTAAATGAAGCTGTCAAAAAATTTAGCAAAATTGATATTTTAATTAATAATGCTGGCATAAGACATATTAATAATATTTTAGATCATACAAAAAAACAGTGGGACGAAATGATTTCTGTAAATCTTACTGGGCCATATCTTTGTTGTAAGGCAGTAATTCCTCACATGATTAAAAATGGTAAAGGTAAGATTGTTAATTTTGGTTCTATTGCCAGTTTTATGGGTAGACCTGATAGAGTAGCATATGTTGCAGCTAAAACAGGTGTCTTAGGTTTAACTAGGGCACTAGCAGTTGATTTAACTGGAAAAAATATAAATGTTAATACTATTTGCCCAGGTTTAATTTCAACACCTTTCAATCAAAAATTTGCCGAAGATCCAGTGCATGGTGAGGCATGGGGCAAAGAAACTATTGTTGGACGATGGGGAGTGCCTTCTGATATATCTGGGGCTGCAGTATTTTTATCAAGCGATGATGCTGATTTTATTAATGGGTCAGAGATTAAAATTGATGGTGGTTGGTTAGCTGCTAAAACTAGAAAAGGTGAGATAGAGAATTAAATGAGTGATAGCTTCAAACAAAATTTAGATTTAGCTTTGAGTAATGCAGCAAGATTGTCAAATAAAGTTTTAATTGATGGTAAATTGACTTCTGCAAAATCTTCTAAAAAAATTAAAGTCATAAACCCAAGCACAGGTGAAGAAATTGGTGAAGCGCCTCAATGTGACAAAATTGATGTAGATACAGCAGTAAGTTCAGCTGAAGTTGCTTTTCAAAAATGGAAAAAAATTCCTGCACGGGAACGTGGAAAAATGATGACTGCTGCAGCAAGAAAACTTGAAGAAAGAAGAGATGAGATAGAAACTTTATTAGCTTTAGATACAGGTAACGCTCTTAGAACTCAGGCAAAACCTGAAACTGCCGCTTCAATTGAATTGACTCATATGTTTGCTGGTCTTGCTGGGGAAATAAAAGGAGAAAATTACCCACCTAATATTCCTAATACAATACATTATACAACTAAAGATCCTATTGGTGTTGTCTGTGCAATAATTCCCTGGAACGCTCCATTATTTCTAACTGTTGCAAAAATTGCACCTGCAATAGTTGCAGGCAATACTATCGTTTTAAAAACAGCTGAACAAGCTCCATTTTGTGCATTACTAGTTTGTGAAATTCTTCAACAAGAATTACCTCCTGGAGTTTTAAATGTAATATCAGGTTATGGCGAAGAATGCGGTGAACCTTTAATTACTCATGAAAAAATTAGAAAAGTAACATTTACAGGTTCTTTTTCTGTAGGAAAAATTATAGCTTTAAAAGCTGCACCTAAATTATGTCCGGTTACTTTAGAATTAGGTGGAAAAAATCCAAATATTATTATGAGTGATGCAGATTTAGAGATTGCAATTCCAGGAGTAATAGATGGGATGAGATACACGAGACAGGGACAAGCATGTACAGCTGGTTCTAGAGTTTACATACATGAAAAAATTTATGACAAAGTTTTGGATGGAGCAGTTAAAAAATTAAGTAAACTAAAAATGGGAAATGCACTGGATGAAAATTCAGATATTGGTGCAATTATCTCAGAAGAACAGCTTAAACGAACACTTTATTATATGGATATTGCAAAAAAAAATCCTTCAACAAAGATTTTACATGGTGGAAATCAATCAAAAGGAGGAGAGTATAAAGATGGCTTTTATTATGAGCCAACCTTACTTTCAGGATTACCAGTTAGCTCTCCAGTTTGCCAAGAAGAAGTTTTTGGCCCTGTTGCTTGTGCCATTCCATTTAAAAGTTTTGATGAAGTTATGAAAAGTGCAAATGACACACAATTTGGTTTATCAGCAGTTTTATGGACTAAAGATTTATCAAGAGCTTTACAGTTTGTAGATGAAATAGAAGCAGGATTTGTCCAAGTTAATCAATGTGTTGCTCCTAGAGCAAATGTTTCTTATGGAGGAATTAAAATGAGTGGTCTGGGAAAAGAGTATGCTTTTGACAGTATGATGAATCATTTTACACAAAGTAAAACAGTATTAATTAATAGAGGGAAATCGAATATAGATGTCTAATCATATTGCTTTTATTGGAGTTGGTAACATGGGAAATCCGATGGCTAACCAATTAGTTAAAGCTGGTCAAAATGTAAAAGTTTTTGATGTTTCTTCAGATGTAATTGAAATTGCAAAACAGTCAGGTTTAAATGTTATCAATTCGATGGAAGAATTACTTGAAGGGGCAACTACAGTGATTTCTATGTTACCAGAAGGTAAACATGTTCGTTCACTTTATTTGGGAGATAATGGAATATTAAAAAGCATCCCAAAAGATTGTTTGATAATTGATTGTTCAACTATTGATATTGAAACATCTTTAGCTCTAGGTAATGAAGCAAAAAAAATTGGAATTAACATGATTGATGCTCCTGTTACAGGCGGAGTGATGGGTGCGAGAGCTGGAAAATTAAATTTTTTAGTAGGTGGAACTGATGAAGCGGTAGCTTTAGCTAAGCCGTTGTTTGATATAATGGGACAAAAAATTCTACATGCTGGTGCTCAAGGGAGTGGTGTAGGTGTTAAAATTTGTAACAATATGTCTTTGGGAATTTCAATGATAGCATCTGCTGAAGCTTTAATGTTAGCTCAAAGATTAAAAATGGATGTTAAAAAAGTACACTCTATTATTAAGGAGGCTTCAGGAAATAATTGGGCTATGACTAATTATACACCATTACCGAATCTTACTGAAGGTGTTCCATCAAACAATAAATATCGACCAGGTTTTACAGCAGCTATGATGAAAAAAGATTTAAATTTAGCAAGAGATGCTGCGAAATCTGTCGATGCATCTACTCCGCTTGGTAAAGCTGCTTTAGATATTTTTTCTAAGTTTTGTGAAGATGGTGACAGTGAGACAGATTATTCGGGTATTTCAAAGATGATTGGCGGTGATGCTTGGGATTATCCATTTGATCCAAAAGGCAAAGATTAAAATAAATCTAAACAAGATAGTATTAAAACAATACTACAGTTAGTAAATACATCCCAAGTTGTAAAAAATAAAAAAATTAGAATAAAAAGTTTTACATTTGAGTAAAATTAAGGTTTATTTCATTTCTTATTAAGACTTAATAAATAAAAACGAGAGGGAAATATAATGAAAAAAATCACTTCAATGATTTTAGCTTTAGTATTTGCAGTATCTCTAATCGGATCTGCTTCTGCTAAAACATTAAAAATCCAACTTACTTTTCCAAAAACTTCTTACGATGGACAAATCGTTAAGATGTGGACTGATAGAGTAACAAAATTAACTCGAGGTGAGTTAAAATTTGAACTTTTATCTAAAGGTGAAGTTGTTGGTATGAAAGAAACTTTAGAAGCTGTTGACAAAGGTCTTGTTGATGGTGGTGCTGCTTGGACTCACTACTGGTCTAACTATCACCCTGCTGCGATGTTATTTGGTTCGCCAGTTGCAGGTGGTGGTATTGGTTTAAGTACTAAATCATGGTTAGCTTGGTATTTTGATAACGGTGGTAAAGCTCTTTACGACAGAATGTGGGACGAAATGGGTATGAATGTTAAAGGTTTCGTTATGGCATCATCTGGTCCAGAAGCTTTAGGTTGGTTTAAAGAGCCGATCAACAGTATGGCTGATTTCAGAAAATACAGATTCAGAACTCCTCCGGGAATTCCTGGACAAACTTACAAAGACATTGGTGTTGCATCAGTTTCTATGTCAGGTGGTGATATCTTGCCAGCACTTGAAAAAGGAACAATCGATGCTGCAGAATGGTGTTGTCCAAAGCCTGATTCTGTTTTCGGTTTTCAGAAAGTTCTTAAAAACTACTACTTACAAGGTTTACACCAAAACGTTGTAAATGGTGATATCTACATAAACGGTGACGTTTATAATTCTCTAACTGATCATCAAAAATATGCTATGGAAGTTGCTTCTGAAGCTATGATTACTAGAAATATCACTAACAGAGCAGTTGAAAATGGAAAAGCACTAATTGATTTAACTCAAAATCATGGTGTAATTCTTCATGATACTCCAGCTGATTACTTCACTGAGTACATGAATGCAGCTCAAGCTACACTTAAAAAGAATGCAGCAGAAAATGCTTTCTTTAAAGAAGTATACGAGCACATGACTGCACATGCAAAAATCGTAGTACCTTTTATCGCTCAAATGGAAACATCTGATGCATCAATTGGAACTGCTTTTGCAAGTCAACAGTAAGTTATAAATTATAAAAGCGGGGGTTGTAATGACCCCCGTTTTTTATTTAATTAGTTCAAAAATAAGTTAGTAGTTTTATTCATAACTATGGTTAAAAAAAAATCAGCACCCAAAGTAAAAGAGTCGTTAGACATTACGGATGAACTGATAGCTGAAAGAAGAACCAGTCTTAAAATGCCTAAGGATATGTCTCCTTGGATGGCTAAAACAATAGAATTTATAGATTCAAAAATGCTTATTACCGGCAAAATAGTTTGCTGGATTACCGTACCACTTATTTTTGCAATGGTTTATGAGGTAATAGGTAGACATTTTTTTAACAGACCAACTCTTTGGTCTTTTGATATAAGCAGAATGTTAGCTGGAGCATTATTTATGCTTGGAGCCGCTTATACATTATCTAAAGGTATACATATTCGAGCCGATTTTTTATATCGAAATTGGAGTGTAAAAAATCAAGCTAAAGTAGACTTATTTTTATACTTATTATTTTTCTTCCCAGGTTTTTTAGTCTTTTTCTGGGTTAGTTTTGATTACGCATATACATCAATTTGTGGAAGATCAGACTTAATGGAATGCTTAGGTGGAAAAGTCAGAATTCAAAGAGCAATGGATACAACATGGATGCCAATTATGTGGCCTCTTAAAAGCTGTATGCCAATTGGTGCTTTTTTACTTTTGGTTCAAGGAATTTCAGAAATTTTAAAAAGTTATTATGCTTTTGTTAAAGGAAGGTGGCCATAATGGAAATTTTTAGTCCTGAAGTCATCGGAGCAATAATGATTGGTTGCATGCTTTTTGCAATCTTTATCGGTTTTCCAATATCATTTACATTGATCTTTCTAGGACTTGTTTTTGGTTATTGGGGTTTTGGTAAATTAGTATTTTACCTAATGACACTCCAATTTAATATGATAATGACCGAAAATACCTTGGCCGCAGTGCCGCTCTTTATATTTATGGGTATCCTCATGGAGCAAGCTGGATTAATGGAAAGATTATTTAATGCTGTGCAATTAATGCTTTCAAAAACAAGAGGAGCTTTATTTTACGCAGTGATGTTTGTCTCAACAATTTTTGCAGCAGCAACAGGTATAGTTGGTGCTTCAGTTACAATTTTAGGAATTATGGCTGGTAAGACAATGATAAGATCAGGGTATGATACAAGACTTTCAGCAGGGTTAATTTGTGCTGGGGGAACTTTAGGAATTTTAATTCCACCAAGTATCATGTTAGTTGTAATGGGACCAGTTTTAGAAATTCCAGTTACAGATTTATTTGCAGCAGCAATTATGCCTGGAATTATGTTAGCATGTTTATATGCTGGCTACACAACATTAAGATGTTATTTAAATCCTAAACTTGGCCCAGTATTACCAGCAAGTGAGAGACCTAAGAATATGGGTAAAGTTTGGTATGAATTTATAATGGGATTAGTACCACCTGCAGCTTTAGTATTTTTTGCACTTGGAAGTATTTTATTTGGTTTAGCAACTCCTACAGAAGGAGCTGGTATGGGAGCTTTTGGATCTATCGTTCTTGCATTAGCTTATAAAAAATTTACGTTACAAGGTTTAAAAGATGCTTTAATTAAAACTTTAGAAATTACAGCTTTAATAATGTTTTTAGTTGCTGCATCAAATTTTTTTGGAGCAGTTTTTTCAAAATTAGGTACTCCATCATTACTTACTGATTATCTATTAGGGTTAGAAATAAATAAATATTGGGTTTTAGCCATCATGATGGCTGTAATTTTTTTATTAGGTTGGCCTTTAGAATGGGTTCCAATTGTATTAATAGTACTACCTATTCTATTACCATTAGTTCAGGAACTTGGATTTAATTTAACTTGGTTTGCAATTTTAGTTGCCGTTAACCTCCAGACCGCATGGCTCTCACCACCAGTAGCTTTGTCTGCTTATTTTTTAAAAGGGGTAGTTCCAGAATGGGATTTAAAAGATATTTACCTAGGAATGATGCAGTTTATGGTAATTCAAGTGATAGGCTTAGTATTAATAATTATATTTCCTCAAATAGCTTTATGGCTACCTGAGGTAATGTATCCATCACCTTAATTTTTATTTTTTGTTAATATAAGGAACAATCGTTCCCAATAGTATTATACCTAGTGATATAAAAATCTTTAAGGTAATTTGCGCATCAATTACTATCCAAGCAGAAGTTGCACCAATAGGTCCGGTAAGTGGATACATTAAACTAATTCTTCCAACAGGTACTCTTCTTAGCGCATAATTATAAAACAAGTAAGCAGCAAAAGTGATAAAAGATAAAGTTAAAGCTGCCATGACTGATGGTGTAAATTCAAGGTGATAAGTGTAGTTAAAACTAGAGTTAGGCCAAATAATAAACAGTATTAAAAAAGATAATACAAATCCTGTAAAATACTGAAAAGTGTTAACTGATAATTGATTAACTTTTGTTTGCATAAAACGTCTTCCAATAACTTCATTAGTAGATGCACATAAAATTCCTAAAAAAATTATTAGATCACCCCAATAGTTCCCAACTCCTGACTTTGATTGACTTGTAAGTAGTAGATAAGTTCCCACTACAGTAATAAACGCACCAATTATTACCTTTATTTCTATTTGTTCCTTTAAAAAAACTCTTGCAACGAATGGCTGCATAAGAGGCAAGGTACTTATTATAGCAACTCCATTAACCGGACTTGTTAATAAAAGCCCAACATGAAAAGATAAAGTTACCAAAAAAGGGTTTAACAAACCCATTAGAAAAGGTTTTAATCCAACTTGTTTTATTGAGATATCTACCCTCATTATTAGGCAAAAGATTACCATTAATAAAAAAGCGATAAAAAATCTTACTGCTAATAAATCTATAATATAGAATTCTTTAAGTGCTAAAGTTACGAATGGAGGCCCAGCACCAAATCCAATTACAGCTAGTAGCATTGCAAAATATCCACTATTTTTTTTTAAAAAATGAATCATTTGGAATTTTTTATAAATTATTAAAAAAAAGATATTGTATCATAATTAATTAGTTTATTATTCAAGAATGAATCAGCCAAAAGTTAAATATTCGCTTTCTAATTGGGATCTAGTTACAGTTAATCCTAACTACAAAACTTGGAATTGGAAAGATTTGTTTTGTTTTTGGGGTGTAAATATTCAAAGTGTTATTGCATTTTCTTTAATTACATCACTATACATCGTGTATGATTTAAATACACTTGTTGTATTTTTTGGAACTATTTTGGGTTCTTTTCTTGTTTATCTTTTTTCTAATTTTATAGGTAAGCCGTCCCAGAAATTTGGCCTACCATTTGCAGTATTATTACGTTCTTCATTAGGTTTTAAAGGTGCAAAATATTTTGGTTTATTAAGAGGTCTTGTTGGAATTTTTATGTTTGGTATTCAAACATACTTTTTATCTAAAGCTTTTGGATATTTGATTAGAATTTTGATTTTTTCGATTGATAGTTCTTTATTAAATAATGATATTTTTTTAGTTTTTTTACTTGGTATTGATATTATTGATTGGATTTCATTTACTATTGTTATCATTTTCCAAACTTTAATTTTTAGTGTGGGTATAAATTTTAATAAGAGATTAATTAATTATTCTGCAATTACAGTTTATGGAGGAATGATAATATTTTTTTTCGGTGTATTATTAACTGATGTAAAACTTACATCACAAGCATTTTTAGAATTGTTAGATTATAAAAATCTTTTTGATAACGAAAATATTTTTGCGTTATTGACAGTTGCTGGATCAATTTTTGCATATTTTTCAATTATAATTGTTAGTTTTGGTGATTTTTCTCGTTATGTTAAAAATGAAGATGAACTAAAAAAAGGTAATTTTAGTTTAATTGCTAATTTGATTATCTTTTCTTTTTTCTCTGTATTTATAGTTATCGGTTCAGATGTATTTTTGAATTTAAGATTTCTTGATTTAAGCTCAATTTTGACTAATCCAACCGATATAATTGGTAAATTTGACAATACTTCTATTACAGTTATTGCTATTGTTTTTATTATTGTTGCATCTGCATCAACTAATTTGATAGCTAATTTTATTCCTTCCCAATATTCGCTTATTAATTTTATGCCCAGCTCTCTAAATTTAAAAAGTGCAAGCTATGTAATTTCAATTATTGGTTTTTTTGTTGGTATTTTTTGGCTAACAATATTAAGCCAAATTGGCATTTTATCATTTGTTGACACTTTAATTTCTTTCTTTGGCCCACTCTTTGGGGTAATGATTGCCGATTATTATTTGATTAGATCAGAATCTATTAGCAATAAAGATATTTACTCAACAGAAGTGGGTAGTATTTATTATTTTTCTAACGGATGGCACATAAAAGGTTGTTACTCAATATTTATAGGTTTTATTTTTTCTGCTGCCACAATTTGGAATCCTAATTTAATGTTTTTACAATCCTTTGCCTGGATAATAGGTGCATTTATTTCTTTAATAACTTATTATCTTTTAGCTAAAAAATAATTTTAATGAATAAATTTGATTTTAATAACAGAACAGCTGTAATTACTGGTGGAGGACAAGGTTTTGGTCTAGATATTGCAAAAAGATTTTTAAACTCTGGAGCAAAAGTTATTATATGGGATATAGATGAAGAGCTACTTAAATCAGCTGCTAAAGAAGTTAATCATTCAAATCTAAGCTATAATGTTATTGATGTTTCAAATTACTCACAAATAGAAAAAACTGTTTCAGAAATAACAACGCATAATAAAATTGATATTTTAATAAATAATGCTGGAATTACAGGGCCCACAGCACCATTATGGGAGTATGATGTAGAGATGTGGAATAAAATTGTACAAATTAATTTAGTTGGCACTTTTAACTGTTGCAGAGCAATAGTTCCTAACATGATTGAAAATAATTATGGTCGAATAGTAAATGTAGCTTCTGTTGCAGGTAAAGATGGAAATGCTAACGCAAGTGCTTACAGTTCTGGTAAAGCAGGTGCTATAGGACTTACAAAGTCACTTGGTAAAGAATTAGCTGACAAAAATATAGCTGTAAATGCTGTAACACCAGCAGGTGCAAAAACTAGAATTTTAGATCAAATGAGCAAAGAACATGTTCAGAGAATGCTCTCAAAAGTTCCAAGAGGAAGATTTTTAGAGATACACGAATTTACATCTCTAATTTGCTGGCTTTCGTCAGAAGAGAACACTTTTTCAACAGCGGCTGTTTTTGATATAAGTGGTGGTAGATCAACTTATTAACTGAATATGAAAGTTGTAGCCAAGTTATTAATTATAATCTTAATTATATCAGGCTCAAGTTTTGCCGATAAGGTAAATATTTTTGAATTTACTGAAATAGAACTTTCAGAATTAGATGTTAGGAAAGTGAGAGGGGCAGACAACAAAACTGAATATTCGGTTGGTTCTAATGAAAATGGGAATTATCTGAAAGCTGTCGCTGATAATGCTGCATCAGGATTAGGTAAAAAAGTAGTAATTGATTTAAACAAAACACCAATAATCAACATCACTTGGAAAGTGGAAAAAGATTTAGCTGGCATTAAAGAAAATACTAAAAAAGGACATGATTTTGCAGCAAGAGTTTTTGCAATAAAAAAAACTGGAGCTACACCTTTATCAAATAGAGCAATTAACTATGTATTTTCTAGTAACAATAAAGTTGGAGAAAATTCTCCAAGTCCTTACACAAAAAAATCAATTGACAACGTTTTAGCTACAACTCAAGAAAATTTAAATGAATGGGTTACGGTAAAAGCCAATGTTAAAGAGGATTTTAAAAGATTTCATAATTTGGATGTAGATCAACTAGATGGTTTAGCAATCATGTCAGATACAGATAACTCAAAGATGAAAGCAATAACTTATTATCAAAATATTTATTTTTCAGCAGATTAATTAAAATTTTAACCATTTCTTCAGCCCCATACTGAAAAAAGACAAAATAATTGCAACCACAACATCTGCAATAGGAGAAGCGTTTGGAAAACCAAAGTTCCATAAGACAACTCCAATTAACCAAATGATATATATTTTCATTTGTTAATTATATCTTAGTTTGTATTAAAATATTATTTTTTTTGATACAATATTTTCATGCATGAAAATTTTTTTCACAATGTAAAAGTTTATTATGAAGATACAGATGCTGGAGGTGTTGTCTATTATGCCAATTACCTAAAATATTTGGAAAGAGCCAGAACAGAAGCTTTATCAACTATTGGATTAAGCAATCTCCAAATAAAAGATAAATTTGGTGCACAGATCATTGTTAAATCATGTAATATAGAATATAAAAAATCTGCAAAGTTAGAAGACGAATTAAAAATTAGATCTTTTGTAAAATCAGTTACGAAAACTTCCTTTTATATGAACCAAATTATAACTAATAATGAAATCACATTTGTTGAAGCTCAAGTTCATTTAGTTTTTGTTAATGAAAATGGAAAACCAGTCAAAGTTCCAGAAATAATTTTTAATAATTTTAAGCCTTATTTTTGTGACAGTATTAAACTGTAGATAATTTTTTTGCTTTCCTAAATAAATCAATCATCATTTTTTGAGATAATAAATTTGTGTTCACGTTTCGAGGACTAGGGTGATAGGATGGCATTAATATTACATTACCTGGTAAATTATAAGTTTTACCATGTTTAAAATGAAATTTTTTATCTAGATTATATTTTTTTTTGTAAAATTTTAGACAATTGTCAAAAGCAACTTTTCCTAGTGTAATGATAATTTTTAATTTCATTAAATTAGAAATTTCGAGATCAAAATATTTCGAGCAATTGTTTAACTCTTTATTAAGAGGTTTATCACTTGGTGGAACACATTTTACAATATTAGTAATATATGTAGACTTAAGTTTTAGACCATCATTTAAATTTATAGAAGTTGATTGATTAGAAATTTTTGCTTTATGTAAACATTTAAATAGAAACTCACCAGATTTATCTCCTGTAAAAGCTCTGCCAGTTCTAGTACCTCCATGAGCAGCTGGAGCAAGTCCTAATATTAAAAGTTTAGCTCTTGTGTCTCCAAATCCCGTTACTGGCTTACCCCAATAAACTTCATTGATATTTTGTTTTCTTTTTTTAGTAGTAACTTTTTTTATAAACTTTACCAATCTTGGACATTTTCTACATTTAATAATTGTTTTATTGAGATTTTTAAATTTAATACACATTAATGAAATTTGTAAAATTATTATTATTAATATTTATAACTATTAATTCACCAATTAAAGCAGATTCAAATCAAAATTTGATAAATGAACTAAAACAAGGAGGTAAATTAATTTTCATAAGACATGCTTATGCCCCTGGTGGAGGTGATCCTGATAATTTTGATATTAATGACTGTAACACTCAACGTAATTTGAGCAATTCTGGTAGAGAACAAGCAAATAAAATTGGTTTTTTTTTTAAGGTTAACAATATTTTGATTGATAAAATATATTCTAGTGAATGGTGTAGATGTAAAGAAACAGCATTAATTGCATTTAATGATTTTGAAAATAAAAGTTTTTTAAATTCTTTTTTTAGTTCAAAATTTTCTCAAAATAAAGATCCACAGATTAAGAAATTAAAAAAATTTATTAAAAACTGGGATGGTAAAAAAAATTTAGTATTCGTTACTCATTATGTCGTTATTTCTGAAATCTTAAATTATGGATCTTCATCAGGTGATATTGTTATCACAGACAAAGATTTAAAAGTTATTGATACTTTTGAAATAGAATATTAAGATAAACTATTATGTCTTCAAAAAAAGCAATGAAGCAAGCTCAAAAGCAATCTTACGCTAAACACAGAAGTAATATTTTTAACAATAAATTTAGTTTTAAAAAAAAAGAATTACCAAAGACTAAAAAAAATAAATAGTGTACCTATTGTTTTTGTTTTTTATCTATATAAAAAAGAGCAATTAAAAAAATAATTGTCCATATAAATACTGACATAGTTTTTAAGAAAGTTGTTTCTGCTCCCCAAACATCAAAAAAAAGTGCTCCAATTATAATTCCAACGATATAAATAATTGTTAATAAAGTTAATTTGTTCATTATAATAATCTAATCTTTTATAAGATTTTTTTTAAAAAGAGACATACCATTATTAATTTTATACTCATAAGACTCGTTAAAGCTTTTTAATTGCCATCCACTAAGTCTTTTTTTAATTTCTACTAAATTATTTGTTTTCCATTCGTCAGTAGTATCTTCAAGTTTCCACGTTCTTTTTTCTTCATTATTTCGTCCACAACCATAACAATATCCTGTTGATGGATCAGTTTTACAGATACTAATACATGGTGAAATTATCATAATATTTAAAATTAATATAAATTTCGATAGATAAATAGTTATTTTTTCATCAATTGTCATTGGACAAATAGTTTCAATAATATATAAAACCTCATAATTTGTGGGGCGATGGCGGAATTGGTAGACGCGTTGGTCTTAGGAACCAATATTTTCGGATGTGAAGGTTCGAGTCCTTTTCGCCCTACCACTTAAAAGATTATGAAAGTAACAATAGAAAACATAAAAGGTCTTAATAAAGACATTAAAGTTTTTATAGATAAAGACACCATGAATTCTCATATGGATGAAAAGTATGAAGAGATCAAAGGTACTGTTAATTTAAAAGGATTTCGTCCAGGAAAAGTACCAAAAGAAGTTTTGAAAAGACAATTTGGAAAAGCAGTTTTTGGTGAAGTTTTAGATAAAGTTTTAAAAGACACATCAACTAAAGCTTTAGAGGAAAATAAGATTAAACCTGCGGGCCAACCGAAACTTGATCTAAAGATTTATGGTGAAGATAAAGAATTAGAGTATGTAATGTCTGTTACAGAACTTCCTAAAGTTGAAACTAAATCTATAGAAAATATTAAATATGATCAATATTTAGTAAAAATTGATGCTAGCGAAACTGACAAAAGAATTAAAGAAATTGCAAAAAATCAGCCAAGTTTTAAAGATGCATCACCTGAAACCAAAGCTAAAGAAGGCGATCTAGTAGCATTAGATTATCAAGCAACAGTTGACGGTAAAGAGTTTAAAGGTAGTGAAGGTAAAAATACTCAATTAACACTCGGTAAAGATTTATTTTTAAAAGGTTTTGATAAACAGTTAATTGGTGTCAAAAAAGATGAAGAAAAAACAGTTGAAGCCATATTGCCAGAAAATTATCCTGAAAAAGAGTTAGTAAACAAAAAAGCTAAATTTGTTTGTAAAATTTTAAATGTAAAAAATCCTGAAGAAGTAAAAATTGATGATAACTTTGCAAAAAATTTAGGTGCTAAAGATTTAAATGATCTTAAGACGCTAATATCAAAACAAATAAATGACGAATATAAAAATTCATTAGATCAGTTATCTAAAAATCAAATTCTTAAAGAGATAGAGAAGATTAAAGTAAATGAAATTCCAGAAAATTTAATTGAAGAAGAAGTTAAAATTCTTTCACAAGGTATGGAAGAACAGGAAGCTAAAAAAAATAACGCTAAGTTTACTGAGACAGCAAAAATTAGAATTAAAACTGGATTAATACTAAACGAGTTTGGTGAACAAAATAAAATACAAGTAACTGAACAAGAAATTCAAGCAGAAGTTCAAAAACAATTAAGAATGATGCCAGGACAAGAAAAAATGGTAATGGATTTTTATCAAAAAAATCCTTCCGCAGTAGCAAGCTTAAGAGGAACTGTTTATGAAGAGAAAATTTTAAATCTAATTAAAGAAAAAGCTAAACCAAATAAAAAAGAAATTACTAAAGCTGAAGCAGAAAAGATTTTAAAAGAAGCAAATAATCACGATCATGATAAAGGTGATAACAAAAAAGAAACAAAGAAAAAAACTGAACCTAAACCTAAAGAGAAAAAAAAACCCTCATCAAAAGCTTCTAAATCTAAGCCTGTAACAAAAAAAGTTAGCAAAAAGTAATCTCAAGTTGTATAAGTAATACGAATCAACTTATGACAACAAAATTATCTGAACATATGAATACTTTAGTTCCAATGGTTGTTGAACAATCTAATAAAGGTGAGAGAGCCTATGATATTTATTCAAGACTTTTAAAGGAGAGAATAATTTTTTTAACTGGTCAGATAAATGATAATGTTGCCTCATTAATCACAGCTCAATTATTATTTCTTGAAGCAGAGGATCCTAAAAAAGAAATTTATTTATACATAAACAGTCCAGGTGGACTTGTTACTGCTGGTCTAGGTATTTATGACACTATGCAATACGTAAAGCCGGATATTTCAACTTTATGTATTGGCCAAGCAGCTTCAATGGGTTCATTTTTACTTGCAGCTGGTACAAAAGGAAAAAGATTTTCTCTTCCAAATTCAAGAGTTATGGTTCATCAGCCTTCAGCAGGGTTTCAGGGTCAAGTAACAGATATAGAAATCCATGCTAATGAAGTCTCTTCATTAAAAAAAAGATTAAACGAAATTTATTCTAAACATACAGGTAAATCTGTGGATGAGGTTAAGTCTGCTTTAGAGAGAGATAACTTTATGACAGCAGAAGTTGCTAAAGACTTTGGTTTGATAGACGAAGTAGTAGAAAAAAGATCTTAAACCCCTATATATTGAATGCGATGCAATCCAAACTTGATTAGTATGAGTCTAATATAATAAGGTAACATAATTGATTCGTTAAAAAAAATATTATGACAACAAGTAATAAAAATATTCTTTACTGTTCTTTTTGTGGAAAGAGCCAACATGAAGTAAGAAAACTTATAGCTGGCCCAACAGTATTCATTTGCGATGAATGTGTTGAGTTGTGTATGGATATTATTAAAGAAGAAAGTAAAGATACTTTTGTTAAACATCAAGATGGACTTCCTTCACCGAAAGAAATTTGCTCGGTTTTAGATGATTATGTAATTGGTCAACCACATGCAAAAAAAGTTTTATCAGTTGCTGTCCACAATCATTATAAAAGACTAAATTATGAGAGCAAAACTAGCAAAAACGTTGAACTTGCAAAATCCAATATACTTTTAGTGGGACCTACAGGTTGTGGTAAAACTTTACTGGCTCAAACTTTAGCGAGAATTTTAGATGTTCCTTTTACAATGGCAGATGCAACAACATTAACAGAAGCTGGTTATGTAGGAGAAGATGTTGAAAATATTATTTTAAAATTATTACAAGCATCAGATTACAACGTTGAAAAGGCTCAAAGAGGAATTGTTTATATTGATGAAGTAGATAAGATTAGTAGAAAATCTGAAAATCCATCAATTACTCGAGATGTTTCTGGTGAAGGTGTTCAACAAGCATTATTAAAAATTATGGAAGGAACAGTTGCAAGCGTTCCACCCCAAGGAGGAAGAAAGCACCCGCAACAAGAATTTTTACAGGTTGATACAACAAATATATTATTTATTTGTGGAGGTGCTTTTGCTGGACTTGATAAGATTATTTCTCAAAGAGATAAAGGTACATCAATAGGTTTTGGTGCTGATGTTAAAAACACTCAAGATAAAAAAACTGGTGAATGGATGAAAACATTAGAACCAGAGGATCTATTAAAATTTGGTCTAATACCAGAATTTATTGGAAGATTACCTATGATAGCAACTCTTGAAGATTTAGACGAAAAATCATTAATTAAAATTTTGCAAGAACCAAAGAACTCATTAACAAAACAATACCAAGAATTATTTAAACTTGATGGAGCTAAATTAACTTTTAAAGAAAATGCATTAAAAGAAATTGCTCAAAAAGCCATTAAGAAGAAAACTGGCGCAAGAGGTTTGAGATCTATTTTAGAAAATATATTATTAAAAACAATGTATGACCTTCCTAGCCAAGAAAATATAGAAGAAGTAATTGTTGACGCAGGAGCAGCCAAAGGACAGTCTCAGCCTATATTGGTTCATGCTAAAGTTGACAGTAAATCAAAGTCTAATAAGCCATCAGCGGCTTAATATCCTTAATAACTAACAAAAACCTATTGCAATATAAAATATAATATCCATATTAATGTCATGGACGTTAAAATCACACTACCTTTATTACCGCTTAGAGACATAGTTGTGTTTCCAAGCATGGTAATCCCTTTATTTGTTGGAAGAGATAAATCTATCTCTGCTTTAAATGAGGTAATGAAAAAAGATAAAAAAATAATTCTTGTTACTCAAAAGAATTCTGAAATCGATGATCCTAAAAAAACAGACATATTTATGTATGGTTGTGAAGGAAGTATTCTTCAACTTTTAAAACTTCCAGACGGAACTGTTAAAGTCCTAGTAGAAGGTATTAAGAGAGTAAAAATTTTAGATTTTAAAGATAATGATAAGTTTATAACTTGTGACTATGCTCACTATAATGATGTTGTGACCAAAGAAGAGGATTTATACCCGCTTGCTGCAACTGCTTTAAGAAGATTGGAAAAATTAACTTCTATTAATAAAAAAGTTTCAAGTGAAACTATTAATACAATTAAACAACTTAAAGACCCATCTCAAATTGCAGATAACATAGCATCTCATATAAATGCGACTATTTCAGAGAAACAACAAATTTTTGAAACAACAGATGTGAAGAAAAGACTAAATGCAATTATCAAAATAATGGAAAATGAAACTAGTATTATAGGGGTCGAAAAAAGAATTAGAGGAAGAGTTAAAACTCAAATGGAAAAAACCCAAAGAGAATATTATTTAAATGAGCAGTTAAAAGCTATTCAAAAAGAACTCGGTGAAATTGAAGACGGTAAAGATGAAACAGCTAGTCTTAATAAAGCAATTACTAAGGCTAAAATGCCTAAAGAAGTTGAAAAGAAATGTCTTCAGGAATTAAAAAAATTAAAAAATATGAGCCCAATGTCTGCAGAGGCAACTGTAGTTCGAAACTATTTAGATTGGATGACTGAACTCCCATGGCACAAGAAAAGTGAAGTTGATATTGATTTAACAAAAGCTCTAAATATTTTAGATAAAGACCATTTTGGTTTAGAAAAGGTTAAAGAAAGAATAATTGAATTTCTTGCTGTTCAAAAAAGAATGGAGAAAATTAAAGGACCAATTTTATGTTTAGTTGGACCTCCAGGTGTTGGCAAAACTTCATTAGGAAAATCTATTGCTAAAGCAACTAATAGAGAGTTTGTTAGAATGTCTGTTGGTGGTATGAGAGATGAAGCAGAGATTAGAGGTCACAGAAGAACTTATATTGGATCGTTACCTGGAAAAATTATTCAAATGATGAAAAAAGCTGGAACTAAAAACCCACTAATTTTATTAGATGAAATAGACAAAATCGGAAATGATTACAGGGGTGATCCATCTTCAGCTTTATTAGAAGCCTTAGACCCAGAACAAAATACTACATTTAACGATCATTACTTAGAAGTTGATTATGACTTGTCTGATGTAATGTTTGTAACTACAGCTAATACATTAAATATTCTTCCACCACTTTTAGATAGAATGGAAGTTATCAGGCTTGCTGGTTATACAGAGGATGAAAAAATCAGTATTGCTAATAAATATCTTCTACCAAAACAAATTAAAGATAATGGTGTGAAAGATAAAGAGATGAAATTAGATAACGATATAATCAAGGAAGTTATCAGAGGCTATACAAAAGAATCTGGTGTTAGAAACTTAGAAAGAGAAATTTCTAAACTAGCAAGAAAAGTTGTTAAGAAGATAGTTGCCGGTGAAGAAAAGGAGGTAAATATAAATAATAAAAATTTATCTGATTTTTTGGGTATTGCTAAATTTAAATTTGGAGAATTAGAGTCTGAAAATAGAGTAGGAATTGTTACTGGACTTGCTTGGACTGAGTATGGTGGAGAAATTTTAAAAATTGAAACTGTAACAATGCCAGGAAAAGGTAGGATGCAAATTACAGGAAAACTTGGAGATGTTATGCAAGAGTCTGTTAAAGCAGCTAAATCTTTTGTAAGATCTAAATGTTTAGAGTACGGAATTATACCTCCTTTGTTTGAAAAAAAAGACTTTCATATTCATGTACCAGAAGGAGCAACACCAAAAGATGGTCCATCAGCAGGAATTGGAATGGTGACTTCTATAGTTTCATCAATAACTGGAATTCCTGTAAGAAGAGATGTTGCGATGACAGGAGAGGTTACTTTAACTGGTCAAGTATTACCAATAGGTGGATTAAAAGAAAAACTATTAGCAGCTCACAGAGCTGGAATTAAAGAAGTATTGATACCTAAAGAAAATGAAAAAGACTTAATTGATATGCCAAAGAAAATTATTGATGATATTAAAATTACTCCAGTTGAATATGCTGATCAAGTTTTAAAAGTTGCTTTAACCAAGGAACTTAAAAGAACTGAGTGGGTTGAGGTTGATATATCAAAAAAAGATGACAAATCCCAAGCTAGTATTCAATAATAATTAATTTACTTTATTAAACTGTTGATGTAATAAGTAGCCTTATTTTGTGGGTGGTTAGCTCAGTTGGTAGAGCATCTCGTTTACACCGAGGGGGTCAAAGGTTCGAGTCCTTTACTACCCACCAAAATAACAAAAGTGGGGGTGTAGCTCAGTTGGTTAGAGCGATCGCCTGTCACGCGATAGGTCGAGGGTTCGAGTCCCTTCACTCCCGCCACTTTTCCCTATTTTATTCTGTTAATATCAATTAAAATGTGACGTATCAGCTCTTCAACAAAGGATAAAAACTGGTATATAGACTTCAATGTTATCTGAATTTTTAAAAGATTACTTACCAATTATACTATTTTTAATTATAGCATTAGGGCTTAGTTGTGTTTTTGTGGTTGTAAATTTTATACTTTCACCGAAAAAACCTGACCCAGAAAAATTATCTGCTTATGAGTGTGGATTTGAACCATTTGAAGATTCAAGAATGGAATTTGACGTTAGATTTTATTTAGTTGCTATTTTGTTTATTATTTTTGATTTGGAAATTGCATTTTTATTTCCTTGGGCAATCTCACTTGGCAATATTGGTATATTAGGATTTTCTTCAATGATGATTTTTTTATTCATACTTACTATTGGTTTTATTTATGAATGGAAAAAAGGTGCTTTAGATTGGGAATAAGTATTAACCACTATGAATAACAAAATAGATCAAGTCCCAGATGAATTTAAGCAACTTGCTAAAGATTTTAGTGAGAATGGTTTTATTACAACTTCCCTAGACAACTTAATAAACTGGTCTAGATCAGGTTCATTACATTGGATGACTTTTGGTCTTGCGTGTTGTGCAGTTGAGATGATGCAAACTGCTATGCCAAGATATGATGTAGAGAGATTTGGAGCTGCACCAAGAGGATCGCCTAGACAATCAGATGTAATGATTGTAGCTGGAACTCTTACAAATAAAATGGCACCAGCTTTAAGGAAAGTTTATGATCAAATGCCGGAACCAAGATACGTAATATCTATGGGTAGTTGTGCTAATGGTGGTGGTTACTATCACTATTCATACTCTGTGGTTCGTGGTTGTGATCGAATTGTACCTGTTGATGTTTATGTCCCAGGTTGCCCCCCTTCCGCAGAAGCTTTGTTATACGGAATACTTCAGTTACAAAAAAAAATAAGGAACAAAGGTTCGTTTATTAGATAGTCATGAATAATTTAGAAGATTTAGAAAAAAAAATAAATTCAGAGTTAACTACTAAAATTAATAGCACTCAAATTAAACATAATCAGTTGTATATTGAGATTGATAAAGATGATCTAATAGATGTAACACTTTTACTAAAAACAAATCAAGAAACTAAATTTAGACAACTGATTGATGTCACGGTTGTAGATTATCCTGAAAATACACAAAGATTTAAAATGGTTTATTTATTTTTAAGCCATGAGTTCAATCAAAGAATTATTCTAAGTTATTTTATAAATGAAAATGAAATAATCCCATCATTAACAGCCATTTTTCCAGCAGCTAATTGGATGGAAAGAGAGGTTTTTGATATGTATGGTGTATCATTCAAAGATCATCCTGATCTTAGAAGAATATTAACAGATTATGGTTTTAAAGGTCATCCTTTAAGAAAAGATTTCCCTTTAACAGGACATAGTGAGGTTAGATATAGCGAAGAACAAAAAAAAGTTATTAGTGAACCAGTGAAATTAGAGCAAAATTATAGAAACTTTGATTACGAAAGTCCTTGGGAAGGAACAAAATATATTAAAGAAGAAATAGACAATAATGACAAAAAAAATTAAAAATTTAAATTTAAATTTTGGACCTCAACATCCGGCTGCTCATGGTGTTCTAAGATTAATTTTAGAACTAGATGGAGAAGTTGTTGAAAAAGCTGATCCACACATAGGTTTACTTCACAGAGGAACCGAAAAGTTAATTGAAAACAAAACTTATATGCAAGCTGTTCCTTATTTTGATCGGTTAGATTATGTTGCTCCCATGAACCAAGAGCATGCTTTTGCTCTAGCTGTTGAAAAGATATTAAATATTGATGTTCCAATTAGAGCGCAATACATAAGAGTAATTTTTTGTGAAATAGGAAGAATTTTAAGTCATATTTTAAATGTGACTACACAAGCTTTAGATGTTGGTGCTTTAACACCTTCTTTGTGGGGATTTGAAGAGAGAGAGACATTAATGACCTTTTACGAAAGAGCCTCAGGTTCTAGACTTCATGCAAATTACTTTAGAGCAGGAGGAGTTCATCAAGATCTTCCTAGTGGACTTGAAAATGACATAGAAAAATTTTGTGAATCATTCCCAAAAATTATTGATGATTTGGAAAGTCTTCTGACTGATAATAGAATTTTTAAACAAAGAAATGTTGATATAGGAATTGTATCAAAACAAGATGCTTTAGATTATTCATTTTCAGGCGTTATGGTGAGAGGATCTGGTGTGCCATGGGATTTAAGAAAATCACAACCATATGATTGTTATGATCAATTAAATTTTAAAATTCCTGTTGGTAAAAATGGAGATTGCTATGATCGTTATTTATGTCGAATTGAAGAAATGAAAGAGAGTGTTTCTATAATTAAACAATGTCTTTCAAAAATGGAAAAAGGACCAATTAAATCTTTAGATGGAAAAATAAGCCCCCCACCTAAAAAAGATATTAAACAATCTATGGAAGCTTTAATTCATCATTTTAAACTTTTTACAGAGGGTTATAGAGTTCCAAAAGATGAAATTTATACTGCTGTAGAAGCACCCAAAGGAGAATTTGGTGTATATCTAATTTCTGATGGTTCAAGCAAACCATATAAATGTAAAATTAGAGCACCTGGATTTTCACATCTTCAAGCTATGGATTATTTAATAAAAGGACACATGTTAGCCGATGTACCTGCTGTATTAGGGTCTATGGATATAGTTTTTGGAGAGGTTGACAGATGAGTTTAAGAAGACCAGCAAAAGATCAACCAGAAACTTTTGAATTTAACTCTTCATCATTAGATGCAGCTAAAACTATAGTTTCAAATTATCCTACAGGAAAACAACAAAGTGCTGTTATGGCTTTATTATATATAGCTCAAAAGCAAAATAATAATTGGATACCATTAGCTGCAATGAAGTACATAGCTAAATTTTTAGAGATGCCGTACATAAAAGTTTATGAAGTTGCTACTTTTTACACGATGTATAATTTATCTCCTGTTGGTAAATATTTTGTACAAGTTTGTACAACTACTCCATGTATGATTAGAGGAGCCAACAAGTTAGTTGAAGCATGCAAAGAAAAAATTTCCGAGAATGAATCAGAGCTATCATCTGATAAAAGTTGTTCTTGGATGGAAGTAGAGTGTCTTGGGGCATGTGTAAACGCACCCATGATGCAGATTAATGATGATTATTACGAAGATCTTGATAAAGGAAAAACTTTAGAAATCTTAGATCAAATTTTAAGTGGTAAAACACCAAAACCAGGATCTTATAGAGGACGTGTAAATAATGAACCTGAAAATAATAGAAAAACATTGATGGATTTAAAAAATGCTTAAAGACAAAGATAGAATTTTTCAAAACCTATACAATGATATGGGATCAGATGTTTCTTCGTCTCAAAAAAGAGGTGATTGGGTTAATACCAAAGAATTAATAGATAAAGGAAGAGATTGGATAATTAATGAAATTAAATCTTCACAATTAAGAGGAAGAGGTGGAGCGGGATTTCCAACTGGATTGAAATGGTCTTTTGCACCTAAAGAGGTTGGATCCAGACCTCATTATTTGGTAATTAATGGAGATGAGTCTGAACCAGGTACATGTAAAGATAGAGATATCTTAAGATTTGAACCTCATAAGTTAATAGAAGGTTGCTTAATTGCCTCTTACGCTGTTCAAGCACATGTTTGTTATATTTATATCAGAGGTGAATATTTTATTGATGGCCAAAAACTTCAATCCGCAATTGATGAAGCTTATGAAAAAAAATTAATTGGTAAAAATGCAGCTGGTACAGGATGGGACTTAGATATTTATATTCATTATGGTGCTGGAGCTTATATATGTGGTGAGGAAACTGCATTACTTGAAAGTATTGAGGGAAAAAAAGGTCAACCAAGATTAAAACCACCATTCCCAGCTTTAATAGGTCTTTATGGGTGTCCAACAATTATTAATAATGTTGAAACTATAGCAGTAGTTCCTACAATTTTAAGACGTAGTGGACAATGGTTTGCCTCTTTGGGTAGAGAAAAAAATACAGGTACTAAAATTTTTTGTATTTCAGGAAATGTAAATAATCCATGTAATGTTGAAGAAGAAATGAATATTCCTTTAAAGGAATTAATTGAAGTTCATGCGGGTGGTGTCATAGGAGGTTGGGATAACTTACAAGCAGTAATTCCTGGTGGTTCATCAATGCCTTTAATACCTAAAGAAAAATGCGAAACATTAACTATGGATTTTGATTCTTTAATGGCTGAAAAAAGTGGACTAGGTACCGCTGGAATAGTTGTGATAAATAAAGATCAAGACATCATTAAATGTATGGCAAGAATTGCTAGATTTTATAAACATGAAAGTTGTGGTCAATGTACACCATGTAGAGAAGGATCTGGATGGATGTGGAGAATGTTAGAACGTATGTCAAAAGGTGAAGCAACAAAAGACGAAGTTGATATGTTAGGTGATGTGACAAATCAAATAGCTGGCCACACTATATGTGCATTTGGAGAAGGTTCTTCTTGGCCCGTACAGGGATTGTTGAGACATTTTAAAAAAGAAATTGAAGATAGAAATAACTTAAGTCCTATTCATGAGAAAAAAAATAATATTCCTTATTTAGTCGATCAACACTTATTGGATAAAAAAAATGCTTAAACTTAAAGTAAATGATATTGATGTAGAAGTTGAAGAGGGATTAACAGTTCTTCAGGCTTGTGAAAAAGCAGGAGTTGAAATTCCTAGGTTTTGTTATCACGAAAAACTTTCCATAGCAGGAAATTGCAGAATGTGTTTAGTTGAAATGGAAAAATCTCCAAAACCAGTAGCTTCTTGTGCAATGCCAGCAGCAGAAGGGATGAATATAAAAACAAATACAGCCTTTATTGAGAAAGCAAGAAAAGGTGTAATGGAATTTTTACTAGCTAACCATCCACTAGATTGTCCTGTTTGTGATCAAGGTGGAGAATGCGATCTTCAGGATCAATCAATGTTTTATGGAGTAGATAAATCAAGATTCAAAGAAAATAAAAGATCTGTTCCTGAAAAAAATATGGGTCCTTTAATTAAAACTCAAATGACAAGATGTATCCATTGTACGCGTTGTGTAAGGTTTGCTACAGAAGTAGCAGGTGTTCCAGAAATTGGCGCAATTGGCAGAGGAGAAGATATGCAAATTACAACGTATTTAGAGCAATCAATGCAATCTGAGCTTTCTGCGAACGTAGTAGATTTATGTCCTGTTGGAGCATTAACTTCAAAA
Source organism: uncultured Pelagibacteraceae bacterium (assembly GCA_902556905.1). Lineage (GTDB taxonomy): Bacteria > Pseudomonadota > Alphaproteobacteria > Pelagibacterales > Pelagibacteraceae > Pelagibacter. The sequence goes on from CACDYK010000011.1 coordinate 24,395, forward strand.
CCATATGTATTTGAAGCAAGACCTTGGGAGCTCAAAAAAACCGAGTCCATAGATGTTATGGATGCTGTTGGATCAAATATAAGAGTTGATACCTATGACTGGGAAGTAAAAAGGGTATTACCTATTATTAACGAAGATATTAATGAAGAGTGGATTTCAGATAAAACAAGATATGCTTGTGATGGTCTTTTAAATCAAAGATTAGATACACCTTTTATTAAATATAATGGAAAATTTGAAAAAGCTTCGTGGGAAGAAGTTTATAAAATTATTAAATCAAAGTTTGAAAATACTTCAAAAGAAAAAGTTTGTGGTTTTGTTGGTGATTTAACAAACATGGAAACAAGTTATATTTTTAAAGAATTTTTTGATCGAACGTTAGATATACAAAATTATGATTCTAGATCAGATAATCGATTTGTTGATATAAATAAAAGAGAAAACTATTTGTTTAATTCTTCTATTAATGGAATTGAAGATTCTGATTTAATTTTTCTAATCGGAACAAATCCTAGATATGAAGCAACTATTTTAAATGCAAGAATTAGAAAATCTTTTTTAAACAATAATACTAAAGTTATTTCATTAAATGATTTAGGTGATTTAACTTTCCTGTATGAAAGTTTAGATGGTCAAATTCAAACATTAAAAGATATTTTTGAAGGTAATCATGAAATTTCAAAAAAAATTATAGCAGCAGATAAACCAATGATAATATTGGGAGAGTCATTGTTAAATTTAAAATCTTCAAAATATTTCTTTAACAAAATCAAGGAATTTCTTGTTTCAAATAACAAAATTAATAATGATTGGAATTCATTTAATGTTTTATCTTCTGATGCCGCAACAGTGGGTAATTTTGATCTTGGTTTAGTTAATGAACATAATAATTTATTAGAAGATTTACAAAATCATAAATTTGATATTATTTATTTAGCAGGTCAAGATAATTTAAATTTTGATAAAAAAGATGAATTCATAATTTACCAAGGTAGCCATGGTGATAAAGGTGCTGAAATGGCTGACATTATTTTACCAGGTTCTGCTTATACAGAACAAGATGGTTTTTTTACAAATTTAGAAGGCAATCTTCAAAAAGCTTATAAAGCCTCATATCCTCCAGGAGATGCAAAAGAAGATTGGCAAATCATTAATGAGCTTGCTGAAGTTATGAATAATAGAAAATTATTTAATGATAAAGATGAATTAGAAAGCAGTATGATTAATTATCTTAATTTACAAAAAGAAAAACAGAATAGCTTTGTTGATCAAAATAAAGATATCAGTTTAGATGATTTTAACAATGAGTCACTCAGTGTTAATGTTAAAGATTATTATTTTTCTAATGTAATTGCTAGATCTTCAAAAACAATGGTTGAATGCAATAATTCAAAGTTAAATTTTAAATCCACAGGAACAGAAGGATAAAATGGAATACATTAATATAGTTTTTCTGGAGGTTTATAAGATTTTATTTTTGTTGGTGCCAGTCCTTGTATCAGTTGCCATGATAGTTTGGTTGGATCGACGAGTTTGGGCATTTGTTCAAAAAAGACAAGGACCAAATGTTGTTGGACCGTTTGGATTACTCCAATCACTAGCAGATGCGCTAAAATACATATTCAAAGAAATAATTATCCCATCTACTTCAAATAAAGTCATTTTTATATTAGCACCAATAGTAACAATGACATTAGCTTTAATTTCTTGGGCAGTGATACCGTTTAGCGCAACTCTAGTTTTAGCTGACATAAATGTCGGTATACTCTATTTATTTGCAGTTTCATCTTTAGGTGTTTATGGAATTATAATGGGAGGCTGGGCCTCGAATTCAAAATATCCTTTTCTTGGAGCGATAAGATCTGCGGCTCAAATGGTATCTTATGAAGTATCTATAGGAGTAATAATTATTAATGTATTGTTATGTGTTGGATCATTAAATTTAAACGATATTGTTGAAGCTCAACAAAATCTTTGGTTTATAATTCCATTATTTCCAATGTTTGTTATTTTTTTTATTTCAGCATTAGCTGAAACAAACAGACCTCCTTTTGACTTACCTGAGGCAGAAGCAGAATTAGTAGCAGGTTATCAAACAGAATATTCTGGAATGATGTATGCAATGTTTTGGCTGGGTGAGTATGCTAATATTTTATTGATGTGTGCAATGGGTGCTATTTTATTTTTGGGAGGATGGATGTCTCCTATAGAAGTCTATCCGTTTACACTCGTTCCAGGTGCAATATGGTTAATATTAAAAATACTATTACTTTTTATTTTATTTGCGCTAGTTAAAGCTATTGTTCCAAGATATAGATACGATCAACTAATGAGACTAGGTTGGAAAGTTTTCTTACCATTGTCTTTAACTTGGGTGGTTTTAACTTCTAGCTATTTATTTTATTTCAATCTTTTACCAACAAATTAATTATGAAATTATCAAGATTTTTAAAAACAATATTTATGACTGACTTTGTTGGAGGTTTAGTCATTGCAATTAAAGAAGTATTTAAATCAAAGAAAACTATCAATTATCCGTTTGAAAAAGGAAAAATAAGCCCGCGTTTTAGAGGTGAACATGCGCTTAGAAGATACCCAAACGGTGAAGAAAGATGTATTGCATGTAAACTATGTGAAGCTGTTTGTCCAGCACAAGCAATTACAATTGAGTCTGCTGAAAGAGCTGACGGAAGCAGAAAAACAACTAGATATGATATAGATATGATGAAGTGCATTTATTGTGGCCTATGTGAGGAGTCTTGTCCGGTTGATGCGATTGTTCAAGGACCAAATTTTGAATTTTCTACAGAAACAAGGGAAGAGCTATATTATACAAAAGATAAGCTTCTAGATAATGGTGATAGATGGGAGAATGTTTTAGCTGCAAATATTAAAGCAGACAACCCACACAGATAAATCAATGATAGCACATTCCATTTTTTTTTATACATTTTCAATCATAGCCGTAATCTCAGCAATTATGGTTACAGTTTCTAAAAATACTGTCCATTCAGTTTTTTTTTTAATTTTAGATTTCATAAGTATATCTTGTCTTTTTATAATGATAGGTGCTGAATTTTTGGGAATGATAATGTTAATTGTTTATGTTGGAGCGGTAGCAGTTTTATTTTTATTTGTTGTTATGATGTTAAATGTAGCTCAACAAAAAAACCAGTGGTTTGCATCTGAAGCAAGCTCAAAACATATACCTGTAGGTTTAATAATCAGTACAATTATTTTTTTTGAGCTGATTATTGTTATAGGTGGGTGGAAATATAAACCTGATCTTTTTGATATAAATAATACAACTAATAACTTTAGTGTTAGTAACACTCATTCACTTGGTCAAGTATTATACACAGACTATATTCATGTATTTCAACTAAGTGGTATGATTTTATTAGTTGCTATGATTGGTGCGATTGTTCTCACTTTTAGAAAAAGAGAGGGTGTTAAAAAACAAAGTTATTTAAAACAAATATCTAGAGAAAGATCTGAAGGAGTTGAAGTATTAGAAGTTGAAACCAATAAAGGAGTTAAAATTGATGACTGAAATTGGTTTAGGACACTATCTAACACTAGGGGCTGTCATTTTTTCAATAGGTATTATTGGAATTTTTCTAAATAGAAAAAATATTATTGTAATATTAATGAGTATAGAATTAATATTACTTGCCGTTAATATAAACCTAGTTGCATTTTCAATTTTTCTTGGAGATCTAACGGGTCAAGTCTTTACTTTATTCATTTTAACAGTTGCAGCAGCAGAGGCAGCTATAGGCTTAGCAATTATAGTTGTTTATTATCGAAATTCGGGAACTATTCGAGTTGAAGAAATAGATCAATTGAAAGGGTAATTATGGAAATTTCAATTTTATTTCTTCCACTTATAGCTTCAATAATTTCAGGTTTTTTTGGAAAATATATTGGTGACAGAAATTCCGAAATTGTGACTAGTGCTCTTGTGTCAATTTCAGCACTTTTGTCTGTATTTGTATTGTATCAAGTAATTGTTAATCAATATGAAGAAAATATCGTCATAGCGACTTGGATTAATTCTGGCTCATTGGATGTAAATTGGTCAATGTTAATTGACCCTTTATCAGCTGTGATGTTAGTTGTTGTTACATCTGTTTCGTCTTTAGTACACATTTATTCAATTGGCTACATGTCTCACGATCCACATAAGCCAAGATTCATGGCATATCTCTCTTTATTTACATTTGCAATGTTGATGTTGGTTACTTCTGACAATTTTATTCAATTATTTTTTGGTTGGGAAGGAGTTGGTTTATGTTCATATTTTTTAATTGGTTTTTGGTTTAAAAAAGAAAGTGCTAACGCTGCAGCAATTAAAGCGTTTGTTGTAAATAGAGTGGGTGACTTTGGTTTTGCTCTAGGAATATTTTTAATTTTTTATTTATTTGGAACTGTTAACTACTCAGAAGTTTTTCAACAAATTCCTACTGTAGTGGATAAAAATTTATCTTTTCTAGGCTTTGAGGTTAAAGCAATAGATTTAATTTGTTTGTTATTATTCATAGGTGCTATGGGTAAATCAGCTCAAATTTTACTACATACTTGGTTGCCAGATGCAATGGAAGGACCTACTCCTGTATCAGCATTAATTCATGCTGCAACAATGGTAACAGCAGGAGTATTCTTAGTTGTCAGATGCTCACCAATCTATGAGTATTCACCTTTAATATTAAACTTAATTACTGTTGTAGGCATGACCACAGCTTTTTTTGCAGCAACTGTAGCCTTAGTTCAAACGGATATTAAAAAGATTATCGCATACTCAACTTGTAGCCAACTAGGTTATATGTTTTTTGCAGCTGGTGTAGGTGCATATAATGTTGCCATGTTTCATTTGTTCACTCATGCATTTTTTAAAGCACTACTTTTTTTAGGCTCAGGATCAGTAATTCATGCATTTAAAGATGAACAAGATATTAATAATATGGGAGGTGTTTGGAAAAAATTACCTTACACGTATGTATTAATGATTATAGGAACTCTTGCTTTAACTGGTTTTCCATTTTTATCAGGCTTTTACTCTAAGGATGCAATTATAGAATTTGCGTATTTAAAAGGAAATACTACTGGTTACTACGCGGCCGGAATTGGAATATTTACTGCTTTTTTAACTTCAATTTATTCTTGGAGATTAATTTTTAAAACTTTCCATGGTGAATATAATAATAAAGAAGTTAAAATTGAAGAAACCCACGAGTCACCAATAGTAATGTTAATACCTCTAATGATATTATCAATAGGTGCAATATTTGCTGGCTTTCTATTTAAAGATTTGTTTGTAGGTCATGTAGGTGACAATCATTTTTGGGCTGAATCCATTAAATTTTTAGTTCCACTAAGTACCGAACATCCACCAAATTGGTTTTTACTATTAACTCCATGTTTAGTGCTATTATCTATTCCAATTGCATATTATCTATTTGTCAAAAACAAAGAATTACCAAATCAAATAGCGAATATGAACAAGCCTTTATACAATTTTTTAATTAATAAGTGGTATTTTGACCAACTTTATGAAGTAATTTTTATTAAACCTTCAAAAAAAATAGGCTTATTTCTGTGGAAATTTTGTGATGGTAAACTAATTGATGGTTTTGGTCCTGATGGAATTTCATCATTAATTAAAAAATGCTCAATTAAGGCTAATAAATTTCAAAGTGGCTTCATTTATCAATATGCTTTTGTAATGCTATTAGGGTTTTCTGCTTTATTAACCTTTTTAATTATTAAATAATGAATTTTCCAATTCTATCTTCATTAATTTTATTACCAGTTATTGGTGCTTTATTTTTATTTTTTACCAAAGATAAAGAAGGAAATAATTTAACAGCCAAATATGTTTCTTTATTCACAACAATAGTGAATTTTTTAATTTCAATTTATTTATGGATTTCTTTTGAGCAATCTACTTCAAGCTTTCAATTTATTGAAGATAGAGAATGGATTAATGGTTTTATAAACTACAAAGTAGGGGTAGATGGAATTTCAATTTTATTTATAATCTTAACTACATTTATAACTCCACTTTGCATTATCTCTGTAAATAATACCATAAAAGTTAGATTAAGAGATTTTCTAATAGCAATATTAATCATGGAAAGTTTTATGATAGGAGTGTTTTGTGCACTTGATTTGGTTGTGTTTTATTTATTTTTTGAAGCTGGTTTAATTCCCATGTTTTTAATTATTGGTATTTGGGGTGGCCCTAAGAGAGTTTATTCAGCATTCAAATTCTTTTTATACACTCTATTAGGATCAGTTTTAATGCTAGTAGCTATTATCTCTATATATTGGATTTCAGGTACAACAGATGTGATGAAACTTTATGAACTTGGAATAGACGCAAAATATCAAAATCTTTTATGGCTTGCTTTTTTTAGTTCATTTGCAGTTAAAACACCTATGTGGCCTGTACATACTTGGTTACCTGATGCTCATGTCGAAGCACCTACTGCTGGATCCGTATTACTTGCTGCAATATTACTTAAAATGGCTGGTTATGGTTTTATAAGATTTTCTTTAGGACTTTTTCCAATTGCATCAGAAATATTTACACCTTTAATTTATACCTTAAGTGTAATTGCAATAGTATTTACATCGTTGATTGCTTTAATGCAGGAAGATATGAAAAAATTAATTGCCTATTCTTCTGTTGCTCACATGGGGTTTGTAACTTTAGGTATATTTACAATCCAACAACAAGGTATTGAAGGTAGTATAATACAAATGATCAGTCACGGCTTAGTATCAGCTGCATTATTTCTATGCGTCGGCGTTGTTTATGATCGTATGCACTCAAGACTGATTAGTTCATATGGTGGAATTGTGACTATCATTCCAAAATACTCAGTTTTATTCATGTTATTCACTTTAGCTGCTCTTGGTTTGCCTGGAACTAGCGGCTTTATAGGGGAGTTTTTGATTTTAATGGGTGCTTTCAAAGATAATTTTTTAGTAGCAGTTATAGCAAGCTTAGGAGTAATTCTAGGAGCTGCATATATGCTTTGGTTATATAAAAGAGTAGTTTTTGGGAAATTAATTAATACAGATTTAACAAAAATGGTTGATTTAAATAAATCTGAATATTTTATTTTAACTTGTTTGGCTGTACCAACTTTATTCTTTGGTTTTTATCCAGATCCATTAATTAATACAATTGAAGTTTCTGTTAATGATTTAATAAATACGTATAACTCCAATCTTATAAAAAAATAAAATGGAAAATCTTAATTTAGTATTATCTGAAATTTTTATTTCACTATCAATTATGTTTTTATTAGTTTTAGGTGTTTTTAAAAAAGATAGTTCAAAATTAATTTTTAATATTTCGTTATTGGTACTTTTAATTACAGCCACTATTACTTTAAACGAAACATCTAATATTAATCGTGCAACTTTATTTAATAACAGTGTTGTAATCGACTACATGTCTTCACTAATGAAGATTATTACTCTTATTGGAGCTTTTTTAGTTTTAGTAATTTCATCTAATTATCTGAAAACATTTAAGATATTTAAGATTGAATATCCCATTTTAATCTTGAGTTCAGTTTTAGGTATGATGGTAATGATTAGTTCAAATGATTTAATGGTATTTTACATTGGGTTAGAACTTCAATCTTTAGCGTTATATGTTTTAGCAACTTTTAATAGAGATCAATTAAAATCATCTGAAGCAGGCTTGAAATATTTTGTTTTAAGCGCCTTATCATCAGGATTACTTTTATATGGATGTTCATTAATTTATGGATTTTCAGGTTCAACCAACTTTGATGTAATTTCAAATCAGCTTAATTCAACAAATTATGTATTAACTTTTGGAATTGTATTTATTTTAGTTGGACTAGCATTTAAAATTTCTGCTGTACCATTTCATATGTGGGCGCCCGATGTTTATGAAGGGTCACCAACATCTGTTACATTATTTTTTACAATGGTACCAAAGATCGCTGCATTAACTGTATTTATAAGATTTTTATACGTGCCTTTTTTAAATTTAATTGATCAATGGCAAATGATTATAATTTTCTTATCAATCGCCTCTATGCTATTTGGAGCGATTGCAGCTATAGGTCAAACAAATATTAAAAGACTTATCGCTTATAGTTCGATTGGTCATATTGGTTATACACTGGCTGGATTGGCCACAGGGTCTAATGAGGGAGTTCAAAGTTCAATAGTGTATATAACTATTTATGTAATTATGAATTTGGCATTTTTTTCATGTTTATTAATGCTGAAAAGAAATAATCAATATTACGAAGATATCGATGATTTATCAGGTTTGTCAAAAAATCATCCACTATTATCTTTATCATTGTTAGTTATATTGTTCTCGTTAGCTGGAATACCTCCTCTTGCTGGTTTTTTTGCAAAATTCTATATTTTCACAGCAGTACTTGAGCAATCAATGTACTTTTTAGCAATCGTTGGATTACTGTCCACAGTTATCGCAGCTTTCTACTATTTGAGAATTATTAAAATAATTTATTTTGATAAGGAAAAAGAAAAATATGATGGCGATCACAGTTTGTGGTTAAAATTCTCACTTTCATTTTCTACAATATTAATTCTTTTATACTTCATTTTTCCTAGTCAATTAATTGAAGTTGTATCAAGAATTAATATTATTTAATGAAATTTAAACAATTTAAATTCAAAAAAGTTAAAAGCACAAACAGCACAGCAATAAGAATTATTAAAAGTTCAAATTCAAAATACGGAATGGTTATTTCTGACACTCAAACAATGGGTAGGGGTCAATATGGTAAAAAATGGATTTCTCATAAAGGTAATTTATTTGTAAGTTTTTTTTATGAACTAAAAAATATCAAATTATCTTTACCAAGATTAACGATAATTAACTGTTTATTAATTAAAAAATTATTAAAAAATTATTATAAAAAGAATATTATATTTAAAAAACCTAATGATTTATTAATCCAAAAAAAAAAGATAAGTGGAATATTGCAAGAAATAGTTACTATATTTGGTGATAAATTCTTGATTGTTGGTATAGGTATAAATATTAAGAAAAGTCCCAAAATTAGAAATTACCCAACAACAAGTTTGGATGAATTGACCAGTAAATCTATCAGCAAACGACACGTAGCGAATAAGTTAAAATTAATTTTTGAAAGAAATTTACTAAAAATGTATAAATCAAATAAAAAAATTAATAAATAATCAATGTATATACTTGGAGATATAGGCAATACTGAAACTAAAATATTTTTAGTTTCAACTAATAATAAGATTATTAAAAAATTAAGTCTTTCAACTACAGATATAAATTATACTAGACTAAATAAATTATTTATTAATTTTATTACTGATTATAAAAAAGTAAAAAAAATACTATTTTGTAGTGTTGTGCCTAAATCATTTAGTATAATTAAAAAATTTTTATCAAAAAAAACAAAACTTAAATGTTATGAAGTAAAAGAATTAAATTTAAAATCTTTAATACAAATTAAAGCAAACTATAAACAAGTTGGTTCTGATAGATTGACGAATGCGATTAGCTTAGTAAATAATAATAATAATTTTATTATACTAGATTTTGGTACAGCTACTACTTTTGACGTTTTGGTAAAGAATGTTTATTCAGGCGGTATTATTGCTCCTGGTGTAAGACTTTCTCTAAATACACTTTCAGATAAAGCGACTCTTATACCTAAAATAGATTTGAAACAGATTAAGAATGTAATAGGTAATAATACAATCTCTGCTGTTAGATCAGGTTTTTTTTGGGGATATGCAGGATTAATTGACAATATTATTAATTTAATTAAGAAAGAGACTAGAAAATCTTTTAAAGTAATAATTACAGGAGGGTTTTCTGATTTATTTAAAAAATCAATTAAAACGAAAGTTAATCACAACAAGAACATTACAGTTGACGGCCTAATTAAGATTTCAAAATTAATTAAATAGCATGAAAGATGAATTATTATTTTGTCCACTAGGTGGATCTGGCGAAATTGGCATGAACATGAATTTGTTTGCTTATGGTAAGCCAGGTGAAAAGAAATGGATTATGATTGATATTGGTGTTACCTTTGCTGATGATACCCTTCCAGGTATTGATTTAATTTATCCTGATCCTGGATTTATTGTTGATAAAAAAGATGATCTACTAGGAATAGTTTTAACTCATGCTCACGAAGATCATATTGGGGCTATAGCACATCTGTGGCCAAAACTAGAATGTAAGATATTTGCTACACCATTTACTGCTGTTCTAATTAAAGAAAAATTTAAAGAAAAACACATTGATATAACTAGCCATCTAAAGATAGTTCAATTAAATGGAACAATAGATTTAAATCCATTTAAAATTGAATACATAACATTAACTCACTCTATTTTAGAGCCAAATGGTTTAAGAATCGAAACACCTGCTGGTGTAATTTTGCATACTGGAGATTGGAAAATTGATCCAGAACCTTTGATTGGAGAAAATATTAATTCAAATAGATTAAAAGAAATAGGAAACGACGGTGTCTTAGCGATGATTTGTGACTCAACAAATGTATTTAGTTTAGGTAAAGCAGGCTCAGAATTAGATGTTAGAAAAAGTATGCTTAATATCATGAGTAGTTTAAAAAAAAGAATTATTATTGCTTCTTTTGCCTCAAATGTAGCTAGATTAGAAACTGCTTTTTATTGTGCTGAAAAAACTGGTCGACAAATCTCTCTAGTTGGAAGATCAATGCATAGAATTTTTAAAGCTGCAAGACAATGTGGTTATTTAAAAAATGTTATTGAACCGATTGATCCTCGTGAGGCAAAAAATATTGCAAGAGAAAAGATAGTTTATCTTTGCACAGGTAGTCAAGGAGAGCCTATGGCAGCACTAATGAGAATAGCTAAATATACTCATCCAGATGTTTTTATAGAAAAAGATGATACTGTTATATTTTCATCTAAAATTATTCCAGGTAATGAAAAAAAATTATACAATTTACAAAATCAATTAGTTAAAGATGGTATTGAAGTAATTTCTGAAGAAAATGAATTTGTTCACGTTTCAGGACATCCAAATAGAGATGATCTAAAAGAAATGTATGAATGGGTAAAACCGAAGTGTGTCATCCCTGTTCATGGAGAACACAGACATATGATTGAGCATATAAAATTTGCTAAAGAAATGAATGTACCAAACCCTGTCCAAGTAGAAAACGGTGATATTGTTAAGTTATATCCAGGCAAACCTGAGGTATATGATAAAGCACCAAGTGGTAGGCTTTATATAGATGGAAATGTTAGTGTAGTAGAAGATGCTCAATCGATTAAAGATAGAAAAAATTTAAGTGCCAATGGATATATTGAGGCTACTATATTAATTACTGCAAAAGGCAACATTCATAAAAGACCAGTTTTAACTTTTAGAGGTATTCCTGTTAAGGATACTGAAGAGTTTGTTTATGGACTAGAGGATGCAATTGAAGAGATTACAAGAACTTTTAGATTGGAAAGTAAACAACAAGAACATAATTTAATAGATGCTCTTAAGATAGCGTGTAGAAAATTTTCAAAAGAAAAAACTGGAAAAAAACCTTTCACAAATATTAACTTAGTAAGAATTTAATGAGCATCACAGGCTTAGCAATAATCTACATAATCATTTGGTGGATAGTTTTTTTTGCTATCTTGCCTATTGATGTAAACAGAACAAAAACAGTTAAAATTGATGGCGAGGACCCTGGATCACCTGAAAACCCAAAAATGTTAAAAAAATTCCTTTATTGCACAGGAATAACCACTGTTATTTTTATAATAATTTATCTATTAATAAAATTTGAATATTTAAATTTAAGAAATATTATTAACTAAGATGCTTTTATCAAAATCTTTTATTCCAATTTTAAAGAACAATCCTTCAGAGGCAAAAATTAAATCTCATCAATTAATGTTGAGAGTAGGAATGATCAAACAAGCTTCTGCAGGTATTTATTCTTGGTTACCTCTTGGATTTAAAGTGATGAAAAAAATCGAAGCTATTGTAAGACAAGAACAAGACAAAATTGGTGCACAAGAAATCTTAATGCCTACAATTCAATCAAGTGAAATTTGGAAAGAGAGTGGAAGGTACGATGATTATGGAGAGGAAATGCTCAGAATTAAAGATCGTCAAGATAGAGAAATGCTTTACGGACCAACTAACGAAGAACAAGTAACTGAAATTTTTAGATCCTCATTTAAATCTTATAAATCATTACCTCAGCTTTTATATCACATACAATGGAAATTTAGAGATGAGATAAGACCTCGATTTGGAATCATGAGAGGAAGGGAATTTTATATGAAAGATGCATATTCATTTGATGTTACAGATGAAGATGCATTTTATTCTTATAATAAATTTTTCTTATCGTACTTAAGAACTTTCAAAAGATTATCATTAACAGCTATTCCAATGGCTGCTGACACAGGTCCTATTGGAGGGAATTTATCTCATGAGTTTATAATTTTGGCTGATACAGGTGAAAGTAAAATTTTTACTGACAAAAGAATTTTTGATTTAACTAGCGAAGGTACTAATTTGGAAAAATCATCCTTAGAACAAATGCGTAAAAAATATGAGCAGTTTTATTCAGTAACAGATGAAAAATTTAATAAAGATGAATTCGAAAAAATGGTTTCAGAAGAAAATAGATTGATTACAAAAGGTATTGAAGTAGGTCATATATTTTATTTTGGTGACAAATATTCAAAATCTATGGATGCTGCAGTTGATCTTCCAGGTGGAAAAAAGGATTTTGTTAAAATGGGCTCTTACGGTATTGGTGTATCGAGGTTAGTAGGGGCAATAATTGAGGCTAAATATGATGATAAAAACGAAATCATGAAATGGCCATTGTCTGTTGCTCCATATGACATTGCTTTAATACCTATGATAAATAAGAATGATACTACCGCTTTAGAAAAATCAAATAATATAAATTCTGAACTAATAAAAAATAATATTGAAGCAATTATTGATGATACTGATGAAAACTATTCATCTAAAATAAAAAAGATGAATTTAATTGGAGCTCCGTATCAAATTATTATTGGAAAAAAATCTGAGGGTGATCTTCTTGAATTTAAAGAAACAGGTGGTGAAACTCAGAATTTAAGTTTAGATAAAATAATAGAAATTATAAAAAAACAAAAAGCTTCAAATTGATTTCTACGTTAGAAAAAGAAATTACTTTTAGATTTTTAAAAGCTAGAAAAAAAGATGGCTTTTTAAATGTTATATCAATTTTTTCCTTTATAGGTATTAGTCTTGGTGTTGCTGTTTTAATAATTGTTATGTCCGTTATGAATGGATTTAGAACAGAATTAATTAATAAGATAGTAGGCTTTAACCCTCATATAACAGTAAAATCTTATGACAAAAATGGGATTGATCGAAATAAACTAGATAACAATAATTTAAAACTTATTACTAAAAATTTGATTTTTAGTAACTCTGGCGAAGCCATTATTTTAAAAAACAATACCTCAAAAGGAATAGTTTTAAGAGGATATCAAGCTAAAGAATTTTCTAATTTAACAATAATTAAAAATGATAAATTCAAAGGTGATAATTCTAAATTAGATAAAGATTCTATATCTATAGGTAACGAACTAAGTTTTAGTTTAGGTCTTAAAATTAAAGATAAAATTACTATTATGTCGCCTTCAGGAGTTGAAACTATTATTGGTAGTATGCCAAAACAAAAGACTTTTGAAATAACTTCAATTTTTAATAGTGGATTAGCAGATTTTGATAACAATATAGCTCTTATTAATTTAGATACATTAGATGATTTTTTTGGCTTTGATCAAAAAGATAGAAACTTAGAAATATATTTAATTGATCCTAAAAATATAGACCCACAAAAACAAATAATTCAAAAAATTTTTGATGAAGAATTTATTTATACATGGGCAGACATGAATAGTTCTTTGTTTTCAGCACTAAAGGTTGAAAGAAATGTGATGTTTATAATATTATCTTTAATAATTATTGTTGCTGCATTTAATATTATATCTGGATTGACAATTTTAGTTAAAAATAAAACAAGAGATATTGCTATTTTAAAATCAATTGGTGTTTTAAATAAATCAATTATTAAAATATTTTTTTTAATTGGTGTGATAATTGGAACATCAGCTACTATTTTTGGAATTTTTTTAGGAGTTACTTTTTCTTTATATATAGAGAATTTTAGGCAATTTTTAAGTTCAACTTTTAACGTTAGTTTATTTCCTGAAGAAATTTATTTTTTAAGTACTATGCCTTCAGAAATTAATCCTACGTCAATTTTGTTAATAGCATTCTGTTCAATATTAATAACAATTATTGTTTCTATATTTCCAGCATTTAAAGCTGCTAATTTAGATCCAATTAAAGCATTAAAATATGAATAATTTTTTAAGATTAGAAAATATTTCTAAGCATTTTAACAATGAAAAGAAAATTAAAGTTTTAAAAGATCTATCATATGATTTTAATAAAGGAAAAACTTATGCATTAATGGGTCCTTCTGGGTCTGGAAAATCGACATTACTAAATTTGATATCTTTAATAGACAGACCTACTTATGGATCTATTAAATTTAATGATGATAATATTAATTTCACTAATAACAAAAAAAATGATATCTTTAGAGCTAAAAATATTGGTATAGTTTATCAGCAAAATAATTTACTTCCTGATTTTACAGCATTAGAAAATATTTATTTAGCAAATTTATCTATAAATAATAAAGACCAAGCTGTAAAAAAAGCAAAAGTTTTATTAAGAAAAATAGGTTTATCAAATAGGTCAAATCATTTTCCTTCCCAACTATCTGGTGGTGAATGTCAACGTGTAGCTATAGCTAGAGCAATTATTAATGATCCAGATATAATTCTTGCTGATGAACCTACTGGAAGTTTAGATTTAGATACTGCAAAAGAAATATTTCAACTTTTAAATAATCAAAAAAAACCTAATAGACTTATTATATTTGCAACCCATAATAGATTTTTTGCCAATAAGGCAGATTGCCTTTTGGAGATGGCAAATGGTAGTGTAAAAACTATTAATGCCTGAGTCTTCTAACCAAAGTTTTAACCATCTAAAAATACATTCTCAATACTCTATTTGCGAAGGTGCTATAAAAATAGATGATTTACAAGATTTTTCAAAATCAAATAAAATAAGATCATTAGCTCTATGTGATACCTCTAATTTATGTGGAGCATTAGAATTTGCTGAAAAAATTTCTAAAGTTGGGACACAACCAATTATTGGTACTCAAATAAATTTTAAATATGGTGATTGTATTGGTTTATTACCTCTGTTTGCTCTTAATGAGGAAGGCTATAAAAGAGTTATCAAGTTATCATCAACTTCATTCCTTGAAAACAATAAATTATCAGATCCACACATAGATTTTAATGAATTATTAGATGACAATACTGGTGTTGCTGTTTTTTCAGGAACTATTTTTGGATTATTTGGTGAACTATTTAATAAAGGAAAATTTAGTGAAATTTCAGAATTATATAAAAAAATAAAATTAAACTTTGGTGATCGATTTTATATTGAAATACAAAGACATAATGATCAGAATGAATTAGGTTTTGAAAAATTTAATTTAAATAAATCATTAGAATTAGAAATCCCAATAATTGCAACAAATGAAGTTTTTTATCTTGATAAAGATATGCATGAAGCACATGATGCATTGATATGTATCGGGAATAAAACTTATGTTAATGAAAAATCAAGAATAAGATTAAGTGATCAACACTATTATAAAAATAATTCGGAAATGACAGAATTATTTGCAGATTTACCGGAAGCTTTAGAAAATAATTACAATTTTCCTTTAAGATGTAATTTTAGGCCACTATTTTCAAACCCAGTTTTACCAAATATAAGTTCTGAAAAGGGGGGAAACGCTGATGACGTTTTAACAAAAGATTCTTTGCATGGTTTAAAAATTAAATTTAATAAAGTTTTTGGTATTAAGACAGATGATCTTGAAAATAATAAAACATACCTAGACTACAAGGATAGATTGGATCATGAGTTATCAATAATAATACAAATGAAATATTCTAGTTATTTTCTTATTGTCTCTGATTATATTAAATGGGCAAAAAATAATGATATACCTGTTGGCCCTGGTAGAGGCTCTGGTGCTGGATCACTTGTTGCTTGGTGTCTTTCAATTACTGATGTTGACCCAATCAAATTTAATTTAATTTTTGAAAGATTTTTAAATCCTGACCGTATTTCAATGCCAGACTTTGATATAGATTTTTGTGAGGATAAGAGAGATCTTGTTTTTGAATATTTGACAAAAAAATATCAAGATAGTGTCGCTCATATTATTACCTTTGGAAAATTAAAAGCAAGAATGGTAATAAGAGACGTAGGAAGAGTATTAGGTTTACCTTATGGTTTTGTTGATAGTATTTCAAAAATGATACCATTTGATCCTTCTAGACCACAAAGTTTATCTCAATGTATAGCAGGTGAGCCAAGATTACAAAAACTTGTAAATGAAGATTCTAGAGTAAAAAAATTAACTGAACTTTCTTTAAAACTTGAAGGTTTAAATCGTAACGTTGCAACACATGCTGCTGGTGTTGTTATAGCCGATAAAAAACTTACTGAAATTGTTCCACTTTATAAAGATGTTTCAGCAAATTTGTTATTACCATCTACTCAGTTTGACATGTATTCAGCAGAAAATGCAGGTCTTGTAAAATTTGATTTCTTAGGATTAAAAACATTAACTGTAATCAATAATACTCAAAAATTAGTCAAAAAAATTGATAAAGATTTTGACATAGAAAATATTTGTTATGAAGATCAAAAAGTGTTTGATGTATTATCAAGTGGTAACACGGTTGGATTATTCCAGGTTGAGAGTGCTGGAATGAGAGAAGCACTGGTTCAAATGAAACCTAATCATATTGAGGATATTATTGCTTTAGTTGCTCTTTATAGACCAGGACCAATGAGCAATATTCCAACCTATAACGATTGTAAACATGGAAGACAAACTCCAGATTATCTTCACCCTTTATTAGAAGATATTTTAAAACCTACGTATGGCGTAATCATTTACCAAGAACAAGTAATGCAAATAGCTCAGAAATTATCTGGTTTTACAGCTGGACAAGCTGATCTTCTTAGAAGAGCAATGGGAAAAAAGAAAAGAGCAGAGTTAGAAAAACAAAAACAAGGTTTTATTGCTGGAGCATTAAAAAATGGAATAGCGAAAGATGTTGCTGCAGGAATATTTTTAAAAATTGAACCTTTTGCTGAATATGGTTTTAATAAAAGTCATGCAGCAGCTTATGCGATAATTTCTTATCAAACTGCTTTCCTAAAAACTTATTATCCTAAAGAATTTATTGCAGCATCAATGACTATGGATATTTCAAATCAAAATAAGTTAAGTGAATTTTATGAGGAATTAAAAAGGTTAAATATTGAAATTAAAAGACCAGATATTAATGAGTGTTTTGCTGATTTTAGAACAATAGATAATAAATTTTATTATGCTTTAGGAGGTATAAAAGCTGTAGGATATGAAGCTATCTCAAATGTTGTAAAGGAAAGATCTCAAAATGGAAAATTTCAATCTATAAATGATTTTTTAAATAGAGTTAACCCAAAGGATATGAACAAACTTCAATTAGAAGGCTTGGTTAAAGCTGGAGCTTTTGATAATTTAAACAAAAATAGACAATCACTTTTCGACTCAATACCCAACTTTATTCTAAAAACTAAAAATATATTCGAAAATAAGTCAGCAAATCAAATAGATTTATTTTCTGAAGAAGAAAATTCTCAAAATAATATTATTAATGAAATAGAAGATTGGAAATTTGAAGAACGTTTATCTAAAGAATTTGAAGCAGTTGGATTTTTTATATCAGATCATCCATTAAACCAATTTACTGAAATTTTTGATGATTATAAAATTATTGATTACATAAATTTTAATACTAGTGATGAAATAAAAGATGCAAATATTGCAGCCACTTTGCTAAAAGTTCAAGAAAGAAAAACAGCAAAAGGGAATTCTTATGCTGTATTAAAGTTAACTGATTTAAGTAGTGTTTTTGAAATATTTATTTTCTCTGATATTTTAGAATTAAACCGTGAAATTTTAAAAGAAGGCAGTTCTTTATTATTAACTCTAGTTAAAAGCATATCAAATGATGAAAATAGATTTAAAAGAATTAATGTTCAAAAAATAGGATCTTTGACCGATCTATTTAACAGCCCAATTAATAAAGTGTATTTTGATGTTAATTCTCACGAAAATCTAGATTCAATCTCAAAAACTTTAGTTGAAGAAGGCAAAACCGAGGTTAATTTTAACATGGTATTTGATGATAAAACCTTAAAATTTAAACTTAAAAATACAAGGAATATTGATCGAAAATCACTTAATCTTTTGAGAAAAAGAGAAATTTCAAGCACTATAAGCTAAATAAAACTTGTTAATTTTAAGAATTATTAGTAAATAGAGCCTAAATTAAATTAACACGCACACAGTTGTTGGTTTTATACCTCCGGTCCTTAATTGGAAATTACTGTGGTGGCTTAACCGGGAATAAATATGAAAATACCTAACATAACAATACAACAATTATTAGAAGCAGGCGTTCATCTTGGTCACAAAACCTTAAGATGGAATCCAAAAATGAAAAAATACATTTTTGGAAAAAGAGACTCAATCCATATAATGGATTTAACTCAAACTTTAGAACTAACTAAAGTTGCATTAGAAAAAATTTATTCAACTGTTGCAAATAATGGAAAAATCTTATTTGTCTCAACTAAAAAACAAGCTTCAGAAGCTATTGCTGAAGTAGCAAAAGAAACGGATCAGTACTTTGTAAATTATAGATGGCTTGGAGGAATGCTTACTAACTGGGGAACTATATCTGGCTCAATTAAAAAAATGAAAAAATATGAATCAGATTTAGTTGCTGAAAATCGAGGATTTACGAAAAAAGAATTACTAAAAATGAGTGTTAAAAAAGATAAACTTGAAAGATCATTAGGAGGAATAGCTGAAATGAAAAAAACTCCTGATTTAGTTTTTATAATTGATACAAATTATGAATCATTAGCTATTGCAGAGTCTGTAAAATTAGGAATACCTATAATTGCTATTCTTGATAGTAACTCTAATCCAGATAACATTGATTACCCAATACCTGGTAATGATGATGCTCGTAGATCTATAGATCTTTATTGTAATTTAATAAGGGAGACTATTAATAATGCGAAGAGTTCAATTCCAGCTCCAGAACCTAAAAAAGAAGCTAATCAGGAAACTAAAGATACAACTCAAGGTAAAACGGTTCAAGAAATTGACAGAGAAAAGCTAGAACAAAAATTTTCTAAAAATAAAAAGGAGACTTTAAATTAATATGAGTGATATTGAAAATGTTAAAAAGTTAAGAGAAGCAACAGGTGCAGGGTTTAAAGATTGTAATCTTGCAATAAAAGAGTCGGGTGGAGACATTGATAAAGCTATTGAGATTTTGCGTATAAAAGGAATTTCAAAAGCATCAAAAAAAATGTCTAGAGACGCTAAAGAAGGTGTTGTTGCTGTAAGTGGCAATGAAATCAAAACTTCAGTTATAGAAGTTAATTGTGAAACTGACTTCGTTGCAAAAAATGAAGATTTTACAAATTTTGTAAAAGAACTTAGTGATCTAAATAATGAAAAAAATTCAAATTTAGATGATCTTAAAAGCTCTAAAATGAAAAATGGTGAAACTGTTGAAAGTAATGTGGTATCTTTGATCGCAAAAATAGGTGAAAAAATCACAATTGGTAAAGCAAAAACTATTGAAAATAATGGTACTGTAAATAATCATTATTTACATACAGTTGTAAAAGATAATATTTCAAAACTAGCTGTTATTGTTTCCTTAGAGACAAAAGATGATTCTGATATTGTTAAAAATTTTGGAAAGCAATTATCTATGCATATAGCTGCCTCAAACCCCCTGGCACTCTCACCAGATTTAATAGATCAATCAGTTATTGATAAAGAGCAAGAGCTAGTAACCGAGGAGTTGAAAAATTCAGGTAAACCTGACGATATTGCAAAAAAAATCAGCTTAGGTAAGATGAATAAATTTAAAGAAGAAAACTCCCTTTTATCCCAAGCTTGGGTTATGGAGCCTAAAAAGAAAGTAGAAGATATAGTTAAAGAACTTTCAATTGCAGATTTAAAGATAAAAGAGTTTTATAGAATAAAAATCGGAGAGTAAATGTTCGACGAAAAGTCATACAATATCAAAATGGATAAAGCCATAGATGTATTCTTAAAAGAGCTTTCTTCACTTAGAACAGGAAGAGCTAATGCTGCAATGCTTGATTTGGTTAAAGTTGAAGTTTATGGTCAACAAATGCCTATTAATCAAGTGGGTAGCATAACAACACCCGAACCAAGAATGATTAATATTCAAGTATGGGATGTAAATAATGTACCATTAGTTGATGCGGCAATTAAAAAATCAGATTTAGGTTTAAATCCACAAATTGATGGACAATTAATTAGACTTCCAATTCCAGAGCTAAATGAAGAACGAAGATCAGAATTAAAGAAATTAATAAAATCAATTGGTGAAAAATGCAAAATCTCTATTCGAAATATAAGAAGAGAAGCAAATGAAGAATTAAAAAAACTTTTAAAATCAAAAGAAATTGGTGAAGATGAAGAAAAATCATCTGAAAAAAATGTCCAAACAATCACAGATGATCATATCAAAATTGTTGACGAAAAGGTTTCTTTAAAAGAAAAAGAAATAATGACCATATAAGATGAACCCGCTTAATCATGTAGCCATTATAATGGATGGTAATGGAAGGTGGGGATTAAAACACAAAAACTCTCGAAATAAAGGTCATAAAGCTGGCCTTCATACATTAGAAAAGATAATTAAAGAAAGCATAAAACAAAAAATCAGATATCTTACATTATATGCATTTTCTACTGAAAATTGGAGGCGACCAAAAAAGGAAATAAATTATTTATTCAAATTACTAGAAAACTTTTTATTAAATAAAATTAATGAACTTCACGGGCAAAACATCAAACTTAAAATAATTGGAGTTAAAAACTTTTCAAATAAACTGAACAAACTTCTAAAATCTTCAGAAAAAAAAACTTTAAAAAATACAAAACTTCAAATTAATCTTGCATTAAATTATGGTTCAAAATTTGAAATTTTAAATGCATTTAATATGATTAATAAAAATAATGATAAGATAAATGAAAAAAATTTAAGAAAACATCTTCAAACAAAGAACATTCCAGATCCTGAAATACTTATTAGAACTGGTAATACTAAAAGATTGAGTAATTTTCTATTATGGCAATTAGCTTATACTGAAATTTTTTTTGAAAAAAAATTATGGCCAGAATTTAATGAAAAAAATTATATCAATATAATCAAAAAATATAAAACAATTAAAAGAAATTTTGGTAAAATTTAATGACAAAAAATTTATTAAAAAGAATTATTACTTCAATCTTTTTGTTAATATTGTTGCTAATTATAAACTTCAATAATAAACTAATTTTTGTTTTATCAATTTTAATATTAAGCTTGTTAGTTTGTTTAGAAGCTAGTAATATATTTTCAAAATTAACAGAAAACCAATTTTCAAAAAAGTTTCCTGTAAAAAAATTTAATATAAAATTTCTTTTTTTAAATTTATCAACTTTTCTTTATGTTTTTTTTATATTTTGTTATTTTTCTTATAAGTTACACAATACACTGGGTCCCTACTTTTTTCTTTATGTCGTATTCATATGTTTTTTTACTGATATTGGTGGTTACATATTTGGAAAAATTATAGGTGGAAAAAAATTAACAAAAATTAGCCCAAATAAAACAATATCAGGTACTATAGGTTCGTTCTTATTAAGTATTGTCCCACTAATTTTTTTTTTAAATATAGAAAATATAGAAATTGAATTTAATCTGAAACATCTTTTGTTTGTTTTATTAGTTTCTTTAGTAAGTCAATTAGGAGATTTATTCATTTCCTTTTTAAAAAGAAAAGCTAAACTTAAAGACACAGGTAAATTATTACCTGGTCATGGAGGAGTTTTAGATAGAGTAGACGGAATTATTTTTGCTGTTCCATTTTCTTATTTTTTACTAAAATTACTTTAAATGAAAAAAAAATTAGCGATACTTGGTTCGACAGGATCTATTGGTAAAATATTAATAGATATAATTAAAAAAAATAAAAAAAGTTTTAAGGTAGTTCTTCTTACAGCCAATAAAAACTATGAAGAAATATTAAATCAAGCAAAAGTTCTTGGTGTAAAAAATATAATAATCACAGATAAAGTATCATATTTAAAACTCAAAAGAAAAAAAATAAGGAATATAAAAGTTTTTAACAACTACGATTCTTTTAATGTCATTTTTAAAAAAAAAGTTGATTATGTGATGAGCTCAATATCAGGAATATATGGTCTTGAGCCAACTATTAAAATTATTAAACATACAAAAAAAATTGCAATTGCAAATAAGGAATCAATAATTTGTGGTTGGCATCTTATTAAGAAAGATTTAAAAAAGTATAAAACATCATTTATACCAGTTGACTCAGAACATTTTTCTATTTTTTACTCCTTAAAAGGTAATAAAATTTCAAATATAGAAAAAATTTTCTTAACTGCTTCAGGTGGACCATTAAACAATATACCAATAAAAGAATTCAAAAATGTTAAAATTTCAAAGGCTATAAATCACCCTAATTGGAAAATGGGTAAGAAAATATCTGTTGATTCAGCAACTATGATGAATAAAGTTTTTGAAATTATAGAGGCAAAAAAAATATTCAATTTAAAATATGAAATACTTGATATATTAGTACATCCATCATCATATATTCATGCCATTACTAAATTTAATGATGGTATGATAAATATAATAGCCCATGATACCAACATGAGAATTCCTATATTTAATTCGCTGTATGACAACAAAGATAACAAATTATCAACAAATAAATTAGATATAAAGAAATTAAATTTTCTTAATTTTAAAAAAGTAGATACAAATAAATTTCCCTCAATTAAAATTATTAAAAAACTTAAAAATACCCAATCTCTTCTAGAAACAATTATTGTTTTAGCTAATGACGAGTTAGTAAATCTTTTTTTATTAAAAAAGATCAATTTTACTGATATAGTTAATAATCTTCAAAAATTAATTAATATGAGAGAATTTAAAATTTACAATCATAGAAAACCAGGAAATATAAACTCTATAATTTCTTTAAATAATCATATTCGTAATACAGTTAACAAGATGATTTTATAGTTATTATGAATTTAATATG
>CACDYK010000012.1 GCA_902556905.1 uncultured Pelagibacteraceae bacterium
GCCTTTATCAAAAGGCCTATATGGAAAAGCTTTATCTAAAAATTTATGGAACTTAAATATTGTAAACATAAGAGATGCAGCTGAAGATAAACATAAAACAGTTGACGATACTCCTTATGGGGGAGGTTCTGGAATGCTTTTAAAAGCAGATGTCTTAGCAAAATCTTTAGATCAAAATAAAATTGAAGGTGAAAAAGTAATTTATTTATCTCCAAAAGGTAAAAAATTTGACCAAAATTATGCTCGAGAATTATCAAATGAGAAATCAGTATCTTTTATTTGTGGTCATTTTGAAGGTGTTGATGAAAGAGTATTATCTACTCGAAATATAGAAGAGATAAGTATCGGAGATTATATTTTATCAGGAGGTGAAACAGCAGCATTTGTTGTGATTGATAGTATATTAAGACTTTTACCTGGAGTTTTAGGTAATGAAAACTCTAGGGTCGACGAAAGTTTTGAAAATGGGTTACTAGAGTATCCACAATACACAAAACCTCAAATTTGGGAGGAAAAAGCTGTTCCAGAGGTACTATTATCCGGTGATCACAGTAAAATTAAAGACTGGCGTTTATCTCAATCTGAGGCTATAACACGCGTCCGAAGACCAGATTTATGGCAAAAATATAAGAAAAATTAACTTGATAAATACTGACATGAAAACAATTGAAGAAATAAACCAACATAACGTTAAAAAAATACTATCAGAGAAAAAAATTCCAGATTTCTATCCAGGAGACGTAGTAAAAGTTGGTGTTAGAATTACCGAAGGTAAAAAAGAAAGAATTCAATATTTTGAAGGTGTTTGTATTGCTAAAAAGAGTAGAGATTTAAATTCTTCTTTTACAGTTAGAAAAATTTCTTTTGGAGAAGGTGTTGAAAGAACTTTCCCATTATACGGAACACTTATAGATTCGATTAAAGTAATAAGATCAGGAAAAGTAAGAAGAGCTAAACTTTACTACTTAAGAGACAGAACTGGTAAATCAGCAAGAATTGCAGAAAAAATAAGAAAAAAAATTGGGATAGATGTTGATGTGAAACCTGAAACTGTAACGGAAGAAAACGTTGCACCAGCTTTAGAAGCTCCTAAAGAAGAAGCTCCAGCAGTAGAAGCGGCACCAGCAGCAGAGATTTCTAAAGAAGAAGCTCCAGCTACAGAGGTTTCAAAAGAAGAACTAAAATCAGAAAGCCCTTCAGAAAAAAAATAATTTTTTTTTCAATGTCCACTACTCTTTACGATAAAATTTGGAATGATCACCTGGTTGATCAACAAGATGATGGAACGGCGTTATTGTTTGTCGATAGACATTTAGTTCACGAAGTAACAAGTCCACAAGCTTTTGAAGGTTTAAGAAATTCAAATAGAAAAGTTAGACATCCTAATTTAACTTTAGCTGTAGCTGATCACAACGTACCTACGACAGATAGAACAAAAGGAATAGCTGATGCGGAGTCAAAAATACAAGTTGATACATTAGAAGCTAATTGCAAAGAATTTGGAGTGCAGCTTTTTGGAATGGATGACAAGCGTCAAGGGATAGTCCATATAATTGGACCCGAACAAGGTTTTACCCAACCTGGAACAGTAATAGTTTGTGGAGATAGCCATACAGCAACACACGGTGCTTTTGGTTCCTTAGCATTTGGTATTGGAACATCTGAAGTTGAACATGTTTTAGCGACACAAACATTAGTTCAAAAAAAAGCAAAAAATTTTAGAATAAATGTTAATGGTCAATTACCTCTAGGCGTAACATCAAAAGATGTAATACTTCAAATTATTGGAAAAATTGGAACAGCTGGTGGAACGGGTTCAGTTATAGAATATGCTGGTGATTTAATTAGATCTTTGAGTGTTGAACAAAGAATGACTATTTGTAATATGACAATAGAAGGTGGAGCAAGAGCAGGCTTAATAGCACCAGATGAAAAAATATTTAACTACTTAAAAGGAAAACCTATGTCTCCAAAAGGTGATAATTGGGAAAAAGCTTTAAACTATTGGAGTACTCTTAGAACTGATACGGATGCAAGTTTTGATCAAGAACTTAATTTAAATGCAGATGAAATTTTACCAATGATTACTTGGGGAACTTCTCCTCAAGATGTAATTACTATAGATGATAAAGTTCCTAATCCTCAAAGTGAAAGTGATGAGGATAAAAAGAACTCTATTGAAAGAGCTTTAAAATATATGGGTTTAAAACCAGATATGGCTGCTAAAGATATTAAAATTGATAAGGTATTTATTGGAAGTTGCACAAACGGCAGAATAGAAGACTTAAGAGAGGCAGCTAAAATCTTAAAAGATAAAAAAATATCTTCACATGTAAATGCAATGGTTGTTCCGGGCTCTGGTTTGGTAAAAGAGCAAGCTGAACAAGAAGGTTTAGATAAAATATTTGTAAACTCTGGATTTGAATGGAGAGAACCAGGTTGTTCAATGTGTTTGGCAATGAATGCCGATAAATTAAAACCTGAAGAAAGATGTGCTTCTACTTCAAACAGAAATTTTGAAGGACGACAAGGAAGAGGTGGCAGAACTCATTTAGTTAGTCCTGGTATGGCAGCAGCAGCAGCAATATCTGGAAGTCTTGATGATGTGAGGAAGTATCAAAACTAATGCAAAAATTCAATACATTAAAAAGCGTACCCGCATATTTACCTATAGTAAATATTGATACAGACATGATTATTCCAAAACAGTTTTTAAAAACAATTAAAAGAACTGGACTTGGAAAAAATTTATTCTTTGAAATGAGATACAATGATCAAGGTAAAGAAATTAGCGATTTTGTTTTAAATCAGAGTCCATATAATGATTCTAAAATTCTAATCGCAGGTAAAAATTTTGGATGTGGTTCTTCTAGAGAGCATGCACCTTGGGCACTACTAGATTTTGGGATAACTTGTGTGATTAGTTCTAGCTATGCAGATATATTTTACAGCAATTGTTTTAAAAATGGAATTTTACCCATAATTCTAGAAGAAGAAAAAATTAAAGAATTATCAGAATATGCAGGCAGAAAAGAGGAAATTTCAATTGATTTAAATGATGAAAAAATAGTTTATGGAAATAATGAAATTAAGTTTGATATAGATCCATTTAAGAAAAAGTGTTTGCTTGAAGGATTAGATGATATTGCTCTATCTTTAAAAAAGTCAGATAAAATTGAAAACTTTGAAACAAATCTAAAAAATAAAAAACCATGGATTTTTAATGATTAAAGTTAAAAAAAGAAAAATACTTTTATTGCCAGGTGATGGTATTGGCCCTGAAGTTATTGGCGAAGTAAAAAAAATTATTAAATGGTTTAATGACAACAAATCATTAGAGTTTGAAATAGATGAAGATCTAGCTGGTGGTTGTTCATATGATAAGCATGGGACACCTATAACTGATGAAGTGTTTTACAAAGCTTTAGAAAGTGAAGTAGTTATGCTTGGGGCTGTTGGAGGTCCTAAATGGGATAACTTAGAATTTTCAAAAAAACCTGAAAGAGCATTATTAAAACTTCGAAAAGAATTAAAATTATTTGCAAATTTAAGACCAGCTATTTGTTTTGAACAATTAGTTGATGCATCAACATTAAAACCAGAAATTGTATCAGGATTAGACATAATGATAGTAAGAGAGTTGACAGGCGGAATATATTTTGGAGAACCAAGAGGAATTAAACCAATAGATAATGGTGAGAGAAAAGGAATTAATACTCATACATATACAACTAGTGAAATTACTAGAGTAGCAAGAATTGCTTTTGATTTAGCTAAAAAAAGATCAAATAAAGTAACCTCTTGTGAAAAATCAAATGTAATGGAAGCAGGACAGCTCTGGAAAGAAGAAGTCCAAGAGCTTCACGATAAAGAATATAAAGACGTAGAATTGAGTCATATGCTTGCTGATAATTGTGCAATGCAGCTTTTGAGAAACCCAAAACAATTTGATGTGATAGTGACTGACAATTTATTTGGGGACATGCTTTCAGATCAAGCTTCAATGCTTACAGGGTCTTTAGGGCTTCTTCCATCTGCATCATTAGGGGCAAAAAACAAAGATGGTCAAATGAGAGCTATGTACGAACCTATTCATGGATCAGCCCCAGATATTGCTGGAAAAGGAATAGCTAATCCAATTGCATCAATATTGAGTTTTGCTATGGCACTAAGATATTCATTAGATCTAGATAATGAAGCAGATAGCCTAGAAAAAGCAGTTCAAGATGTATTAAATGATGGTCTAAGAACTAAAGATATACTATCTGAGGGCATGAAAGAGACATCAACTTCAGATATGGGTAATGCGATAATTTCAAAATTGCAATAAATCTAGAATTATTCTAAGGTCCCCAAATGCCAAGTTATACAGCTCCTTTAGATGACATGTTGTTTCTCTTTGAAAAATTAAGAGATAATAAAAATTATAATGAGCTAGAAAAATACAATGAAGTTAATTTAGATTTAGTAAAAGATATTTTAGAGGAAGCAGCAAAAATAAATCAAAATCTTTTATTGCCTCTTGCATTAGCTGGAGATGAGAATCCGGCCAAATTGGAAAATGGTGTTGTTAGAACACCGCCAGGTTACAAAGAAGCTTATCAAAAGTATATAGAAGATGGTTGGATATCGTTATCATGTGATCCAAAATATGGTGGTCAGGGAATGCCTAAAACAGTCAGTGCATTTTTTGATGAAATGCTTTCCTCAACTTCTCTTTCTTTTAAACTTTATAGTGAATTAACAATTGGTGCTTATAATTGTTTATTACATCATGCTAGTGATGAGACTAAAGATAAATATCTTCCAAAAATGGTTGAAGGAAAATGGAGTGGAACAATGTGTTTAACAGAACCAGTTTGTGGAACAGATTTGGGAATGTTAAAAACTAAAGCAGTAGAACAAGCAGATGGTACTTTTAAAATTAGTGGGCAAAAAATATTTATTACTTCAGGCGACCATGATCTTACAGAAAATATTGTACATTTAGTAATAGCTAGAGCATCCGACTCTCCTCCAGGAACAAAAGGAATTAGCTTGTTCCTTGTTCCAAAATTTATTGTAAACGAAGATGGATCTATAGGTGCAAGAAACGGTATATCTACTGGCTCAGTAGAGCATAAAATGGGTATCAAAGGTTCCGCAACCTGTGTTTTAAACTTTGATGAAGCAACTGGATATTTAATCGGGACAAAAAATAAAGGTTTAAATCAAATGTTTACGATGATGAATTTAGAGAGAATTTTGGTGGGTATTCAAGGTTTGGGAATATCTGAAATAGCTTATCAGAATTCACTTACCTACGCTAAAGAAAGAAAACAGGGGAAAACAAATAATACTAAATCTACTAATGGAGCAGATTTTATAATTGAACATGCGGATATTAGAAAATCTCTATTAAATATGAAATCTATAATTGAGGGAGAAAGAGCTCTTTGTTTTTGGCTTTCACAACAAACAGAAGTAAGCCTCAATCATCCAGATGAACAAGTCAAACAAGAAGCATCTGATTATGTTTCGTTAATGACGCCAGTTGTTAAATCGTTATTTACAGATTTAGCAATGGAAATCACCAGTGATGCGATGCAAATTCATGGAGGATATGGATTTACTAAAGATCAAGGAATTGAACAGCTATATCGAGATAATAGAATTACACCTATTTATGAGGGCACAAATTCAGTTCAAGCAGCTGATTTAGTTTTTAGAAAACTTTCAAACAAAAATGGAAATATTATTAAAAAATTTTTAGAAATGGTTAAAAGCGAATGTGATAGCAAAAATGAAAAAGTGAGATCATATTCTAAGGAATTAAATTATTACTTAGATATTTTACATAAATTTACTGGTTGGATTGAAGATAAAACTAAAATTGAAAAAGATGATGTTAGTGCAGCAGCAAATGATTATTTAAAAACACTTGGTTATGTATCGATTGGATATTCGTGGATTAAGATACTAGAAGTAAGTTTTTCTGATTATGAGACTAATAAAGAATTTTATGAGGATAAAATAAACACAGCAAAATTTTATTTTGATAAAGTTTTACCAAGAGCTGAATTTCATTATAAATCTGCAATATCTGGAAGTTCAAATATAATGAATTTTAAATTTAATTAATCATGAGTAGTTACGATACAAATTTAGATAAAAATAAAGCTAATCATATTCCTCTTACACCATTAACATTTTTAGAAAGAGCTAAAGATGTTTACCCTAATTATGAAGCAATAGTCTATGAAGATAGAAAATATACTTGGACTGAAGTTTATAAAAGAGCTGTAAAATTTGCGAGTGCGCTATCAAAAATTGGAATTAGTAAAGGGGACACAGTTTCATTTTTAGCATTTAATACTCCTGAAATTTTTGAGGCACATTATTCAGTTCCAATGACTGGTGGTGTATTAAACACTATCAATGTCAGATTAGATGCAAACACTATAGCCTATATTTTAGATCATAGTGAAGCCAAAGTCTTGGTTGTTGACAGACAGCTTTATGTAGAAGTAAAAAAAGCTCTAAAAATTTTGAATAAAGAAATTGTTGTTATTGACATAAATGACAAACATGCTGATCAGTCAAAGTTAGAAAAAATTGGTGACTTAGAATATGAAGATTTTTTAAATACAGGTGATGAAAATTATGATTGGAAAATGCCAGAAGATGAATGGCAAGCTATATCACTAAGCTATACTTCAGGAACAACAGGTAATCCAAAAGGTGTTGTTTATCATCATAGGGGCGCGTATTTGATGTCTACTGGTAGTTCAGTTGCTTGGAGTATGCCAAATAGGTTAAATTTCCTAACTGTTGTTCCAATGTTTCACTGTAATGGATGGTGTTATCCTTGGACTATTCCAATGTTGAATGGAAGAACTATTTGTCTAAGAAATATAGATGTTAAAAAAATATTTGAATTAATAGAGAATTATAATGTAACTCATTTTGGCGGTGCACCAATTATATTAAATATGATTACAGGAGCACCAGAAACAGATCAAAAAAAACTTAAAAATAAGGTTTATGTGTTAACAGCAGGAGCTCCACCACCTAGTATAATTTTTAAGAAAATGAAAAATCTTGGTTTTGAAGTAATGCATGTTTATGGTTTAACAGAAACTTACGGTCATGTTACACAATGTTCTTGGAATGATGAATGGAATGACTTTGATGAAGATAAACAGAATGAAATTAAAGCAAGACAAGGTGTGAGATATCCAAATACTGAGGAGGTTGCCGTTATGGACCCTGAGACAATGATTAAAGTTCCAAAAGATGGAAAAACTATTGGTGAGATTATGATCAGAGGAAATGTGGTAATGAAAGGGTATTTCAAGGATAAAGCTGCAACTGATAAAGCAATGGCCGATGGTTGGTTTCACTCTGGTGATTTGGCAGTTATGCACCCAGATGGTTATGTTAAGATACAAGATAGATCTAAAGATATTATTATTTCTGGAGGTGAAAATATTTCATCTATTGAAATTGAAAATACACTTGCAAAACATCCATCAGTATCTATCGCAGCAGTAGTTGCAAAACCTGATGAAAAATGGGGAGAAGTTCCGTGTGCGTTTATAGAAATGGTTCAAGATAAACCAGTTACAGAAAAAGAATTAATCGACTTTTGCAAAGAAACTCTAGCAGGTTTTAAAGTACCTAAAAAAGTTGTTTTCTGTGAATTACCAAAAACATCAACAGGAAAAATTCAGAAGTTTGAATTAAGAAAACAGTTTTAGGAAATTATTTGATATTCGAACTAGAAAATAAAAGTGTTCATGCATCAAATGCTGGACAAGAATTAGATTATAAAAAAGAAACTATTATTTTTCTTCATGGTAGTGGACTTTCACATATTGTTTGGTCTTTAGTTGAACAATTTTTTTCAAGCAAAAACTACAATGTGTTGTCAATTGATCTCCCTGGACATGGTAATTCTGAGGGTCCTTGCCTTCATACAATCGAAGAGATTGCCGACTGGTTAGAAAAAGTATTTGTTAAATTAAAATTAGAGAAAGTTATTTTGGTTGGTCACTCTCAAGGATGTTTAGAGATGCTTGAGTATTCAAACAAATATAAGAGTAGGTTAAAAAAATTAGTTTTTATGGGAGGATCTTATAAAATGCCTGTAAATAAAGACTTAATAGACCTAGCAGAAAAAGGTGATTCAGATGCAGTTAAATTAATGATGAAGTGGTGTTATGAAGGCTCAAAAAAATTTATAGGTGGAAACCCGATAAAAAGAATAATCCAATCTCCAAGAGATATTAGTGAAATATTAGGAGTAGATCTTGTTGCTTGCAACAATTATGTAAATGGTTCGAATGCCGTAAAAACAATTGATTGTCCTACGATGTTTATCTTTGGTGCATTAGACAAAATGGTTAACATAGAGATAGGAAAAAAATTTGCAAATATGGTTGATAACTCAACTACCCATATAATTGATGGATGTGGTCATATGATTATGATTGAAAAAGCTTTTGAAATGCGAGAAAAGGTGCTGGAATTTTTACAAAAATGAAAAACTATTCAATAGCAAAATCAAGAAGACTTAGAAGTACACCTTATACTTCTAGAATAGAAAAACAGGGTGTAACAGCTTATACGGTTTATAATCATATGCTGTTACCAGCAGCTTTTGGATCATTGGAAGATTCTTATCATCATTTAAAAGAACATGTCCAAATTTGGGATGTTGCAGGGGAAAGACAAGTAGAGATTTCAGGAAAAGACTCAGCAAAATTAGTGCAACTTATGACTTGTAGAGATTTATCTAAATCAAAAGATGGAAGATGCTATTATTGTCCAATTCTAGATGATGAAGCTGGTATAATTAATGATCCTGTTGTCTTAAGATTAAATGAAAATAGATGGTGGATTTCTATTGCTGACTCGGACGTTATATTATTTGCTAAAGGTTTGGCAATTGGAAATAA
Organism: uncultured Pelagibacteraceae bacterium; assembly: GCA_902556905.1. Taxonomy (GTDB): domain Bacteria; phylum Pseudomonadota; class Alphaproteobacteria; order Pelagibacterales; family Pelagibacteraceae; genus Pelagibacter. The sequence goes on from CACDYK010000012.1 coordinate 8,940, forward strand.
ATTTGATGTTAAGATAACAGAACCAAATGTGGATATTATGGCTATCCAAGGACCAAAGTCATTTAAATTAATGGAAAAAGTTTTTGGAGATAAAATTACAAAATTAAAATTTTTTGGTTTTGATTATTTTGATTTTCAGGGAACTAAACATTTAATTGCTCAATCTGGCTGGTCTAAACAAGGTGGTTATGAAATTTATGTAGAAAACACTAAATCAGGTTTAGATCTATATGATCATTTATTTGATGTCGGAAAAGAATTTAATGTAAAACCAGGTTGCCCAAATTTAATTGAAAGAATAGAAAGTGCACTGTTATCTTTTGGAAATGATATGGATAATGAGGATAATCCATATGAATGTGGTTTTGATAAATTTATAAATATAGATTCTGATATTAATTTTCTAGGTAAGGAAAAATTAAAAAATATTAAAGCTGAAGGAATTAAAAAAAAATTAATGGGAATCAAATTTGATACTAAAGAAATTAGTTTATCGGGATCACTTGATCTAAAAGATGAAAATAACAATATTATTGGAGAATTAAGATCGGCATGCTATTCACCACATTTTGGAAAAGTTATTGGCATAGCAATGATAAAAAAGCCTTATTGGGAAGTGTCTCAAAGTGTTAAAGCTGAGATAAACGGTAATATTTGCACCGGAAACGTTTGCGATTTACCTTTCATTTAGTATAAACTTCAACAAAATCATGAATATAGCTATCGTTGGAGCCACTGGTAATGTAGGCAGAAAAATATTGGAAGTTCTGGAAAAGAAGGGACTAGCTATAGATAATTTATATTTATTGGCATCATCGAGAAGTGCGGGGTCTAAAATTAATTTTAATGGAAATGAGTACGAAGTACTTAATTTAGAAACCTTTGACTTTTCAAAAGTAAAAATCACTTTTTTTGCAGCAGGAGGAAAAATTTCAGAAAATTATGCTGAAATTGCTGCAAAGCATTCTTTGGTAATTGATAATTCTAGTTTTTACAGAATGGACCCAGATGTTCCTTTAATAGTACCTCAGGTAAATTCGGACCATCTAAATGATATAAAGAAGAATATTATTGCAAATCCAAATTGCTCAACAGCTCAACTAGTCATAGCATTAAAGCCGTTGCATGATTTGTTTAAAATTAAAAGAATAGTTGTTTCAACATATCAATCAGTTTCAGGTGGAGGCAAGGCTCCAATGGATGAGTTAATAGAACAAACAAAACAAGCTTTAGAAAATAATAAAATTGAGTCTAAAAATTTTACGAAACAGATTGCTTTTAATGCAATTCCTCACATAGATGTATTTGCAGATGATGGCTATACTAAAGAAGAGCTTAAAATGACTAATGAAACAAAAAAGATTTTAGATAATGATATAGATTTAACAGCCACATGTGTAAGATTGCCAGTGTTAGTTTCTCACTCAGAGTCAGTTAACATAGAATTTGAAAAATCATTTACTTTAGAAAAAGTAAGAGATGCTCTAAATAATTTTGAAGGATGTAAAGTAATTGATGAACGAGCCGATGGTGGCTATTCAACTCCTTTAGAGGCTGAAGGAAAAGATGAAACATTTATTTCAAGAATTAGGGAAGATAAAACTGTAATCAATGGTTTAAATATGTGGATTGTATCAGATAATCTTTTAAGAGGAGCAGCTTTAAACGCAGTAGAGATTGCAGAAACATTGATTAAAAATAATTTTTATGGAAAATAAAAATCCTTTATCACCTCATATACAAATTTATAGATGGCATATTTCGTCGTTAGTATCTATCTCTCACCGAATAACAGGTGTTATTAATATTGTAGCAATAACACTGATTTGTATTTGGGTTTCTTTATTGGTTTTAGGTGAAACAAATTATAGTTTCATCAATAAATTGTTAAATTCGATTTTAGGAAAATTTATTGCATTAGGTTTGGTTTGGTCTTTCAGTTTCCAAATGTTGAGTGAAATTAGACATTTGATAATGGACATGGGTTATGGTTTCGAATTACAAACGACTCGTATTACTGGTCTTTTGGTTATTTTTGGATCATTTTTATTAACAATTTTGATTTATTTAATAGGAAAAAATTTTATTTAATATGAATTTAGCTACAAAAAAATGGATATTTTTAAAGATATCATCTGTAATTTTATTACCACTAATGTTTTGGTTTGCAGTAAATTTCATAGCAATTTTCGATAGCAATTATTCAGAATTAGTAGAATTTTTTTCTAATTCAGTTTCTAAATTTTTATTTAGTTTATTTATTATTTTTGCTTATTTTTTTTCTGCATTAAGTATTAGCGAGGTTTTTGAAGATTATATAGCAGATGATAAAATCAAATATGTCGCAAACCGACTATTATTTATTTCTGCTATAATTATTCCATTATTAACAATTATTTTTTTATTTAATCTTAACTAATGAGTTCTTATAAAATTATTGATCATGAATACGATGTAGTTGTTCTTGGAGCAGGTGGATCTGGTTTAAGAGCTGCGGTAGGTTTAAGTGAGGCTGGATTGAAAACTGCCTGCATTTCAAAAGTTTTTCCTACAAGGAGCCATACTTCTGCTGCTCAAGGTGGTATTTCAGCTGCTTTAGGAAATATGGGTGAAGATGATTGGAGATGGCATATGTATGACACTGTCAAAGGTGCAGATTGGCTAGGTGATCAGGATAGTATCGAGTATTTATGTAAAGAAGCTCCAAAAGCAGTAATAGAATTAGAAAAATACGGTGTTCCGTTTAGCAGGACTGAAGAGGGAAAAATTTATCAAAGACCTTTTGGTGGAATGACTAAAAATTATGGTAATGGCATAGTTCAAAGAACCTGTGCGGCAGCAGATAGAACAGGTCATGCAATATTACATACTCTCTATGGACAGGCCCTAAAACATAATACAGAATTTTTTATAGAATATTTTGCTTTAGATTTGTTGATGAAAGATGGTGAGTGCAAAGGACTAATAGCATGGAATTTAAATGATGGAACAATTCATAGATTTAGAGCACATACAGTAATTGTTGCAACAGGAGGTTACGGAAAGGTTTACTACTCAGCAACATCAGCTCACACATGTACTGGTGATGGAAATGCAATGGTGTTAAGAGCTGGACTTCCTTTGCAAGATATGGAGTTTGTACAATTTCATCCAACAGGAATATATGGTCATGGTACTTTGATAACAGAAGGAGCTAGAGGTGAAGGGGGCTACCTTACAAATTCAAAAGGTGAGAGATTTATGGAAAGATATGCGCCTAACGCAAAAGATCTAGCATCAAGAGACGTAGTAAGCAGGTCAATGTCAATTGAAATTAATGAAGGAAGAGGAGTTGGCAAAGATCAAGATCACGTTCATCTTAACTTAAGTCATTTAGATAAAGAAATTATTGAAAGCAGATTGCCTGGAATTACTGATGCTGCAAGATTATTTGCAAATGTTGATGTTACTAAAGAACCAATTCCAGTTGTACCAACTGTTCACTATAATATGGGTGGTATTCCAACAAATTATAAAGGAGAAGTTCTGACAGTGAATGGTTCTGAAAAAACTGTTCCTGGATTGATGGCGATTGGTGAGGCGGCATGTGTTTCAGTTCATGGAGCTAATAGATTAGGGTCTAATTCTCTTATTGATCTGGTTGTGTTTGGTAGAGCGGCTGCAAAAAGAGCTGCTGAATTAGTTAAACCAGGAACACCCCATGAAGAAATTAAAGAGTCTGAAACTCAAAAATGTTTGGATAGGTTTGATAAGCTTAGAAATGCAAAAGGCGATAACAGTACAGCAGATCTAAGACTTGCTATGCAAAAGACTATGCAATCTAAATGTGCAGTTTTTAGAACTGAAAAAAATCTTAAAGAAGGAGTTGATGAAATTAGAAAAACATATGATGGAATGGATTCTATTTCAGTCAAAGACAGATCTTTAATATTTAACACTGATTTAGTAGAAACTTTAGAATTCGACAATCTTATAAGGCAGGCTATAACAACAGTAGACTCTGCATATCATAGAAAAGAAAGTAGAGGAGCTCATGCAAGAGATGATTTCCCAAAAAGAGACGATGAAAAATTTATGCAACATACACTAGCTTGGTGTGATGGTAAGCATACAAAAATAAGTTATAGAGAAGTACACAAATCAACTTTAACTAATGAAGTACAATACTTTCCACCACAAGAAAGAGTGTATTAATGGTTCAAATAAATTTACCTAAAAATTCTGAAGTTACTAAAGGTAAATATTATCAAGACAAGACTGGTTCAAAAAATATAAGAAAAGTTAATGTCTATAGATGGGATCCTTCTACAGAAGAAAACCCTAGACTAGATACATATGAAGTAGATATGGATAATTGTCCCTCAAAAGTTTTAGATATACTTAATAAAATTAAGAATGAAATTGATCCAACATTAGCTTACCGAAGATCATGTGCACATGGAGTTTGCGGATCTTGTGCTATGAACATGGGAGGTAAAAATGGCCTTGCATGTACTACCCCTCATGCAGAAATTGATGGTGATATAGATATTTATCCTTTGCCACACTTAAAAGTTAAAAGAGATTTGATTGGTGACTTAGACGGGCTTTACAAACAATATCAATCAATTGAACCTTGGTTAAAAAATAATTCAATGAAAGAAAAAACTGAAATAACACAATCAAAAGAAGAGAGAGCTAAACTTGATGGTGCCTATGAATGTATCATGTGTGCATGTTGTTCAACATCTTGCCCTAGTTATTGGTGGAATGGAGATAAATACTTAGGTCCTGCAGTTCTTCTTCAAGCCTATAGATGGATCATTGATAGCAGGGATGAAGAAAGAGAAGTAAGATTAAAAAAAGTTGCAGATGAACTAAAACTTTATAGATGTCATACCATCCTAAACTGTACTAATGCTTGTCCAAAAGGCTTAAATCCAGCAAAAGCAATTGCTGAATTAAAAAAAATGATTGCTACAGCTAATGTTTAAATAGACTAACAAGCTTTTTTGATTTAAAAGACCGTATTCATGAAATTAATAGAGCACTTTGTTGGGGGAAAGATTATCCCTGGTTCATTAGATAAAAAGGGTAAAGTCTATAATCCTGCAACTGGAGAACAGGAGTCAGAAGTAAGACTTGCCTCAAAATCTGACTTAGATCAGGCAGTTGAAGTTGCTAAAAAAGCTTTTGAAACTTGGTCGTTAAAACCACCTCTTCAAAGAGCAAGAGTGATATTTAAATTTAAAGAGTTAATTGAAAAAAATTCTGAAGAACTTACAAAATTAATTGTTTCAGAACATGGAAAAGTTTACGAAGATGCAAGGGGCTCCTTAACACGAGGTCTCGAAGTAGTAGAATTTGCTTGTGGAATTCCACATTTGTTAAAAGGTGAATACTCTGAAAATGTGGGTACAGATGTTGATAGCTATTCTATGAGGCAGCCACTTGGAGTGGTTGCAGGAATTACTCCATTTAATTTTCCTGCTATGGTACCAATGTGGATGTTTCCTATCGCTATAGCTTGTGGAAATACTTTTATTCTTAAACCCTCAGAAAAAGATCCATCTTGTCCTTTAAGATTAGCTGAATTACTTTCTGAAGCTGGTCTTCCAGATGGAGTATTTAATGTAGTAAATGGAGATAAAGAAGCTGTCGATGCAATCTTAGAAAATAAAGATATTAAAGCTGTAAGTTTTGTTGGATCAACACCAATTGCAAAATACATTTATGAAAATTCAGCAAAAAATGAAAAAAGAGTTCAAGCACTAGGTGGAGCAAAAAATCATTTAGTTGTTATGCCTGATTGTGATTTAGATGGTGCAGTAAATGGTTTAATGGGTGCAGCTTATGGTTCTGCTGGAGAAAGGTGTATGGCTCAATCCGTTGCAGTTGCAGTAGGAGATATTGGAGATGAACTTGTATCTAGACTGTCAAAAAAAGCAGAAGCTTTAAAAGTAGGCCCAGGCATGGATAAAACATCTGAGATGGGTCCTTTGGTTACAAAAGAACATTTAGAAAAAGTAAAAAGTTATGTTGATCTAGGTGTTGAAGAAGGTGCTAAGCTAGTGGTTGATGGAAGAAATTTAAAACTTCAAGGATATGAAAACGGATTTTATATAGGTGGTTGTTTATTTGATCATGTAAATAAAGATATGAGAATTTATAAAGAAGAAATATTTGGTCCAGTTTTATCTGTAGTTAGAGTTAAAACTTTTGAGGAGGCAGCAAAATTAATTAACGATCATGAATATGGAAATGGTGTTAGCATCTACACAAGAGACGGTGATGCAGGTAGAACTTTTGCAAGTAAAATCCAAATAGGAATGGTAGGGATAAATGTACCAATTCCTGTCCCTATGGCATTTCATAGTTTTGGTGGATGGAAAAGGTCTTTATTTGGAGATAGTGGAATGCATGGCATGGAAGGAATAAAATTTTATACGAAACTTAAAACAGTAACATCTAGATGGCCTTCGGGTGTCCGTTCAAATGCGGAATTCGTAATGCCAACAATGAAATAAGGAAAAAAATGAGCAAAATATCTTTGATTGGCGCAGGCCAAATAGGTGGAACTTTAGCACACTTAATTGGAACAAAAGAGTTGGTGGATGAAGTAGTTTTGTTTGATGTCGCAAGTGGAATAGCAAAAGGAAAAGCACTTGATATAGCACAATCATCATCAGTAGATGGTTTTAATGTAAAATTTTCAGGTACAGATGACTATAAAGATATCAAAGACTCAGATGTAATTATTATTACTGCTGGTGTACCAAGAAAGCCAGGTATGAGTAGAGATGATTTGTTAGGTATTAACTTAAAAATTATCAAACAAGTAGCAGAGGGTATCAAGCAAAATGCCCCTAACGCATTTGTTATATGTATCACTAATCCTTTAGATGTCATGGTTATGGCATTTCAAAAATTTTCAGGTTTACCAGCTAATAAAGTTGTTGGAATGGCTGGAATTTTAGATAGTTCAAGATTTAAATTATTTTTATCTTTAGAATTAGATATTCCAGTTAAAGAAATAGATGCAATGGTGATGGGTGGACATGGAGATACCATGGTACCAATGCCTAGATTCACAAAAGTTTCAGGAAAACCTTTGCTTGATTTAGTAAAAGATGGAAAAATTTCTCAAGAAAGATTAGAAGAAATAAATCAAAGAACTAGAGATGGTGGAGCTGAAATAGTCAAATACCTTGAAAAAGGATCAGCATTTTATGCGCCTGCAGCATCAGGAGTTCAGATGGCAGAAGCATACTTAAATAATGAAAAAAAATTATTACCATGTGCTATTCAATTAAACGGAGAGTATGGAGTAAGTAATGTCTATGCAGGTGTTCCAGTGATTATTGGAAAAGATGGGGTAGAAAAAATAGAGCAAATCGATTTAGATGATAATGAAAAAAAAGAATTTATGCATTCTATTGATGCGGTTAAAGCTTTATGGGAAGCAGCATCTAAAATAGATCCTGATCTTTCTAAATAATAATGAACATTCACGAGCATCAAGCCAAACAAATTCTAAAGAAATATGGTGCAACAGTCCCAGAAGGAGTGTTTGCATTGTCTGTTGACGAATTAGTAGAAAAAGCAAAATCACTAAGCACAAAAAAATATGTTTTAAAAGCTCAAATCCATGCAGGTGGAAGAGGAAAAGCGGGAGGAGTAAAAATATTAGATACTATTGAACAGTTAAGTGAGGCAGCAAAAGAGATGATGGGGAAAACTTTAATTACTCATCAAACAGGTCCTGAAGGAAGAGAAGTAAAAAGATTATATGTTGAAGAGTCATCAAACATAGACAAAGAGTTTTATTTATCTTGTTTAGTCGATAGGGCTAGTTCTAAAATAGCTTTCATATCTAGCGATCAAGGTGGAATGGATATAGAAGAAGTAGCGAGTAGCTCACCTGAAAAAATCATAACAACTAAAGTTGATATAAGTAATGAAATTTCAGACAAAAATTGTGAGGAGATAATTAAAATTTTTAACTTAAGTAATAGTGCAAAAACACAAGCAATTTCACTAATAAAATCAATTTATCAAATGTTTATAAACACAGATGCAAATATGGTTGAGGTCAACCCATTAATCTTAACTAAGGAAGAAAAAGTAATTTGTTTAGATGCAAAAGTAAATTTTGACTCTAATGCTTTATTTAGACATCCAGAAATTGTTGAACTAAGAGATTTGAATGAAGAAGATCCAACAGAAATACAGGCAAGCAAACATGATCTAGCTTATATTAAGTTAGATGGAAGCATTGGTTGTATGGTTAATGGTGCAGGTTTAGCCATGGCAACTATGGACATAATTAAACTCTATGGAAAAGAGCCAGCTAATTTTTTAGATGTTGGTGGTGGTGCTTCAAAAGAAAAAGTTTCAGCAGCCCTGAAGATAATTCTATCAGACAAAAATGTTAAAGGAATTCTAGTTAATATTTTTGGAGGAATAATGAGGTGTGATGTTCTTGCCCAAGGAGTAGTAGATGCAGCAAAAGAAATAAACATCGGTGTTCCATTAGTTGTTAGACTTGCAGGAACAAATTTCAAAGAAGGAAAAGAGATATTAGATAATTCGGGATTAAAATTGATATCAGCTGAAAATTTAGATGATGCAGCAAAAAAAATTGTTGAGGCAATAAAATAAAATGTCAGTTTTAGTAAATAAAAATACAAAGGTAATTTGCCAAGGTTTTACAGGTGCGCATGGCACTTTTCATTCTGAACAAGCAATAAAATATGGAACTAATTTAGTTGGTGGAGTAACTCCTAAAAAAGGTGGTCAAAAACATTTAGATAGACCTGTTTTTAACAGTGTTGTTGAAGCAAAAAATAATGTTGGTGCAGATGCAACAATGATTTATGTACCTGCTAAATTTGCTGCTGCAGCTATTATGGAAGCAATTGATGCATCTGTAGAATTAATTGTTTGTATTACAGAAGGTATCCCAGTACAGGATATGCTTAAAGTAAGACAAAAATTAAATGGATCCAAAAGTAGATTAATTGGGCCAAATTGTCCGGGAATAATTACACCTGATGAATGCAAAATTGGAATTATGCCAGGAAGCATTCACAAAAGAGGATCAGTTGGAATTGTATCAAGATCTGGAACACTTACTTATGAGGCGGTTGCGCAAACAACAGAGAATGGTTTGGGCCAATCAACTTGTATTGGTATTGGTGGTGATCCAATTAATGGAACAAACTTTATTGATTGTTTAGATTTATTTTTAAATGATAGAGAGACAGAATCTATTTTAATGATAGGAGAAATTGGAGGTACAGCAGAAGAAGAAGCTGCAGAATTTGTTAAAAATCATAAAATCAAAAAGCCAATAGTTGGTTTTATCGCAGGAATTACAGCTCCCCCAGGTCGTAGAATGGGTCATGCAGGAGCAATTATCTCAGGAGGTAAAGGTGGTGCTGAAGATAAGATTAAGAAAATGGAAGAATCTGGGATTATTGTTGCTAAATCACCATCGATAATTGGAAAAACTTTATTTAATAAATTGTCAAATTGAAAAATAATTTTAGAGGATTATATTAAATAAATAGATGTCAGCATCAAAAAATCTTGAATACGAAAAAACTTCATTTTTAAATAAATCTAATAGTGCATTTATTGAACGAATGTATCTTAAGTTTGTAAATAGAGACGCAGACTTACCAGAAAGCTGGAAAGATTATTTCGAAGGAATTGGTGATGAATTAAATGTTATTGCAAAAGAAATCAATGGACCTTCCTGGGGGCCTAAAAAAAATAAAATTGATATAGATGAACTACAAAAAAAAATAGACCAAAAAGAAAATAATTTAGAGAATAATATAGTAGATAGATCAGGGAAATTTAATTATCAGGTATTAGCTGACTCTAATAAAGATTCAATAAGTGCAGTTTCTTTAATACGTGCCTATAGATTAAGAGGACACTTGTTAGCTAATCTTGACCCTCTTGGAATGAGAGAGTCAGATTACTTAGATGAGTTGCATCCAGAATTTTATGGATTCAAAAAAGAGAATTATGACAAAAAAATTTTTTTAAATGGAGTAATCAATAGAAAAAATGCCAGTATTAGAGAAATATTAAAATTTTTAAAAAAAACTTATTGTGGAAATATAGGTTATGAATTTATGCATATTTCTAATCCAGATGAAAGAAAATGGTTTAGAGATAGAATTGAGAAAGATAGTAATGCTTTGGAATTTACTAAAAATGGTAAAGAAGCAATTTTAAATAAGTTAGTACAAGCAGAGGGTTTTGAAAAATTTTTAGCAACTAAATATGTTGGTACAAAAAGATTTGGGTTAGATGGAGGAGAAAGTTTAATACCAGCATTAGAGCAAATAATAAAAATTAGTGGCCAGTCACAAGTTAAAGAAGTTAAAATTGGAATGTCTCATAGAGGGAGATTAAATGTTTTAGCCAATGTATTACAAAAATCTTACAAAAGAATATTTAATGAATTTGCTGGTGAATTTGGTAATACATCAGATGAAGGTGCTGGAGATGTAAAATATCATTTGGGTGCTTCATCTAATAGAGAATTTGATGGTAACTCAGTTCATGTAAGTTTAACTGATAATCCATCTCACTTAGAAGCAGTTAATCCTGTAGTACTTGGGCAGACTAGAGCTAAACAGTTTTTCCATAAAGACAGAGAAAGAAATAAAGTAATTCCAATTTTAATTCATGGAGATGCTGCATTTGCAGGACAAGGAGTTGTGGCTGAATGTTTTGCAATGTCAGGATTACCAGGACATAATACGGGTGGAACAATTCACATTATTGTTAATAATCAAATAGGATTTACAACAAGTCCAAGATTCGCTCGTTCTTCACCATACCCATCTGATGTTGCAAAGATGGTTGACGCTCCAATAATTCATGCAAATGGAGATGATCCAGAATCTGTTGTTTATGCGGCTAGAATAGCATCAGAGTTTAGATTAAAATTTAATAGAGATGTTGTGGTGGATTTGATTTGTTACAGAAGGTTTGGACACAACGAGGGAGATGAGCCATCATTTACTCAACCTTTAATGTATAAAAAAATTAGATCTCACCCTTCACCAGTAAAAGTATATGGAAAAAATTTAATTGAGGAAAAAATCATTTCGAATGAAGATTTAGAAAATATTATTAAAAAATTTAAAGATTTATTAGATGATCAATTTAAAAATGCAAAAGATTATAAGCCTAAAATTGCTTGGTTTGAAGGAACTTGGTCAGCTTATAAACCTGAAAAAGGAAAAGATAAAAGAGGTGTAACAGGTGCAGATACTAAAAAGCTCTTAGAGATTTCGGAAAAAATAAATTCATCATCAGATGATTTAAATTTACACAAAACTATTGTCAAAATATTAAACAATAGAAAAGAAGTTGTTAAGAGTGGACATAATATTGATTGGTCGACAGCAGAGTCGTTAGCATTTGGATCTTTATTGGAAGAGGGATATCCAGTTAGATTAGTTGGACAAGACTCTGGTAGAGGAACTTTTAGTCAAAGACATTCTGTTTTAAGAAATCAAAAAGATAATAGTCGATATGTTCCTTTAAACAATATTTCAAATAATCAAAAACAATTTGAAGTTGTAGATAGTTTTTTATCTGAATTGGCTGTTCTAGGATTTGAGTATGGTTATAGTTTAGTTGAGCCTAACACTCTTACTTTATGGGAGGCACAGTTTGGAGATTTTGCAAATGGTGCTCAGGTTGTAATTGATCAATTTATTGCATCAGGGGAGAGAAAATGGAGAAGGGCTTCTGGATTAGTAATGTTATTACCACATGGATATGAAGGTCAAGGACCAGAACACTCTTCAGCTAGATTAGAAAGATTTTTACAGCTATGTTCAAATGATAACATGCAAGTTATGAATTGTACAACTCCTGCAAACTATTTCCATGCTCTAAGAAGACAAATGCATAGAGATTTTAGAAAACCATTAATTATGATGACCCCAAAATCATTGCTTAGAAACAAATATTGTGTTTCAAATCTAGAGGATTTTAGTAAATCAAATTCTTTTCATAGAATACTTTGGGATCATGCAATAGACCCACAATCTAAAGGTTTTATAAAATTAAAAGAAAGTTCTGAAATTAATAAGGTAATTTTATGTTCAGGAAAAGTTTATTTTGATTTATTAGATGCAAGAGAGAAATTGAAAAAAGATGACGTAATATTGTTTAGAATAGAACAACTTTACCCATTTCCTGCAAAAGCTCTAGTTAACGAGCTTAAACCATTTGCAAAAAATGCTAAATTTTTCTGGTGCCAAGAGGAACCTAAAAATATGGGTGCATGGTTTTCGGTTAGAGATTATATCCAATGGACATTGGACACTATTAAGGCTAATAATAATGAAATTTCTTATATAGGAAGAAGCCCTGATGCATCCCCAGCAACTGGATATGCGAAGAGGCATAATTCTCAGCAACAAGAAATAATTGATAAGGTATTTGAGTAGTTATAAATGAGTGAAAAAATTGTAGTTCCTGTTCTTGGTGAAAGTATTACTGAAGCAACAGTAGCAAAATGGCTTAAAAATGCTGGCGATGCTGTTGAAGCAGATGAACCGATAGTAGAGCTTGAAACAGATAAAGTAAATCTTGAAGTCCCATCACCAGTAAAAGGTGTTTTAACTCAAATAAATTCAAAAGATGGTTCAGTCGTAGAAGTTGGAGCATTGCTTGGTTCGGTATCAGAAAGTGGATCAGCAGGGTCAGTTAAAAAAGAAGAGATTAAAAAAGAAGAGCCTTCTCAAATAGAAGATAATGTAATTAAATTAGACCCCTCTAAAAAGGAACCAAAAATTTTTGAGGAAAAAACAGAAAAAAATAATCAGGTTGAACCATTAGTTTTAACTGATGAGGTCAAAAAGGAAGAAGTTCCAAAGGCTAAAATAGAGAAATCAGAACCTAAAACCAATACAGAAAGCCAAACACTTTCACCAGCAGTTAGAAAAATTGTTGCAGAAAATAAAATAGATATTAATTCAATTCAAGGCTCAGGAAAAGATGGAAGAGTTTTAAAAGGTGACCTTATAAGTTTAATGGGAGCTAATCCGCAGCCTTCAGAAAGAAAAGTTAAGTATGGTCAAGAAGAAAGAATTAAAATGACCAGACTAAGACAAACGATAGCAAAGAGATTAAAACAAGCACAGGAAAATGCAGCTTTGTTAACTACTTTCAATGAAGTTGATATGACGAATATTATGGAAATGAGAAAAGAAAATCAGCAAGATTTTCAAACTCGTTATGGAATTAAATTAGGCTTCATGTCTTTCTTTGTTAAAGCATGTGTTATTGCATTAAAAAATTTCCCTGCAGTAAATGCTGAAATAGATGGCGATGAAATAATTTACAAAAATTATTACAATCTTAGTTTTGCTGTAGGAACTGAAAAAGGTTTAGTTGTACCTGTATTAAGAGATGCTGACGAATTATCATTTGCTGAAATTGAAAAAAATATTAAAGAAATTTCAGAAAAAGCAAGAGATGGAAAATTAACTATTGAAGATCTTCAAGGAGGAACATTTACAATTAGTAATGGTGGTGTTTATGGCTCGATGTTATCAACACCAATATTGAACCTTCCTCAATCAGGTGTACTTGGAATGCATAATATTGTTGAAAGACCTGTTGTGGTTGATGGAGAAATAAAAATTAGACCAATTATGTATTTGGCATTGTCATATGATCATAGAATAATTGATGGCAAAGAATCAGTTTCGTTTTTAAAAATGGTTAAAGAAAATTTAGAAGACCCTAGACGGTTGTTTTTGGATATTTAAATGTCAGAAAAATTTCAAGCAGTAGTAATTGGAGGGGGTCCTGGTGGATATGTTTGTGCTATTAGACTTGCTCAGCTTGGATTAAAAACAGCGTGTATCGAGTCGAGAGGATCTCTTGGAGGAACATGTTTAAATGTTGGATGTATACCTTCAAAAAGCTTATTAAATCTATCTGAAGAGTTTCACAAAGTTCAAAACTTATCCAGTAAAGGGATTGAAGTTGGTGAAGTTAAACTAAATCTTGAAAAAATGATGAAAAGTAAAGATAAAGCAGTGACTATTCTAACTAAAGGCGTCGAGTTTTTACTTAAAAAAAATAAGGTGACTTACTACAAAGGAACTGGAAGCTTCAAATCTCAAAATGAAATCATAATTAAGGATGATCAAAATAAAGAAACTACCATTGAAGCTGAAAAAACAGTAATAGCAACAGGTTCTGTGCCAACGTCCTTACCAGGGATAGAGATTGATGAGAAGGTTATCGTCTCTTCAACAGGTGCATTAAAATTAGATAAAGTTCCAAAAAAAATGGTTGTTGTTGGTGGAGGCTACATAGGATTAGAAATGGGCTCTGTTTGGTCAAGATTAGGAGCCGAAGTACAAGTGGTAGAATTTTTAGATCATATCACTCCAGGCATGGATAAAGAAATTTCCTCAGAATTTATGAAGATTTTGAAAAAACAAGGCATTAAATTTAATATGCAAAATAAAGTGGAAGCTATCCAAAATAATAAAACAGGAGCAGTTGTCTCAACAGTTGATAAAGACGGTAAAAAAAATAATTTTGATTGTGATGTTGTGCTTATTTCAGTTGGAAGAAAAGCAAATACTAATGGTTTAAACCTAGAAGCTGCTGGTGTTGAATTAGATGAAAGAAAGAGAGTTAAAACAGACAATACGTTTAAAACTAATATTAATAATATTTATGCAATAGGTGATGTTATAAGTGGACCAATGCTTGCTCATAAAGCAGAAGATGAAGGAATTGCAGTTGCAGAAAATATTGCGGGTCAATCAGGCCATGTGAATTATGATACAATACCTGGTGTTGTTTATACTACCCCTGAAGTAGCATCAATTGGTAAGACAGAAGAGCAATTAAAAGAATTAAACATAAAATATAAAATTGGTAAGTTTTCATTCATGGCAAACTCTAGAGCAAAAGCCATAGATGATGCAGAAGGGTTTGTTAAAATTTTAGCAGATGAAACTAGTGATAAAGTTTTAGGTGCTCATATAATAGGCTCTCATGCGGGAGAACTTATTGCAGAAATAGGTGTTGCAATGGAATTTGGTGCTAGCTCTGAAGATATTGCTAGAACCTGTCACGCTCACCCAACATTTTCAGAAGCTGTTAAAGAAGCAGCATTATCAGTAGATAAAAGAGCAATACACTCTTAATTTTTTTTCATATTATTAAGATATGAAAGTACCGATTCTTTTACCAAATATATTCAATCATCCTTTTACCTATGAGAGTGATATTAAATTAAAAGTAGGTGATTATGTGGTAGTGCCTTTTGGTAAATCTAATATCACAGGAGTAGTTTGGGATGAGTTTGAGAAGAAAAATGATAGAAATTTTAAAATTAAAAGTGTTTTAAAAAAATTAGATGTCAGTCCATTAAAAAAAACTACAATAAAATTCCTTAATTGGTTTTCTGAATACAATATAATTCCAAAAGGAATGGCCTTAAAACTAGTTTTACTTAGTAGCAATGCTGTAGAAAAAATTCAAAAAGATGCTTACAAAATTTTTGACACAATTATCAAAAAAAATTTAATAAAGCTTTCTGAAGAACAGAAAAAATCTCTTAAAAAAATGAATGTTTCTAATCAAAAATTTAGAGTCCATGTTCTTCAAGGAACAACCGGTTCAGGAAAAACCATGGTGTATTTCGAAGCCCTTAAAGAGATAATAAACAAAGGTTTTCAGGGATTAATTTTATTACCAGAGATTGGTTTAACAGGTCAATTTGAAAAAAAATTTATAGAATTTTTTGGTTTTACTCCAGCAGTTTGGCACTCTGGTATTACAAAAAAAAAGAAAGAAATTATCTGGAGTGGAATTGTAAATGGAGAAATTAAAGTTGTCATTGGTGCCAGATCATCATTATTTTTACCATTTAAAAAACTAGGTTTAATTATTGTTGATGAAGAGCATGATCAATCTTACAAACAAGATGAGGGGGTAACCTATAATGCAAGAGACATGGCTATTTCAAGAGCGTCATTTGAAAATATACCTATCAATTTAATTACAGCTGTTCCATCAATTGAAACTTATGAAAACATTAAAAAAGGTAAATATAGTATTTCTAAATTAGAAAAACGTTACCAAAACGCATCGTTGCCAAATTATGAAATAATTAATCTTAATCAAACAAAATTAGAAAAACAATCTTGGCTTTCTAAAAAAATAATTGAAAAAGTAAACTTTCATCTTGATAAAAACGACCAGGTACTATTTTTTTTAAATAGACGCGGGTTTTCTCCACATGTGCTTTGTAACAAATGTTTTAACAGTTACTCGTGTCCTAATTGCTCAATTAATTTAGTTTATCATAAAAATAAAAATAATTTATTGTGCCATTATTGTGGTTTTAAATCTTACCTGAAAAGGACATGTGTAAAAGATGGAGATTGTGAATTTATTTTTAGCGGTCCTGGAGTTGAAAGAATATCTGAAGAAGTTAAAAAAAACTTTCCATCTAAAAAAATTGAAATTTTTTCAAGTGACACTATGAATAAAAAAGACTCTAGTCAAAAATTAGAGAAAATTATTAATAATGAAGTTCAAATTTTAGTTGGTACACAATTAATCTCTAAAGGTTTTCACTTTCCAAGCCTTAATTGTATTGTGGTAGTTGATATTGATCTATCCTCACAAGGACATGACTTAAGAGGTGCTGAAAAAAATTTACAGTTATACCACCAACTTTCTGGACGAGCTGGAAGAACAGGTAAGCCTGCAACTGTATATTTTCAAACTTATAATACTAATACCAAAATGATTTCTGATTTAACAAATAGTAATCCTGATATTTTTCTTGATAGAGAATTAGATATTAGAAGACAAAACAAGCTTCCACCATTTCAAAGATTTATCTCTTTAATTTTAACAGGTGACAATGAAGCAAAATTAGAAAAAGAAGCTTTTTATTTTAAAAATTATATTGAAAAAAAAATCAATGGAAAAGTTTTAGGGCCAGTTAGTGCACCAATTTTTAGATTAAAAAGAAAATTTAGAATAAGAATGTTAATTAGGGGCTCAAAATCTCTCAAATTACAGAATTCAATCGCTGAAATTATCCCAAATTACAAATTTTCATCAGGAATAAAACTTTCAGTTGATGTTGATCCAATAAACTTCAATTAACCTTTAAAAAAAGGACTTTTAATCGAATGTGCTACTTGAAGACATAATGGTCATATGCTAATTAAAGCGTGATTTTAAAATAATCTTCAACATAACAGAGGTAACAAGTTGAGTAAAAATAAGGGATTTTCAATAACTTCGGCTGAAAGATATTCTTTAGCTTTGTATGAGCTTGCAAGTGAAAATAATGTTGTTTCACAAGTAGAAGATCAATCCTCATCTATCTTAAATTTGATTTCTTCTAGTAAAGATTTTTCAAATTTAATTAAGGATCCAACAAGTAACCAAGATGATCTTTTAAAAGTTATTGATGGTATTTCTGATAATAATAAATTTGAGAGTTTATTAAAAAGTTTTTTAAGTTTTTTAGTTACAAAAAGACGTTTTTTTTATGTAGAACAAATTTTAAAGAGTTTTATTGAAACATGTTCTAAAAAAAGAGGAGAATTAAAAGCTGAATTAAAGTCTGCAAAAGAACTATCTAGTGATGAGATTTCTAAAATCACAGATGAGCTTACTAAAAACTTTAGTTCAAAAATAAAATTAAACTACAAACATGACGAAAGTTTAATCGGAGGCTTAGTAGTACAAGTTGGAAGTACTATGGTGGACACCTCAATTAAAAATAAATTACAACAAATCGAAAACAGAATGATAGAGGCATAAATGGAAATAAATCCTTCAGAAGTAACAAAGATACTAAAAGAACAAATTAAAAATTTTGGTGATAAAGCAGAAGTAACCGAGGTTGGGCAAGTATTATCAGTAGGAGATGGTATCGCTAGAATTTATGGTCTTGATAATGTTCAAGCTGGAGAGATGGTAGAATTTGCTGATGGATCTAAAGGTATGGCTCTAAACTTAGAAAGCGAAAATGTTGGTGTTGTAATTTTTGGAGATGATAGAAATATTAAAGAAGGTGATACTGTAAAAAGAACTGGAAATATCGTTGATACCCCTGTTGGAAAAGAATTGTTAGGTAGAGTTGTTGATGGATTAGGAAATCCAATTGATGGCAAAGGACCTTTAGATAAAAGTGTTCAAAAAAGCAGAGTTGAAGTTAAAGCTCCAGGAATTATTCCAAGACAGTCAGTTAGCGAGCCCATGCAAACAGGCTTAAAATCTATTGATAGTTTGGTTCCAGTTGGAAGAGGTCAGCGTGAATTAATCATTGGTGACAGACAAACAGGTAAAACTGCAGTTGCAATCGATGCAATTATTAACCAAAAGAAAATTAATGAGTCTGGTGATGAGAAACAAAAACTTTATTGTATCTATGTTGCGATTGGTCAAAAAAGATCAACTGTAAGACAAATTCAGAAAACTTTAGAAGAAGCTGGAGCAATGGAGTACACAACAATCGTTGCAGCAACAGCGTCTGACTCTGCGCCACTTCAGTTTTTAGCACCTTATACAGGGTGTACAATGGGTGAATATTTTAGAGATAACGGAATGCATGGATTAATTATTTATGATGATTTATCTAAGCAGGCTGTTGCTTATAGACAGATGTCTCTACTTTTAAGAAGACCTCCAGGACGTGAAGCTTATCCTGGTGATGTATTCTATCTACACAGTAGATTGTTAGAAAGAGCAGCTAAATTAAGTGATGAGCATGGTGGAGGATCTTTAACAGCACTTCCAATTATTGAAACACAAGGTGGTGACGTATCAGCGTTTATTCCAACTAACGTGATTTCAATTACTGATGGTCAAATTTTCCTAGAAACTGAACTTTTTAACCAAGGGATCAGACCAGCAATTAATGTTGGACTATCTGTTTCTAGAGTTGGTTCTTCAGCACAAACAAAAGCGATGAAAAAAGTTTCTGGATCAATGAAACTAGAATTAGCACAGTACAGAGAGATGGCTGCTTTTGCGCAATTTGGTTCTGATTTAGATGCATCAACACAGCAACTTTTAAATAGAGGATCAAAATTAACTGAACTCCTTAAACAAAAACAATATTCACCAATGACAGTGGCCGAACAAGTTATTTCTGTCTTCTGTGGAGTAAAGGGATATTTGGATGATATTGAACTAAAAGACATTGCTGAGTTTGAAAACAAAATCATTGAAAAATGTAAGTCTGATAAATCTGAAATAATTGACTCAATTCAAAGCTCAGGCAAACTTGAAGATGATAAAGAAAAATTACTAATTGAAGTAATTACACAGTTAAAGGAAAACTTTAAATCTTAATTTATTATGGCAAGTTTAGACGACCTTAAAAAAAGAATAGCTAGTGTAAAGTCTACACAGAAAATTACAAAAGCTATGAAGATGGTAGCAGCAGCAAAACTTAGAAGAGCCCAAGAAAGTGCTGAGAAGGGAAGACCTTATTCAGAAAAAATGAATAATATAATTCTAAATCTTTCAAGTGGGATTTCAGATAAAGAAAATGCTTCAAAATTATTATCTGGATCCGGTAATGATAAAGTGCATCTTTGTGTTGTTATGACTTCTGATAGAGGTTTATGTGGTGGATTTAATTCAAATATAATTAAAAAAGCCAAGACCTACTTTGCAAAACTTGCAGAAGATGGAAAAGAATTAAAGATTATTACCGTAGGTTCAAAAGGTAATGATCAACTTAAAAGAGCTTATGGTGATAAGATAATTACAAATATTTCATTTAAAGAGTCTAAACACGCTAATTATTTTGATGCTGAAAAAGTTGGTAAAATGGTTATTGAAAAATTTGGAGCTGAAGAGTTTGATGTTTGTACTATTTTTTATAATAAATTCAAAAATGTAATTACGCAAATTCCTCAAGCTCAACAAATAATTCCTTTGAATGTTGAAAATTCAGAAGAAGATAAATCTGAGGATAGTTACGAGTTTGAACCAGATGAAGATGAGATTTTAAGCAATTTATTGCCGAAAAATATTTCAACACAAATATTCAAGGCGATGTTAGAGAATTCAGCTAGTGAACAGGGCTCAAGAATGAGTGCAATGGATAATGCAACCCGAAACGCAGGTGAAATGGTTGACAAGCTTACTATTGAGTATAATAGAAGTCGTCAGGCAGCAATTACTAAAGAACTAATAGAAATCATATCAGGAGCAGAGAGTTTATAATTATGAGCAAAGGAAAAATCACACAGATCATTGGAGCAGTAGTAGACGTAAAATTTGACGAAGATCTTCCAGAAATTTTATCAGCATTAGAGTGTAAAAATGGAGATAATAGATTAGTTTTAGAAGTTGCTCAGCATTTAGGAGAGTCTACTGTTAGAACAATTGCAATGGATGCTACCGAAGGATTAAAGAGAGGTGATGAGGTCATAAACACTAAAGCACCTATTCAAGTTCCTGTTGGACCGGAAACTTTAGGAAGAATTATAAACGTTATTGGTGAACCTATCGATGAAAAAGGTGAAGTTAAAACAAAAGAAAAGTGGCCGATCCACAGAGCAGCTCCTGAATTTAGTGATCAGTCAACAGAAACAGAAATTTTGGTTACAGGAATTAAGGTAGTTGATTTATTGGCACCATATGCAAAAGGTGGAAAAATTGGTCTATTCGGTGGAGCTGGAGTTGGAAAAACAGTTTTGATTATGGAATTAATTAACAACGTAGCAAAAGCACATGGTGGTTTCTCAGTTTTTGCTGGTGTTGGTGAAAGAACTAGAGAAGGAAATGATTTATACCATGAGATGATAGACTCAGGTGTAATCAAGAAAGATGGAGCAGGATCTAAAGCCGCACTAGTTTATGGACAAATGAACGAACCTCCTGGAGCTAGAGCTAGAGTTGCTCTTACAGGATTAACTGTAGCTGAGTATTTTAGAGATCAAGAAGGACAAGACGTTCTTTTTTTCGTAGATAATATTTTCAGATTTACACAAGCAGGTTCTGAGGTGTCAGCCCTATTGGGAAGAATACCATCAGCTGTTGGTTATCAGCCTACACTTGCAACTGATATGGGTAACCTTCAAGAAAGAATTACTACAACTAACAAAGGATCAATTACATCAGTACAGGCAATTTATGTACCAGCTGATGATTTAACTGACCCTGCGCCAGCAACTTCATTTGCTCACTTGGATGCAACTACAGTTCTTTCAAGACAAATTGCAGAGATTGGTATTTATCCTGCAGTTGATCCACTTGATTCTACTTCAAGAATTTTGGACCCTAGAATAGTTGGTGATGAGCATTATAGAGTTGCAAGAGAAGTTCAAAAAATCTTACAAACTTATAAATCTTTACAAGATATTATTGCCATTTTAGGTATGGATGAATTATCTGAAGAAGATAAATTAGTTGTAGCTAGAGCTAGAAAAATACAAAGATTTTTATCTCAACCATTCTTTGTTGCTGAAGTATTCACTGGATCTCCAGGTAAATTGGTTGATTTAGACTCAACAATAAAAGGTTTCGCAGCAATTTGTAAAGGTGATTATGATCATCTTCCAGAAGCTGCTTTTTATATGGTTGGAACAATAGAAGAAGCAATAGAAAAAGCTGATAAAATGGCCAAGGAAGCTGCTGCTTAATGAGTGAAGAGTTTAAGATTGAGATAGTAAATCCAGAAAAATCTTTTTTAGTTAAAGAAGACGTTTTGGAGGTTGTTGTGCCAGCATTTGAAGGTGAGATGGGGATACTTAAAGATCACATTTCTATTATCTCATTTTTAAAGCCTGGGATTATTAAAATTTTATCAAAATCTGGTGATGAAAATTATTATGTTGAGGATGGAATTGTTGAATTTAAAAATAATAATTTATCAATTTTAACTAGCTCAATATTTAATCTTACAGATTTAGATAAATCCAAACAGCAGGAATTACTTAAATTAGCTGAAGAGGAAGCAGGCAAGCCTGATATTAATGATCAATCAAAATATTTAGTTGATCAAAAAATTGAAGTATTAAGATCTCTTAATTAATAATTTTTCTAACTTTTTCTTGAAGTTCTTTATAAACGTGTAATTTAAAGTCAACCACTACTTCTGTAATTTGATCAAGATCTATCCATTTCCAATCTAAAAATTCTGGATTTTTAGTTTTAATATCAATTTCTTTTTCATCACCAATAAATTTCATTAAAAACCATTTTTGTTTTTGGCCTTTGTATTTACCTTTCCAAATAATTCCCAATAAACGAGCAGGAAGTTCATAGGTAATTGTACCATCTAATTCTTTTATTAATTCAACACTTTTAACACTAGTTTCTTCTTCTAGCTCTCTATATGCAGCTTTTAAAAAATCTTCACCATCATCAACTCCACCTTGTGGCATTTGCCAATATTTTTTTGCATTATCTATTCTTCTTGCAACAAAAACTTTGTTTTCATTATTTAACAAGATTATTCCTACCCCAGTTCTTAGCGGTAGTTCGCTAAAGTTCTTATTCATATTATCCGTTTAGTAACTTTATTGCGTAATTTAATTGATTGTCAGTATCAGTTTTAATTCTAAAATTATCACCTTCTTCATTCACTTCAATATCAGGTCTCACACCAACTTCAGATATAGATTTTCCAGATGGAAGATAATATTTAGACACTGTTAGCCTTATAGCTCCTTTATTTTTTAATGGAATTATTGATTGTACAGATCCTTTTCCATAACTTCTTTCGCCAAGTATAATAGCTCTTTTATGGTCCTTAAGAGCGCCTGCAACAATTTCAGATGCAGATGCAGAACCGTAGTTTATTAATACTAATAAAGTTTTGCCATCTGTAATATCTCCCTTCCTTGCAAACCATTTTCTATTTTCTGATTTTTTTCTACTCTTTGTTGATACTATTTCGCCATCTTCTAAAAAAAAGTCAGAAATTTTTATTGCTTGAGATAATAGACCGCCAGGATTATTTCTAAGATCCAATATAAAAGCCTTCAAGTTTTCATTTTCTTTTAATTTTTTAATTCTTTTTTTAATTTGCTGGCTACTATTGTCATTGAAAGAAGTTAATCGAATATAACCAATATTATTTTCTAAAAGATCTGATTTAACAGATTGTACTTCAATTATTTCTCTTGTTATTATGAATGTAAGAGCTTTTTTTACTCCACGACGTCTTACTGTAAGCTCAATATCTGTACCTACCAGACCTCTCATTAGATCAACTGCTTCACTTAATGATTTTCCTTGTACCTGAGTGTTATTAATTTTTACTATATAATCTCCAGCTTTAATTCCTGCTTTTGAGGCAGGAGTATCATCTATAGGAGTAATAACTTTTACAACACCAGCCTCCATACTGACTTCAATTCCAAGACCTCCAAATTCCCCACTAGTTTCTGTTTGCATCTCTTGAAATATTTCTGGTGACATATAAGCGGAATAAGGATCAAGTGATTGAAGAAGTCCATTAATTGCTGAGTCCATACTTTCAGATTGATTAATTTCATCTACATATTCTTTATTTATTTTTTCAAGAACTTCTCCAAATAAATCGATTTTTTTATAAATATCTATTTCAGCTGAATTTATTGAATGTGAGAGAAAAAAAGATGATAAA
The DNA here is from genome assembly GCA_902556905.1 of uncultured Pelagibacteraceae bacterium. Taxonomy (GTDB): domain Bacteria; phylum Pseudomonadota; class Alphaproteobacteria; order Pelagibacterales; family Pelagibacteraceae; genus Pelagibacter. Next base: position 32,587 of record CACDYK010000012.1, read on the forward strand.
AAAATTATGAAATAAAGTTGAATTTTTTTCATATAATAACCTTTTCCTTTGGAATTAGTTCTGACCAAATTTTTTCAAGCTCGTAAAACTTTCTTTTATCAGGATGGAATATATGTACAATCAAATCAATTCCATCAACAAGTTTCCACTCACTACTTTCTTTACCCTCTATTTTTGAATTTTTAATTCCATTATCTTTCAATTTTTCTAAAACCTGCTCTGACAAAGATTGTATATGTCTTGAAGAAGTGCCACTTGCAATAATCATATAGTCAGCCATTGAACTTTTGTCTTTAAGGTCAATAGTGACAATATCTTGGGCTTTGTTAAGATCCAGTGTGTTTATTACAACTGATTTTAGATCTGAAATTTTATCCATTAATTAAGATTAGACTATCAAATTTTTCTTAATTGAGAAGATGAAATGTTGACTTTTTTAAACTCTACAAATGTTAGAGTTTTATTATTAAGTCTTTTAAATGTCTTTGATTTTAAAGAATTTTTTTTATATCCGTGACGATCAAATACGATGATGTTACATTTTTCTGAAATTAATTTAGATTTAAACCATTTATGAAAGTTAATTAGGTTATCAGCTCCCATTAAAAAAAAAATTTCAAAGTTTTTATTTTTTTTAAGATGGTTGATTAAATCAATAGTTTTATTAGACTTTATGATATTTTCATAAAATTTCACTTTTATAAAAGAATTCAATCCAATTATTTTTTTACAATCTTTAATTTTTTTAGATATTGGTGTCTTACCCTTAGCTTTTAGTGGATTTTTTTTAGTAACTGCCCAAATAATTTTTTCAAGTTTAAATCTTTTTTTAGCCTCCTTAGATATTGCCAAATGACCTTTATGAGCTGGATCAAATGAACCTCCTAAAATTCCAATTTTCATTTATTTATATTCAATTTATTTTCTTATTTTTCCTTTACTTGAGATTTCATATTTGTATGAAACTAATTGCTCTAAACCAACAGGGCCTCTTGGGGGAAGTGTATTTGTCGATATACCCACTTCTCCACCAAAGCCAAATTCACCACCATCAGCAAATTGAGTTGAGGTGTTATGCATTGCAATAGAGCTTTTAACATTCTTTAAAAACTTATTAGCTGTTTTTTTATTTTTAGTAATAATTGAATCGGTATGCATAGTTCCATATTTATTGATATGATTGATAGCTTCATCAGAACTTTTAACAACTTTAACCGACACAGCAGCTGTTAAATATTCCGTAGACCAATCTTTCTCTTTAGCTGGATATATTTTACCTTTGTAATATTTTCTCACAATATAATCCCCATATATTTTGCAATTCTGATCCTCAAGTCTTTTTAAAATTGGATTACAAAATTTTTTAACTATTTTCTCATGAAGTAAAATAGTTTCAGTTGCACCGCAAATAGCTGTATTTCTTAATTTTGCATTATAAATGATGTTTGATGCCATATTAAATTCAGCATCTTTATCAATAAATGTGTGACAAATACCTTCCAGATGACCAATTATAGGAACTGTTGAAAAATCCTGAACTTTTTTTACCAAATTTTTTCCACCTCTAGGAATTATCACATCAATGTATTTTTTCATTTTTGAAAGCATGATGTCGACCATTTTTCTATCTTTTGAGTCTACAAATTGGATATAATTTTCATCAACATTATTTTCTCGAAGAGCTTGTCTAAATAATTTTGCAAGTATTCTATTGGTATTTATAGCCTCTGATCCACCTTTTAAAATTACAGCATTACCAGATTTGAAGCATAGACCTGCTACATCAGATGTTACATTGGGTCTACTTTCAAAAATAACACCAATTACGCCAATAGGTATAGTTACTCTTTTTATATTTAATCCATTTGGTCTACTCCATTTTTTAAGAGTTACATTTACAGGATCTTTTAGTTTTGAAATTTTAATTACAGAGTCTTGGATATTTTTGAGTTTTACTTTATTAATTTGTAGTCTTTTAATTAGATTTTCTTTAATTCCTTTATTTTTGGCAAACTTAATATCTTTTAAGTTTTCTCTTAAAATCGATTTATTTTCTTTATCGAGTAATTTAGCATAAAGATTTAAAACTTTGTTTTTGGTATCTATATTAACTTTTTTTTCAGAAGCTCTTCTACTTTTAATACCTATTAAGTTCATTATTTTAATCATTTTAAATCTCTACCATATCATCTTTGTGAATAACCTCTGATTTTGCAACGTAACCTAATAATTTTTCTATTTGATTTGAATGATGCCCCATAATTTTAACTATTTCATCAGATGTAAAAGAGCTTAATCCTCTTGCACATTCGTTGTTTTTTTTATCTAGAATTTTGACATGATCTCCTTTACTAAATTTTCCCGAAATTTTTTTAATTCCAGCAGCTAATAAGCTTTTTCCTGACCTTAAAGCTTTTTTTGCACCATCATCAATTATAATTGATCCTTTGGGTGCAATAGAACTTATGATCCATTTTTTTCTAGCATCAAGCTTTGAAACTTTAGAATTAAACCATGTACAATTATTTTTTTCTCTAATCATTGAAATGGGATTTAAGTTCAGTCCATTTGCTATAACCATACTACAGCCTGCTAATTGACATATTTTTGCTGCCTCTATTTTAGTTTGCATTCCACCACTGCCATATTCATTTACACCTTTAATGTAAATTTCTTTTAAATCTTTTTTTAAATCATTTACATTTTTTATTAATTTAGCATCTTTGTAAATTTTTGGATTTTTTGTGTAAAGACCATTCACATCTGAAAGAAGAATTAAACTGTCAGCATCTGTAATTTGTGCAACCCTAGATGCCAGTCTATCATTGTCACCGTATTTTATTTCAGTTGTAGCTATCGTATCATTTTCATTAACAATTGGAATAAAACCTAAGTCAAACAAATTTTCAAAAGTTCTTTTAGCATTTAAAGACCTTCTTCTTTCCTCCGTATCTTCAAGGGTTAGTAGAATTTGTGATATATTTAACTTATATTTTGTAAATGTTTGAGAAAACAAGTTCATCAGCTCAATTTGTCCGATTGAGGCTATAGCCTGACTCTTATCAAGTTTAATTGTTTTTTTGTTTATATTCATTTTCTTGCATCCAAGTGCTATTGCCCCTGAGCTTACAATTACTACTTTTTGATTTTTATCTTTTAATTTTTTGATATCTTTTGCAAAACTAGAAAGCCATTTTTTTCTGATCTTTTTATTTCTATCAACGAGAAGTGAAGATCCTATTTTGACAACAATTATTTTAGAATTTTTAAGAGACATATGATAAAAGTTTAGCTTTAATTTTAGATATAGAGTCTTTTTCTAATGTTGTCATAGTCATTATCTCACAATTTTTTCCTTTTGCGAAATGATCAATTACATCTTTAACAGTATCTTCATCTACTAAATCTACTTTATTAAGTACTACTAGCTCTTTTTTATCAATTAATTTTGAGCTGTAACTTTTTAATTCATTTTTAACTTGTTGATAAGACTCATTTAAATCTAAGTTAGTAATATCTATAAGATGTAATAATGTTTTACATCTTTCTATATGCTTTAAAAACTGTATGCCAAGACCAACACCTTCATGAGCGCCCTCTACAAGTCCTGGAATATCTGCAATAGTAATTTCTTTATCATCATAAGATGCAACTCCTAAATTAGGATTTAAAGTTGTGAATCTATAATTTGCGATTTTTGGATTTGCATTTGTTATAGCAGCCAACAAACTTGATTTTCCAGCATTTGGTAATCCAATTATTCCAATGTCAGCAATTGTTTTTAATTGAAGCCAAATTGTAAACTCTTCTCCAACTCCACCTTTAGTAAATTTTCTTGGGGCTCTATTTGTAGAACTTTTAAACCTTGTATTTCCCAACCCACCTTTACCACCAATAGCAACGACAAACTCTTCTCCTCTTTTGTTAAAATCAAATAGTAAAGTTTTGTTATCTTCCTCAAAGACTTGAGTTCCAAGGGGCACCTTCAAAAATAAATCGTCACCGCCTTTACCTGTACGATTTTGTCCAGCACCATTTTCTCCTCGTTGTGCCTTATGGTGTTGTTGATATCTATAATCTATAAGTGTGTTAAGATTTTCTTCAGCTTTTAAAATTATTGATCCACCTTTTCCTCCATCACCTCCATCAGGACCACCATATTCAACGTACTTTTCTCTTCTGAAGCTTGGTGAGCCATCACCGCCATTTCCAGCCTTAATATAAATTTTTACTTGATCTAGGAATTTCATAATACAACATCTATTTAAGTTGTACTATTAATTGGGTTTTACTGAAACGAAAGTTCTATCTGCTTTTGATTTTTTGAATACAACTTTACCTCTTGCTACTGAAAAAATAGAATGATCTTTACCCATTCCTACATTTTCACCAGGAAAAATTTTAGTTCCTCTTTGTCTTACAATAATATTTCCAGGTATTACCGTTTCACCACCATACTTTTTAACACCAAGTCTTCGCCCAGCACTATCTCGTCCGTTTCTCGATGATCCACCTGCTTTTTTTGTTGCCATAACTTACCTAATTTATTTATTTACCACTTCTGTTTTTGGTTTAACTTCAGCTTCAATTTTTTTAGTTGGTTTAACCATTTTTTCTGCTTCAGATAAAACTTTACCATCTTTAGAAAAAATTTTGTTAATTCTAATCATTGTGTGTTCTTGTCTATGTCCATTTTTTCTTCTTGAATTATGTCTTCTTCTTTTTTTGAAGATTAAAATTGTTCTATCTTTACCATTTTTAATTAAATCTGCTTCTACTTTAGCACCTTCAACATGTGGGGTACCTATTTCTATAGATTTATCATCTCCATATGCAAGTACTTCGTTGAATTCTACTTTAGACTCAGGTTTTGAATCTGGTAATTTTTCAATTTTAAGGATTTCACCAGCTTTTACTTTGTACTGCTTTCCACCTGTTTTAATTATAGCGTATGACATAGCAAGAATTTAAATTTAAGTTACCGCAATATAGTTGTAGCAAGGTTTTAGTCAAGTCGAATTAATTAGAAATTATCCTTTAAATCTCTCAATTTTGAAAAGGATTCAACGTTTTTTGCTCTTAAAAATATATTACATTCTTTTTCATCTTTGATGCTGGAAGGGATAGTAGGCAGTTTTTTTTTAATTTTTTCATTAATTTTTAATATTTTATTTTGTAAATTTATATTGTCAGGCTCATACTTGATACAAAACTGGGAATTTTGAAGTGTATATTCATGTCCACAATAAATTTTAGTGTCATCAGGAAGGCTTTTAATCTTATCTAAAGAGCCAAACATTTCTTGATAAGTGCCTTCAAAAATTTTTCCACAACCAAGAGAAAATAATGTGTCACCGGTAAAGATTAGTTTTTCTTTAAAAAAATAAAAACTAATATGACCTATTGTATGACCAGGCACATGAATAATTTTTGCCTCAAAATTATCAGCTTTCCAAATTTGACCATCTTCAACCAAAACCTCAATTTCTGGAATTCTATTAGCATCATCCTTATAGCCAACTACAATTGAATTGTATCTATTTTTTAGATCCATGTTCCCTCCAACATGATCAAAATGATGATGTGTATTTAGTATATATTTTAGGGAAATATTTTCTTTTTCAATAAAATTAATAACTGGCCCAGCTTCACTTGGGTCAACAACGCATGCATTATTATTAGATTCATCAATTATCAAATAACTATAGTTATCTTTTAAGCATGGAATTATTTCTATTCTCATATTATTTTTCAATTAAAAATATACCCAAATCAGCATATAAATTTTTAACACCCAGATTAGTATCATTAATTGATGACACGTTTTCATTGTTAAGAGCTATTGATTTAAAAATTTTAATATTTCTAGATTTTACAAAATGAACAAAATCTTTAATTGTACACATGTGTAAATTTGGAGTGTTATACCATTCATCAGGTAATGTTTTGGTTATAGGCATTGTTCCTTTAGTTAACAAATGAAGTCTAATTTTCCAATAACCGAAATTAGGTATCGTAACTATTGCTTTTTTTCCAACTCTTAATAATTCATTTATTACTTTTTCAGGATTTAAAAATGCCTGAAGTGTTTGACTTAAAACAACATAATCAAAAGATTTATCAGGAAATTGCATTAAATCTTTTTCAGCATTTCCCTCAATTACTGTTAAACCTTTAGCTATACATTTTTGCACTTTATCTTTTGAGATTTCTAATCCTCTAATGTTAATATTTTTATTATCTTTTAAAAATTTCATCAAAGTTCCATCAGCACACCCAACATCTAAAACTTTTTTATCTTTTTCAATTAATTCAGCAATAACTTTAAATTCATTTTTCATAATTAATTTTCTATATAAGATTTATCTAAAAAATTTTTAAGAGCACTTAGAAAGTCTGGAACATCAAGTAAGAAAGAGTCATGTCCTTTATCTGACTCAATTTCAACAAAACCTACATCAGCACCAATAGCATTTAAAGCAATTACGATATCTTTATTTTCCTGAGTAGGATAAAGCCAATCTGATGTAAAAGATATTATGAAAAATTTAGCCCTGGTTTCTTTAAAAGCATCTGACAAATTTCCGTTAAATTGTTTACCTAAATCAAAGTAATCCATAGCCCTCGTAATATAAAGGTAACTATTTGCATCAAATCTATCTACAAAAACTGATCCTTGATATCTCAAGTAACTTTCAATTTGAAAATCTGCGTCAAATCCAAATTTAAGATCTTCTCTTTCTTGTAATTTTCTTCCAAATTTTTCTTGAAGACCCTTTTTTGAAAGATACGTGATATGAGCAGCCATTCTTGCAACTGCCAAACCTTTATCGGGTATAGTATCTTTGGAATTATAATTTCCTTCATTCCAATTACTATCTGCGGCAATCGCTTGTCTTCCAAGCTCATTAAATGCAATATTTTGTGCAGAGTGACTGGATGTGCATGCTATAGGTATCACAGTTTTTGCTTTATCAGGGAAATTACTAATAAATTGAAGTACTTGCATACCACCCATTGATCCACCAACAATTGAAAAAAGTTTGTCTATGCCAAAGTGTTCAATCAAATTATATTGAGCATTGACCATGTCATTAATAGTAATTACAGGAAAATTAGTTCCAAAAACTTTTTGGGTTTCAGGATCTTTGTGACTTGGCCCAAACGAGCCTAGACATCCTCCGATTACATTCGAGCATATTACAAAATATTTATTTGTATCAATTGATTTATTAGGCCCTACAGCATACGACCACCAACCATCTTTATTAGTAATTGGGTTTAAGCCGGTAATAAATTGATCACCTGTTAAAGCATGAAAAACTAAAATGGCATTATCTTTTTTTTCGTTTAAAGATCCATAAGTTTCATAGGCTATAGGGAAATTATTAATTGTCTTTCCGCAGTCTAACTTAAGTGGTTTTTTTACCAATAAAGTTTTTATATTTTTCTCAGTATTCATATTTTAGGCCTTATTTGAATTGTGAGAAAAAAAACTATTTTAGCGGTTTTTTTTAAGCGCTCGCAATTCAGTTAAATCAGCGCATAATTTTTTTACTAGAACTTATTTATTATGTCAATTTTTTTAAAAAATTCTCTTATTCTCTATAAAAATTTGTAATTTTATCTATAAAGAGCTCATAAGTTAAAAAAATGATAACTCCAAATTTCAAAAAATTTAATATTGAAGCTTATAAGCCTGGTAAATCAAAAGTTAATAAATTTAAAAAGGTAATTAAGCTGTCTGCGAATGAATCTGCTTTAGGCATGAGTCCTAAAGCTAAGAAAATTATATCAAATAAAAATCTAATTTTAGATAAATATCCTGACGGAAAATCTCAAAATTTAAGAAAAGCAATATCCAAAGCTTATAAATGTAATTTAGATAAAATTATTTGTGGAGCAGGATCAGATGAAGTTATTCAAATGATCTGTCAATTATTTTTGAACCCAAAAGATGAGGTTGTAATTCCAGAATATAGCTTTTTAATGTACAGAATTTACTCAAAAATTGTTGGTGCAAAAGTTGTATTTGCAAAGGAAAGTAATTTTAAAGTTTCAGTTAAAGAAATTTTAAAAAAAATTACAAAGAAAACTAAAATTGTTTTTATAGCTAACCCAAATAATCCAACTGGAACCTACTTGACGAAGAAAGAGGTAACAGATTTAAGAAAAAAATTAGATAAAAAAATTTTATTAGTTATTGATGATGCCTATGCTGAATATATGAAAAATAAAGATTACTCATCAGGTTTAGATTTATTTAAAAACAAGGATAATGTTTTCATTCTAAGAACTTTTTCTAAAATGTTTGGATTAGCATCTTTGAGAGTAGGTTGGGGGTATGGATCAAAAAAAATAGTGGATGCACTAAATGTTATAAAACCCCCATTCAATGTAAATGGTATTGCCCAATTAGCTGCCGTCGAGTCACTTAAAGATAAAGCATTTATTAACAAATCAATTAAACATAATTCATTTTATGCGACAAACATAAAAAAATTTCTTGAAACATATAATATTTATTCAAATTCAGTTTCAGCAAACTTTTTGTTACTTAATTTTGAAAAATGCAGTTATTCAGCAAAATTTTTGTATGAAAAACTTAAAGATAAGGGAATTATATTAAGATCAACTGAAGACGGTTATCATATAAAGAATAAATTAAGATTAACTATTGGATCTAAAAAAGAAAATTTAAAATTTATGAGTACTATTAAACAAATATTAAAAAAATGAAAAATATTTTAATTATTGGCTGTGGATTATTAGGTTCATCTTTATTAAGACGCATTAGTAAAAAAAAATTAGCTAAGAAAATATTCATTTACGAAAAATCAAAATTGAATATTAGTAAAATAAAAAAATTAAAGTTATCTGGAACAATTGTAAAATCATTAAAAGAAGGTGTGAATAATTCAGATCTAATTATTTTTTGTACTCCAATGAGTGAATACAAAGATATTATTTTAAAAATTAATAATTTTATTTCATCAAAAACATTGATTACTGATATTGGTTCTTCAAAAGTTGAAACCTCTAAAATTATTAAAAAATTCTTAAAGAAAGATATTCACTGGATTCAAAGTCACCCAATAGCTGGTTCTGAGGTAAGTGGACCAGAGCATGGCAAAGAAAATATGTTTACTAATAGGTGGTGTATAATCATTAATGAAAAAAATACTAAAAAAGATAATATAAAAGTTTTAACCAAGTTTTGGAAAAAAATTGGATCAAAAGTAGTTGTAATGAATCCTGAAAAACATGATAAAATTTTTTCAATAACTAGTCATTTACCACACTTAATTGCTTATAATCTGGTGAAGTCAGCGCAAGATTTTGAAAAAAAACAAAGTTTTGAGCTAATCAAGTATAGTGCTGGTGGGTTAAGAGATTTTTCTAGAATTGCAGCATCAAATGAAATCATGTGGAGAGATATTTTTTTTAATAACAGAAATAACATTTCTAAAGCGATTGATTTATTTGTAAAAAATTTAAATCAATTTAAAAAAGATATTAATTCAAAAAATAATAAATCCATTATTAAAAAACTTATTCAAACTAAAAAAGTCAGATCAAAAATTATTAAATTAAAACAAGATATTGATAGGCCTGATTTTGGAAGAAATTAATATTTTATTTTAGATACTTTTTTCACTTTAAGTTTTGCAATTCTTTCGATTCTATTAATTGTTTCTATAATTGGCATAATAATTACTTTTTTTTCTGGTCCGTAAGCATGAATTAATTGTTTAGAATTTAAACACATAGCAACATGACCTTTCCAAAATATAATATCTCCTTTTTTGAATTTTCTTTTTTTTAAATTCTTTTTTGTATACTTGATCTGATCTTTTGTATCTCTGGGATAAAATGAATTGTTATAACTGAAGAATATTTGTAATAAAGCTGAACAATCAATACCTTTAAATGTTTTTCCACCCCAAACATATCTTACATTTAAAAATTTTTTAAACATTTTTATATAATTTTTATCTTTATGATTTAATTTTTTAATATCTATTTTTTTAATCCATTTACTTTTCTCAATTTGTACATAATTTTTTTTTTGTTCTAATACAGATAATTTGGATGCAAGTGGAAGCCAACTTTTTGTTTTAATTCCAGGTTTTTTATAAATTTTTGCCTTTAGTGAACTAACTTTATAATTAGGGCTAAATTTTTCTACATATTTTGAATTTATTATAAATCCTTTATAGTTATCGAATAAAGTTTTAATTTTAATCCAACTTTTATTTTTTGATAAAATTTTGAATTCCTCACCATATATAATTTGTGAAGTTACTTCAGATTTCTTTGAAGGTTTTCTGTAAATATTTGAAAAATTACCTTTGAAATAAAAATTATTTTGCACCAATTTTAATCTTGTTTTTTATTAACCATAAACAAATTAAAGATGGTATAACCATAATTGTAGTTAAAACAAAAAATGTTCCCCAATCTCCATTTAACCAATCAACTAATGCCCCAGAAGAAGAAGCCAGTGTAGTTCTACCAGCGGTGCCAATTGAAGCAAGTAATGCATATTGTGTAGCTGTATATGTTCTATCAACTAATAAGGATATAAATGCAACAAACGCTACAGTTGCAAATGCAGCAGTAATATCATCAGCTATCACTGCAATTGCAAATAAAATCTCAGATTTTCCTGTCCATGCTAAAACTGCAAATAAAAGATTTGTTAGAGCCATTAGTCCTCCAGCAAAAAACATTGTTTTAATTGTTCCAGCTCTCATAGCCATTATTCCACCTAATAAAGTGAATACAACTGTTGTTATCCAGCCAAGCCCCTTCGAATAAATTGCAATTTGACCTTTGGAAAATCCAATTTCTTTATAGAAGACAATAGACATTCGTCCCATGAAAGCTTCACCTATTTTAAACAAAAATACAAATCCCAAAATTCCTATAGCAATTGCAAAACCATTTTTTTTAAAAAAACTAATAATAGGCCCTCCTAAAGTTCCTGTAATATAAGCAATAAAGTTTGTTATAATATTGCTAGACCCAAGTTTTCCCTCAATTAATTTGTCTGTCTCCTTTTGTTTTGATTGTCTGTCTGTTTCTATTGGTTCATGAACAAACATTAGCCCTATATTCATTAAAATAATTAAAACACCTAAAATTAAAAAAGTAGC
>CACDYK010000013.1 GCA_902556905.1 uncultured Pelagibacteraceae bacterium
AATATTAATGGGTTCTGATGGAAATCCTATTGGAGGTAAATGGAGTTTTGATGAAGATAATAGAAATAAATTACCTAAAGATATTTCAATACCAAAATTTCCAAAAATTAATGAAACTAGTCATACTAAAAAGCTAAAACCAATTATTGAAAAATTATTTAAAAATCATCCAGGAAGCACAAATAACTTTTGGCTTGCGACAGAATATGATGATGTAGTTAAACTTTTGAATTTTTTTATAAAAGAAAAATCGAATTTGTTTGGTGATTATGAAGATGCTGTAAATCAAAAAGATAATATTTTATTTCACAGTGCTTTAAGTCCTTATATTAATTTAGGCTTAATAACTCCTGAATTTATTATTCAAAAAATTTTAGAATTTCATAAGAAAAATAAAATAAGAATGAACTCGCTTGAAGGATATATCCGTCAGGTAATTGGATGGAGAGAGTTTATGCGAGGAATTTACCAAGGTTATTCTGAAGAAATGGAAACTAGAAATTTCTTTAAACAAAATAGAACAATGAAAAGTTCTTGGTATGAAGGAACTACAGGATTACCACCGCTAGATTATGCAATTCAAAATGCAGTTAGTCATGGATGGTCTCATCACATTGAAAGACTGATGATTTTATCTAACATAATGAATCTTTGTGAGATTAGGCCCACAATTGTTTACAAATGGTTCATGGAAATGTTTGTTGATTCATCTGATTGGGTGATGGTTCCAAATGTTTATGGGATGGGCTTATTCAGCGATGGTGGAATTTTTGCAACCAAACCTTATATCTGTGGATCTGCATATTTTATGAAAATGATGGATTTTAAAAAAGGGGATTGGTGTAACACAATGGATGGATTGTATTGGAGGTTCATTGATCGAAATAGAAAATTTTTTTTAACAAATCCAAGATTATCAATGATGGTTCGTATCTTTGATAAAATGAAAGATGAAAGAAAAAAAATGATTTTATCTGAAGCAGATAAATTTATTAAACAAAATACAATTAAGTGAAAAAAGAACATCTTCCCTCAAAAGTTTGTCCAGTTTGTAAAAGACCTTTTGTTTGGCGAAAAAAATGGAAGTTAAATTGGGATAGAGTAAAATATTGCTCTAAGAAGTGCTCTAAGCTAAGCTAGTTTTAGTGAATATTATTGTTTTACAACATATAAAAATTGAAGATCCTGGCTACATTAAAGACTTAATGTTAGTTGATGGGATAAATTTAACTACTGTTGAGCTTGATGAAGGTGAAAAAATTCCAAATGATTTAAGTAAATTTGATGGAATGTTTTGTATGGGAGGTCCAATGGACACCTATATGGAGCAAGAATATCCATGGTTAATTGAGGAAAAAAAAAGAATTAAAGAATTTGTAGTAGATTTAAAGAAACCATATTTAGGATTTTGTTTAGGCTGTCAATTGCTAGGTGAAGTTGTGGGTGGAAAAGTTGTAAAGTCAAGTCCTGCAGAGATTGGTATAATGGATATTAATTTTTTAAAAGAAAAAAATGAGGATAAATTATTTTCTAAATTTCCAAATCAGATTAAAAGTTTACAATGGCATTCTTATGAGGTTCAGGGTATTGAAAACAATAAAGATATAACTCTATTAGCGTCGTCTCCTGTAACGAAATATCAAATTTTTAAATATCAAAACCATGCGTATGGAATTCAATTTCATATAGAAATTAAAGACTCAACGGTTAACGAATGGGGATGTGTTCCAGAATATAAAAAAGCACTTGAAGATCAGTTGGGAGATGGTGCTCTAAAAAAATTTGATGATGCCGCAAAAGACAATATGTTTGATATGAATAATTATTCTAAAACTCTTTATGAGAATTTTAAAACTATATTATGATATGATTAATCGCCAAAGTGTTCCATATCAGATTTGCCTTTTTTTAATTGATCAATTGCTGATTTTAAAATTTTAGAGGCGTTTTCTAATTGTTTAATCGAGTCTAAGTCTAAGTCTTGAAAATTTTTATCTAAAATTTTTTCTTCCAAAAGTTTTCTTACATGAGTTGCAGTGTGGTTAGTGAACTCTTTCGAGAGAATTTCAATAGGATCAACATGACATAATTGACCAAATTTGGTGTAGTCCTCAATACTTGGATCACTGGCCATATAACCGTTGACCAGTGTAATTCTTTCACCAGGAGATGTTAGTCCTGTGGCTCGATGAACTACATGTTTTCCTTGTTGAAATACTGCAAATCCAGGTCCAGGAATTTCTGGAGAGATAATTTTATCAGATGGAATTTGTTTATGATTTTCTTTTATTTCAGCCATTTCGTCTTTAGTTCCATAAAAATATTGAAATTGACCTCCTTTAATTTTTTTTGGATCTGTAACAAACATCACATAATCGAACATTAAAGTATCTACATGCCATTTATCTACATTCTTTTCTAATTCTAAAGGATTATAATTTAAGTGACCTAGTTGATGAGGAATTGTATGAGGAGAAAGATCTATTCCCGCTATATCTGATAAGAAAATATTAACTTCATCAGAGAGACATAAATCTCTTAAAAATTTAGATCGATAAACTCCACCTCTAACATTTCTAGCTATTCTTTGACTAGAAGTTGTAAATTTTTCTAATTTTCTAGTTACATCTAATAATATTTCACTACCTTCATCGCTTAAGATTCTAAAAACTGAAGTTGCTGCGAAATCGACAGGAGAGTCGTTAATAATTTCTTCTGAATAACCTAAATCTTTTAACGAATAAATTGTGTTTGGTTTTTCTAACCGAAGATGTTTTTTTGGATCAAAAGGTACTTTATCATCTATTAGTTCAAAACCATCTGGAAAATTATTTAAATTTATTGGGTACATAAATTTATCTCTGAAAATACTGAATTATGTTACTATTCAAAAAATGTTTAATCAAATAAAATGAGAAATAAATTTTTTGAATGGGCAGGTGTTATTACTGCTATTTTATATTCGTTGTTTGTTGCATCAAATATCGGAATAGAATTTTTTGGTTTCTGTTTATTACTTTTATCAGCAATTTTAATTGGAATTTGGGCCTATAGAGGAGGTCATAAGGGAATACTTTTGTTACAGTTTTTTTATGCAACTGCAGGAATTATTGGAATGATACGTTGGTTTTAATTAAAGGTTGTAATTATTTTTGGAATATAATTTTTAAAGTTAAAAAATCCTTTATTACAGTATTGCCAAGCCAGTTGATCAAGATTTCTATATAAAAAATCTATTTTTAAATTATTTGAATTCAAATAATCCAAATTTTCTCCAATAGTAGGATACAAACTATAATAATTTTCAATATTCTTAATTTCACTTATATCAACAACCTCACAATCAATAGATTTATCTTTTAATCTTTGCTTTTGGTCTTCTATTAAAAGAGACTTAAATTTCAATAATTTTTCACTAAGTTTTATTGATCTATTTTCATTTTCATTAGAAATTATATAAATTTTTTTAAATTTATTCTCTTTAAAGTCCGTGATTTCAAATGAGAGATTATTTTCAAATATTAAAAGATTTTTCTCTTCAATGTTTTGTGGGTTGTTAAAATCTTGTTTAATTATGGTGTAAGTATTTTCTGAAATTTTTGGAGGAGCATTTTCATTTAATTTTATGTTTTGAAATCGATTGTTTGTAAATTTTTGAATATTCCATTCACTAGCTAGATAATGTTTACCTAGTGTTTGAATTCCAGCCACCCATCTCCATCCAAGTGTGTTAGACGCTGGATCTCCATCGTATAGATGTTGCATGAAAAGCTCAGCACCTAATTGCCATGGTAGTTCTAATGTAAATATCCAAATACTTGCGAACCACATTCTGGCATGGTTATGAAGATAGTTATTTTCTTTAAGTTCATTTACCCATTGATTAAAGCATTCTAGGTTTGTCTTTCCCTCAATAGCATCTATATAATTTTGGTTATCTTTAAATTCATTTCTAAGTTTATTTAATTCTATTAAGTAATCAGACCAAACATTTGGTCTTAGCTCTAGCCAACCCTTCCAATAAGTTCTCCACAAAACTTCTTGAATAAACTTTTCATTTTTTACAAATGAAAATTTTTTAAGCGATTTATCAATAACCTCTAATTCATTAATTATCCCATGAGTTATATATGGAGATAAACATGAAATATTTGATCTATTATGAGGACCAAAATCAAAATTTCTTGATTTAGAATATTCTAAAAGATTGTTTTCGACAAAATGATTTAAATTATCAACAGCTTTAGCCCTTGAAGCTTCAAATATCATATTAGATTATTTTGATTTTTTTTTCTTTAGACCCAATTTGTCACTATGCCTTAATCTTAAAATTACAATTGCAGCTGCAATAAGCACTATAGCAACAGCCTCATATACTAACGCAGTTGGATCCATCTCTTTACCTTGTAAGATTATAAATCGAGCAAGAGCAGTAATTGCTATTAAAAGAGGAAGAGTGATGCTAATTGATTGTTGGTCCCAAAATACTCTGACCATTGCAAGAACTTCCAAATACAGAAACATTAAAAGCAAATCAGCTAGTGTTACTGATTGATTTAGAAACATATTTTTAATTTCTATACCAACAGCAATTACTGTGCTTATTAAAATAATGCACATTAAAACTAGTTGTAAATTTTTTGCTATTTTTTCCATTACTTATCTTTACTAAATGGCAGCCACTTTTCAAACACTGATTTAGATGGTCCATCATAAGGAATAGAGTACGAGCTAGGGTTAGGACTGGTTAAAACTTCAATTCCTTTTGAAAATACAAAAATAAAAACTACTACAAAAACTATTACCATTATTTTAAATGGATCAAAGTTCTTGGTTACAAATACACTATTAGATTTTTCTTCAGCTTTATGAAAATGTTTAAAGGTCATGTACACAGCAAATATTAAACCAATATGAGCTACATAAAGACCAGCCCAACCAAAGGCAAAGGTTGTGTAAGAAAAAATATATAAACTAAAAACTGTTGTCCAAATAAAACTTAAAACTAAAAGTATTTGCAGTCTTACAGTTTTAGGTAGGGCTCTTAGATCATTTTTGCTATCATCAAATAAAATATTTGCAGCATCTATCATCCAGTTTTTTAGTGATTCCATAGGATTAAAATATAATTATTATTGATTATAACAAAGGTTAAATTGTCCTAAATCCTAGTTTAAATTTGATTTAATAACATTTTCTAGTTGAATTGAGCTTTGTGCACCTGAAATAAAATCTTTACCTATCTCAAAAAAAGGAACTCCACTTATACCTTTTTTTTTGGAAACCAAGATTTTTGAATTTACGTTTTCAATATTTTTTTCATTAATAAAATCTTTAAATGCATTTTCAGAAATATTGTTTTGTTTAGCAATATCGATTAAAATGTTTATGTCTCCTATATCAAGCCCATCGATAAAGTATGATTGATATATTTTTTCTTTTATTTCATTTTGTAAATTAAATTTTTCACTTAAATTAATAAGCAAATGAGAAAGAACTGTATTTGGGGTTTTTTTAATTTTCTCTAAGTTAAAATTCATCCCAGATTCTTTTGCTTTTAATCTCATATTTTCATACATAGGAGCAGCAAAATCTTTTCCTCCAAATTTTATTTCTAAATATTTTTCTCGAGAAATTCCTTCAGAGGGCATATTTGGATTTAATTGAAATGGTACATGATGAATATCAAATTTTATGTTAGAAAATTTTTTAAGTGCATTATTTAGGTTTGTATGACCTATAAAACACCATCCACAAATAGTGTCTGCAAAAACATTTATTTTCATTTATTTAAGAACGAAGGTTTTTTTTGTGATAATTTATAAATCTCTCAACATTTGATTTATTAAATGTTTTGTTTTCTTCAAATGAAACTTTTTTCATTGAATAAGCAGAGCTTTTTGTTTGTCTAGACTCTATAATTACGTTTCCTTTATAAAGTTTAAGCTTAACTGATCCATTAACTTTGTTCTTTTTAAGATCTACTATCTTTTGTAGTTTAAATCTTTCTTTTGAATACCAATATCCGTTATAAATAAGTTCTGCGTATCTTGGCATTATTTGATCTTTCTTATGCATTGTATCTTTGTCTAAAGTGACAGATTCAATCGCTCTATGTGCATGAATTAATAAAGTGCCACCTGGAGTTTCGTATACCCCTCTAGATTTTATTCCAATAAATCTATTCTCAACTAAATCAACTCTGCCAATTCCATTTTTTCCTCCAAGCTGATTAAGTTTTTCCAATAATTTTGCTGGAGAAAGTTTCTTTCCATTAATTCCAAATGGGTCCCCATTTTTAAAATTAATAGTTACAAAGCTTGGTTTATTAGGTGCTTTTTCTGGTGATACTGATCTTTGAAATATAAATTCAGGTGCAGAGTTTTTAGGGTTTTCTAAAACTTTTCCCTCTGTTGATGTATGAAATAAATTATCATCTACTGAAAAAGGAGGTGCTCCTTTTTTATCTTTAGGAATAGCTATATAGTGTTTCTTTGCATAATTAATTAGATCAGTTCTAGATTTTAATTTCCAAATTCTCCAGGGAGCAATTATCTTTATATTAGGCCCAAAGTAATGGTAGCCTAATTCAAATCTAACTTGGTCGTTTCCTTTACCAGTTGCCCCATGTGAAACTGCATAGGCCTTAAATTTTTTAGCAACTCTAATTTGATCTTTTGCAATAAGTGGTCTTGCTATTGATGTACCCAATAAATAAACACCTTCATAGATTGCGTGACCTCGGATCATTGGATACACATAATCTTTAACAAATATATTTTTTAAATCTTTGATTATAATATTTTTAACACCAAATTTTTTTGCATTGGTGATTATCTTTTTTCTATCAATTTCTTGTCCAACATCAGCGGTGTAACAAATTACTTCAGCATCATAGTTTTCCTGTAGCCACTTTAAGATTATAGAGGTATCAAGACCTCCAGAGTAGGCTAGAACAATTTTTTTCTTTGATTTCATTAAATTAGCTACAGGCTTTTTTTGAAGAGTTATAAGCCTTTGTAAATCCAAGTAATGAATAGTGGTCGATTGTTTGAGATCCTTTTTGATTATATCCAGTTATCATTATTCGTGAACCTTTTTTCATTCTCTTGATCATTCTAAATTCAATTTTAGTATCTGCAATCCATGCAAAGCCTTGCTCTTTAATATCAAATTTAAATTTATTTTTTCCTGATTGTGCTGTTACGGTATTACTATTAAATTCATAGCCTGCAGTTACACTTACCTCATCTATAATTTTATCATTTGGTCTAAAAGAAATAAATAATTTAGCATCTCTTTTGTTATTTGATTTTGGACTTTGTAAGATAGGTGAAGATTGTGCAAAGCAAACTTTTCCAGTATCTTCCATTATAACCATTGACTCCCAATCTTTATACTTACCAATTTTTTTTACTTCATTAGCAGTTGATTGACTGTAAAGGCCAATAAAAATTATTGGTAAAATTAGTAAAATTTTTCTAATTATGGGCATGGGTTAGGATAAATTGTTTGAACTTCATTTATTTCTTTAATGACATCATCAGTTAGATTTATGTTTACACTTTCTATATTAGTTTTCAACTGCTCCATCGTTGTTGCTCCAATAATAACACTAGTCATGAATTCTTGAGTTTCACAAAATTTTAATGACATTTGACCCATATCTAGTCCATATTTTTCACTAATTTTATAATATAGTTCTATGGCTTTTTCTGTATTTGGCTTTCTATACCTTGTCCAAAAATCAAAATCTCGTTCCATTCGCGAACCTTTTGGAAAATTATTATTTCTATATTTGCCGGTTAAATATCCGCTTGCCAGAGGAGAATAAGCAAGACAACCAATTTTCTCTCTAATTGATACTTCAGATAATCCAATCTCGTATGATCTATTCAATAAACTATAAGGATTTTGAATAGACATCATTCTTGGTAAATTCTTTTCTTTGGAAACTTTAAGATAATTCATTACTCCCCACGGAGTTTCATTGGATAAACCTACATATCTGATTTTACCTTTTTTTATGTATTTGTTTAATTCTCCAAGAACGTCTTCAAATTGGTTCCAGTTATTTTCTTTATGTGTGTAACTTAGCTTTCCAAAATTATTCACATTTCTTTCAGGCCAATGAAGTTGGTATAAATCAATATAATCTGTTTTAAGTCTTTTAAGGCTATCTTCTAAAGCAGACTCTAAGTTAGGACCTGTGAAACTATTTTCTCCATTTCTTAAATAATTTCTTGCTGGACCAGCAACTTTCGATGCAAGAATTACTTGGTTTCTTTTTTTTGATTTTTCAAACCAGTTACCTATAATAACTTCAGTGTCCCCGTAAGTTTCTTTTCTTGGAGGAACAGCATACAATTCAGCAGTGTCCCAAAAATTTACACCATTTTCCAACGAGTAGTCCATCTGTTCAAAAGCCTCCTCTTGACTGTTTTGTTCACCCCAAGTCATGGTACCGAGACAAATTGTGCTTACATCAAGATCAGTATTACCTAGTTTTTTATAGTTCATAATGGTTTTTGTTTAATTTGGATATTTTTAATCTTTTAAGGTATCTTGAATAATTAGTAAAAGACTATTATATACTACTCATTATGGAATTTGATAAAAACGAAATATTAAACAGAGCTAAAACAGCTCAACAAACAGCAGTTGTAATGGATGAAGGTTTAAGAGCCTACATGTTGAAAGTTTACAATTACATGGCAACTGGAATTTTATTAACAGGAATTGTTGCGCTTCTAACATTTAAAATGTCGGTAGTAACAAACGATGCTGGATCAATTGTAGGTCTAACATCAGTTGGTAATGCAATCTATATGTCTGGATTAAAATGGCTTGTTATGTTGGCGCCTTTAGGAATTGTTTTTTATATGAGTTTTGGAATTAACAAAATGAGTGCTTCAAAAGCTCAAACAACTTTTTGGGTCTTTGCCGGATTAATGGGCTTATCGTTATCTTCGATTCTATTAGTTTACACAGGTATGAGTGTAACAAGAGTTTTCTTTATCTGCTCGGCAACTTTTGGTGCAATGAGCATTTATGGATACACGACTAAAAGAGATCTAACAAAATTAGGCTCTTTTTTAATGATGGGGTTAATTGGAATTATTATTGCTTCAATAGTT
Organism: uncultured Pelagibacteraceae bacterium; assembly: GCA_902556905.1. GTDB lineage: Bacteria > Pseudomonadota > Alphaproteobacteria > Pelagibacterales > Pelagibacteraceae > Pelagibacter. Next base: position 9,138 of record CACDYK010000013.1, read on the forward strand.
AATATTTTCATGCAATCTTCAATGATGTATTTTGTTATATCAATTTTGGGTGTTTTAATTTTTGTAGGTTTAACAGCTTACGATACTCAAAAGATAAAAAACATGTACGCTGCAAGCGATACAGGTGAGATCATGGGTAAAAAAGCTGTGATGGGTGCTCTTACTCTTTATCTAGACTTTATAAATTTATTTATAATGCTGTTAAGATTATTTGGCCAAAGAAGATAAATTTATTTTTGTAATTTTTTCCAGTTAGTATTTTTTAGTAGTATTTTAAGATCAAAAGAGTTTTTTAAAATTTTGCCACTAGTATCTGTTATTAAATATTTTAAATTTTTGTTTTTAGGCTTAAAGTTTTTACAAATTTTATATAAAGCATTTTCTGCTGCATTCCTAAAAACACTAAAGCTAACTTGTTTACTTGAGATACTTAAACCATAATCTTTCCATGATCCTTCAGAAACCATTTTTGCATATAGATCTAAGATAACCTTAAGCTCATCCCTTTCAAAAAATTGTCTTTCTTCTATTTGTTTATGAGGATTATTGACTACTAGTTTTAAGTTACTGGGCATCAATTTTATGTTTATTGATTAGTGGTATCTGAAAACCAGTAAAAATTATAGTTATTGGAAGCATTCCCCAAACTTTGAAGTTAACCCAAAACTCTTCTGTCTGAGTTCTCCAAACACACTCATTTAATATAGCAAGACCTAAGAAAAAAAACATCCATCTTTTATTTAATAATTCCCAACCAATATCAGATAATGGAATTGATTTACCCATAATTTTTTTTAAAACAGGCTCTTTAGTAAAATATTTTCCAAAAAATAAAGCTAAAGCAAATAAAATATTTATAATTGTTGGCTTAATATAAATAAATATTGGATCATTGAAATAAATAGTTAACCCTCCAAAAAATGTAATTAAGACACCGCTTATTAATGGCATCATAGGTATTTTTTTTTCAAAAAACCAAACAACAGCTAATGCTATTAAAGTTGCAACTATAAGTGGAGGAATAGCAACTGATAAATTTTTATCACTGTTGTAGTAATAAAAAAAAAATATAGCTAATGGCCCAAAGTCTGTAACAAATTTTAAAAAAGATTTATTCACTAGAAAGATATTAACATATTTGCCACATCACAAAACATTAATATTTTAAGCATTGATTTTTATTTTTAAATACCCATACTAATAGGTATGCCAATTCAAAAAGCAAAATTCTCTATTGGAGATATCGTAAAACATAAACACTTCGAATTTAGAGGTGTAATATATGATGTTGATTTTGAATTTAATAATTCTGAAGAATGGTATCAATCTATTCCAAAAAATGTGAGACCAAGAAAAGATCAGCCTTTTTATCATTTATTGGCTGAAAATGACGAAATAACTTATGAAGCTTATGTTTCAGAACAAAATCTTCTTATGGATGACTCTGAAGAGCCAATAAAACATCCTTTAATTGAAGAGATTTTTTCAGGAAAAAAAGGTTCTAGTTATTTTAAGATGTCTAATTAAGTTTATCATTTTTCAAACACATTTAGCTCAAATCTAAGCCATACAAATTAGTTAAATTATCCATATATTCTGATCAAGGATGTTAAATGTTAATTCCAAATTATTATCTCCCTCTACATTCTTGATCGGAAATCATTTTCATAATAAACATCACTAATTAAATATGTTTAAACTTTTTCATCCAAACAGGATTTTTCAGATAACTTCTAAAGCTCCAAAATATATTTTGTTTTTATTTGTGATTGTGCTCTCAGTTGGATTGACAGAAGCACTAATTTTATCTCCTGAAGATTATAAACAAAGTGATGCTGTGAGAATTATGTACGTGCATGTCCCGGCGGCTTGGATTTCTTTAGGGATCTTTTCATCCATAACTTTTTTATCGATTAGTGGATTTATTTTTAAAAATAAAAATTTTTTTTTAATTTCAAAAAGTTTAGCTCCCTCAGGATTTGTTTTTAATATTATTGCTTTAGTTACGGGAGCTATTTGGGGTAAACCAACATGGGGAACTTGGTGGGCTTGGGATGCTAGAATTACTTCTATGTTAATCTTAGCATTATTTTATGCAATGTATTTAATTTCGTGGAGAATTTATGAAAGTGAAGAAAAAGTTTTTAAGATCACAACTTTTATTACAATACTAGGCATAATTAATGTTCCTATTATCAAATACTCTGTAGATTGGTGGAATACACTTCATCAACCAGCTTCAATCAATATTTTATCAAAAAGCTCAATTCATTCATCAATGCTTTTTCCTTTGATGATAATGACTGCGGCATTTGCTCTTTTTTCATTGCTAATTTTTTTAATGAAATATAATACAGAACTGATAAAAATTAAAAATAAAGGCCTAGATAGACTATGATAAATGAATTACTTTTTATGAATGGATACGGATTTTACGTATTGTCTGCTTTCAGTTTTACACTTTTGGGTTTTTCAGCTCTATATTTAATTACAAAAGTTCAATTTATTAAGGAGCAAAATAAATTTGTAGCTAAATTTGGATCTCTGAACTCTGAGAAAGCTAAATCTGCAAAATCACAAAGAATAAATAAAGAAATTTTAGCTAACGCCACAAACAATTAACTTTTAAACCATGTATGGTCGTAAAGTTAAATTAAGATTTTTGTTTGTAGTACTCGTTTTAATTACATTAATTTTAACAGCATTCCTTGTTTTAAAATCTCTTGAAGAAAACGTAGTATACTTCCAATCACCATCTGAAATTAAAGTTCTACCAGAACTAGATAAAAAAAAAATTAGAGTAGGTGGAATGGTAAAAAAAAATTCTATTTTGGTAAAAGCTAGCGAAGTGAAGTTCGTGATTACAGATTTTAAAAATGAAATAAATGTTACCTATACAGGAGCAATCCCAAATCTTTTTGAAGAAGGAAAGGGAGTAGTAGCTGAAGGATTTTTAAAAGATCGAAATTTTTTTTCTGCAACAAAAATTTTAGCAAAACATGATGAAAATTATATGCCTCCAGAAGTAAAACAGGCTCTTGGAGAAAAATAATATGCTATTTAGCGTTATTGGAAACTATTCATTAATTTTAGGACTTTTTTTCGGATTATTTCTTTTCTATTTTTCTGCAATAAATTTTAGAAATTCTCAAGTATTAGATACTAAAATTTTATCATTTACTTTTTTACAATTTTTTTTAGTTGTAATTAGTTTTTTATGTTTAGTTTTGTCATTTGTTATGTCTGATTTTAGTAATGAGACTGTTTTTAATAATTCGCATACAACTAAACCAATTTTTTATAAAATCGCTGGAACCTGGGGTAATCATGAAGGAAGCTTGTTGTTGTGGCTGCTTGTTTTAACATTGTTTATTCTAATTTTTTTAATAAGGACTAAAAATCAACCTGTAAAATATAGAGTTTTAACTTTAGTATTTCAGCAGATTATCATTATTGGTTTTTTTATTTTTTTGATCAAAACATCAAATCCGTTTAATCATATTTATCCGATACCAACAGAGGGTTTGGGGCTTAATCCAATACTACAAGATCCTGCTTTAGTAATTCATCCACCTATTTTATATTTAGGGTATGTAGGCTCTTCAATTATTTTTTCATCAGTTTTGGCTGCAACAACCTTAAATATTATCTCAAAAAAATGGGCATCTCATATTAAAAAATGGGTTTTAAGTTCATGGATTTTTTTAACTCTTGGAATTTTATTGGGATCAATTTGGGCTTATTATGAGTTAGGCTGGGGTGGCTTTTGGTTTTGGGACCCAGTTGAAAATGTTTCTTTAATGCCATGGTTAGCATTAACAACACTTTTACACTGTATTCTTGTTTTGGAAAAAAAATTAATCCTAACTTCTTGGGTTATAATTTTATCAATATCAACATTTACTCTTAGTATGAGCGGTACATTCTTGGTTAGATCAGGAATTCTTAATTCTGTACATACTTTTGCAAATGATCCAGAGAGAGGTTTATTTATTTTAATATTTCTATTTTCTTTAATTTTTCTTTCATTATTTATTTTTTTCTTTTTTCATAAAACTAGCAAAGATAATCCAAGCAACTTTTTTTTGATGAGTAAGGAAACAGCCATAATAACTAATAATTGGTTTATGATGTATTTTTTATCGGTTGTTCTAATTGGCACTATTTATCCTATTTTTCTTGATGTTTTGTCATCTCAAAAAATATCTGTAGGACCGCCTTTTTATCACAAATTAATTATACCGTTTTTAATTCCTTTTTTGTTGATTATGGCAATAGGTCCAAAGTTAAAATGGATTAAATCAAATTTAGAAGACAAAATTTATTTATTCACATTATTAATAATTTCGATTTTATTATCTATCTTTATTATTAAAAATTTTAGCTCTAATTTTTTGATAAATACAATTTTGATTTCGAGTGCCTTATATCTATTTTTTATTACATTAAGAGATTTCTTCAGTAAGGGGTTTAAAAATTTAGCACAAAACACAGCTCATTTTGGTTTTAGCTTATTAATTTTGAGCATTTTATTTAACAGTTTGTTTTCAAGTGAAATTATCACAAATCTAAAAGTAGGACAAACTTTTGAGAATACTAAGGCAAAAATAGTTTTTAAGAGCCTTAATCAAAAAGAAGGAGAAAATTATAAATCAATAATAGCTAATTTTATTGTTCAAGACTCAAAAGGTAAAATAGAAAATTTATCGCCAGAGTTAAGAATATATAATCAACCAAATATTACTACTAGCGAAGCTGATATTAAAACGACATTATTATCAGATAAGTTTATGGTTATTAATATAGTACAAAATCAAGAATTTTTTAATGTTAGGTATCAGGTTAAACCATTTATGTTATGGATTTGGATATCAGTAATTTTGATCAGCTTTGGTGGACTAATAAGTTTTGTAAAAAAAGAATATGAAAAATAAAATATTACCATTTTTAATTTTTTTTATCTTTATAATCATCTTTATTGTTTTTTATAAAGGTTTACAGAATACAAATATTTATACTCCAGAATCTAAAACAAGTTTTGAAGTACCTTCAGTTTCAGTTAAATTATTTAATTCAGATGAAATAATTAATACACTAGAAATTTTTAATTCAGATAAATTTTATTTATTAAATATTTGGTCCTCTTGGTGTGTACCTTGTAAGCAAGAACATCCAATTTTAATGGAGCTGTCTCAAAATAATGATTTAGAAATAATTGGTATCAATTACAAAGATACAAAAAAAAATGCTAATGATTTTTTAAAAGACCTTGGAAATCCCTACGATAATATAATTTTTGATAATAAAGGTACTAATGCGATTGAATGGGGTGCTTATGGTGTTCCAGAATCTTTTTTAATCAATAATAATAAAATTATTAAGAAATATATAGGACCACTTAGTAAAGGATCTCTGGAAGAGATCAAATTATTTATAAAATGAAGATATTAAAATTATTTTTAGTCATTTTTTTTATTTTTCCTTTCAATAATTTGAAAGCTGATAATGAGGTTCTCAAAAATAAAATTACAAAAAACCTACGTTGCTTGATTTGTCAAGGACAATCTGTTTATGACTCTGACTCAGAATTTGCAAACAGTTTAAAAATTGTAGTTGATAATAAAATTAATGAGGGACTATCTGAAAATCAAATTTATTCTTATTTTCAAAGTAAATATGGTGATTGGATTTTATATGATCCTATGTTTAATAAAAATACTTATTTTCTATGGCTATTACCTCTATTGATATTCTTTGTTGGTGGTGCAATAATCTTTAATAAATTTTTAAAAAAACAAAAAAAATCTGATATTAACAAGAATGAGCGTTAAAAAATTAAACATATTTTTAGTTATATTTTTTACTACAACCAAGTTGTTTGCAGCAGAAATCAACAATCATCAATATAATTTTTATACTGGTAATTTTGACTTTAGTGATAATAAGCAAGCAGCGATGTTGGTTGGTTTTCAACATCAAAATGAAAACCTTGAAAGAGATACTTTTTTTGGAAATATCTCACCAATTACTGGTGGCTTCATAACTGAAAATTCAGCTGCATATTTATATACTGGAATTGAGTGGAATGTTGATATGGGTGCTATAACATTTACACCTAGTTTTGCGCCTGGCTTGTACCATAAAGGAGATGGAAAAGATTTAGGTCATGCTCTTGAATTTAAATCTGAAGTTCAGTTTTCATATAGTTCATCAAATAACTCTAAAATTGCTATTTCTTATAATCATGTATCTAATGCAAGCATAGGAGACAAAAATCCTGGGGCAAATAGTTATATGTTTAATTTTATTAAAAACTTCTAAATAGACAGATGAATTTAACTGATTGTCATAATTTTAGTGATTTTAGAAAATTAGCTAAAAAAAAATTACCATCACCTATCTTTCATTACATTGATGGAGCCGCAGATGATGAAATTACTTATGCTAGAAACACCAGTGCATTTGATGATGTTGATTTAGTTCCAAATGTTTTGAGAGGTGTAGAGAATGTTGATCTATCAACAACAATTTTTGGAAAAAAGTTAGATCTACCTTTTTATTTAGCACCAACAGCCTTACAAAGATTATTTCACTATGATGGTGAAAGAGCAGTTGGAAAAGCAGCAAAAAAATATAATACCATGTTTGGTGTTTCAGCATTAGCTACCGTAAGTGTGGAAGAAATATCTTCTATGATTGATACTCCTAAGATGTTTCAGTTCTATTTTCATAAAGATAGAGGTTTAAATGATGCTTGTTTGGAAAGAGCTAAAGCAGCTAAATTTGATGTTATGGCTTTAACAGTAGATACAATTACAGGAGGGAATCGTGAAAGGGATTTAAGGACAGGTTTTACCTCGCCTCCTAAATTAACATTATCTAGTTTATTTAGTTTTGCTACAAAGCCAATGTGGGGGATCAACTATTTAACAAAAGGAAAATTTGAATTACCTCATCTTCAAGATCATGTAAAAGAAGGCACAGACACCAATACCTCAATAGGAAATTATTTTTCTACTATGTTGGATCAGTCTATGAACTGGAAAGATGCTGAAAAACTTTGTTCCCAATGGGGAGGTCATTTTGCATTAAAAGGCATTATGAGTGTTGATGATGCAAAACGAGCAGTTGATATTGGTTGTACAGGTATAATGGTTTCAAATCATGGAGGAAGGCAACTTGATGGATCTAGAGCCCCTTTTGATCAGCTAGCAGAAATTGTTGATGCTGTTGGAGATAAACTCGATGTTATTTGTGAAGGTGGAATTCATAGAGGAACTCATATTCTTAAGGCTTTATCATTAGGTGCTAAAGCTTGTTCGGGTGGAAGATTATATCTTTATGCATTAGCAGCTGGAGGTCAGTCAGGTGTTGAACGAGCCATTGAAAAATATAAGACAGAATTAATAAGGGACATGAAATTAATGGGATGTACTAAAATTAGTGATCTTAATAGAAATAATTTAAGATTTAGATAACTATGAATTTAAATGACTGTTATAATTTTAATGATTTTAGAAAGCTAGCTAAAAAAAAATTACCTGCCCCAATTTTTCATTACATAGATGGTGGATCAGATGATGAGGTTACTTTAAATAGAAACACAAATGCGTTTAATGATTGTGACTTAGTCCCAAATATTTTGGCAAGTGTTGGTGAACCTGATTTATCTACGACTGTTTTTGGAAAAAAAATTGATATGCCACTTTTTCTATCACCATGTGCAATGCAAAGTTTATATACACCAGAAGGAGACAAGGCATCAGCAAGAGCGGCTGAAAAACATGGAACTATGTATAGTATGTCTACAATGGCTTCTTTTTCAATTGAAGAAGTAGCTGAAATTTCAAATTGTCCAAAACTTTTTCAATTATATGTTCATAAGGATCAATCTATCACAGATGATTTAATTGATAGGTGTAGAGCTGCAAATTTTAATGGCCTTTGTTTAACAGTAGATACTTTAGTTGCAGGTAATAGAGAAAGAGATCATCGAACTGGATTTACAACTCCACCAAAATTAACTCTTGAAAGTTTGTTAAGTTTTGCAATGCGTCCTGAGTGGGTTTTCAAGTATTTAACCAACAAAAAATTTGAACTTGCAAATATAAAGAACAAAACAGACAAAGGAACAAATATTGCTAAATCTGTTATTGACTATATTAATGAACAATACGATCCAGCAATGAACTGGAAGGATGCAGAATACTGTATTAAAAGATGGAATGGACCCTTTGCCTTAAAAGGAGTGATGTCTGTAGAAGATGCAAAAAGAGCTATTGATATTGGTTGCACTGCTATAATGATTTCAAATCATGGAGGAAGACAACTTGATGGATCTAGATCTCCATTTGATCAAGTTAAAGCTATATCAGATGCAGTTGGAGATAAATTGGAAATTATTTTAGATGGAGGAGTTAGAAGAGGAACTCATGTGTTAAAAGCTTTAGCCGCAGGTGCAAAAGCCTGTAGTTTTGGTAAAATGTTTTTATTTTCATTAGGAGCTGGGGGGCAACAAGGTGTGGAGCGTGTATTGCAAAATATGCATGACGAAATTAGACGCAACATGATATTAATGGGTTGTAAAAGTTTAAAAGAATTAGATAATTCAAAAATAATCTATAAAAAATAAAAGAGAGGTAAGTGTAAATGATATTGGCAAAAAGTTTAGATAGATTAGGAACTGAATCTGCATTTAGTGTACTTGCTGAAGCAAAAAAATTAGAAGCTCAAGGCAATCCCATGATTCATTTAGGGTTGGGTCAGCCAGATTTTAAAACACCAAAACACGTAGTTGAAGCAGCCAAAAAAGCTTTAGATGATGGTCATCACGGATATGTATTATCTAATGGAATTTTAGAGTGCAGACAATCGGTTACTAGAAAAATTAAAAAACTTTATAATCAAGATATTGACCCTGAAAGAATTATTATTATGCCAGGTGGTAAACCAACAATGAGTTATGCTATTCAGTGTTTTGGGGAGCCTGGTGCTGAAATTATTCACCCAACACCTGCTTTTCCAATTTATGAATCTATGATTAACTTTACTGGATCTACAGCAGTACCATATGATCTTACCGAAGATAAAGATTTAAAATTTAGTGCAGAAAAAATCTTATCTCTAATTACAGATAAAACTAGATTGTTGATACTCATTAACCCAAATAATCCTACAGGCAGTTTTGTAGAAAAATCAGAGATTGATAAATTAGCTGATGGTCTTAAAAAACATCCTCATGTAACCATTTTAAGTGATGAAATTTATAGCCGGCAAATTTTTGATGGTAAAGAAATGCCAACTTTTTTTAATTATCCTGAATTAAGAGAAAGACTAATTGTTTTGGAAGGATGGAGCAAAGCTTACTCAATGACAGGATGGAGATTAGGATGGAGTTTTTGGCCTGAAAATTTAATTCCACATGTTAATAAATTGTTAATTAATAGTGTTTCATGTGTAAATGCTGCTGCACAATTTGCAGGAATTGCAGCACTAGATGGTCCAGATGACTCTATTAACGCTATGATGGAAAAATTTACACAAAGAAGAAAATTAATTCATGATGGTCTAAATAGTTTGCCAGGTGTTGAGTGTAGTTTACCAGGGGGAGCTTTTTACGCATTTCCAAAAGTAATTGGCACAGGAATGGATGGCGCAGAATTTTGTAAAAAAGCAATGCACGAGGCTGGTGTGGCAATTGTGCCTGGCACTGCATTTGGCAAAACATCAAAAGATTATGTAAGGTTTAGTTTTGCAGCCTCACAAGATAATATTTCCCAAGCTTTAGAAAATATTAAGAAAATGCTAACTAAATAAGCTGTATTTTTTCATAATTTTTTACTAGTATTCATTATATGAATGAGCAAGTTCAAGATGAATTAAAGAAAATTTTTAATGGAAGATTTTCAACTTCAGAGTCCACAAGAGCTAATTATGCAAGGGGTGAGGATACTTATGATCCAGTTTTATCTCAAGCAGTAGTTTTTCCTGAAACCAATGAAGAGGTCTCTAAAGTTTTAAAATTGTGTAATGACCACAAAATTCCTGTTGTTCCATTTGGGACGGGAACCTCTTTAGAAGGAAATGCAGTTGGTAATTCAAATGGTATCACAATCTCGTTAGAGAAAATGAATAAAGTTTTGTCAGTTAATGCTGAAGACTTTGATTGTAGAGTTCAGGCAAATGTTACAAGAAAACAATTAAACGAATATTTAAGAGAGGATGGAGTTTTTTTCCCAATTGATCCAGGGGCAGATGCTGCTCTTGGAGGAATGGCATCAACATCTGCATCTGGAACTATGGCAGTTAAATATGGAACTATGAGAACTGTAATTTCAGGTCTAACAGTAGTTATGCCAAATGGAGATATTATTAAAACTGGTGCTAGAACTAAAAAAACTTCAGCAGGATATAATTTAACCAATCTGTTTATAGGCTCTGAAGGCACACTTGGAATAATTACAGAAGTACAAGTTAGGTTATCACCAATTCCAGAAAGTATAATGAGTGCAGTTTGTTATTTTCCAGATTTAGACGCAGCAGTTAAAACGGCACAAGAAGTAATTCAGTATGGAGTTCCAATAGCAAGAATTGAAATGTTGAACAAAGATCAAATGGAGATAAGTATTAAATATTCTAAATTAGACAATATTAAACCTTCACCAACTCTATTTTTTGAATTTCATGGAAGTGAAATGACAAATAATGAGGCAATAAGTATTGTAGAAGAATTGTCTAAAAATAATAATGGAAGTGACTTTCAATGGGCATCTTCACCTGAAGAACAAAAAAAATTATGGAAAGCAAGACATGATGTTTATTATTCTGTTAAAGCATTAGGAAATAACATGAAGGTATATTCTACAGATGTGTGTGTACCTATATCAAGATTAGTTGAATGTATCTCATGGGCAGAAAATGAAGTAAAAAAACTAGATTTAACTGCTCCAATGGTTGGTCATGTAGGAGATGGAAATTTCCACTCAATTATTTTGTATGACCCTGAAGATAAAGAAAAACAAAAAAGAATTAGACTGTACAGTGATAATTTGATTAACAAAGCACTTGAGTTAGAAGGAACTATAACAGGAGAACATGGAATTGGTCTACAAAAAAAACATTATCTCCTAAGAGAGCATCTAGACAATATTCCTGTGATGAAAGCAATTAAAAGAAGTTTAGATGAAAATAATATCATGAATCCAGGAAAGATTTTTGATTTAAATTAACAAAAAAATATCATATGAAAAAAATATTAGTCACAAGGAAGTTACTTAAAGACTGCGAAGATAAAGCAATTAAAACTTTTGAGGCTAAATTAAATACTAATGATGAGCTTTACTCTCAATCAAAATTAATTGAATTAAGTCAAGGGTGTGATGCAGTTTTAACTTCCCTAACTGATAAAATGGATGAAGAAACAATCAATAAATTACCCGAAACGATAAAAATTATATCAAATTTTGCAGTTGGATTTGGAAATATTGATTTAGAAGCTGCAAAAAGAAGAGGTATTGCAGTAACTAATACTCCCGAAGTATTATCAGATGCTACAGCAGAAATTGGAATTCTTTTAATTTTAGGTGCTTGTCGAAGAGCAGCTGAAGGAATTGAAGCTGCAAAAGAAAGTAATTGGAAATGGTCGGCAGATTATTTAATAGGAAAACAGTTAACAGGATCTAGACTTGGTATTTTGGGAATGGGAAGAATTGGACAAAAAATTGCAAAGATTGCAAAATCACTTGGAATGATTATTCATTATCACAATCGTTCAAAATTGAGTGATGACAAAGAACAAGGAGCTATCTATCATGATAATCTTAAAAGTTTATTTTCAGTTTCAGATGTTTTATCAATTTGTTGTCCAGCTACAAAAGAGACAGTTAATTTAATTAATAAAGAAACAGTTGAATATTTTCCAAAGGGAGCGGTAATCACAAATGTTGCTCGAGGGGATATAGTTGATGATGATGCTTTAATTGATGCTTTGAATCGAAGAAAAATTTATGCTGCTGGTTTAGATGTCTATAAAGGTGAACCAAATTTAAATCCAGGTTATTTAAAAATTAAATCAGCTTTTATTCTACCCCATCTTGGAAGCGCAACTAAAGATACAAGAACTGCAATGGCTAATCTTGCAATTGATAATATTGATGAGTTTTTCAATACAGGCAATTGTAAAAATAAAGTAAATTAATCGAAAAGAAAAAGTATGTCTGAATTAATAGCATTTATTGGTGTTGGAAACATGGGCCTGCCTATGGCTGAAAATTTAATGAAATCTGGCAAAAAAATTAAAGTCTTTGATGTCTCTAAAAAAACCATTGATATTGCTAGAGAAAAAAAATTTGATGTTGTTGAAAACTTTAAAGAATTAATTACAAAAGAAGTATCAACTGTAATAACTATGCTTCCTGAGGGAAAACATTCTAAAGAAGTTTTTTTAGGAGAAAATGGAATTATTAATAAAGTTTCAAAAAATTGCCTTTTAATTGATTGTTCGACAATTGATATTCAAACTTCAAAAGAGATTGGGAAAAAAGCTAGAGATAGTGGTATCAAAATGATTGATGCCCCAGTAAGCGGGGGTGTTATGGGGGCTCAAAAAGCAACACTAAATATAATGGTTGGTGGTACAAAAGAGGCCTTTGAATTAGCACTGCCTCTATTAAAAATCATGGGTAAAAACATTTTTCATGCTGGAGATTTAGGAAGCGGTAATGGAGCAAAGATTTGTAACAACATGTCGCTAGGTATTACAATGATTGCAGCTTCAGAGTCATTGATGTTGGCGAAAAGATTAAATATCGATATTAAAAAAGTACATGAAATCATGAAAAACGCATCAGGTAATAGCTGGCCTGTATCTGTTTATCCTCCTTTACCAGGTTTAATTGAAGGAACACCTTCTGGCAATAAATATCGTCCAGGGTTTTCTGCAGGAATGATGAATAAAGATCTTAAACTTGCAAACGAATGTGCAAAAAGTGTTAATGCAGAAACCCCACTTGGAAAAATGGCATTAGAAATATACAATAAATTTTGTGAAGAAGGTAATGATACTAAAGATTTTTCGGCAATTTCAAAAGTAATTGGCGGAGATGCTTGGGATTACCCAATAGAATAAATTTTTAATTTAAATGCTTATAGATTGTTGTCCTAGATACACCAAGTTTTCTAGAAGCCACAGAAATATTATTGGTTTCTAAAAAAGTTGTTCTAATTAATATACATTTTTCTCTTTTAATTTTAGCATCTTCACAATTTTTACATGCATAGGTTTTGTTTGATATATTTGTTTCTTTAATTTTATTTCCACCAAAATTTTGACTTTTAACAACAAAAACTGATGATCCCAAATGGTCTGTTATTTTTAATATCTTATTATTCAGTAAATCAGATGCTATAGATGAAAATGTATTTGTAAAAATATTATTAAAGTTTTGATTTTTTAAATCTACTAATCCATGGAGCATGATTTTAGCATTACCATTTGCCCCAACTACGACCCCATCCCCATTAATAGCCAATAATCCAACACTTGTAGTTGAAAGATATTCAGACCTAGGGTGAAAAGATAAAATTAATTCATTAGCAAATTTTTTAATAAATAATTTTGTCTCAATACTTCTGGCTGTTAATTTAACTAAAGCCAATGTATGTTGTTCTCTTGATTTTGAGTCTGTTGAAGCATCAATGATACCAATTGTTTTACCATCATAGTTTATTATAGGACTGGCAAAACATGATATTTTTTCATGAGCAACAAAAAAATGTTCTTTACCTGATACTATAGTTGGTTTTTTAATCTCTACTGATAATCCTAAGCCATTAGTACCACAAATTTTTTCTGCCCATATAGAGCCAGGTATTACAGTTTTTCCAACATCAGTTTGAAGACATGTTTTGTCATAAATTGTATCTAAAACCAAACCTTTATCATCTGAATAAGCAACCATAAAATTTGTACCTGCTATTTGAGAATATAAAAGTTCTATTTCAGGGATAACTATTTTTCTAAGAGAATCATTTTGTTCTTTAACTTGTCTAAGTTCAGTTGAAGAGATTATGCTTTGTTTTGGACTCTTAAAAGGATTTAAACCTTTAGCGATACACCTTGACCAGCTATCAGAGATGTCCTTACTCATTTGATATGAGGTCATTCCTCTTTTTTTAAGAATATTGTCATACTCTTTTTTGGCCAATGTTAAATTTGTCATAATTAAATTTTAAATTTATTTATAGCATACAACAACCAATCTCAGGTTGTATTTGTAAAGTTTTTGAACACTTAAAACCCCCGTGGACTCCTTATTGAGCCATTTTTTTAATAAGCTAACTTGAAATTTAAGGAGAGAGATCAATGAAAGCACAAGTTTTACATAAGTACGACCCTGAAATGAAGGATGCAGTATGGGTAACAGAACAAGAAATGCCTGACCCAAAATTAGAAAAATCATCAGATGTAATCGTAAAAATAGGTGCTGCAGGAGTTTGCAGAACTGATTTACATATTGTTGAAGGAGCATGGAAACATATTCAAGATCCTAAAGGAGATTTATTACCAATGGTAATGGGCCATGAAAATGCTGGCTGGGTTGAAGAAGTTGGAAAAGATGTGACTGGATTTAAAAAAGGTGACCCAGTAATTCTGCACCCAATTATTTCTGGAACAGATGGAACTTGTTTAAATTGTAGAAGAGGTTTGGACCAACATGCTGACGAAGGAGCATTTCCAGGACTTAATATTAAAGAAGGTGGTTATGCTGAATTGCTTAAAACAAGTGTTAGAAACTTAATTAAGCTTCCAACAGTGTTAGCCCCTAAAGATGTAGCCCCTTTTTCAGACGCTGGATTAACAGCTTATAGGGTTGTTAAAAAAGCGACTAGACATTTATTACCAGGTCAAAACTGTGTAATAATAGGTGCTGGTGGATTAGGGCATATTGCAATTCAATGTTTGAGAGCAATGTGTGCTGCAAATATTATTATTGTTGAAAAATCAAAAGCTGCATTAGATCATGCAATGCCTTTAGGAGGAGATGAAGGTATTTTAATTGATGGTAATGAAGTTGAAAGAGTTTTAGAGCTTACTAAAGGTAAAGGTGCTGAAGCTGTTATTGATTTTGTAGGGGAACATGGCTCTACGTCTATGGGACTTAACATGACTTCAGGTGGTGGATTTTATTATATCGTTGGCTATGGTGAAGAAATTAAAATCTTAGCTGTTGATGTAATTATTTCAGAAAAAAACATAATAGGAAATTTAGTGGGAACGTGGTCTGAATTGTATGAACTTATGGAATTAGCTAACAAAGGTTTAGTTAAGTTATCCATGCAAGAATATAAATTAGGCGATGCTAATAGAGCACTTCATGAACTTAACGAAGGTAAAGTTAAGGGACGAGCTGTTTTAGTTCCATAACAACATAAAGGGGAGAGTAAAATGAAAATAATAAAAACATGCCTAAGTGCTGCAATATCAAGTGTTTTGATATTCAGTCCTATGGCATATGCTGATAAGTGGAGTGATCAATTCCCACATATCAAAGCTACTGGAGATATTGCTGGTGATTGTTCTTACGAAGAAATTTCTAAGAAAAATTACAAAGGAAAAACTCTTAAAATAAATACACACGCTGTTCCAGTAATTGGACAACCAACGGCTTTACACGCTGAACAGTTTGCTAAGTTAACAGGAGCAAAAGTTGATGTAACACATACACCCGCAGGTGATTTGTATGCAAAAGCTATGGTTCCTTTTAAAGCTGGTCAAGCTCCATACGATATCGTATTTGGCTTTTCAAACTTTATTAATGACTGGAGACAATATCTAGCGCCAGTTCCTAAAAAGTACATGAACTCTACTGAGATGAAAGATGTAACTAAATCTCACGTAGGTGTTTCTTCTTGGGATGGAACAATGTATCAATATCCAGTTGACGGTGACAGACATTATCTAAAATACAGAAAAGACGTAATAGATAATCCTGAAATGCAAAAAAAATATAAGGCAGACACTGGTAAAACGTTAAAAGTTCCTACAACTTGGAAAGAATATGGTGAAATGGCCAAATACTTTAACGGTTGGGATTGGGATGGAGATGGAGAAAAAGAATACGGCTCAGCTGAAGTAATGAAAAAAGATGACTTAATGTTTGCAGCTTTTTTCAGTAGATCTGTTGCGTACGCTAAAAATCCAAGAACTCCAGGTGGTTTCTTTTTCGATTTAGAAACTATGAAACCAAATATTAACAATCCAGGATTTGTTGAAGCTTTAGGTGACTGGGTAGAGGCTACTAAGTATGTTCCTCCAGGAGGGATTAACTTTGGACTAGGTGATGAAATTGGATCATTTGGTGGTGGTCAAACACTATTTAGTTTTTCATGGGATGATGCTTTCATCGCAGCAATGCAAGATGATAGCCCTATCAAAAACAAAGTAGGTGCGGCTCCTCTTCCAGGTGCAGATAAAGTTTGGAATAGAGTATCTGGTAAATGGGAAAACCAATATAACCAAGCGCCTTACATTGTATGGGGTTGGGCTGTAGGTGTTGCTAAGAAAAGTAAAGTACAAGAGATGGCGTTTGATTATCTATGTTTCTTTTCTAACGGAGCAAATCACCAAGCTGACTTAGCAATTGGTAACTTTGGAGTTAACCCATTTAAAAACTCTGATTTTGACCCACAACTTTATATTAATACTATGGGTTGGGATGCGGACATAGCCAACAGTTACACTAAAACACTTAATGATATGGAAAAAAGTAAAAATAGAGTTTTCCCTTTAAGAGTTAGAGGTGTATTTGAGTTCACTAGTGCAGTTGCTACAGGAACTTCAAAAGCTCTTGCTGGACAATTATCTCCACAAGAAGCTTTAGATGAAGTTGCTAAAGAATGGGAAGCAATTGTTAACAGAGTAGGTAAAAAGAACGTGCAAGAAGACTACGCTGTTGGTGTTAAAATGGAAGACAACAAGTTATAATATTAACTTTTAGTTTGTATGTGACCGCTTTTTATTAGCGGTCACATATAGTATAGTCAAATTTCAAAATCATGAATTTTAAGCATAAATACGTATTTTTATTTCCAGGATTATTTGTTCTTATTGGAATATTAATATTTCCAATTATTTTTGTTGTTCGTTTGAGTTTATCAGGTTGGAATAGTTATAATGGTTTAAATTTTATTGGACTTGAAAATTATATTAGGCTGTTTA
The DNA here is from genome assembly GCA_902556905.1 of uncultured Pelagibacteraceae bacterium. Classification (GTDB taxonomy): domain Bacteria; phylum Pseudomonadota; class Alphaproteobacteria; order Pelagibacterales; family Pelagibacteraceae; genus Pelagibacter. Next base: position 26,356 of record CACDYK010000013.1, read on the forward strand.
CTGACGACCCAAGATTCTGGCAATCATTTTTTAGATTGAGTTTTTTATCAGTCACAACAGTTGTACTTCAATATGTGATTGGATTTGCTTTGGCGCATATGGTTTGGAAGGACATTAAGTTTCAAAGATTTTTCAGAGTACTATTTTTAATTCCAATGATGACTACTCCAGTTATCATGACTGTTATTTGGAGAACATTTTTTCACGAATCCTTAGGTCCAGTTAATGATATTTTATCGAATTTTGGTATGTCTCCTAAGTGGCTTACAGACCCTACACTTGCTAAAATTACTGTTATCATTGTAGAAGTTTGGCAGTGGACACCATTCATGTTTTTGTTGTTATTAGCGGGTCTTTTATCACTTCCAAAAGAACCATTTCTAGCTGCAGCTATAGATGGTGCTAGTCCAGTGAGAAAGTTTATTTATGTAACATTCCCTTTAATGGCGCCCATTTCTATTGGAGCTATTATTATTAGACTAATTGAAGCTTCAAAGATAATGGACACGGTTTACGTATTAACTTCTGGAGGTCCTGGAACTTCAACAGAAACATCTAGTTTTTATATTTTCATTAAAGGATTAAGAGAATTTCAGATGGGTTATGCAGCCTCAATGTCATTCACTTATTTAATTATAATGATCATAAGTCTAACTTTTATTGCAAAAGGACTAACTAAATTATTACTTAAAGATTAGAACATGGGAAAACTATATAAATTTTTAAAATATTCTTTTATTACAATCTGGACTGTTTTCGTAGTAGCACCTTTTCTTTGGGCTCTTACAACATCTTTCAAAGATTTTAATTCAGTAAATGGAGGTGCAACATATATTCCTTGGGTAGACTTTGAACCAAAACTTGAAGGTTGGAAAGTGTTAATTAAATCACCTGCAAACGGAGGGGTTGATATAATTGAGCCTTATTTTAATAGTTTGTTTGTAACTTGCACTGCAAGTCTTATAAGTATAGTGCTTGGAACACTATCAGCTTATGCTCTCTCTAGATTTACATTTAAAGCTGGTTTTGTAAAAAACAATGACATCACTTTTTTCTTTATCTCTCAAAGAATTATGCCACCAATTGTTTTATCTATCCCGTTTTTTTTATTTTTAGGAGCTATTGATTTATTAGATAGCTTAATTGGATTAATAGTTGTCTATATTGTTTTACTAATGCCAATCGCAGTTTGGATTATGGTAGATTTTTTTAATAAAGTTCCAAGAGAGATAGATGAAACAGCTTTAATTGATGGGTGTAATCCTTATCAAGCTTTTTTTAAAGTTGTACTTCCAAATTCAATCCCTGGATTAATTGTAGCTGGAATGTTTTGTATTATATTTGGTTGGATTGATTTTTTCTTTGCATTCATTTTAACTTTTACAGAAGTGCAGTTATTACCAGTTAAGATAGTTGCTTTAAATTCATCAATAACACCTTGGTGGAGTTTATCTGCCTCAGCATTAGTATCAGTTGCTCCATTAATTGTAGTTGCATTTATTGTTGAAAGATATTTATCAAAAGGAAATCTATCCGGAGCTATTAAATAATGAATTTGATTGCTGAAAATTTATTATACAAACCTGATGAACAGTTTCATCTTAACGAAGTGTCGTTTAATTTTAAAAAAGGAAACCTTTATACTATTCTTGGAAGAACTTTATCGGGTAAAACAACATTATTAAAAACAATAGCTGGACTACTAACTCCTGATAGTGGTTCAATTCAATTTGAAGATAGAGATTTTTTAAAAGTTCCAGTTTGGGAAAGAAATGTTGCAATGGTTTATCAACAATTTATCAATTACCCTCACCTAAATGTTTTTGAAAACGTTGCTTTTCCGTTAAAACAAAGGAAAGTAGACAATCAAGAAATAAAGGATGTAGTTTTAAAATCACTTAAATCAGTGGGGCTAGAAGGGTATGAAAATAGAAAAATTCAAGAATTATCTGGTGGCCAGCAACAAAGAGTCTCCCTAGCAAGATCTCTTGTTAAGAACGCAAAGATTTTGTTACTTGATGAGCCATTAGTGAACCTTGATTATAAATTAAGAGAACAATTAAGAGAAGAATTTAAAAGTATTTTTTCACAAGGTCTATCAGAAGAAAGCATTGTAATTTTTTCAACTACCGATCCTAAAGAGGCCATGGAACTAAATGGTGAAGTTATAGCAATTGATGAAGGAAAAGTTTTACAAGTTGGACCTGCAAAGGAAATTTTTGAAAATCCAAAAACTTTGAAAGTTGCTGAAATTTCAAATGATCCGCCTATGAATATTTTAAAAGCAAATATTAGTTCTAATAAAATTAAGTTTGAAGGAATAGAGATAGAACTACCGGGTCATTTGTCTAACTTAAAAGATAATAATTTTAATTTAGGTATCAGAGCCTCAGATATAGAATTAAGTGAAGAAGGATTTGAGTTTGAAGTAGAGTTAGCAGAGATAAGTGGTTCAGAAACTTTATTGCATCTTATAAGAGGAGATACAAAAATTATAACTTCAATAGAAGAAGTTATGAATTTTAATATTAAAGATAAAATAAAAATTAATTTTAATATAAATAAGGTGTATGCGTTTAATGAAAGTGGAACTTTAGCTTCATCTCCATTTGGTGGTTCATATGTCTAAAATTGATTTAAATAATATTTCTCACTCGTATAATCCTAATGATCCAAATCCTATTTATGCACTAAATCCATTTTCGATGACTTGGGAAAACGGAAAAAGATATGCAATCTTAGGACCTTCAGGATGTGGAAAAACAACTATGTTAAATATAGTTTCTGGTTTAGTAAGACCTTCCGCAGGAAATATATTATTTGATGATAAAGATGTAACTGATCTTAAAACAGAAAGCAGAAATATAGCTCAGGTATTTCAGTTTCCTGTTATTTATAACACAATGACGGTATATGAAAATTTAGCTTTCCCATTAAAGTGTAGAGATTTTTTAAAAGATAAAATTGATGAAAGAGTAAAATCTGTTGCTGATATACTAAATCTTCAATCTTTTTTAAATTCTCCTGCAAGAAAGCTTACAGCTGATCAAAAACAATTAATATCTTTAGGAAGAGGACTTGTAAGAGAGGATGTTGCAGCAGTTTTAATGGATGAACCTCTAACAGTTATAGATCCTGATTTAAAGTTTAGACTAAGAAGAAAGCTTAAAGAAATAAATGAAGAATTTAAAACAACTCTTGTTTATGTAACTCATGATCAAAATGAGGCTATGACTTTTGCAGACAATATTATTGTGATGAGTGAAGGTGAAGTTGTTCAAGCAGGTACTCCCAAAGAACTATTTGAAAGACCGAACACTACTTTTGTTGGATATTTTATTGGTTCCCCAGCTATGAATTTATTTGAAACTGAAGCATCTTCAAATGATAGCGTCAAAATTAACAATACAATTATAAAAACAAATACTAATTTATCTAATTTAAAGGACAAAAAGATTAAATTGGGCATTAGGTCTGAATTTATAAAGATTGCCAAAAATCAAAGTGAAAATCTGTTAAATGTTGATGTTGAAAAGGTAGAGGACCTAGGAAATTACAAATTATTAACTGCAAAAATGGGAAGCCTTACAATTAAATCTAAAATCAATAGAGAAACAGAAATCCCTTCAAGCGATGTTAAACTTTATATTCCAGCAGAAAAATGTTGCGTTTATGAAGAAGAAAAACTTATTTAAACCTTAAAGTTCTACCCCAGATTGTATTAAATATTATAACAGGTCATTTTGACTATGGACTTCATACTTCAATTATAATTAACTTATAATAGTTAATTAACTAATACTAAAAGAGGAGAGAAAATGATTAAAGAAAAAAAATCATTGAAGGGGAAGTCACCTTCAAGACGTAAGTTCTTTAAAGCTGCTGCTACAACTGGTGTTGCTGCTGTAGCTGCAACATCTTTATCTGCTCCAGCTGTTGCCAAAGAAAGAGTTGAAGCGGCAATGGTAGCTACTTGGCCAAGAGATTTTCCAGGGCTAGGTACTGGCGCGCAAAGACTTGCACAAAGACTATCAGATATGAGTGACGGAAGAATACAAGTTACTTATTATGCTGCAAATGAAAGAGTTAAAGCATTTGACTCATTTGATGAAGTTGCTTCTGGTAACTCACAAATGTATCATGGTGCAGACTACTACTGGGTTAAAAAACACCCAGCATTTGGATATTTTACTGCATGTCCATTTGGTTTCACTTACTCAGAAATCAATGCTTGGATCCATCATGGAGGTGGACAAGAACTTTGGGATGAATTAACTGATGATTTCGGTACTCAAAGTTTCATAGCAGGTAATACTGGAGTTCAAATGGGTGGTTGGTTTAATAAAAAAATTAGATCAGCTAACGACCTTAAAGGTTTGAAAATGCGTATGCCGGGATTAGGAGGACAAGTACTAGGAAAACTTGGTGGTTCTCCAATTTCACTACCTGGTGGACAAATTTATGAAAACCTTGTTTCAGGTGCAATTGATGCAACAGAATGGGTAGGTCCATGGAATGATGAAGCTATGAAATTCCATGAAGCTGCTAAGTATTATTACTATCCTGGTATGCATGAACCTGGTTCAATGTTAGCATGTGGTGTTAACAAATCATGGTTTACAAGCCTAACAAAATCAGACCAAACAATAATTAAAACTGCTTGTGCATGGGCAGATGAAATTACAATGGCTGAGTATAATGCTAAAAACGGTGCAGCTTTAGCACGTCTAGTAAATGAAAACGGAGTTAAACTTGAGAAGTTTAATGACAAAGTTTACGATGCTTTTGCGAAAGGTGCTGCTGAGGTTTACGATGAAGTACAACAACATAGTGATCTTGCTGCTAGAGTACACAAAGCGTTTGTGAAAGCTAGAAAAGAGATTGGTGCTTGGACTAACTTGTCAGACTCACCGTACATTGCTCAAAGAAACAGAGCTTTAGGACTATAGTACTTAAAGTTTAAGTAAAAATTAATAAGAGGGCCCTTTTAGGGCCCTTTTTAATAAGTTCACAGATTTTTAAGTTATGTTTGCAAAGAGTAATTTACCAATACTTATTAGAATATTTAGTTATTCAATATTGGCAACTACCTTTGTTTTTTTATTTAACAATGTTTTAACTGTTTGGTTTGATTGGCCAGGAGTTAAAAATTTATTTTCCCATTATGGTTTGTTTGGATTTAAAAAATTAAGTAAACCATTATCAGACGCAGTTTTAAATTTTGCCTTTTTACAATTATTTTTTTATTTGATTTCAATATTGCTGGCAATTTTTTATGTAAAAAGATCAATTAAACAAACATTAACAGCAGATTCAAAAATTTTAGATAAATTCACTGCCTATATAATTCGTTCATCTTTTTGGGCGGTGTTAATAGTTGGGCTTGCAGATTTATTAATCTCATTTTTAGTTGTTGAAAAATTAGTTGAACCATTGTTTGGGGAATACTTAAAAATTAAATTAGTAGTTCCTGCTTTTAGGATTACATTTGTTCATTTTCCATTAATTTTAATTTCATTTATAGTTGGATATTTTACTAAATCTGTAGGTTTTATTTGGTTGGCCGTGCTTGTTGTAGGAAGTGAGTTTTTTATAGTTTTATCCAGATTTATATTTGAATATGAACAAGCTTTTCAAGGAGATTTAGTTCGTTTCTGGTATTCAGCACTTTATCTTTTCGCAAGTGCTTACGCGTTAATCCACGAAGGACATGTTAGGGTTGATGTTTTATATACAGGTTTTAGTGAACGTAAAAAAGCTTGGACTAATTCAATAGGATCATTGATTTTAGGTATTCCGTTATGTTTAATAGTTTTATTTTTAGGAATGGGTGGAAAGGCGAGTATCATTAATGGCCCAGTTATTTCTTTCGAAATTACCCAACAAGGTTCTAACGGATTGTATTTACTTTATTTGATGGCAATATATCTGGCTGTTTTTGCAGTCTCAATGTTAATTCAATTTACTAGTTATTTTATGAGTAGTAGCGATAAACTTTTGAAAAATTAAATTATGGAACACTTATTTTTAGGTTTACTTGTAATTATCATGATTGGAGCATTAGCCTCAGGTTTCCCCGTAGCTTTTGCTTTACCTGGTTCAGCAATTGTTTCAATAGGTCTTGCAGCTTTTTTTGGATATCTTTTTGAAGGAGATGTAAGCGCTTATTTTGCGACTGATGGACCAAAAGAATGGCTAACCGCTGGGATTACAAATTTCAGGAGTAATTATTGGGATGTAGAAACAGATACTTTAATTGCTATCCCATTATTTATTTTTATGGGGATTATGTTACAAAAATCCAAGATTGCCGAAGATCTATTAGTTACTATGGGTCAATTATTTGGTCCAATTCCAGGAGGATTAGGTATTTCTGTTATTTTTGTAGGAGCTTTGCTTGCAGCAACCACAGGTATAGTTGGGGCAACAGTTATTGCAATGGGGTTAATTTCACTTCCAACTATGTTAAATAATAAATACGACAAAAGTCTTGCAAGTGGGATTGTTTGTTCATCAGGAACTTTAGGTCAAATAATACCTCCATCAATTGTTTTAATTATTATTGCAGATCAATTAGCTAGTGCAGCAGATGTGGCTAATACAATTCGTCAAACAGATTATAAAATTCTTACTGGTGAGTTTAATATGCCTGGAGAGTTTAGAGTTGGATCTACAAGTGCTGGAGATATGTTCTTAGGAGCATTATTGCCAGGGTTAGTTTTGGTTGGATTATATATGTTATATGTTTTTGTTTTTGCAAGAATAAACCCGAAAGCAGCACCACCAGTAAATTTTAAAGGAAAATTTAATTTTAAATTTTGGATAAAAGTTATTGGAGTAATAATTCCACCTCTTGCTTTAATATTTGCTGTGCTTGGATCTATATTAATGGGTATAGCAACAGTAAATCAAGCTGGATCCATTGGAGCAATTGGAGCAACTATGATGGCGGGTTACCGTCTTCATAAAGGTAGGAAAGATGCATATTACCCAATTATAATCTCAGTTTTATCTGTTATTCCTATATTTTTTTTAGCAAAGAATTATAACTTAAATATTAAGGCTGTAGATACGAGAGATTTAACAGCAATATTGATTACAGGTTTTTTTACATTTACGTTTTTAATTGGAATTATATGGAGTTTTTGGAGATCTTATAAAATTGAGAATGTCCTAAAAGAAGTTGTTACAGAAACATGTGTTACTACTTCGATGGTATTTATAATTCTTTTAGGAGCCGCAATGCTAACTTCTGGTTTCAGAGCTTTTGGAGGAGAAGAATTAGTAAGAGATTTTTTACAAGATTTACCAGGAGGTTTCTGGACACAGTTTATTGTTGTAATGGCTGTAATCTTTTTATTAGGTTTCTTTCTTGATTTTATTGAAATTGCGGTAGTGGTTGTTCCTATTATTGCCCCAATATTATTAGCTGAACCAGGTGCAAATATAAGTGCAATTTGGCTAGGAGTTATGATTGGAGTTAATCTACAAACATCATTCTTAACCCCACCTTTTGGGTTTGCATTATTTTACTTAAAAGGAGTTGCTTCAAAATTAGTTACTACTTTAAATATATGGAAAGGAGTTGTTCCTTTCATAATTCTTCAACTTATAGGTCTTGGAATTGTTGGTTTTTATCCTTCATTAGTTAATTACTTACCTGCAAGAACATATTTAACATCAAATGTTGCACCGCCACCAATGAATCCTAAGCTTCAATATTGTTTACAGGAATATAAATTTCCTATTTATAATAATGAAGAGGATACAATTAGATCTGCAATAATTAATTTTCAAAAACTAACACCTTCTAATCTTCCAAATGATAAATTAGATATATTTGAAGAACATTTTGATAATGCTCTTGGAACTTTTGCAATAGTTAAAAAACTTCAAAAAACTGAGGATGAATATAACTTATTTGCAGAAGATTATAGAGATCTTCATTTCACTGTTAGAAAAAAACAGAAAAAAATAAGAAAAATTGATAATAAAATTAAAAAGTTAAAATCAGAAATTAGAAATCTAGATAAAGATGATACATCAAATAAAAATAAATTAAAACTTAAGATAGAAAATTATAAATTAGAAATTATTGAAATAAAAAATCAAATACCTGAAACTTGGAAATCTCGAAACAAAGAATTTGAAATACTTCACAAGGCAAAAAATACCAGAACAAAACGTTATAGAAAAAATGTTGATGAGGCATATGATAGCTTAGATCAAATAGTAATGTTTATAAACGATCATGAAAAGTTAAAAAATCTTTCACCTGAAATTAAAGAATTAAAATATTCTATAAATAATAAAGACTATGAAAATTCAATTCTAATAATTGATAATCTTTTCGAAAAATTAAGTGAAATTTCAGGCATAGATGAATTTGGAAATAAATTAGATGATTTAGTGTCTGTTATAGATAACGATGAAGTTGATGAACAAAAGCTGTTACTTGCTAGCTCAGAAACATTTAGTCTATTCGATCAAGAAGTTTCTTGGAGAGGAGACGCTAATAAAAATTTATTACCCGAGGTATTGAAATATAATGAAGTAATTAAAAATAATATTGGATTAAGACTTCAGTCAAGATTAACAAAAGAACAAGCTAAGTTTGTTGCAAGATGTAACTCAGTTCATAGAGATATATCTTTAAATTTTTAATTAATGGAAAATTATATTCTTCCTAAAAGACAGGCGATAACTGTTTTTTTTGTATTTGCTTTTGGATATTTTTTATCATGTTTGTTAAGAGCGATTACCGCAACACTTTCTCCAGTTTTAACATTAGAATTTGAATTACTTGCTGCTGATCTTGGACTTTTGGCAGGAGGGTATTTTCTTGGTTTTGCTTGTATGCAAATTCCACTTGGATATTTATTAGATAAGTTTGGACCTAAGAAAATTGTTTCATCATTTTTATTAATTGCATTAATCGGTACAACTTCATTTGCTCTTGCTCAAAGTTTCTCAGGATTATTAATTTCAAGAATTTTAATTGGGGTTGGAGTTAGCGCATGTTTAATGGCACCTTTAACAGGATATAGAATTTGGTTTGCTGAAAATCAACAACAGAGAGCCAATTCTTGGATGTTAATGATAGCTTCATTAGGATTTTTATCTTCAACATTGCCCGTTCAACTTTTATTACCAAGTTTCGGTTGGAGATGGATATTTGGTGGAATTTCAATCCTAATTTTAATCAGTATATTTTTAATGCTCGCTTTCATTCCAAAATGGGATCATCAAATCAAAACTGGGGAAAATTCACTAAAATCAGGATCTTTAGCCGATGTTTGGAAAGATAGATTTTTTATAAGCGTAATTCCAATGGGCTTATTTAACTATGGAGGGTTGATGGCAATCCAAACTCTATGGGCAGGACCTTGGATGACAAGAGTTGCTGGTTATACTCCACTTGAAAGCGCCACAGGATTATTTTGGATTAATATTACCATGCTTGTTTCATTTTTTTTATGGGGTTATTTTTTACCCAGAATTACTACTTCAGGTTTTAGTGCATTAAAAATATTAAAACTTGGCTTGCCTATAAGTTTTTTAGTAATGTTAAGTATTATTATCTTGGGATCAAAAGCAGGAGCATTTTATATTACATTATTTATTTTAAGCTCAATTTTTTTGTCGGTTACCCAGCCAGCTGTTGGCTTATCATTTCCAAGCTATTTAGCTGGCAAGGCTCTCACTTCATTTAATTTATTAATATTTTTAGGAACTTTTATAATGCAGTGGTTGATGGGACTGGTAATTGATGTGGTAAAAAATTTTGGATATTCGGAAATATTGGGTTTTAAATCAGCTTTTACTGTTTTCTTAATTTTAAGTCTTATTTCATATATATTTTTTTTAATTATAAATAAAAAAAATTATGAAATTAAAACGTAGGAATTTTCTTTTGGAAGTCATTATCGGAATATTATTAATTTATATATCAGTACTTATTGTATTGTTTATATTCCAGCGAAACTTAATGTACCATCCTGACGAAAATAATTATTTTGGCGACAAGTTAGAGGTAGAAATTGAAAAAGTTAAAATTAAAACTTTTGATGATATAAATTTATTAGGTTGGTTTCATAAAAAAGATTTAAAAAAATTTAAAACAATTATTTATTTTCACGGTAATGCAGGAACACTAGAAAATAGAATTCATAAATTAAACCATTTTAAAGATATGGATGTTAATTTTTTAATTATTGCATGGAGAGGTTTTAGCGGGAACAATGGTAAGCCTTCTGAAAAAGGGCTTTATATAGATGGAAATAGTGCAATTGAATGGTTAAAGAACTTAGGTTTAACTGAAAGCGATATTGTAATTTATGGAGAGTCTCTTGGAACTGGGGTTGCAACTGAGATAGCACAAAGCAACAATTATGCTGGTTTAGTACTCGAGACACCTTTTACATCAATGATAGAAGCTGCAAAAAATTTTTATCCCTATATCCCTGTATCTCTTTTATTAAAAGATAAATATGATAATCAAAACAAAATTAAGAATATTAATACACCTGTTTTAGTTATGCATGGTGAAGTTGATCAAATCGTACCTTTTCGGATGGGTAAAAAAATTTACGAAATTGCTAATGAACCAAAGTATTCTCATTTTACAAAATTTGACGACCATATGATGGAATATGATGAAAAGCTTTTATTTGTGTTAAAAACATTTATTAATAGTTTAAATTAAGCCACATTCTAAACAAATATAATACAAAATTTTTTATTAAATTTTAGGTGTGAAAAAAACACTTTTAATATTTATTATTTTTTTTTCTTTTTCAAATCTTGTTGTAGCAGAAGAGAATAAATCACTAGTTGATAATTTATTCCACATAGATCAGATGAACTCACATAATGAAACTTTTGCTCTTTATTTTAAAGCTAGAGAGAAAGCGATATTAGCTAGAGGAGAAAATAGTAACTACATAAATGATTACCCTAAAGATCTTTATATATATGATTATAAAACAAAAAGTTCATCTCCATTAATTTCTTATGAGTGGTTTCCTAAAAGAGCAAAATACTTTCTTGAAGAATATGACTTTCCAGTTTTTCCTGACGATTTTGCTTATTATCTTTTGAAAGATAATAAAACATTAGTAATGATCAGTGCTATTAAAAATTTAAATACCAACTTAAAATTTGATATTAGCGAAAAAAAATTAGAGCTTTATCCAACAAATGGAAAATTTGATTTTATTATTTCTTCCATAGCCAAAAATTGTGGACATGATAATTTCAAAGAAAATTATAAGTGTACCTTCTATAAACCTTTAATATCAAGCACTTTATTCAATTAATTTGAGTAAAAGCATCTGCAAATTTTTCTGCTTCAAAGATTTGAAGATCATCTTCTTTTTCTCCTAGACCTAAAGCAATAATTGGTAACTTGTATTTTTTAGCGACAGCTAAAAGAATTCCTCCTTTAGCGGTGCCATCTAATTTTGTCATTATTAGTCCAGTGATTGGAATAATTTTATTAAATTCCTCAACTTGATTAATTACATTTTGACCTGAAGTAGCATCTAAAACTAAAATTACATCATGTGGTGCTTCAGGGTCTATTTTTTTTGTTACATTTGCAATTTTTTTATATTCCTCCATTAAGTTTTTTTTATTTTGTAATCTTCCAGCAGTATCAATTAAAACTTGAGTAAAGTTATTTGTAATAGCATCTTCAATAGCTTTATAAGCAACAGAAGCAGGATCTGCACCTTGTGAGGATTTAGTTATTTGAACATCTACTTTGTTTGCCCAATTTTCTAATTGTTCAATAGCTGCAGCTCGAAAAGTATCTGATGCAGCAAGCATAACTTTATTTCCATTTGCCTTTAATATTTTACTAATTTTTCCAATAGTTGTTGTCTTTCCAACACCATTAACACCCGAAACTAAAGTTGCGTTAATTTTTTCCTTTTTTTGAAAAAATGAATTATTTTCAAGAGGTTTCATTAAAGAAATAATATATTCTTTTAAAATTGTACTTATTTCCTCAGTAATATCTTTCTTTGGATCAATTTTACTATCTGAAATTATTTCTTTAATTTCAGATGCAGCAACAACTCCAACATCAGACTGGATTAAATATTCTTCAATTCTATCTAAAGTTTTGTCATCTATTTCTTTTTTTACAACTATATCTCTTAAGCCAGATGTAAAAGCAGAAGCACTCTTTTTAAAACCAGATTTAAATTTATCAAAAATTCCCATTAAATATTAATCTCAATATTTGAAATATCTGAGACAGGTCCCTTCATATGAATACTATTACCCTGATCAATTGTTATTGATAGTCTTCCTAATGCAAATTCAATATCAGTTTTTTTATCTATTAGTCCATTAATATTTGCCGCAATAGCTGTAGCACATGCTGCTGTCCCACATGCTTTTGTAAGTCCAGCACCTCTTTCCCAAACCTTAACTTTAATTAATTTTTTACTTATAACTTTTGCAAGAGTAACATTGCATTTTTCCGGAAAATAATTGTGATTTTCTATTTCGGGTCCTATCTTTTTTAAATCATAGTCTTCAATATTATCTACAAAAAAAACAATATGAGGATTTCCTACATTTACAGAAGTTCCACCTACATGCTCAATGTTATTTTTATTAACAATTTTGATTTTCAAGTTTTTTGTATCCAAATTTTTGTTTAATGGGATTTCATTCCAATTTGTTTTTGCAATTCCAATTTCAGTTTCTACTAAATTATTTCCTAAAATTTGTGATTTTAATGCACCAGAATTGGTCCAAAGTATAATTTCTTTATCATTATTTTCTTTTGATAATAGATCAGCTACACACCTAGTACCATTTCCGCACGCACCAGAAATGCTTCCATCTGAATTATAGAACTCTAATCCAGCATCTTTTTTATTACTTTTTTGGATAAAGATTAACTGATCACATCCAATAAAATTACGATCACAAATTTTAATAATTTGATCTTTGGTTAGATTATAATTTTGACTTCTTTGATCAATAATTACAAAATCATTGCCCAAACCATCCATTTTAAAAGCTTTAATATCCATATATAGATATTTAACTTATTTATTGACTTTTTGAACCTCTATTATAGGTTATCCCCGTTTCCGCAAAAACATTAACTTTGCGGTGTCTTTGGAAACAAAGAGATCGACACTAGTCAGCGAGGCTTCGCCCACTAGTGCGATTACTGCTGTGCGTAATAATTATGTTTGAAAATTTAACAAGTAAATTCGAAGAAATTTTTTCTTCTTTAAAAAAAGCCCCTTCACTTGATGAGGTTCAAGTAGATGAAGGCTTAAGAGGTATCAGGCAGGCTTTGTTAGAAGCCGATGTTACTTTAGAAGTAGCTAAAGATTTTATAGAAAATGTAAAACCAAAAGTTTTGGGCCAAGAAATTATTAGATCAACCTCACCTGGAGATATGGTCGTAAAAATCGTTTACGATGAATTAGTTAATTTGTTAGGTGGATCAAATAATGAGATAAATCTTAGTGCTGTGCCACCAGTTCCAATGATGCTTGTTGGATTGCAAGGTTCAGGAAAAACAACAACCACTGCAAAATTAGCTAAATATTTAGAGGCCAACAAAAAGAAAAAAGTAATGATGGTTAGTCTTGATATTTACAGACCTGCCGCACAAGAACAACTTAAATCACTTGGAGAACAAAATAACATCTTAACTCTACCCATTATTGGAGGTCAGCAACCAACAGATATTTGTCAAAGAGCAATTAGTGCAGCAAATTTAAATGGAGCTGAGATTATTTTATTTGATACTGCTGGTAGAACTCAAATTGACTTACAAATGATGAGTGAAATTAAGCAAATTGAAAGTGTAATAAATCCTACTGAAACTTTTTTAGTGGCGGATTCCCTAACAGGACAAGTCGCTGCATCAGTTGCTAAAGAATTTAAAAATACTGTCAATTTATCAGGAATAATTCTAACTAGAGCAGACGGAGATGCGAGAGGTGGTGCTGCGGTTAGTATGAAATATGTTTCTGATGTCCCAATTAAATTTTTAGGTATTGGTGAAAAAATTGAAAATCTTGAAGTATTCCATCCTGATAGAATAGCAAACAGAATTCTTGGAATGGGAGACATAGTATCTCTTGTAGAAAAAGCTGCACAAGATTTAGGTGAAGAGAATATAAAAAAAGCAGAGGAAAATTTAAAAAAAGGTCAATTTTCAATGCAAGATTATCTAACTCAGTTGAGACAAATGAAAAAAATGGGTGGCATTGAGGGCATAATGTCTTTTATGCCAGGTGTTTCAAAAATGAAATCTCAAATGGACTCAGCTGGAATTGATGAAAGTATTATAACTAAAAATGAAGCTATTATTTTGTCGATGACTAAAAAAGAAAGAGAGAACCCAAAACTTATTGATGGTTCTAGAAAAAAAAGAATTGCTAATGGCTCTGGCACAGATCCAGCCACTATCAATAAATTGCTAAAGCAATTTAAAATGATGTCTGAAATGATGAAGAAGATGTCAAAAGGAAATCTGAAAGGTATGTCTGATAAAGGAATACCGCCAGAGCTATTTAATCAATTAAAATAATAAAAAGGAGAAAGAATGTTAAAACTAAGATTATCAAGAGGTGGAACAAAAAAAAGACCTGTTTACAAAGTTGTTGTAGCAGATAGTCGTTTTGCAAGAGATGGAAGATTTATTGAGAAAGTAGGATTTTTTAATCCTCTTTTACCTAAAGATAAAAAAGAAAGAGTTGGTCTTGAAGCTGAAAGAATTAAATATTGGTTAGGTCAAGGTGCTCAACCTACAACTAGAGTTGCTAGAATTTTAGGTGAAAACGAATTAATGCCAATGCCAGCAAATGGAAATAATCCACAAAAAGCTGTTCCCAAAAAGGAAAGAAAAA
>CACDYK010000014.1 GCA_902556905.1 uncultured Pelagibacteraceae bacterium
AATATAGCTGGAGCTGTATTTCTTTTTGCAGGTTCTAATACTATTTTATATCTCTTTATCTTATTTTTTTTAAGATGTTTTCTAACTTCTTTAAGGTATTTTTTATTAGTGCTTATAATTGGTGCATCATAAATAGATGCTTTAGTTCTTTCCAAAGTTTTGTCCAATAAGGTCCAATTACCAAAATCAATAAATTGTTTTGCTTGATGATTTTTAGAATTAGACCAAAGACGTGTTCCAGCGCCACCACATAAAATGACTGGACGAATTTTCATTAAATTTCTGAATAATCCTTAACTTCTTTTTTCTTACCTGGATGAGTTGGTGCACCTAAATATGCTGGTCCTACTGTTTGTGCATATTTCCATAAAGTACCAGATCCAAAATCTGATTTTCTAACCTTCCATTTTCTTTTCCTTGCAGCCATTTCTTTTTTAGAAAGTCTTACATTGATAGTTCCTTTTTTGGCATCTATATCGATGATGTCTCCTGTACGTAAAAGGCCTATAGGACCTCCTAGAGCGGCCTCAGGGCCCACGTGACCCACACAAAAGCCTCTTGTAGCACCTGAGAACCTACCATCCGTAATAAGAGCTACTTTCTCCCCTTTTCCTTGTCCGTATATAGCTCCTGTTGTTGATAGCATTTCTCTCATACCGGGTCCTCCAACAGGACCTTCATATCTAATAATAATTACGTCACCATCATTATACTTTTTACTTTGAACAGCTTTCATAGCACTTTCTTCATTATCAAAGCATCTTGCTTTTCCAGTGAATTGTAATTTCTTTAATCCTGCAACTTTAACTATTGCTCCTTCTGGAGCTAAATTACCTTTTAACCCAACTACACCACCTGTTGGTGATAAAGGATCTTTATAAGATCTCATTACTTTTTGTTTTGGATTGAATTTAATATTTTTTAAATTTTCTTTCATGGTTTTTCCAGTGACAGTCATACAATCACCATGAATAAAACCACCTTCGTATAAAGTTTTAAGTAACATTGGAACACCCCCAGCTAACCACATATCTTTTGCAACATATTTTCCACCTGGTTTTAAGTCTGCTAAATAAGGAGTTCTTTTAAAAATTTTAGCAACATCCATTAAATCAAATTTTATACCAGCTTCATTAGCAATTGCTGGTAAGTGTAATCCTGCATTAGTTGATCCACCTGTTGCAGCAACTATTGTTGCAGCATTTTCTAATGCTTTCTTGGTTACTATATCTCTTGGTTTAATTCCTTTTTTTAAAAGGTTCATAACCATCTTTCCACTTGCTTTAGCGTATTTATCTCTTTCTTCATAAGGAGCTGGAGTTCCAGCTGAATACGGAAGCGCTAAGCCAATTGCTTCAGATACACATGCCATAGTGTTTGCTGTGAATTGACCACCACACGCACCAGCGCTTGGACAAGCAACTAATTCTAATTTTCTAAGCTCTGCTGCAGACATTTGACCTGAAGAATGTTTTCCAACTGCTTCGAATACATCAACAACAGTAACATCTTTACCTTTATATCTTCCTGGAAGAATTGATCCTCCATAAATAAATACACTTGGAACATTCAATCTAACCATAGACATCATTAATCCAGGTAAAGATTTATCACATCCTGCAATACCAACTAATGCATCGTAACAATGTCCTCTAACAGTAAGTTCAGCAGAGTCTGCTATAACTTCTCTTGATATTAAAGAAGATTTCATTCCTTCATGACCCATTGCAATACCATCAGTAACTGTGATGGTGCAAAATTCTCGAGGTGTTCCACCATTAGCTCTTACACCTTTTTTAACCGATTGAGCTTGTCTCATCAGGGCAATATTACAAGGAGCAGCTTCATTCCAAGTTGATACAACACCAACAAAAGGTTTTGCTACATCTTTTTCAGTTTCTCCCATTGCATAATAAAATGATCTATGAGGAGCTCTATCAGCTCCTAATGATGTATGTCTGCTTGGAAGTTTCTTTTTATTAAATTTTGTCATTATATACCCTTTATAGTTACTAATATTTTATCAATATCACTCTTTAGATTATTATAATTAGTTTTTTCTTGTTCAACAATCTCTTTTGGTGCTCTATCTACAAAACTTTTATTTTCCAACCTTTGAGATATCTTATTCATTTCATCTTGAATTCTATTTTGCTTATTAGTTAAATTTTCCTTTATAAGTTTTAAATCGACATCTTTATCAAAATAAATTTTAAATAAGTCACCTGAAACAACCATGGTCGCAGAAGGTTTGTCTAAGTCTTTACCAAGAATATTGTTAATTCTTCCTAATTTTTTAAGGATAACTTCATTTTCATTGATAAATTTTTTTTGATTCTCGTTAATATTATTTATAGACATGTCTATAAATGAGCCAGGTCCAACATTTAGTTCATTCTTAAAAGACCTAATTTCAGATATTATTTCTATAATATTCTCAACCTGTTTAGTGTCAGCATCTTTATTAATTTCGCCTGTTATCCAATTAGCAAGCATTAAAAAGTCTTTGCCAGACCTGTCAAATTTATTTTTAAGCCAAATTTCTTCAGTAACAAATGGAATAAAAGGATGTAATAAAATTAAGATTTGCTTGAAAACATAACTTGAAACTTTTTTAACCTCAGATTTTGCCTCTTCACTGTCTGAAAATAGTATTGTTTTCGATAATTCCAAATACCAGTCACAATAAGAGTGCCACGCAAATTGATAAGCATTTTTTGCAGCTTCATCAAATCTATAGTCATCTAAATTTTTCTCAATTTTAGATTTTGCTTCAATTAATTCTGCATAAATCCATTTATTAATATTAACAGTTAAATTTGGAGCTTTATCAATATCAGAGAAATCACATTCGTTTGTGATTAAAAAATTATTAGCATTCCAGAGTTTATTTAGAAAATTTCTGTATCCTTTAACTCTATCTTCAGAAAGTTTTACATCTGTTCCAGGAGATGCCATTGAAAGAAGAGTAAATCTTAAAGCATCTGCACTATATTTTTCAATTAAATCTAAAGGATCAATAACATTTCCTTTTGATTTAGACATTTTTTGACCCTTCTCATCTTTAACCAATGCATGAACATAAATATCTTTAAATGGTTCCTTGTTTAAAAATTCTGTTCCAAACATAATCATTCTAGCAACCCAAAAAAATATAATATCAAAACCAGTTACTAAAACAGATGTTGGATAAAATTTTTCAACGTATTCTTTATTGTCAGGCCAACCCAATGTTGCAAAAGGCCAAAGTCCAGATGAAAACCATGTATCTAAGACATCTGGATCTCGAATTAGTTCTTCATCTTTACCATAATGTTTGTTCGCTAATTTTTTTGCTTCATCTTCATCGTAAGCTACAAAAATTTTTTTATCTGGTCCGTACCAAGCGGGTATCTGATGACCCCACCAGAGTTGTCTTGAAATGCACCATGGCTCAATGTTGTTCATCCACTGAAAGTATGTTTTGGACCAATTTTCAGGAAAGAAATTTGTTTTTTTAGAATTAACAACTTCTTTAGCTTTAACAGATAATTTTTCTGCATCTGCAAACCATTGTTCGGTTAAAAAAGGTTCAATAATTGAATTAGATCTATCTCCATAAGGAACTTTGTTCTTAATGTTTTCTTCTTTAACAAAAAATTCTTTTTCCTTAAGTTCTTTTAAAATTCGCTTTCTTGCTTCAAATCTATCAAGTCCAATATAGTCATTGGGAGCATTTTCATTAATTTTACCAGCTTCAGTAAATATATTGATAATCTCAAGATTATTTCTTTGTCCAACATCATAGTCATTAAAATCATGTGCTGGTGTAATTTTTAATGCTCCAGTTCCCTGTTCTGGATCTGCATAATCATCTTCTATAATATTAATTTTTCTTCCAACAATTGGTATTGTTACGGTTTTACCAACAAATGTTTTGAACCTCTCATCTTTTGGATTAACAGCAATTGCTGTATCACCAAGCATGGTTTCAGGTCTTGTTGTTGCTATTGTTATGAATTCATCAGTTCCATCAATAGGGTATCTAATATAATAAATTTTAGAGTTAACTTCTCTTTGATCTACTTCAAGATCAGAAATTGCTGTTTTTAAAACAGTGTCCCAATTCACTAGTTTTTTATCCTTGTAAATTAAATCTTTATTATAAAGATCCACAAAAACTTTAATTACAGATTTTGAAAGATTTTCATCCATCGTAAAAGCATTACGTGACCAATCGCATGAACATCCAAGTTTTTTTAATTGATTGATAATAATGTCTCCATATTGATCTTTCCACTCCCAAACCTTTTCAATAAATTTATCTCTACCAATTTCATTTTTATTAACCTTTTCTGCTGTTAGTTTCCTCTCAACTAAAGCTTGAGTAGCAATACCAGCATGATCTGTACCTGGTTGCCATAAAGTTTCATAATTATTCATTCGATGATAACGGACTAATAAATCTTGAATAGAATTATTTAAAGCATGTCCCATATGAAGACTGCCAGTTACATTAGGGGGAGGAATTACAATTGAGAATTTTTTTGTATTTTTTTGAGGTTTAAAAAGACCATGTTTTTCCCAATAAGAATAAATCTTATTCTCAACATCAGAATGTATATATTTATCGCTACTCATCTATGTTTAAAGTTTATAATTTAATAATTTAAATTAACAATAATCAATTTAGATCGTTATTTAATAGACTAATTAGAAAAATTTAATATAAAAAGGCATCTGAAGCTATTAGTCTAAACAAGATGGCAACGTGGCGGAATGGTTACGCAGAGGATTGCAAATCCTTGTATCCCGGTTCGATTCCGGGCGTTGCCTCCAAAAAAAATCTTGTTTTAACTATAAAAAAAAGTAAGTTGAGTTTTTTACATTCCTCGGTAGCTCAGTTGGTAGAGCAGTTGACTGTTAATCAATTGGTCGCAGGTTCGAGTCCTGCCCGAGGAGCCAAAAAATTTCCTAAATATTATTTCTTGATTATTTATATGAGAGCTGAATTAGCTAAGCTAAATTTTGGGGTCTTAAATAAAGTAAAATTAAATTGCTTTTGAAATAACTGTTCCTGAAATTTGTAAAGATTTATTAAATTTTAATTTTTGGTCTGCACTAAGTTCTGAATATAATTTAGTTAAAAAATTATAGTTAACATTCATATGACCCTCTTGAGATTTTTCTAAGTTAATTAAATATTCTGAAAAATCTTCAAAGAAATAGTTAATTGGTACTTTTAAATAATTAGATAACTGAAGTAATCTAATTGAACTGACACCATTTGTGCCTTTTTCATATTTTTGAATTTGTTGAAACGTAACATTAATAGCTTTTGCTACTTTAGTTTGAGTTAAACCCAAAGCTAATCTTCTTAGCTTAAGCTTGTTACCCAAGTGTTTATTGAAATTATCTTCCATTAAGACCCCTCTTAATTAAATTTTAAAATCATATTGAACAAATTTATTAATGTTACTGCAATAAAAAAATTTATTTATTTTTAAGAAAAATTAATTAATGAAAATGCTGTCAAGCATAAGTTAATTAATAATAACTCATAATAGGTTTTCAAAAAATGATTATATAGGCCTTAAATTTAAGTATTTTTATAAAATTTGACTTAAAAATAGCTTTGTTCTATCGCTTTTAGGATTAGCAAAGAATTCATTGGTATCTGCCTTTTCTACAATCCTTCCTTCATCCATAAATATCATGCTATCCGCAACTTCTTTAGCAAAACCCATTTCATGAGTAACAACAATCATTGTCATACCTTCTTTTGCTAGATTAACCATTACATCTAGTACTTCTTTAATCATTTCTGGGTCTAAAGCAGAAGTTGGTTCATCAAATAACATAATTTTAGGCTCCATGCATAACGCTCTTGCAATAGCTACCCTTTGTTGTTGTCCACCTGATAATTGACCCGGAAATTTTTGAGCTTGATCTAAAATTTGAACTCTTTCTAGATGTTTAAGTGCCAATTCTTCAGCTTCTTTTTTTGGCATTTTCTTAACCCAAATAGGTGCAAGTGTGCAATTGTCAACAATAGATAAATGTGGAAATAAATTAAACTGTTGAAACACCATTCCAACTTCTGCTCTTACTTGTTCAATATTTTTAGTATCTTCAGAAATTTCTGTGCCATCAACAATGATACTTCCTTTTTGATGCTCTTCTAGTCTATTTATACATCTGATTAGTGTAGATTTACCAGATCCTGAAGGTCCACAAACAACAATTTTTTCTTTAGCTTTAACTTCAAGGTTAATATCTTTAAGAACTTGAAAATCACCATACCATTTATTTACTTCATTAATTTGTATAATTGAATCTGACATATTTTATCTATCTGTTTTAAATTTTAATTCTAATTTTTGACTATATTTACTCATACTGTAGCAAATAATCCAGAATATTATTCCAGCAAAAACATATCCTTCCATTGAAAAACCAAGCCATTTAGGATTTGTTTTTGCTAAGTTCAACATTCCAACTAACTCTAATAAGCCTACTACAAAGATTAATGGAGTATCTTTTACTAAGGCTAAAAACGTATTAGCAATACCAGGAATAACTAATTTTAGAGCTTGAGGTAAAATAACTAATAAGTGAAGTCTCCAATATCCCATACCTAAAGATTTAGCAGCATCATACTGTCCTCTTGGTAAGGCTTGTAAACCACCTCTAATAACTTCTGCTGTGTAAGCTGCTTCAAACAAAGTTATAGCAACAATAACTCTAATCAATTTATCAACATAAGTTCCATCAGGTAAAAACATAGGAAACATAACTGCAGACATAAATAAAACAGTGATTAACGGTACACCTCTCCAAAATTCAATAAATGAAAGTGATGAATACTTAACAACAGCTAAATCTGATCTTCTTCCAAGAGCCAACATCATACCAATAGGAAAACAGAATATTAGAGAAAAGAATGAAACAATAAAAGTTAATGATAAACCACCCCAAGCACCTGTTTCAACCCATTCTAAACCAAATTCTCCACCCGATATCAAATAGTAGATTAGCAAAAATGATATTATTGGTAAAAATATAACATAATAAAATGTTAAATATTTTTTAAATCTTAATGGAAAAAAATAACCTAACCCCATAAATCCAAGAACAATAATAAATGTAGCATTAACTCTCCACTGTTCTGCATTTGGATACATTCCATAAATAAATCTGTTAAACCAAACTTTAATATATACCCAGCAGGCTCCACCACCAGTGCAAGCCTCCTTGCTGTCTCCTACAAAATTAGCATCTAGAATAAACCAGTTAAGTAATGGCGCCACACTAAAAATTATTAATATAATAATACTAACACTTAAAGCTGCATTAAAATTGTTAGTATTAATATTTTTATTTAGTTCATCTAATATTTTAATCCCAGAAAACTCTATTCTTATTAGATGGAGGCCTATCATTCCAAAAATTAAAGGAGTAAAGAAACTTATAAAACCAGGTAAAAAACCAGTAATATTTTTTTCATAAAAATTATTTAAGCAAAAATCAAATATTCCTAATAAAAAAAATAAAGCCCCAAAAAATAAGAATAAATTTAAATTTTCTTTATTTGGTTTTAAAATATTTACATTATTCATTATTATTTTTCCTGTATCGCAATTCTTTTATTGTACCAATTCATAAACATTGAAATAGCTAAGCTAATTGTTAGATATGTGGCCATTGTAATACCAACTATCTCTATAGCTCTTCCAGTTTGCATCATGGCAGTTCCCGCAAACACTAATACTAAATCTGGATAAGCAATTGCTGCTGCCAGAGAAGAGTTTTTAGTTAAATTTAAATATTGGTTTGTTGTAGGTGGTATAATAATTCTTAACGCTTGAGGCATTATAACTAGTTTTAAAACTTGGCTTGGTGTTAGACCAATTGAAGCTGCTGCTTCTTTTTGACCTTTACCAACTCCCTGTATACCTGCTCTGACGTTTTCAGCTATGAATGTTGCAGTATACAAAGTAAGAGCCAATGTAAGAGCTATTAATTCAGGAGGTATACCCATACCACCTTCGTAGGTAAAAGATGTTTTAGCCAATTGTTTTAATTCAGGAAAACTCCAAGACAAATCAACACCACCAACAATAAATGTTATAGCTGGTATAATTATAAAAATCCCGAGCGAAATAAAAAATTTAGGATACTGTTTGCCTTCTTCTTCTTGCTTTTTCTTAGCAAATTTATTGAAAAAGAAAATTACTATAATTGCGATAATTAGAGCTATAAAAAATATATCAAAATTATTCCAAACTGGTGCAACAGTATAAAGTCCTTTAATAGTCATGTATGATGATCCAAAAAACAAAGAAGCATCTTCAGGCATAGGTAATGCCCTCAATGCTGCAAAATACCAAAAAAATATCTGTAATAACAATGGAACGTTTCTAAAAAATTCTACATAAAAACTAGCAGTTTTGTTTATTAAATAGTTAGGTGATAATCTAGCAACTCCAATGATTATACCCAAAATTGTGGATAAAATAATTCCAATGAAAGATACCAGTAAAGTATTTAGCAATCCTACTAAATAAGCTCTGCCATAAGACATAGAACCATCATAATCGATTAATGAAAACTGAATATCAAATGAAGCTTCTTTTGATAAAAAACCAAATCCAAATTCAATACCACGCGTATCCATGTTCTCTTGAGCATTCATGGTAAAGAAACCAAAAATTAAAACTATAAATAATAAAGTTAAAAATTGAGGTAGGATTTTTTTAAATTTCATTTGATTGATACTATAAAAAAAGGGCTAGATAAATCTAGCCCTTTTTAATTAATTTATAACTTTAAATTATCTTGATGGTGGAACGTATAAAATACCACCTTTAGTCCATAATTCATTTGGACCTCTGTCTGGTAAGATACCAGTGTCAGCTATATTTCTCTTATAACTTTCACCATAGTTTCCAACTTGTTTGATAATTCTTAAGTTCCACTCGTTATCTAAACCGAATGCAGCACCCATTTCACCTTCAGCACCAACTAATCTTTTGATTTGAGGATTATCTGAAGTTTTCATTGAGTCAGCATTAGCAGAAGTAACACCGTACTCTTCAGCTTCGATCATAGTATTTAAAGACCATCTTACAATATCTTCCCATACTGAATCACCTTGTCTAACAACAGGGCCTAGTGGCTCTTTTGAAATAGTTTCAGGTAACACCATGTGATCATCTGGGTTAGTCATTTTAGTTCTTTGTGCAGCAAGACCAGATTTGTCAGTAGTGTATGTATCACATCTACCAGCATCATAAGCAGCTACAACTTCATCAGCTTTTTCAAAAGCAACTGGAGTATAAGAAATTCCTTTAGAGTTAAAGAAGTCTCTCATGTTTAACTCAGTTGTTGTACCAATATTAGTACAAGCTGAGATTCCATCTTTGAATTGGCTTGTTGAAGTTATTCCAGAGTCTTTTCTAACCATGAAACCTTGACCATCGTAGAAGTTTACACCAACGAAAGTAAGTCCAATGTCAGCATCTCTAGAAAGAGTCCAAGTTGTGTTTCTTGATAAGATATCAATCTCACCAGAAGTTAAAGCTGTAAATCTTTCTTTAGCACTTAATGGTGTAAACTTAACTTTGTTTGCATCACCTAGTACTGCAGCAGCTACAGCTCTACATACATCAACGTCAACACCAGTCCAATTTCCTGCAGCGTCTGCATTAGAAAATCCTGGTAGACCTTGAGATACTCCACATCTTACAAAACCCTTCTTCTGAGTGTTTTTAAGTGTCTTAGATTTTTTAGCGGCCATAGTCTCTGTTGTAAAAGTAAACAACACAGCAATCATTGCCACTAAAGAAGTTAATTGTTTTACGTATTTAAACATTATTCTTCCTTTTAGTTATTTTTATTTGTTAACAAATAATTCAAATTAAATTTGAATCAGGACAAGTTTCTATCATTATATAAAGTTGATCAAAGGAAAATTCTCAAAATTAGAAACTTTCTAACTATATATAGTGTGGAAAAAAAATATAATAATATATATTGATGATGGTGCGCCCTGCACGACTCGAACGTGCGACCCTCGGTTTAGAAAACCGATGCTCTATCCAGCTGAGCTAAGGGCGCAATTATTTAATACAAATACATGTATAATACTTAATTAGTATTTAAAAAGAAATTTTTTAGCAATTAAAAATAAAGATATAAGCTCAAGTCTTCCAATAATCATAAAAAAAATAAGAAAATATTTAGTTAAAAAATTTAAATTACTAAAGTTAAATTCATTTAGACCGTAAGCAGACGAGTTTACGGTATTCATTAAAGTTAAAACTGCCAATTTAAATGAACTTTCAAAATTAATATGACTTAAACTTAATAATGATGTCAAAATAAATAATGAAATAATAAAAATCACAATTGTTAAAAAATACTTATTAACTTCTTTAAAATCAAAATTAATTTTTGAAAATAATAACTTATTCATAAAAACATTCTTAGGTTTACTAAAAGACAAAATTTGATTTAGAGAATATTTAGTTAATGAGTATATTTTTAAAAATCTTAAACCTGAGCTTGTAGAAAAAAAGGATCCACCAATTATTACTAAGATTAGATAAATAAAGCTCAACTTTGATTGATCAAATTCTAGTGAGATACCTATATTGGATATACTGCTAACCAGAGATAGGAAACTATAAATAAATTCGTTATCAAAACTAAAAAAAATAAAAAAAATTGTTACAATTAACAAAAAATATAAAAACAAATGTATGTCTTCATATAAAAAATTAAGATTTTTATCTCTTAAAAAAATCAAATTATAGATAAAGAAAATACTAAAAAAAGAAACTAACATTAGTAAGGAAAATATAATTATTTGACCTTCATTCGTCAAAATTGAAGAAAGATTATTTGACGGTAAAAAACCGCCAGATGAAATAATAGTCATTGATAAATTAAGAGAATGAAAAGATCTTATATCAAAAATATTCAAGATAAAAAAAATTGATAAAGTTATAAAAGAATACAAAAAAAAGATTTTGATTGTTTGTTTTAGAATTTCACTGCTATTAAATGATAGAAAGTTTGTGAGTGATTTTTTTAAACTATCATCATAAATATCTATTAAAAAAATAATTGAAAATAGAAAATATAAACCTCCTATCCATTGAATTGAAGATCTCCATAAAATTAGACCTTCATCTATATGCTTTATATTATCAAAAATTGTAAATCCTGTAGAAGTGAATCCAGAAACAGACTCGAATATTGAATTTAAAAATGTTAAATTATAAATACTGAAATAAAATGGTAGCGATAAAATAGTAGGAATTAAAAGATATCCTAATAATACTGTTAAAATTTTTTCAAATATAGATGGTTTTTTATCAATTTCTTTAATCTTATAAAATAATATAGCAATAATTAATGATGAAAATAAACTAAAATAATAAGTGTTAAGATTTAGATATAAATTAAAATAATAAGAATAAATAATATTAAAAAAAGAAAAGACAAAAACTAATATAAAAAAAAAACTAAGGTATTTTACTCTAAAAAGAGACATTTTAATTATATAGAGCTTATTCTAAATATATTTTCTACTATTGATATAGAGTCCTTTTTTGCTAAAAAAACCACTCTATCATCTTTCTGGAACACAAAATTTGATCTAGGAATAACAACTTTATCATCACGTAAAACAGCACCTATTCTAATTTCCTCTGGCAAATTGGAATTTTTCAATTCTTTATTAATCAATTCTGATGTTTCAATAATTTCAGCTTCAATTACTTCATATTCACCATTATGGATTGTATAAGCTGTTTCAATAGTTCCTTTGTGGATATGTTTTAGAATACTTGAAACTGTATTCATTCTGGGATCAATCAAATCATCTATTTTTAATGAGTTTTGTAACAATGAATAATTTGGTTTATTTATTAAAGCCATTGTTCTTTTGTCATCAATGTTTTTTTCATCTTTTGCAAATTTTTCAACAAGAACACTTACCATTAAATTATCTTCGTCATCATTTGTGAGGGCAAGAACTGTTTCGGCTTCTTCTAGGTTTGCTTCAATCAAAACTTCTTCATCAAGTGCATTACCATTAATAATAATTGTGTTATTAAGTTCGTTTGCAAGAAACTCTGATCGATCTTTATTTTTTTCAACAATTTTTACTCTTGTGTCATCTAAACTTTCTTCAATATTTTTTGCTAAGTTAAATCCAATATTACCCCCACCAACAATTAATATTTTTTTAGATACTTTTTCTGTATGACCAAATATCTCTAATGTCTGAGACATTTGTGAAGAATTTATAATAACATATATTTTATCATCTTTTTGTATATCATCATTTTTTTTTGGTATTAAAAATTTATCAGCTCTGATAATACCAATAATATTTGCATCTAAATTGGGATGTTTTTTTGTCAGTTCATTAAGTTTTATATTAATTAAATTACAATTTTCATTAATCAAAATTTCTAATAATCTGATTCTATTTTCTGCAAATGGCACACTATCTAGTGCTCCAGGGGCTTCTAGTTTTCTTTGAATTGATTTTGCTATCTCTAATTCAGGAGAAATAATTACATCAATTGGTAAATTTTCTTTATTATAAACTGTTGTAAATTTTGGATTTAAATAATCTTGAGATCTAATTCTGGCAATTTTTTTTGGAATATTAAAAATAGAAAAAGCTATTTGACAAATAACCATATTAATTTCATCATTACGTGTAACAGCAATAATCATATCTGCTTCTGAAGCGTTTGCTTTTTCTAAAATTGATGGGTAAGTTGCTTTACCAACTATAGCTTTTACATCTAATATGTCGTCAATTTTTTGAATATCTTCGCTGGATTGATCAATAACAGTTATAGAATGACCTTGTTCACTGAGTTGTTTAGCTATAGTAAAACCCACTCTACCAGCACCACAGATGATTATATTCATTTTAATTAAACTCTTTTATTCCTAAGCCTTTTAATTTTCTATGTAAGGCACTTCTTTCCATTCCAACAAAATTTGCTGTTTTTGAAATATTGCCATTAAATTTTTTAAGTTGGATAGTTAAATACTCTTTTTCAAAGTTTTCTCTAGCCTCTTTTAATGGCACAGATAGGCTGTTTTCTGCAATTTGATCATCAAAACTGTCAATTTTTAATGACTCTTTAATAATATTTGAAATTTTATCTTTTGTATCTGGTTGTAATATTGCAATTCTTTCAATTAAATTTCTCAATTCTCTAACATTTCCCTTCCAGTTATGATTTAAAATATAACTATTATTTTCATCAATTTCTAATTCTTTTATATTGTAATTTTGAGATATTTTTTTTGAAAAGTATTTAATTAGTAATGGAATATCTGAAATTCTTTGACTTAAAGGTTCAATATTAATTTCAAAAACATTAATTCTATGGAATAAATCCTCTCTAAAGTTACCTATTTGAATTTCTTTTTTTAAATCTTTGCTTGATGAGCAAATTAATCTTACATCTACGTTAACATCATTGTTGCCATTTACTCTTTTAAATTTCTGATCAGTTAAAACTCTTAAAATCTTTGATTGAATATCAAGCGGTATTTCTGAAATTTGATCAATAAGTAAAGTTCCTTTATTTGATTTTTCCAACGCACCATATGATAACGATCCGTTACTTTTTTCTTCACCAAATAATTCTAGTTCATACTTATTTAAATCAAGTAAAGCACCATTTAATACAATAAACGGATTTTTACTACGCGAAGAATTTTTATGAATTTTTCTAGCAATTAACTCTTTCCCAGACCCTGAAGGACCATATATAAAAACTCTACTTTCTGTTAAAGAAATTTTTTTAATTTGTTCAATTATGTTAATAGTATTTTTGCTATCACCAATAAGATCAAATGAAGAAAATAATTTGCTTTCATATTCTTTATTTTGTTTTTTAAGATCATAATTTTCAACTGCACGACTTACAAAATTTAACAATCTTTCTTGATCAAATGGTTTTTCAATAAACTCAAAAGCACCGTGATGTAAAGATTTTATAGCCATTTCTAAATTAGCATGACCAGAAATAATAATTACGGGAATATCATTGTTCTTTGTTTTAATATGAGATAAAAGTTCAATACCATCATTATCTCCCTTATCTAGTTTTACATCTAGAATTGCAACATCAGGTAATTTTTTATCTATTTCAGCTAATGCTTGATTATAGTTAGCAGCAATTCTAGTTTTATATCCAGCATCAATAATTAGTTCATTAATAATGTTTCTAATGTCTGCATTATCATCAACTATTAAAATTTCAGCACTTATCATTTATTTTGTAAAAGTAATCTTTATTGTTGCTCCATCGTCATTAGGTATAAATTCAATATTGCCATTGTGATCATTAATTATTTTATTTACAATTGATAGGCCAAGTCCAGTACCTTGCTTTTTAGTTGTAAAATATGGATCTAATATTTTTTTGATACTTTTATTCAAATTTTTAAAACCTATACCATTATCTTTGATAATGAGACTTATATGATTATTAAGATCGTTTAATTCAATGGTAATATTTTTGTTAAAACTAGCTACATTTTCAGTTTTTTGCTGAATACTTTCTATTGAATTTTTGATTAAATTAAAGAAGACTCTGCTCAACTGTTCTTTATCACTATTAAATGATATCTGTTGCATATTGTGATTAAAGTCTATTTTAATTCCACCATCTAACTCCTTAAGCAATTTGATATTATCTCTCATTAAACTAATCAGGTCATTATTATGAAATACAGGTTTTGGCATTCTAGCGAAGTCAGAAAATTCATTAACTAAATTTTCAATTTGTTTGATTTGGTTATTAATAATCTTAAGATTTTCTTTAAAATCATTCTGATTTTCTTCCTGCATTTTGGATGAATATTTTGTTTTTAATCTGTCGATAGTTAGTTGAATTGGTGTAAGTGGATTTTTTATTTCATGCGCAAGTTTTCGTGCTAAACTACCCCAGGCTTCATGTCTTTCATTAATTATTAATTTATCTTGCTGATCTTTTAATCTGTCTATCATTTCATTAAAATTTTTATTTAATATTTCTAAATCTCTGTCAGTTTTTACCTCAGGAACTTTTATATCTAAATTTCCTTCTCCAATTGAAGTTGAAGCAAAAATTAAATTATTAATCGACCTAAAGAATCTTGATGAAAATCTAATTGCTATTGATATAGATATAAACAATAAGAGTGAAACGATTATAATATAAATTATTGCAAACGAAATTTTTATTCCAGTACTTTTTTCTTCAACTGTATAATAAAAGTTAATAGCTTCTTCTGACTCTGTCAAATATTTAGAAATATTTTTATCAAGATATTTAACAACATAAATAAATCTATCTTCAAAATTTTGTAGACGCATAATGGCAGCAGATCTATTTTCAAAAGCATTAATAATTTTTAAAGGGCGATCATCGTCTAATACCAAATTAAGGGCTTTATCTACTGGGGGGGTATATGGATCATCTTCATCAAGTGTTGAAAATAATAGTTGTTTTTCAGTATCGATTATATGTATTTCATCAACGCCTCTAATTAACTTTTGAGTTTTTAAAAATCTTTTATATTCAGTTGGATCATTATTTAAAAATTTTTTACTTTTGTTTACATCAAATGCGATAAGAATTATTTCTGACTCAATTTTATTTCTAACTTCATCAACATAATCTCTAGCTAACTCATAAGAATTATTAACAACAGTTGTTACTTTCTTGTCGAAGTATTTTTCAAGAGCAAAAGAAAATAGAAATAGTGAAAAAATTGATATTAATAATGAAGGTATAAAGGTAAATAAAGCAAAATAAGTTATATATTTTTTATTTGATTTTAGACCGTCTTTATCAATATCATTTTTAATTGCTTTTTTAATTTCCAAAAAAATAAAAACAAAGAGAAGCGCGAGTAAAACAATATTTAGAATTAATAAATATTGTAAATTTTGACTTGAAAGCTCTATGGTACTTTTATCAATAAAAGTTAAAAAAGTTAAAAAACCTATAGATAATGTGATAATAAATAGGAAAATTAAATATATGTTTTTTTTGATAAAATCGTACATTCTTAAAAAATGATCACCTTAAATTATGAACAATTATTTTATAATACTTGCCTCCGGACAAAGCAAAAGATTTAATTCAATTAAACCGAAGCAATTTATTAAGTATAAAAATAAAGCTCTTTTTGAACATTCTTTAGATAAAGCACTAAGTTCTCAACTTTTTAAGAAAATTATTCTAGTTGTTAATAATAGAAAACAAATCAAAAAAAAATATCCTAGGAATGTATTAATTATCAAAGGTGGTAAAGAAAGGTCAGATTCTTCTTTAATTGCTTTAAAATATATTAAAAAATTTAATCCAAATAATGTTTTAATTCATGATGCGGCAAGACCAAATTTTACTATTAAACTTTTAAAGAATTTAATTAATTCTCTAAAAAGAAATAAAGCTTCAATTCCTGTTATTTCTTCAAAAGACTCAATTAAATACAAAGTTAAAAATCAATTATTTAATCTTAATAGATCAAATTCGTATTTAACACAAACTCCTCAAGCATTTAATTACAAAGAAATTTACAATTTATCAATTAAACAAAAAAATAAAATTCAAGACGAGGCAACTTTATTTATTGAAAATGATTTAAAAATAAAATTTATATCAGGTGAAACTTTTAATAATAAAATTACCTTCAAAGAAGATGTTCAAAATACCAAAACTTATTTTGGTATTGGTTTTGATATTCATAGATTAATCCTAGGTAAAAAACTTTATTTAGGTGGTATAAAAATCCCTTTTCACTCAGGTTTAAAAGGTCACTCAGATGGTGATGTAATTTTACATTCAATAATAGATGCTTTATTAGGTGCCATGAGAAAAAAAGATATTGGCACTTTATTTCCAGATAATAAAAATAGATTCAAAAATATCAGGTCACCAAAAATGTTGGCGCCTATCGTTGATATATTAAATAAAAATAATTTTTATATAAATAATTTAGATATCAATTTGATATGTGAACAACCTAAAGTCTCAAAATATAGAGTTGCAATAATAAATTCTTTATCGAATTTATTAAATTTAGATAAAGATTTAATTAATTTAAAAGGTAAAACAGTTGAAAAATTAGGATTAATTGGAAAGGAAAAAGCAATAGCATGTGAGGTTATTTGCTCAATATCACAATGAAAAAAATTAATGTCTTAATATCAACTTTTTTTGGTTATGGTTATTTAACTAAAATACCAGGAACAGTAACATCACTTGTTACGGCTGTATTCATTTATATTGCCTATGAACATCTGGGGTACACTGATCTTGAATTTTCAATAATTTTTTTTACTCTTTTATTTTTCTATTCTTTTTATGCAGTTAAAGATGCTGAAACTGAATTTAAGAACAAAGACCCAAGACAAATAGTTATTGATGAAGTTCTAGGTCAAGCTATGCCTTTAATTCTTGTATTGTACTTAAGCCAAAACAATCAATTGAGTTTATCAATTGAAATTTATTATGTGCTATCTTTTATTTTCTTCAGATTTTTTGATATTTTAAAGCCCTTTCCAGTTAGTTATTTTGATAAAAATTTCAAAAATTACTTTGGAATAATAATGGATGATATAATGGCTGGATTATATTCAATGATATTAATTTACTTAATAAGTCTTAAATTCTAATGACTATTCAATTACTTCATAAAAAATTAATTAAAAAAAAATTAACTATATCAGTAGCTGAGTCTTGTACTGGTGGATTATTGGCTTATAATTTAACTAAATTAGCCAGTTCATCAAAGTACTTTCAAATAGGTTTAACCACATACTCTAATCAAGCTAAAATAAAGATATTAAAAGTAAATAAAAATATAATAAAAAAATATGGGGCAGTAAGCAAAGAGTGCTGTAAATCTATGGTTCAAAATTTAACTAAAATTTCAAAAAGTAAAATAAATGTTTCAATTACTGGAATTGCAGGACCAGGAGGTGCTGCAAAAAATAAACCTGTCGGTTTAGTTTATATTGGAATAAAAAAAGGTAAAACCTTACTTATTAAAGAAAATAAATTTAAATCAAAAAATCGTAATTCTATTCAAAAATCAACTGTTCGAAAAGTAATTAAGATAATTTTAAATTTGATTTGATTAATTATCTATAGGCTTATAAAGATCTTCAGCTCTTCTTTGAAAAGCATCTGCTATTTTATTTAAACCAAATTCAAAAGATTTTGACATTAAAACATTTAAAAATTTATTTTCGATTTCAAAGTCAATATCGAAAGAAATTTCAGTACCACCTTTCATTTCATTAAACTTCCAATTATTTTCCAAATGATTTAATGGACCACCTATATTGGTTACATTTATGGTACTGTTTTCTTTGTCAAATTTTACATCACTTTTATATGTATCTTTAAATGGTCCTTTACCAATTGTAAGATCAGCAATGATTAAGGTTTGGTTACCCTCTTTATTTTTTTCGTAAACATGAGAACCTAAGCAAAAAGGAACAAATTCAGGATATTTTTCAATATCTAAAACTAAATCAATTAGCTGATCTTTATTACATTCAATTAATCTCTTAACAGATGCTTTAGGCATTAATGCTTATTTAATCTATTTTGTTGAAGCTTAGCAAAATCTTCATCTGCATGATAAGAAGATCTAGTTAAAGGTGATGAAGATACTAGTAAAAAACCTTTTGCTTTTGCTATTGTTCCTAAATCTTCAAATTCTTTTGGTGTATAATATCTATCTAATGGATAGTGTTTTGTTGATGGCTGTAAATACTGTCCAATAGTTAAAAAATCAACATCAGCAGCTTTAAGATCATCCATTACTTGTAAAATTTCATCTCTACTTTCTCCTAATCCAACCATAATTCCAGATTTAGTAAAAATATTTTTGTTAACTTTTTTAGCATTTTTTAAAAGTTCTAATGAAGAAAAGTATCTTGAGCCAGGTCTAACTTTTAAATACAAACTCGGTACCGTTTCAATATTGTGATTAAATACATCGGGATTTGCATCTAATACTCTTTTATAGGCATCTCCTTTTCTTAAAAAATCAGGTGTTAAAACTTCAATAGTAGTATTAGGATTTTGTTTTCTTGTTTGATTGATAGTTTCATAAAAATGTTCAGACCCACCATCATCAAGATCATCTCTATCAACCGATGTTATAACAACATGTTTTAAATTTAATTTTTTTACAGCTTCAGAAATTTTAACAGGCTCAAGTTGATCCAATTTTCCAGGTAAGCCAGTTTTAACATCACAAAAAGCACAAGCTCTAGTACAAGTATCTCCCATTATCATAAATGTTGCATGTCTTTTACTCCAACATTCAGTAATATTTGGACAATTAGCTTCCTGACAAACAGTTACCAAGTTATTATTATTCACAATTGTTTTTGTTAAGAAAAACTCTTTACTGTTTGAGAGTTTGGATCTTATCCAATCTGGTTTTTTCTTAATTGGATTAATTGGTTTGTTTTCTTTTTCTGGATGTCTAGTTTTCATCTTCTTTAATTATATAAATTGTCTCTCCTTCTTTACCAAATAAAAACCTTTTTCTAATTAAAGTTTCTATATAATCTAGATCCAAATTTGTGCTTAATAATGAATTCTTATGATCTAAATCTGATATTTTACTAGTTAAGGATATTTCTTCTTTTTTCAAGTTAGACAAAAGTTCTTTTTTTTCAATATAGGAAAAAAGCCCTCTTTCTCCAGATACAAGATTAAATCCAAAGTATAAAATCAAAAATACTGATATTAATAAAAAATAATTTCTTTTTATCAATCTTAACATTAATTGATCTTATTCATCCTCGCTTTTTTTCCAAGTTCTTCTTCAATACGAATTAATTGATTATATTTAGCAACTCTTTCTGATCTTGCTAATGATCCAGTTTTAATTTGATTAGAATTTGTTCCAACTGCCAAATCTGCAATAAATGTGTCTTCACTTTCTCCGGATCGGTGAGAAATGATTGTTTTATATCCAATAGTTTGAGCAAATTTAATAACATCTAAAGTTTCAGAAACAGTGCCAATTTGATTTAATTTAATTAAAATTGAATTTGAAGAAATATTCAAAAAGCCTTTTTTAAGTCTTTCAAGATTGGTTACATACAAATCATCTCCAACAATTTGAACGTTCTTGACTGATTTCATTAATTTATTCCAAGCCATCCAATCATTTTCTGCAAATGGGTCTTCAATTGATTTGATCTTATATTTCTTAATAATTCTTTGATATTCTTTAATTGATTTTTTGACTGAAATATAATTTTTAGAATGAATTGAATATTTATCTTTTTTAAATAATTCATTAGCAGCAACATCAAGACATATTGAAACATCTTTACCATTTTTAAAACCTGCTTTTTTAATAGCTGCAACTATCAAATCTAATGCTTGATTATTACTGCTGATCATAGGAGCAAATCCTCCTTCATCACCTACAGATGTTGATAAACCCTTAACTTTGATTAGTTTACTTAAACTTTTAATAACCAAGAAACTAATTCTCATTGCTTCAGAGAAACTTTTTGCTCTATCTGGTCTTATCATAAATTCTTGAATTCTAAGTCCATTATTAGCGTGCGCTCCACCATTAATTATATTCATTAAAGGATAAGGAAGTTGAAAATTCTTCTTAACAGAAAATGTTTTATATAATGGTAATTTTTTAACTTTTGCTGATAGCTTTTTAACAGCCATTGAAACAGCTAGCATTGCATTTGCACCAAGGTTTGTTTTTTGTCTTGTTCCATCTAAATTTATCAAAAGGGTATCAATACGTTCTTGATTATGAACACTTTGACCTTTTAATTTTTTTGAAATTTTTGTATTAACTAAATTTACAGCACTAAAAACACTTTTTCCTAAATACCTTTTATTTTTTTTATCTCTTTTTTCATAAGCTTCAAAAGTTCCAGTAGATGCTCCAGAGGGACAAATAGCAGTGGCACTATTATTTTTTGTAAAAACTTCAGCTTCAACTGTTGGGTTTCCTCTACTGTCAAATACTTGACGTGCTTTTACTTTTAGAATTTTACTCACTATTTTTTAATTAAATTATCAATATCAGTTAATTGTTTTAATAGCTTTTCTAACTTATTTAATGGAACCATATTAGGTCCATCTGAAGGTGCGTTATCTGGATCTTGATGCGTTTCAATAAATACACCTGCAACACCTACTGCAACTGCAGCTCTCGCTAAATATTCAACAAATTCTCTTTGTCCACCTGAAGACTCTCCTTGCCCTCCTGGTTGTTGAACAGAATGTGTTGCATCAAAAATTACTGGATAGCCATTTTTTGCCATAATCGGTAAAGATCTCATATCTGATACTAAAGTATTGTACCCAAAACTTGCTCCTCTTTCTGTAACTAGAATATTTTTATTTCCTGAGTCAGCTATTTTTTTTGTTACATTTACCATGTCCCAAGGAGCAAGAAACTGACCTTTTTTTACATTTATAATTTTATTTGTTTTAGCAGCAGCAATCAATAAATCTGTTTGTCTGCATAAAAAAGCTGGAATTTGTAATACATCAACGTGATCAGAAACAAGTGAACATTGGTCTACGTTATGAATGTCAGTTAATATTGGAACATCTAATTCTTTTTTAATTTTATCAAATATTGGAAGTGAAGTATCTAAACCTGCTCCTCTTTGTCCTTTAAGACTCGTACGATTAGCTTTATCAAAAGAAGTTTTGTAAATAAATCCAAGTCCAAATTTTTTTGTAATCTCTTTAATTTGACCAGCCATATCCATTGCATGCTGCTCTGTTTCAAGCTGACAAGGACCTCCGATAATACAAATTTTATTGTCGTTAGAAATTTCTATGTTTCCGCAATTAACTTTAATACTACTCATTTATGATTTTTAGCTGCCTTGATAAATGAAGAGAATAAAGGATGAGGGGCTAAAGGTCTAGATTTAAATTCAGGATGAAACTGTACTCCAATAAACCAGGGATGATTTTTTAACTCTATAATCTCTGGTAGCTTACTATCGGGTGATAAACCTGAAAAAATCATACCTTTTTTTTCAAATTTTTCTCTAAAAGCAATATTCACTTCATATCTATGTCTATGTCTTTCTTTAATTAATTTAGATTTATATATTTTTCTTATTAATGAGTCGTCTTTTAATTTAGCATCATATGACCCTAATCTCATTGTCCCACCTAGATCTTTATCAGTACCCTTGATCATTTTTCCATCTTTAGTCCATTCATTGATTAATCCAATAATTGGTAAACCTTTTTTATCAAATTCACTTGATGTAGCATTTTTTAAATTTAATTGATTTCTAGCAAATTCAATAATTGCCATTTGCATTCCATAACAAATACCCAAGAAAGGAATCTTATTTAATCTAGCATATTTAATCGCCTCTATTTTTCCATCCGTTCCTCTTTTTCCAAATCCACCTGGTATTAATATTCCTGAAATATTTTTAAGTTTCTTTTTAATTTCTGAAACTTTTAATTTTTCAGAGTCTATTCTAACTAAATTAACTTTAACTTTATTATTTATTCCACCGTGAGTTAACGCTTCATCTAAGGATTTATAAGCATCCTTTAACTCTACGTACTTTCCAATTATTGCAATGTTTACTTGTTTCTTATTATTAAGAATAATTTTAGTTATTTTTTTCCATGGATTTAAATTTACTAATTTTTTTGATTTTAATTTAAAATAACTTAAAACTTGAACATCAAGTTTTTCTCTATAAAAGCTCATTGGAGCCTCGTAAATAGTTCGGACATCAACAGTTTCAATTACATTTTTAATATCAACATTACAAAATAAAGAAATTTTCTTTCTATGTTCAAGTGGAATTGGTCTTTCAGATCTACAAATTATTATATCTGGCTGAATCCCTATGCTTCTTAGCTCTTTAACCGAATGTTGAGTTGGTTTTGTTTTTATTTCATCAGATGCTTTTAAATAAGGTACTAATGTTAAATGAATAAATAATGCATTTTTTTTACCCACATCATTAGCAAACTGTCTAATTGCTTCAACAAAAGGTAAACTTTCTATATCACCTACTATTCCTCCAATTTCACAAATTACAAAGTCTTCTTTTGAAGAGTCGTTTTTAATAAACTGCTTTATACGATCAGTGATATGAGGAATTACTTGTACTGTCTTTCCTAAATATTCGCCTTTTCTTTCTTTTTTAAGAACATCACTATAAATTTTTCCAGTTGTAATATTGTCAGATTTTTTAGCTGATACTCCAGAAAATCTTTCATAATGACCAAGATCTAAATCAGTTTCAGCACCATCATCAGTTACATAAACCTCACCATGTTGGAATGGACTCATTGTTCCTGGATCTACATTGAGATATGGATCTAATTTTCTTAATCTAACCTTATAACCTCTAGATTGTAATAAATAAGCAAGCGACGCTGAAGAGAGACCTTTTCCCAGGGAAGAAACCACGCCGCCGGTGACAAATATATATCGCGCCATGGAATTATCTTATAGCGAATAAAAATTGAATTGGAAAGTGTTAATTAATTATTCTCAGGTATTGAAGGTGTATCTTCTGTTTTTTCTTCAATAGTATCTAAAACTGAACTTGTTGGTGTTAATTCAGCTCTAGAAATAATAGTTAATGCTAAACTACAAATTATAAATAGAGTAGCAACTATTGCTGTTGCTTTAGTCATAAAACCACCTGCTGATCTTGATAACATGAAATTTTCTTGAGAAACTCCTATACCTAAGGCTCCCCCTTCAGATTTTTGCAATAATATCAAAGACACCAAGATTAAAGCTAAGATGATGTTAATTACTAACAGTACATTTTCCATGAGGGGTTAATTAAAGGTTTTTTTAATTATATCAATAAATTTTTTTGAATTTTGTGAAGCTCCACCAATCAAAAAACCATCAATAACACTGATATCTTTTAATTGGGCAATATTTTTACTGTTTACAGAGCCACCATATAAAACTTTTGGAGTTTTTTTACCAAATTTATTTTTGATAAATGAAATCGAATTTAACAAATCGTTTGATTTTGGAATTAAACCAGTTCCAATGGACCATACAGGCTCATAAGCTATGATAATATTTGAAGTATCATTAACAGACTTCAGCCCATTATGAATTTGTTTTGCTAAAACCTTGTTAGTTCTTTTTTTTTGTTTTTCCCCTTGGTCTTGTTCCGGCTATTGGTCTTACAGTTATCTTGTTATCTCTTAATCTTACTAGTATTTCAGGACTAGCTCCAACTATTTGAAAATCGTTAAAATTGAAGAAAAACATGAAAGG
>CACDYK010000015.1 GCA_902556905.1 uncultured Pelagibacteraceae bacterium
AAAAACTGAAAAGATACTAATCCTTAAAAATAAGGCTTAATGAAATATATAAAAAAAAAACTTACAATTGATAAAATAAAAATAGAGGATATTGCTAAAAAATTTAACACTCCAACATATTGCTATTCCTATACTCAATTAAAGAAAAATATTAATAATTTCAAAAAAAATTTTAAGTCTTTTTCTCCTTTAATTTGTTTTGCAATTAAATCTAATACAAACGTAAATTTAATTAAAGAAATTCAAAAATTTGGTTTAGGGGCAGATGTAGTGTCAATGGGTGAACTTATGATGGCTCTTAACGCTGGTGTTAATCCGAAAAAAATTGTTTTTTCAGGTGTGGGCAAAACATCAAACGAGATCAGTTATGCTATTGATAAAAAGATATTATTGATAAACGCAGAGTCTAAAAGTGAAATAAATGAAATTGATAGAATAGCTAGTATTAAGAAAAAGAAAGTACAAATTGGGATTAGGTTAAATCCTAACACAGATGCAAAAACTTTAAGCCAAATTTCAACTGGTAAAAAAGAAAATAAATTTGGTGTAAATGAAAAAACATTTTTGGAACTTGTAAGCTATTGCCAAAATTCAAAAAATATTATTTTAGAATGTTTAAGCGTTCATATTGGAAGCCAAATATTAGACCATAAGCCCTACGAAAAAATGCTTAATGTAGTTGATAAAATAATTGTTAAAACTAAACACAAATTTAAGTTTATTGATTTAGGTGGAGGAATGGGAATTTCCTATAACAAAAATAGTAAAAAACTTAATTACAGCAAATATAATACTGCTATTAAAAAATTTTTAAAAAGACATCCCTCAAAAATAATTTTTGAGCCAGGAAGATCTATAATCGGAGATATAGGTTATTTAATTTCTAAAGTTATTTATATAAAAGAAAATGGTAAAAAAGATTTTGTTATACTAGATGCAGCTATGAATGACTTAATGAGACCAGCTTTATACGGTGCTAATCACAAGACATTACCTTCAATGAAGAAAAGTCAAATTTCAAAAAAGACATATGAATTTGTGGGTCCTATTTGTGAAAGTACAGACAAGTTTACTTCATTAAAAAAATTTCAAAAATTAAAAGAAAAAGATATTGTTGTTATGTGTGATGTTGGTGCATACGGAATGTCATTAAGTTCAAATTACAATTTAAGACCTAAACCAATAGAACTATTGATCAAAGGTTCAAAAATTAAAGTTATTAAAAAAAGACAAAAGCATACTGATTTAATGTAGCTTTTGATAATAATGATTAGAAACTTTATATTTTCAATTTTCTTTTTTGCTGGAATAATAATTATTTCATTAATTTTTTTACCAGCTTTTTTTCTACCTCAAAAAGTAGTTTTATATGGTGGTAAATTAATGGGTTATTGGACAAGTTTTTGTCTAAAGATATTTTTATCAACTAAAATAATAATTAAAGGTAGAGAAAATATTATAAATAATGAGAAATTCTTTATTGCTTCATCTCATCAATCAATGTTTGAAACCTTTTATCTTCAAACAATTTTTAATTCACCAGTTTTTATTTTAAAAAAAGAATTACTTTTAATTCCAATTTTTGGTTGGTATCTAAAAAAAATTGGATCAATATCAATTAAAAGGAATAAAGTTACCAAAGATAACTTGGGATTTTTTCAAGATATATCAAAAATAATTAAAGATTCAGAAAGACCGATAATAATCTTTCCACAAGGTACAAGAGTTTTACCATACGAAAGACCTCCTTTTAAAAAAGGTGCATCAAGAATTTATGAAGAAATAAAAATTTCTTGTCAGCCAGTTGCTATTAACTCTGGTTATGTTTGGCCAAAAAAAGGTCAAAAGAATAGCAATAAAATAATAACTATTTCAATCTTAGAACCTATAATAGCAGGTCACCCTAAAGAAGAATTCATAAAGATTTTAGAAAATAATATTTATGAAGAACTGAATATATTAAATTAGCCCTTCATAGGCATCACTACAAATATACTATCAAAATCTCCTGGGTCTTTAATTAAAGCCGGGGAACCAGTGTCATTAAAAAATATCTCAACTCTTTCTCCATCTAATTGTGAAGCAACATCAATTAAGTATCTTGAATTAAAACTTATTTCTAAATCATGTTCAAATTTAACATTTAATGTCTCTTTACCATCACCGCTGTTTGTATTGTTAACGGAAAGATCTAATGTGTCTTTTGATAAATTAAACTTTACTCCATCTTTTTTATCTAAAGAAACTGAGGCGACTCTATCAACAGAATTTAGAAATAATTTTAAGTCTATTTCTAGTTTTTTTTGATTATTTTTTGGTATTACTTGGATATAATTAGGAAATTTACCGTCAATAAGCTTTGATATTAGTATGCTGTTATTTAATTCAAATTTAATTTTTGATTTGATATTAGATACCTTAACGTCTCCATCATAGTTTTCTAATAATGAACACAATTGAAAAATAGTCTTTTTTGGTAATATGATTGGTTCAAAATCAATTTTTTGATCTAATCTTATTTTTGAAATAGACATTCGGTGGCTATCGGTTGCTACAGCAGTTAAATGATTTTTATCTTCAACCTCGGTCTGATGTAAATAAATCCCACTTAAATAATGTCTTGTTTCATCATTAGAAACTGAAAATTTACATTTATTTAGTAGTTTTAAAAGCTGCTTAGATTTAATCATAAATTCATTTTGATTAAAATTTTCATCTGTAAGTGGAAACTCTGTTGCACTAATACAATTTAAATTAAAAATAGATTTTTCAGACTCAACTTGTAATTTACTTATATCTGTTAAAGATAAATTTATTTTTTTACCCGAAGAGAATTTTCTTATAATATCATACATAATCGAGGAGGTTGTTGTTGTTCTGCCCTCTTCTAAAATTTCAACATTATTTAATTGGTGAATAAATATTAAATCTAAATCTGTAGCTGTTATTGTTAATTTGGAATTACTTGCATCTAATAAAATGTTAGAAAGAATTGGAAGTGTACTTCTTTTTTCAATTACACCTTGACAATAATTTAGTGCCTGCTGAAGGTCTTGTTGGTTTACGTTAAATTTCATTATCTTTATTATTATATAATATCTGATTTTTAAGTTTATTGATATTATCTACCATTTCTGGATCTTTCTCTTTAATTTTCTCAATAGTTTTAACCGAATGTATTATAGTTGTATGATCTCTATTAGAAAACTCTCTTCCAATTTCTGGTAAAGATTTAGATGTCAAAATTTTAGTTAAATATATAGCGGTTTGTCTGGGTCTAACTAAATATCTAGATCTTCTTGAAGATAACATCTCATTTTTACTGATTTTAAAAAATTTACAAACTGTAGTTTGTATCAAATCAATTGTTACTTTATTTTCAGCAAGATTTAACAGATCTTTTAAAACAACCTTAGTTTCAGCTAAATTTGGCACTTTATTGTAGATTCTAGAAAATGAAACTACTCTATTAATCGCTCCAACTAACTCTCTAATACTTGCGGTAATTTCTGTACTTATAAAATCTTGTATTTCTTTTGATATTTGGAGTTGATCTGCATATAAATTATTTAGTTCTTCAGTTTTCTTTTCAACAATTTTTTTTCTAAGCTCAAGATCTGGTTTTTGAATATCAACAACTAAACCACCAGAAAATCTGGATTTAATTCTATCTTGAATTCTAGATAGTTTATTTGGTGCTCTATCAGCTGATATAATTATTTGCGAGCCTTTATCTAATAATGCATTGAATGTATGAAAAAATTCTTCCTGCATTGCCTCTTTTCCACTTATAAACTGAATATCATCGATTAATAAAATATCTGTATTTCTAAAATATTCTTTAAACTTAACCATATCATTAGCTTTGATTGATTTTACAAACTGATACATAAAACGCTCAGCTGATATAAACATTACTTTATTATTTTTTTTGAGTTCAATTCCAATTGAATTTAATAGATGGGTCTTACCCATTCCAACACCACCATAAATATAAAGAGGGTTATAATGGGATAAATTTTCTGAAACTTTTAATGATGCTTCATATGCAAGCTTGTTACTTGTACCAGTTATAAAATTATCAAATCTTTTATTTGGATCTATTCGATTATATTGAAGATAAGAATCTTTTATGAATGAAACATTTTCATTTCTATCGGGTATTTCTTGATCTACTTTTGTATTTTCAAAATTTTGATTTATATTTTTGTCATCTATCTTAAATTCAATTCTAATAATATCTTTTTTATACAAACGTATAATCTTTAATATTTGATCTAAGTATCTTGACGTTATCCAGTCTCTAATAAATCTTGTTGGAACAGATAATAATAAATAGTTATTAAATTCATCTACAAAAGTAATTTTTTTAAGCCAGCTTTCATAAACATCCAATCCTAACTTATTTTTCATTTCAGATTGAACTAATTTCCAATCAAAGTTTTTGGACTTGAAACTACTTAAATTATTTATATTTGTAGATTTATTCATATCTTGTAGGAGAAACTCAGTTAGAACTAAATAAAAAAATTTGCAACTAATTATTATTTTTTTTTTAAAAAAAAATAAAATCTATGATTGAAGATTAAATTTAATTTTAAAAAAATTTATTTTAATTTTTAATCTTAAAAATTTTTTTTTGAATCAAATACAGATTGAATCGTTTGTAGATTGAATCCATAAATAGTTTTTTATTTACCAAATCTAGATATAGTAAAATATTAAAAAAATTTGAATATATGATGTGAGTACTTGTGGTTGTCTCTTTTAACTCGTGTAAAGGTTTTAAATTTAAATTGTAGAAATCTTTTTTGTGATTCTAGAAACATTTCTTGAGGCATTTTGCTTCTTAATAATACCAGTCTTTGCAATCTTCATAAGTTCAGAATTCAATTTTGGCAAGAACTTTAGAGCTTCATCTTTCTTTTTACCATCAATTAAAAAGTTCATTTTTTTAAGAGCATTTTTAAATCTACTCTTTCTTGCCTTATTAACTGCTGTTTGCTTAGAAATTCTTCTAATTCTCTTAATTGCTGATTTTGTGTTTGCCATATCCGCAGGGGTATAGCTTGAGAATTTATAGTGGTCAATAAAATAATTGGCTATTTTTGACAAGAATCACAAAAAAAAGTTGATCTATTAGAGATTATTTTTTTTTTTATGAAATTAGAACATCCTATATTTTTACACTGTATCCCTTCTTGTTGATAAACTTTAAATTCATTTTGGAACCCACCTTTAAATCCTGTTGTATCTTTAAAGTTTCTTATACTTGACCCCCCTTTACTAATTGCTTTGAGTAGAATTTTTCTACTGTTAATTATAATTTTTTTACATTCCTTCTTGCTTAATAATTTTACTTTTTTATAGGGATTGATTTTACTCAAGAATAAAACTTCATTAGCATAAATGTTTCCAATTCCAGAAACAAATTTTTGATCAAGTAAAAAGTTTTTTATATCCTTATTTTTGTCTTTAAAAAAATTACGGACATAATTTAAATTAAAATTCTTAT
Organism: uncultured Pelagibacteraceae bacterium; assembly: GCA_902556905.1. Classification (GTDB taxonomy): domain Bacteria; phylum Pseudomonadota; class Alphaproteobacteria; order Pelagibacterales; family Pelagibacteraceae; genus Pelagibacter. Next base: position 5,516 of record CACDYK010000015.1, read on the forward strand.
CAAAAGGTTCAGGACCCAAATGACTAAATCTTTTAATGAGATCTGTTTTATTTTTAATGAGATGAAAAAAACCAAATCTTCTTGGATCATTATAAATAATCTTAAAGTTTTCAAAAATAAATTCTACATGATTATGTTTTTTTGGTAAAAATGGTGAATTATAAAAACTAGCATTAGTATGTTTGTTATCTGATTTTTTATTAACGACATGTATTGTTCCGGACATACCAAGATGAATTAAGCAGTAATTATCTTTTGGTAAATATATAATTAGGTATTTGGAAAATCTATCTACTTTAATTATTTTTTTATTTAGAAAATTGGTATTAAAATTAGATGGAATTTTTAGTCTTAAATTTCTGTTTCTTATTATTACTTTTTTAACCTTCTTTTGTTTAATCTTTTTATCAAGAGACTGTCTAACAATTTCTACTTCTGGTAATTCTGGCATTTCACACTATATTGAATATATATTTTTTTTTATGCAACAATATCTTCAAAATAAAAAAGGCCTTGTAGAAGGTGTATTTAATCAAGTCTACAGCAAATATGATCTGATGAATGATTTTATGTCGCTTGGAGTTCATAGATTTTGGAAAAAAAGTCTTATAAATATGATGAACCCATCTTCAAGGAAAAGTTTAATTGATGTAGCTTGTGGAACTGGAGACATAGGTAAACTCTATTTAGACAACACTGATAGGAATAATAAAATAACCTGTGTGGATCCTAGCAAAGGAATGGTGAGCCAAGGTAAGCAAAAGCTCTCTAATTACAAAAATATTAATTGGGTTATTTCTTCTGCAGAAAAACTACCCTTCAAAGATAATGAATTTGATTTTTATACTATTAGTTTTGGACTAAGAAACACAAAAAACTTAAGCAAAGCTCTTTCAGAAGCGTATAGAGTTTTAAAACCAGGTGGAAGATACTTGTGCTTAGAATTTTCAAAAATACAGAACTCAAATCTTGATTTTATCTATAAGAATTATTCAAAATTAATTCCAATTGTTGGTCAATTTGTTGTTGGTGAAAAAGAACCATATGAATACCTAGTTCAAAGTATAGAGCAATTTATTAACCAAGAAGAATTAATTCAATTAATGAACAATAATAACTTTCAAAAATGTTCTTACAGAAACTTTTCTGGAGGAATTGTTTCAATCCATAGTGGATGGAAGTATTAATGATCAAAAAACTCATAACTTTATTTAAATTAGGAAGAAAAGTTGCAAAATCTGATATTTTAAGTATTGCTTCAAAATTTAAAAAACCACCTGTTGCAATAACGATATTATTTCAATTACTTTCAATTTCATTTTCTAAAAATAATCAGCAAAAACCAAATACTAATGAGGGAGAAAGATTATCCAGTTCCTTAGAGTCTATGGGCACTACATTTATAAAGCTTGGACAGTTTTTAGCAACAAGGCCTGATATTATTGGTGAAGAACTATCAACTAAACTTGAAAATTTGCAAGATCGTCTTCCACCTTTTTCCATTAACCAAGCACAGGAAATAATTAAAAAAGATCTTGGTGAAGAAACCTATAATTCTATAATTGATTTAAGTGAACCTGTTGCTGCTGCATCAATAGCCCAAGTACACAAGGCTAAAATTAATGACAATGGAACAATTAAAGATGTAGCAATAAAGATTTTAAGGCCAGATATCAAAAAAATATTTAATGAAGAAATTGATGCAATGATGTTGTTTGCATTTATTGTCGAGTCATTTGTAAAAAAAACGAAAAGATTAAAGCTTGTTGAAGTTGTATTTTTATTAAAAGAAATAACAAATCTTGAAATGGATTTAAGATTTGAAGCGGCTGCAGCTAATGAGTATTCAGAAAATACTAAAAATGATGCTGGGTTTAAAGTTCCTCAAATTTATTGGAATTTTACTAGTGAAAATGTAATGACACTTGATTGGATTGATGGGGTATCTATAAGAGAAACTGAGGAATTAAAAAATAGAAATTTAGATACAAATAAAATCGCAGAAGACATTATTCAACACTTTCTAAGACACGCTGTAAGAGATGGTTTTTTTCATGCAGACATGCATCAAGGAAATATTTTCATTGATAATAGCGGTCAAATAGCTCCTATAGATTTTGGTATAATGGGTAGATTAGATAAGGTTAGTAAGAGGTTTTTAGCTGAAATTTTATATGGATTTATTCAAAGAGATTACAGAAAAGTTGCAGAAGTTCATTTAGTAGCTGGATTAGTTCCAAATAATGTTCCAATTGATGATTTGGCTCAAGCTTTAAGATCAATAGGAGAGCCTATATTTGGGCAAGCAGTTAAAGATATATCAGGTGGTAAGTTGCTAAAACAATTATTTGATGTCACAGAAAAATTTAACATGCAAACTCAACCTCAGTTATTAATGTTACAAAAAACTATGGTTGTAGTTGAGGGTGTTGCAAGAAAATTAAATCCAAATACTAATATTTGGACAACATCTAAACCAGTACTTGAGCATTGGTTGAGAGAAACAAAAGATCCAATAAATACAATTACAGATACTTTAAGCAATACATCGGAGGTTATTAAAAGATTGCCAGAATTTCCTGAGATTATGGATAAAGCTAATCAAGCTTTAACATTTTTAGCTAGTGGTCAGATCCCACAAAACTCAAATTCTTACACAGCCTTAAATAATAAAAAATCTGAAATGACTGCTTTTAGAAACCAATCTATTATTGGTTTATTAGTTCTTGTAATTATAGGGTTATTGGTATTTTAATTCGGCAAATGAAAAATCTGATGAACAAAAAAATTCTGTATATAATTTGTGGTGGGATTTCTGCTTATAAAAGTCTTGAAACAATTAGACTTTTTAAAAAAAATGGAGCAGAAATAAAAACAATTTTAACCAACAGTGCTAAAGAATTTATAACACCTCTTTCGGTTGCATCTCTTTCACAAGGTAAAGTTTATAGCGATTTATTTAGTGTCGAAAATGAAACGGAAATGGATCATATTGCTTTATCAAGATGGGCAGATGTGATTTTAATTGCACCAGCTACAGCAAACACTATTTCGAAATTAGCTCAAGGAACAACTGATGATCTAGCGTCAACTGTGATATTAGCATCAAACAAAGAAGTTTATTTAGCCCCAGCAATGAATGTTAGAATGTGGGAGCATCAATCTACAAAACAAAACTTAAAAAAACTAATTAATTATGGTTATAAACTTATTGGTCCAGAAATTGGTGAAATGGCTTGTGGAGAATATGGTGAAGGAAAAATGTCTGAGCCTGATAAAATTTCTAACGAAATAAATAATTATTTTTTAAACCTTAAAAAAAATAAAAAATTAAAAGCATTAATTACAGCTGGTCCAACAAATGAATACATTGATCCAGTAAGATTTATTACAAATAAATCTAGTGGTAAACAAGGGTATGAAATTGCTAAATCTTTATCTAAAAAAGGTTTTGATACAACTCTTATTTCGGGTCCAACTAATTTAAAAATTGATGATGATGTCAAACTTATTAAAGTTGAAACAGCAGATGAAATGTTATTTGAAACTCAAAAAAACTTACCAGTAAATGTAGCTGTTTTTTCTGCAGCTGTGGCTGATTTTAAAATTAATAAAAAATTTAAGAATAAAATTAAAAAACAGAACTCATTAAATTTAAATTTAGAAAAAAATGTAGATATATTGAGCTATGTTTCAAAACATAATTCAATGAGACCAGATCTTGTTATAGGATTTGCAGCTGAAACAGATAATATTGAGAGTAATGCTGAAAAAAAATTAAATAATAAAAATTGTGATTGGATTATTGCAAACGATGTATCTAATAAAAAAATTGGCTTTAATTCAGACTTTAATGAAGTAACGATTCACTATAATGACAAACACAAAGAAAAACTCGCCTATAAAAAGAAATCTGAAATATCTGATGAAATAGTTGATAGAATAATCAACCAATTAAATTAATGACAAAAGTTCATATAAAAAAATTAGACTCATCTGTTGAGTTACCTGCTTATAAAACTAAAGGAGCATCAGGCATGGATTTAATGGCTTTTATAAATGAGCCAATAACACTTAAACCTCAAAATTCTTGTTTAGTTCCAACTGGTATTTCCGTTGCATTTCCTAATGAATTTGAGATTCAAATTAGACCAAGATCTGGTTTAGCTGCTAAAAATAATATTAGTGTTTTAAATACTCCAGGAACTATAGACAGCGATTACAGAGGTGAGATTAAAGTCATTCTTTATAATCATGGTAATACAGATTTTTTAATAAATAATAAGGATAGAATAGCTCAAATGATTTTAACTCCTGTTATTAAAATGGATTTAGAAGAAACAGATACTTTACCTGAAACAGTTAGAGGAGAAGGTGGATTTGGCTCAACTGGAAAATGAGTTTAAAATTAAGTAAAAATCAACTTGAGAAGTATTCAAGACAAATTATTTTAAAAAATATAGGCATTCTAGGTCAAAAAAAAATATTAAACTCAAAAGTATTAATAATTGGCATGGGAGGATTGGGTTGCCCAGTTGCCGAATTTTTAGCTAGATCAGGAGTTGGATCTCTAGGAATTGTAGATCACGATTTAGTTGGTCTTTCAAATATTCATAGACAAACTTTGTATGATGAAAAAGATTTAGGGAAATTAAAAGTTAAAGCTGCCAAAAAAAAACTAGCTAACATAAATTCTAAAACTAAAATTGATATTTATAATTTTAAGTTAGATAAAAAAAAATTTACAAAGATTATTAAAAATTATGATTATATTGTTGATGGTACAGATAATTTTGAAACAAAATTTTTAATTAACGATATAAGCATAAAGTATAAAAAAATTTTAGTAACTGGAGCTATAAGTAAATTTGATGGCCATATATTTACTTTTGATTTTAGTAATAAAAAAAATCCTTGTTTAAGATGCTTTTATCAAGAAGAAACTATCTCTGACGATATATTAAATTGTGAATATGAAGGAATACTTGGGACTATTGCCGGTATTATTGGTACTATGCAAGCTAACGAAGTTTTAAAAAAAATTTTAAATGTTGGAAAAGATTTAAATAGATATATTTTGATTCTAGATTTGTTAAATTTAAGATTTAGGAAAGTAAAATTTAATAAAAGAAAAAAATGTATATGTAATTAATGTATAAAATTATTTATATACTATTTAGTTTAATAATATTCATATCACCTTCTATCGCTGAAGAAACTTTTGTTTCTTTAAAAAAAAGTAAAGTAAATGTTCGTTATGGCCCTAGTTTTGACTCAGATATTAAATATGTTTATAAAAAAATTAACTTACCTTTGAAACAAATAGATAAAAAAGAAAATTTTAGAAGAATAATTGATTTAAAAAATAACAGTGGTTGGATACACATTTCACAATTAAAAAAAAATAATTCTGTTATTACAATGCAAAATAAAGTTTTATTTAAAAAACCATCTTTTTTTGCAAAACCTATAGCCCAAATAGAAAAGGGTAGACTATTAATTGTCGATAAGTGTCAGAAAAAATGGTGCAAAATAAAATCTGGTGATTATGAAGGATGGATTAAAACTAATGATATATGGGGTTTTTATTAACTAAAATCAGCTGATAAAGAACTTAGATTTGCTGAACTTAGTTTTGTCGTATGCGAGTATTCTTTGTGATCTATCCCAATTTCCACTTCAGCACCATCTAATTTAAACTTTTGAATTTGTTCATCACTAAATTTAAAATGTATAAATTGAACTGAGGAAGCCTTTCCCTCTGCAGAAGTTCTATCAACATCTTCTTCTGGAATTGCTTTAATTAGATCACCGTCAATTTTAATAAATACTTTTTCTTCGATCCCCCCAACTTTACCTAAAAATGCTGATCTTGAAACCGGGTTATCAATTTCGAACATTAAAGTAGCCGTAAGCTCTTTTCCATTGGGTATTAAAGGATTGTAAGCTGTAAGTTCATCCTTTAATTGTTCATCCCCACCTTTTTCAATATAAAGCATCTCTTGAACTTGGGCCAACATTGTTTCATAACTTTCAAAATAAAAAGTTGCGTATGGACCTAGTGCAATTCTTCTGTCTTTTTTGAAGCTAACAATATTTTTTCTAAGCTCTTTTCTATTTTTTATATAGACATCTATAGGCATAATATCTTCTTTTAAAATTTCTCTTTTTTCTCGAGGCATAATCATAATTTATAACTTTTTGCCATTAATTCGATAGGATGTAACGCCTCATCATTAGAAATATTTGTGTCGGTCTCTAATTGCTTTAGGTGTTTGCCAGCAAGCGGACAGTCTGAAGCCATATATTTATTATTTTTATTTTTAATCTGTCTTGCAGTTGGCCTTCCAACTTTATTTGCCAAATCGTGAGTATCCTTCATCACACCAAATGTACCTCCATGACCAGCACATTTTTCAACAACATCCAACTTAACATTTGGTATAAATTTCAACATGTCTCTTGATTTGATACCCATGTTTTGAGCTCGCGCATGACATGCATTGTGAACTGTAACGCCACCATCTATCTCTTGTAACCCATCAGCCAAGCCTTCGTTATTTGCTATATCAACAACATATTCATCAATATCCATAGTATTTGATGATAATCTTTTTATATTTTCATTATTGGGTAATAAAAGAGGCCATTCAAATTTTAACATTAAACCACAACTAGCTGTTAAAGTTATTACTTTATAACCTTTATCGACCCACTCTAATAAATTTTTAGAAACTTTCTTTGCCTGCTCTACTACTTTTGGAAGATCAGCTTGTTCTAAAAAAGGCATACCACAACATCCTGGATAAGCCTCTTGAACTTCAACTCCATTTTTTTTTAAAACTTTTAAAGCAGCAACTCCTGTATTTTTTTTATTAAAATTTACAAAACAAGTTGTATAGATTACAACTTTTCTATCTTTATTTGCATTTTTGTAGATTATTTGATCTTTATTTTTTCTAAAAAAATTTGAAAATGTTTCTGAATTATATTTTGGTAACTGAACTCTTTTATCAATTCCTGCAACAATTTCTAAAATTTTTCTAAAAAATTTGTTTTTAATATCAGATATCCAATTAACTAATTTTGAAAACATTACGCCAATTTTCGCGTTTCTATCTATTTGTGCTAATTGTGTTGGTACACTTGGTAGTTTTCCTAATTTTTTTTGAGCCGTTCTGTATCTCAACATTAAGTGAGGGAAATCTAGATCAAAATCATGAGGAGGTACATACGGGCATTTAGTCATAAAACACATGTCACACAAAGTACATGCATCTACAACTGGTTCAAACTGCTCACTTTTTAAACTCTCAACATCTTCATTTTCTGACTCATCAATCATGTCAAATAATTTTGGAAACGAGTCACACAAGTTAAAGCATCTTCTGCAACCATGACAAATATCGAATGCTCTTCTCATTTCAGCATCTAATTTTTCAGGATTTAAAAAATCAGGATGTTCAAAATCTATTGGATGTCGAATAGGGGCGTCTAAGCTTCCTTCTTTGCTCATAATTTTAATTGAAATTTTTTTGGGTATTAGTGGGCAAGTTAATACCCACTAAAATAATTTATTAGCTAATAGATTCTAAAGTTTTTTGGAATTTACCAGCATGAGATTTTTCAGCTTTTGCTAAAGTTTCAAACCAATCAGCAATTTCTTCAAAACCTTCTTCTCTAGCTGTTTTAGCCATTCCAGGGTACATGTCTGTATATTCATGTGTTTCACCTTGTACTGCTGATGCTAGATTAGCTTTAGTCTCACCGATTGGCATTCCAGTTCCGGGATCACCCACTTCTTCTAAATACTCTAGGTGACCATGTGCATGACCTGTTTCACCTTCTGCTGTTGATCTAAAAACTGATGCAACATCGTTGTATCCTTCGATGTCTGCTTTTTGTGCAAAATAAAGATATCTTCTATTTGCTTGACTTTCGCCAGCAAATGCTTCCTTTAAGTTTTCTTCTGTCTTACTTCCTTTTAATGACATTATATTCTCCTTAATTTAATGATATTGAACATATAATGCCTACAGATTAAAAGTCAATAGTTTAGAATAGTTATAATGTATAATTTAAGTTATTGATTTTATTGAATTAATTATGATTTTGATTATCACTCGCAACTTTGATCAAAACCTCTACTGAATTTATTTTTTTTCCAGTAATATTATTTTTTACATTGATAGAATCAATGTTGCTTTGATCACAATCTATTAATTCATGAGTATCCTCATCATAAAAATGATGGTGAGCTGTTGTGTTCGTATCAAAATAGCTTTTATCACTATTAATAGCAATCTCTTTAAGGTAGCCTTTTTTTTGTAAAGCGTGAACAGTATTATAAACAGTGGCTAAAGATATTTTTTCATTAATATCTTCTGAAATTTTTTTTGCAAGATCGTTAATTGTGAAGTGAAAAGTTTTTTCTCTAATAAACAATATTTCACAGATTTTCACCCTTTGTTTAGTGGGTCTTAATCCAGCATCTCTTAATTTATCAATAAAATTGCAGTTTTTTGTCATAATTGTTTATAATAATTCTAAACTAAGAATAAATTATACTGTTTTATTATATTATATTATCATTAAATCAAGTATTAAGGGAACTCAAATTTTATGAAAAAAAACTCATTTACCTTCGATGATCTCATAACATGTGGAAATGGTGAGCTTTTTGGGCCAGGAAACGCAAAATTGCCACTTCCTCCAATGCTTATGTTTGATAGAATAACAGAAATTAATGATAATAACGGCATTTTTAATAAGGGGTCATTGAAAGCTGAGTTAGACATTAAAGATGATCTATGGTTTTTTGAATGCCACTTTAAAGCAGATCCAGTTATGCCTGGTTGCTTAGGTCTAGATGCTATGTGGCAGTTAGTTGGGTTTTATTTAGGGTGGTTAGGAAATCCTGGAAAAGGAAGAGCTCTTGGAGTTGGAAATGTAAAATTTACAGGTGAAGTTTTACAAAGTGTTAAAAATGTAAGGTACGAAATTGATATGAAAAAAATTATGTCCCCTGGCGGAACTACAGTTGGTTTAGCTAATGGTTTAGTATTTGCAGATGATAAAAAGATATATTCAGCAGAAAGTTTAAAAGTAGGATTATTTAAATAATGAGAAGAGTAGTAATAACAGGTTTAGGGATTGTATCTTGTTTAGGAAACAATCAAGAAGAAGTTCATCAATCTCTTTTAAATTCAAAATCAGGAATTTCTTACGCCGAAGAATATAAAGAACATAATCTTAAAAGCCATGTTCATGGTAAACCAAATATAAAATTAGAAGATCATATCGATAGAAAAACAATTAGATTTATGGGTTCAGGATCAGCATATAATTATATTGCAATGAAAGAGGCAATTGAGGACTCGGGATTAGAAGAGACTGAAGTTAGTAATTTTAAAACTGGTATTGTTATGGGGTCAGGAGGACCTTCAATTGAAAATGTAATTTTAGCAGCAGATAAAACTAGATCTAAAACTCCAAAATTAATGGGTCCATTTATTGTACCAAGAACGATGGCAAGTACAGCTTCAGCAACTCTTGCTGTTCCATTTAAAATTAAAGGAACAAATTATACAATGAGCTCAGCTTGCGCTACGAGTGGACACTGCATTGGAAATTCAATGGAATTAATTCAAATGGGTAAACAAGATGTTGTCTTTGCAGGTGGAAGTGAAGAAGTTCACTGGGCAATGACTGCTATGTTTGATGCAATGACAGCACTATCATCAAAATATAATGATGCACCAGAGACGGCATCAAGAGCATATGACAAAACAAGAGATGGTTTTGTAATTGCTGGTGGTGGAGGTGTGCTTGTGCTTGAAGAATATGAACATGCTAAAGCAAGAGGAGCTAAAATATACGCGGAATTAACAGGTTATGGAGCAACTTCAGATGGATACGATATGGTGGCACCATCTGGTGAAGGAGCAGTGAGATGTATGCAAATGGCAATGGGTACAACTAAAAATAAAATTGATTATATCAATACACATGGAACTTCTACTCCTGTTGGAGATATTACAGAACTAAATGCTGTTAAAAATACTTTTGGAGACAATATTCCAAAGATTAGTTCAACCAAATCTCTATCAGGTCATCCACTAGGAGCTGCATCAGTTCATGAAGCAATCTATTGTTTAATCATGATGAAAAATAATTTCATTGCTGGTTCAGCAAATATAAATGAAATGGATGAAGAGGCTAAAAAATTCCCAATAGTTGCAAAAACTGAAACTGGTGCAACTTTAAATACCGTTATGTCTAATAGTTTTGGTTTCGGTGGAACTAACGCTGCTTTAATTTTTGAAAAGGTTTAAATTATGAGTTTGATGAAAGGTAAAAAAGGATTAATCATGGGTGTTGCCAATGAAAGATCTATTGCCTGGGGTATTTCACAAAAACTTGCAGAAGCTGGTGCAGAGCTTGCATTCACTTATTTAGGTGATGCTTTAAAAAAAAGAGTAATTCCTTTAGCAGAAAAATTAAATTCAAAAACTACATTTAGTTGTGATGTTGAAAAAAAAGAAGATGTAACAAAATTGTTTGAAGATGTTAAATCTCAATGGGGTGAAATTGATTTTGTGGTTCATGCAATTGCATTTTCAGACAAGTCAGAATTATCTGGTGAATATTTGAACACAACTAGACAAAACTTTTTAAGAAGTATGTTAATTTCATGCTTTTCATTTACAGAAATTGCAAAAGAAGCATCTAAAGTGATGAAAGAAGGTGGTAGCTTAATCACACTTAGTTATGAAGCGAACAAAGCGATCCCAAATTACAATGTAATGGGTGTGTGTAAGGCTGCTTTAGAATCTAGCGTTAAGTATCTTGCAAGAGACTTAGGCGCTAAGGGTATGAGAGTAAATGCAATAAGTGCAGGACCTATTAAAACATTAGCTGCTTCTGCTATTGGAGATGCAAAATTCTTATATAAATGGAACGAAGATCATTCTTTTCTCAAAAGAAACGTAGATATCCATGACGTTGGAAATTCAGCATTATATCTACTAAGTGACCTTGCAAACGGTGTTACTGGTGAAATCCACTACGTAGATGCAGGATATAATAAGGTTGGGATGCCAGATCCTAAGAATATTACCTAAAAACCAATAAATTCAACATTTTTAGTAAAGTGGCACTATTAGAGATAATAAACCTGCACTATTAGTATAAGAACTTCGACTAAAGTTACACTATTAGATAAGATTACCAAAAACCAAGTAAATACTGACAAAATTTATAAAGTACCCATATTAGACCGGGAAATATTAATAGGTACACGTTTAGTAAAGTTGCACTATTAGATAGCATCAAAATCAATGAAATTTAGTTAAATTTAGTTAAAAAAAGCATATAAAACGTAAAAATCTCACAAAGGATATCATTTAGGTTGCCCTCTTGGAGGAAAAGCTAATTAGGTACCCCTATTGATAATAAACCACCACTCTAATATATAAAACTAATATGTGAGCTTTTAGCGATTAATAACAATTATAAGCTTATTTTAAAATATTAATTAATATGTAAAATGCGGCTTGACTGCGGCTCAATAATAACTATATATACGGTATGGTAAATTCAAAGAAAAAACTCTTAACAGCCTCAGGAAATTCTATAGCTTATCTTAGAAGTGAGCTAAATCTTACTCAGCAAGAAATGGTAAATCTTGCAAAAGCTAAATATAAATTAAAAATTAGTTTAAGAAGTTTACAGAACGCTGAAGCAAACAAAGAGGTAGGTAGGGATGTTTTAAATAACATTGCTTATTTTTTTAATAAAGAAGATAGCAAAGCCTTTGGTGAAAATATTATAACTTTAGATACAATAGTTTCAGATGCAATTGAGGACGAATTTAAAGAAGGATTACTTGATGCTATAAAAAAAGAAAAGGATCCAAAAAAATTTGCAGATAGGATTAAAAGAGAAAAAGTTACTAGAACAGATTCAACTTATTTGACAAGAGTAGATTATCATGACCAGGTTACTCAAGTAATTAAAAAATCCAAAAAAAGAAAAATTTTTTATCCATTCAATCCAAATCAAAAAGAAGTTGATGTGATAAAAAAAATTTTAACAGAAATAAATAATATACATGAGTCAATTTTTAAAACTAAAAAATTTGATTTTTCAGGACCAGAGGATGATACTGATTCATACTCGGAACTTGATCAAGAAATAAGTTTATTAAGTAAAGTCTCTGACTTTAGTAGAAGTTTAGAGGAGCTAAATAGTTTAAAACTAAATTTACATGTAGGAAACTTTATTTTTCATTTTTTAGATGTAGTACCTACCGATCCCTCATCATTGGAACAAGTAGATGTTGGCGATCCAAGTGGCTACCACTTACAAGGAAATTATAAGGTTGATGTTAAGTCAGAAAATTATGCAATTTTTAGTTTCAGTAGATATAGCAGCACATCTATGACATTTAATTATGAAAATGAATGGTTTAGAGACAAACTAAATTGGATTGTTCAAATAGACAAATACTCTGAGACAGGAATTGATCATGAAGTGTACTCCAATATGATGGATTATTTTAGTGGTAGCTATGGATATTTTAATAAGTTTCAAAAAGTTAAATCCAATCTTACAAAAACAGATTTAGCAGAATTAATTACTGATGAAGAAAGAGAAAAAATTGGTGAAGATTATTTGGCTGCAACTGAAGAGGCTAAATATGATGACTATATGTCAGATCTAGGTCAGGAGATAGAAGATGAAAATAGATAAAATAAAATTTACGAATTGCGGTCAAAAAACAAACAATAGTGCAAGCTTTAAGACCACAATAAGATTGTATCCTAAGAAACTAATACCCCACAATCTTAAATAAAGCAAGCACACAACCAAAGGAGTTCAAAAATGAATTTTGAACACGGGAAAGGTGTGCCTATCGAGGAGGTAGGTGCACAAACAATAGCCAATGAGGATGGAAATATTCTTGTTGTTAAACATGCAGTAGCAAACCAACGTAAAGTAGAAGAAGATCACGTGTGGCGTGCTATTGAACTACAGAAATTTTATGATGAAGTTCATGAAATTGCTGACAAATATGGAGATGTCTGTTCAAGAATGATCCGTATTGATACCCCTGAAGTAATGCTAACAGGAAACTTTGTAGACTATGTGTCTGACGTAGTTGATCTAGAACCTCAAGTTCTAGTTAATTTCAAAGCAACAATTATCAGAAGAAAGGAGTTAAACTAATGCCACAACTCATAAGTATGAATGGACAATCCAGAAAATTGAGAAGACTTCAAAAACAAAGTCATTTCCTTATGGATGAACCGTCAATTACACTTAGAGAAGCAACAATATATTTTAATGCAAGTGCTCGTGCTAAACTCGAGCTTGATAAATATAGTCATTGCTACTTATCCATTGAAGAGGGAGTTAATGGAGTTGATGCTTTAAGAGTTTATCTTGAGCTAAACAATGAACAAGACAGTCAAGAAAACTGTACTTTCATTATTAGTCCAAATAAAACTGGAGTATCTTTAAGTGGAACAACAACTGTTGTTAATCAAATACCAAAACTTAAAGCACTAACTCAACTTTCGAGAAATGAAAGAAGAATATTTCTTGAATTTGATGATGAGTTAAAACTTTGGTACATGCCCTTGGTTCCTAGTTTTGAATTTAAAACTAATGAATTAAGAAGCTTAGTTACAGCACCAGGTATTTATCAATGCTTATTAGATAATGAAATCTTATACATTGGTGAATCTAATAACCTTTCAAGAAGGATAAAAGAACACCTGCGAGATGAAACTATGTCTTTCGATGAAGTAAGATATTCTGTTATGAATGGGATATCGGATGACGAAAGAAGAAAATGGGAAAGTTTTCACATCACTAAATATGTTAGTGAAAAAGGAGCCCTTCCACCATTTAATGCAATCAATGGGAGGTCTTCAAATTAAATATGATATTAGGAGGGGTAATTACCCCTCCTAATATATTAAATATTATTCAGCAGCTTGTTTCATAGAAAGTTTAACTTTACCTCTATCGAAACCAATTACTTTAACTTTAACTTCGTCACCTTCTTTGACAACGTCAGTAACTTTAGCAACTCTTTTGTCTGCAAGTTCTGAGATATGAACTAGTCCATCTTGTTTTCCTAAGAAGTTAACAAATGCACCAAACTCCATAATCTTCATAACTTTACCTGAATAAATTTTATTCAGCTCAGCTTTTGCAGTGATGTCTTTAATAAACTGCATAGCGATGTTTCTAGACTCTTCGTCTGGAGCAGCAACTGTTACAACCCCTTCATCATTCACATCAACTTTTGCACCTGATTTTTCAACTATCTCTCTAATCGTTGCACCACCTTTTCCAATTACAGCTGCGATATCTTTTTTATCAACAGTTATCTGTTCCATTTTTGGAGTATGTTTTCCAACTTCATCTCTTGAGGCTGATAAAGCTTTATTCATTTCACCTAAGATATGAATTCTTCCATCCTTAGCCTGATTTAAAGCCTGCTCCATAATTTCAAAAGTAATACCAGTAATTTTGATATCCATTTGAAGTGAAGTAATTCCATCTTTAGTTCCAGCGACTTTAAAGTCCATGTCTCCTAAGTGATCTTCATCACCTAAAATGTCTGATAGGACACTAAAATCATCACCTTCTTTAATTAAACCCATTGCAATACCTGCAACTGGTTCTTTAATTGGAACACCAGCATCCATTAATGCTAAAGATGCTCCACAAACAGTAGCCATTGAAGAAGATCCGTTAGACTCTGTAATCTCTGATACTATTCTAAAAGTATATGGGAACGCCTCTTTTGAAGGTAATGAGGAGTTAATTGCTCTCCAAGCTAGTTTACCATGACCAATTTCACGTCTTCCAGTTCCAATTCTTCCAGTTTCACCAACTGAAAAAGGAGGGAAATTGTAGTGAAGCATAAATCGTTCTCTTTGAAGACCATCTAAGCTTTCAATTCTTTGTTCATCATCAGATGTCCCTAAAGTAGTAACAACAATTGCCTGTGTTTCTCCTCTAGTAAACAAAGCAGAACCATGAGTTCTTGGTAATACACCAACTTCACACGAGATAGGTCTCACATCAGATAACCCTCTACCATCAATTCTGTTTTTGTTTTTAAGAATGTCAGTTCTAACAATTTTCTTTTCAAGATTTTTAAGTTGAGAATTGACATCAAGATCAGAATAATTTTCATTCTCTTCAAAAAGCTTTTTAGCTTTATCAGTAATTTCTGAAATTTGATTTGATCTATCTTGCTTATCTCTTGTAGCGAAAGCTTTTGTTAAATCTGCCGTAAAAGTTTCCTCAAGTTTTTGTTTAACTTCAGATAAATCTTTTTTCTCAACAGTCCACTCAGGTTTTCTGCATTCTTTTGCAAGCTCCTCAATCATTTCGATTACTGGAACAAACCCTTCGTGACCAAACTTAACTGCAGCTAACATTACTTCTTCGGATAAACCTGATGTTTCTGACTCAACCATAAGCACAGCATCTTTAGTACCTGCTACAACTAAATCTAAACTTGAGTTTTCTAATTCAGCTTTTGACGGATTAAGAATATACTTACCATCAACATAACCTACTCTAGATGCTCCCACAGGACCCATAAATGGCATTCCTGAGATAGCTAACGCTGCTGAAGATGCAGTGATTGCTAGGATGTCCGGTTGATTTTCTTTATCATATGAAATTACTGTTGGTAACAACTGTACTTCATTTTTAAATGCGTCAGGAAACAAAGGTCTGATTGGTCTATCAATTAATCTTGAGATTAATGTTTCGCTTTCAGTTGGTCTTGCTTCTCTTTTAAAATAACCACCAGGGATTTTTCCACCTGCGTAATATTTTTCTTGGTAGTTTACTGATAATGGAAAATAATCCATATCTGGATTTACTTTCTTTGCTCCTACCACTGTTGCTAAAATAACTGTTTCACCGCATGAAGCGATGATTGCTCCGTCTGCCTGTCTTGCTACTTTACCTGTTTCTAAACTTATCTTCTTTCCTGCTACTTCTATTTCCTTCTTGTATACTTTAAACATTTCATTTCCATTTCGTTTCGTTCGTTTCGTTCCATTCCGTTCTATCTATCTTGATCTTTATTTTCTTAATCCCAATTTCGACAGTACATTTTTGTAAGAATCCATTTTTGTATTCTTTAGGTATTCTAACAATTTCTTTCTTCTATTTACCGCTCTCAACAATCCAACAGATGAATGTTTATCTTTTTTGAATTGCTTAATATGTGTTGAGAGAGTTTCAATCTTCTCTGTTAGCAAAGCGATCTGAACCTCTGAAGATCCAGTATCTTTTTCGTGCA
>CACDYK010000016.1 GCA_902556905.1 uncultured Pelagibacteraceae bacterium
TTTTAACAAATATATTTGGGCCCACAGTGCTTCCAACACACATATGAGTGTTATCACAATTAGACACCCAGTATCTCATGCATTCACTGACAGCATCTACAAGTGTTTGACTACCTGAATAAACTGGAACTATTTCAGCTCCATTTTTTCTCATTGCATCACAATTAGGCTTTTGTCTTTTAATATCCTTTGCTCCCATAAAAATTTTACATTTTAGGCCGAATTTTTTAGCAGCCATACTGAGCATTTTTCCAGCATAACCAGCACCGGTATCACCTACAATGTATTTCTTACCCATCGCTTTACAGATAAGAGCATGGACAGTTGCATTATATATTTTATGTGCTCCTCCATTAGCCTCAGAGACAACTTTTGCCCAAATCTGAGCACCGTCTAAATGATTTGTTAAATTATCAAGTTTTACAAATGAAGTGGGGGTTCCAATATAGTTTTTGAAGTAAAAATCTCTTTTTTTAAGAAATTTTTTATCTTTTCTTAGTTTTTTAAATTCATTTGTTAAATCCTCTACAGGTTTTTTTAAAGTCTCAGGTATAAAGCTTCCTCCAAATTTACCACCCCAAAAGCCGTGTTGATCGTGTTGATCAATTAAAGGAATTCCTTTTTTAAGTTTCATTTTTTACCTTATTTAAAAATATATCTATTTTGGATTTATCTTTTACCCCAGAAGTCTCTAGACCCCCAGAAATATCTATAATATCTGCTATTTTTTTATAATTTTCAAGATTATCATTTAGTTGAATGTTGCCAGCTATCATAAGTGGTTTATTAATTTTGATTTTTTTAATAAGCACATGATCAAAAGCCATACTCTTTTCGTAACCTTTACTATCAAATAAATAAATATCAGTTACATCAGAGTACAAATGATATTTTTGAACATCATTTTCATCACTAATAGTTAAAGCGGTAATAATTTTTTTGTTATATTTTTCTTTAATTGATTTAATTTCATCAGGTGTGCAATCATAAATTTGGTAATAATCAAAAGAAAGGTGTTTAATTTTTTCTAGAATATCTTCATCTGGTTTAACTAGAACTGCCACAAAATTAGATTTATTTTTATCTATTGCTAATAGTTTATTTAGCTTTTCAATATCAACATATCTTGAACTTTTTTTATAATTACAGATGAAACCAATAAATTGAGGTGGGTAGGGATGATTAATTATAAAATTAAGAGTATCGAGATCTGATATCCCACAGATTTTAGATCCTTTAATCATTTATTTAAGTGATCAATTAATCTTTGAATATTGTTTTTTATATTTCCTTTAATTAATGATCTTCCCATTACAATTCCTGATACTTTATTTTTAAAGGCATCATTAGGGGTCATTACTCTTGATTGATCGTTAGCACTATCTCCAGGTAATCTTATTCCAGGAGTTACAATAAATAATTTTTTATATTTTTTTCTTAATAATTTGGCTTCTTGTGCAGAGCAAACGATACCATCACACCCTGATTTTTTTATTAAACCAGCTTGTTTTAATACTAATTGATCAATAGACTTTGTGTGTCCTATTTCTTTAAGAGATTTATTATTAAGACTTGTTAGAATTGTAACACCAAGTATTTTTAAATTTTTATTAATTAATTTTGCTTTCTTTTTAATAGCTCTTAACATCTCAAGGCCGCCATTTGCGTGGACAGTTATATATTTACATCTTTTTAAATCATTTAAACTGTCTAATGCCGATAATGCTGTTTGTGGGATATCGTTAATTTTTAAATCTAACCAAAAGTCTTTTTGAAAATTTTCTAAGAATTTTCTTCCATTTTTAGAGTAAAAAAATTGTAGGCCAAATTTTGGAACAACTTTAAGTTTATTTGTCTGTGTTTGTTTTATAATTTTTTTTATTTCAATTAAATTAGAAGTATCACAAGCAACAAAAATATTTCTATGTTTCATCGTTTAATTTTTTAAACAAGTCTTTTGACATTTTAAAGTGAATTGTTTTCTTTTCTGGTGTGTTTACTTTTTCACCTGTTTTAGGGTTTCTTGAGATACGAGCTTTTTGTATATTTGTTGAAAATACTCCAAAACCCCTTAGTTCAACTCGATCACCTCTTTTAAGAGCACGCTTAATTTCACTTAAAATTATATTAGTAAATTTTTCGAGGTCTTTTTTTAGAAAATTAGGATAGTTTTCAGAGAGTTGTTTTAAAAGCTTTGATTTTACAATAGCCAATTTGAATCTTCTGTTTACTCTTTATCTTCTTCTTTTTTCTTTAAATCTTCAGAAAGTGATGAGAAAGGTAAATTTTTACCAGAACCTTCAGATCCATATTTTTCCAAAGCTTCTTTTTTCTCAATTTCTTCTAATAGTTTGATACTTAAAACTACTTTTCTCTTATCTATTTGAATTTCTTTTATAGCTACATCAACTTTTTCACCACCTGTCCATCTTGACGGTCGTGCATCTGCTGCATTGATGGCAATTTCTGATTTTTTAATTTGGAAATCCATTTCACAATTTTCAGGTCTAACCATTAAACCTTTATTATCGGTAGAAATTACTTTTACTGTAATTGTTTGATTTTTTTCTTTGTCATTAAAATAATCAAAAGGATCTGCTTGAGTTTGTCTTAAACCAACTCTAATTTTTTGTTCTGAAGCTTTTACTTCTAGTACTTTAACTTTAATTTTGTCACCTTTTTTGTATTTTTCCAATTCTTCCTCACCATTGTTTAGGTAAGTTAAATCATTACAGTGTAAAAAGGCATCTACATCTAAGTCTTCAACTTTTACAAATAGCGAATATTCATTTTTATTCACAACTTCACCCTCAACAATTGTTCCAACTGGATATCTAGTTCCAAATGTTTCAAATGGATTGTCTTGAGTTAATCTATGTGAAATTGCTACACGTCTTTTATCCTTATCAATTTCAGTAATTATACAGTCTATCTCATCTCCAACTTTAAACATTTTCTTAGCTGAAATATTTTTCTTAGTCCAACTTAACTCACTTGAGTGAAGCAATGTTGTAAGTCCTGGTTCTAATTCACAGAATGCACCAAAGTCCATTAGCTTAACAACTTTAACTTTATAAATTTTATTTAACTCGTAGTTTTCAATATGTTCAAAAGGATCTGGGGATAGTTGTTTCACAGAACAACCAACTTGTAGCTTTTCTGTATCTACAGTAATTACTTTTAAATCATGTTTTTCACCAATATTAAAAACTTCATCAGGGTGATTAACTCTAGAATATGAAATTTCTTGTAAGTGAACTAACACATCTAATTCACCGTTAACATTAAAAAAACATCCAAAAGAACTATAACCCTTAACTTCAGCACCTTTAATAATATCTCCAACTTTATATTTTTCAATAATTTTTGCTTTGTCCTCTTTTTTAAATGATGAGATTATTTCTCTTCTTGAAACACAAGCATTTCCTCTAACCTTATCTAACTTTATTAAAGCAAATTTTTGAGGTTCATTCATTAAATGATTAATATCTTTTAATGGCTTGTCACTAATTTGTGATCCAGGTAAAAACATTAGAGAACCAGTATCGATGTGTTCTACAATACATCCTCCTTTACATTTTGATGTAATTTTACCCATGATTGGTTCATTTTTTTCATAAGCTTCAACAAGCTTGTCCCAACCTTTAATCTTTTGAGCCTTGCTAGCAGAAACTAGGACTTCACCATGTTTATCCTCGATTTTCTCTAATAATACTGGAATAGTTTCACCAACTTTTATTTTTTCTCCAAGACCCATACTTTTCAGTTCATTAACATCAAGCACTGGTTCACTTTTTAAACCTTCAACAAATAAGAAAACAAATTTTTCAGTAATTTTGTTAATTTTACCTTCTATGATTTTACCTTCTTCAATTTGGATTTTAGAGAGTTGGCTATTAAGTAATTTTTCGAATTCTTGTGATGCTGGATTTGAAAGGTCTTTATATATTTCCATTAAGTATTAATTTTCCTGTCTATAATTTTTTTTAATTTTAAAAAACACGCTCTTTTAGTAAGTTTCGATGTATTTAGCAACACTGAATCTTTAGTTTTCTTTAAGGGTGATATTTTTCGATTAAAGTCACTTTTATCCCGTTTTTTAATGCTTTTTAGCACTTCTTGGAACGAAATTTCCTTCTTTAGACTTTTTAGCTCTTTATATCTTCTAAGAGCTCTTGTTTTTACATTTGCTGTAATAAAAAATTTAAAATCAGCATCTGGAACAATATTGTAAGTGATGTCTCTTCCATCAAGACACGATCCTTTATAGTTTTTTGGTGGATTGTAAGCAAAATTTAACTGAAAAGAATGAACAAGTTTTCTTGTGACTTTCACTTTTGATATAATTGATGCTTCTGTTCCAACTTCATCCGACAACAAGGCTTTATTTGCAAGATCTTTTATTTTGAGATTTTTAATTTTAGATTTGATAAAGCTTTGGTTAAATTTTTTAGGAAATTTAATTTTTAGATAGGCAATCATCCTATAAATTTTCCCAGTATCTAAATAGAAAAGATTATAATGTTTAGATATTGCTTTTGCTAATGTCCCAGCTCCCGCAGCAGCTGGAGAGTCGATTGCAATTTTAATGATATTTTTTCTTTTAATCATTACTTTTTTAAATAATTTATTATATTTAAGAACATAGGAAAGGAAGTTCTAATAGAGTCTTTATCATGAATTTTCCATGTTCCACCGAAAACTGAGGCTGCGATTACACTTGTCATAAAAACTCGATGATCTTTTAGATAATCTTTAATAGTAATTTTTTTATTAATTTTTAAGTTAGGGTTACCAAATATCTTTATTGAGTTATCAGTTGTAATTGTTTTAATTCCTATATTACTCAAAATTTTTGCACCCCATTTCAATCTAGGGCTTTCCTTCTGGTTAAGCTCACCAATATCTTTAAAGTAAGAAACTCCACTTGCTTTAGCAGCAACTAAAAAAATTATTAGAAATTCATCAATGGCCCCACTATTTAATTTGGGTGGACAATTAATTGCTTTAAGCTTTTTTGTGCTTGTAATTAAAATGTCAGCTACAAGTTCACCTTTATAATTTTTTTTATTTTTAAATTGGATGTTAACTCCCATCTTTTTTAAAATAGTTATTATACCAATTCTGGATGGATTAATGTTTACATTTTTAATCAATAATTTTGAATTATTTGATAGAGCAGTTAAAACAATAAAAAAGGCAGCTGAGCTGATGTCTGATGGTATCTTATAATTTAAAGGTTTTATTTTATTAACTTTTTCAACTTCTATTAAATCGTAGTTTTTTTTATTAATTACTTTTAAAGGTAGCTTTAGATATTTGCATAAAAGTTCAGTGTGATTCCTGCTTGGTTTGGCTTTGATAAAAGTTTTACCTTTTGTTTTAAAACCTGCAAAAATAATACTACTTTTTACTTGAGCTGAACCCTTGTTCTCTAAATAATTAACTGGCAAAGGATTCTCACTTCCTTTTATTGTTAAGGGTAATCCTTTATTTGTTAGCTTGATATCTGCACCAAATTTTTCTAATGGCTCTGCAATTCTATTAAAATCTCTTTTAGACAAACTTTTGTCACCAATAATTTTTATTTTATGAGGTGTATCAATTAATAGACCCATAATTAATCTTCCTAAAGTCCCAGAATTTTTTGAATTAATTGTTATATTTTTTTTATACTTGTATCCACTTGGTCCATTACCAATAATTGTGCAATAATTTTTTTCAAATTTTACTTTTACTCCTAATTTTTTAATTGCATTGATTGCAGCCAGAACATCTTCGGATAAAAGTAAATTATAAGCTTTTGATTTGCCCTTTGCTATTGAGGAAAATAAAACCCATCTAATACTTAAGCTTTTGTCACCCGAAACAGTTATGCTTTTATTGAAAGCTGTAATCTTATTTTTTACGGTGATTTGATTAGCCATTAAATTTATTTAAAATTAAAAGAGTCACCAAAATAGGCACTTTTAGCATCTATGTTGTTTACCAATTCTTTTGGAGAACCCTCTGCAACAATTTTACAGTTACTAAGTATCATGGCTTTATCGACACATGCTAGCAAGTCTCTTGCTTGGTGATCACATATACATATTGTTATATTTGACTCTTTTTGTAAGTTTACGATTATTTCTTGCAACATTTTAATTGTTAAAACATCAAGCGCCGCAAAACATTCATCTAAAAGAAGAACCTTAGGGTCGCTCAGAAGTGATAAAGCAATAACCAACTTTTTTTTTTGGCCTCCCGATAAAAATTTAGCTTTAACATTTTTAAAATTTTCTAATTCAAATTTTGCAAGTAAGGAATTAATTTTATAATCTTCTTTACTTTTATCATTGATTACAATCTCTGCAATTGCTTTTAAATTTTGATATAAAGTTAAATCATTAAAATAACCACCATGTTGAGGAACATAACCTATATGAAATTTTTTTGTTCTTAAGTAAATTGGGTAATCTAAAACATCTATATTACTTAATTTAATTTTCCCACTGTTTGGAAGTATTAACCCTGTTATTAAATTGAAAATTGTACTTTTCCCTACTCCATTTGGACCAAGCATTCCAAAAATTTGCCCTTCATTAATTTTGAAATTTATATTATCTAAAATTAACCTATTCCCATAAGAAAGATTTATATTTTCAAAAGAAATAATTGAATTCGGTCTTTTGTGAGATTTAATTCTAAATTGTTTAACTAACCCCATTTTATTTTATATTTGTAACATTAACTTGTTCATTTGAATTATACATAAAAATTTTTGTATCTTTGGTCGTTGTATCAAGTTCGATCACATCTGCCTTCATTATATTCCCAAGGTTTTTGTAAACAACATTTCGTGAAATAATAAGTAAATTTTTCATCATGGAAAAATCTAAATAATCACCTGTCATTATATTGTCAACATAATCTATTTTTACATTTTTTGAAAAAATAGTGTCATAATTTACGGTGTTATATTTGCCATAATTTGAGGTAATAATAATTAATTCAGAATTTTTAACTAATTTTATATATGCCGTAACATCAGTGAGAAAAATTATATCACTATTATCTATGTCAATTTCACCTTCTTTTGCGACAAGTTTATATTCGTTGCCCTTTAAATCTCTGGATGTATAATTTATATCTTTGATAATATTGGAATTATAGATAGCTTCTTCGTTAATTTTTGTTGTTTGATTAACTGGTTTTAATAATAAGCTTTTATTTCTTTTAAAATATTCTAAATAAACATACAAAGTGATTATTATTAAAGATAAGGTTAATATAAACTTTAGAAAAATTTTTTTTTTCATCAATCAATATTTGATTGCAGAATATTATGTATATGAAGAATACCTATTGTTTTATGCTTATTTTTTTTATCATTCACACAAAGCGAGGTAATTTTTTTTTCATTCATTAATGCCAAAGCTTTTACGGCAAGAGACTGTTTGTCTATACTAATTGGGTTTTTAGTCATTATTTTTGCAGCATTCATCTCATTTAAATTTATTTTCTTTTCATTAAAACGTCTAATTTGGCCATCGGTAATTATACCGGTAGTTTTTTTTTGTTGATTTTGAACAATTAAAACTCCGAGTTTTTTATTACTCAATATTTTTATAGCATTCTTCATATTTAAATTTTCTTTTACAAATGGAATTTTGTTTCCTGTTAACATTATATCTTCTACAGTTTTTAATTGAGCTCCAAGACTACCAGCAGGATGTATTTTTTTAAAATCGAATTTGCTGAACTTCTTATATTGCATAGCTGATATTGACAATGCATCTCCTAAAGCTAGTTGTGCCGTAGTACTTGAAGTTGGCACAATACCACCTGACTCTTTTACTTCGGGAATTATAAGTTTTATGTCTGATGCTTTATATAAAATAGAGTCTTTTTTAGACATGATTCCTATCAACATAATTTTATTTCTATTTGCATATTGAATTATATTTTTGAGTTCATTAGTTTTACCTGAATAACTTATTAAAATTAAAATATCTTTTTTTGAAATACTTCCCAAGTCTCCATGAGAAGAGTCGCTTGCAGACAAATTAAATGAAGGAGTGCCAACAGAAGATAAAGTTGCTGATATTTTAGCTGCAATTAATCCACTTTTACCCACTCCACATAAAATTACTTTAGACTTACAATTTGCAATTTCGACTACAGCTTTATTAAATGAATTGTCAATTTTATTTTTTAATTTTTGTAATGCCTGTATCTCAAGATCAATTACTTTTTTTGCTAAGGGTATAAATTTTTTTTTCATTAGTGAGACCAGATATCATCTTTAAAAAATGCTAAGTCTAAATTTACTCTAGTTTTCACAAATTTTAAGCAATCCTTATAAAGTTCTATTCTATTTTCTCTTTCTAGTATTTTATTTAGTTCTTCATGAATCTTATGCAAGTACAACACGTCATTAGCACAATATTTTAATTGAGATGGGGACAGTTCTCCACCAAAATCAGAGCTTTGAAATTGTTTGCTGATATCAATATTCACAAACTCTTTTATCAATGTTTTTAATGAGTGACTATCAGAGTAAGATCTTGCTAATTTTGAAGCAATTTTAGTATCAAGTATATTGTTCGTGTCTGTTTTTAAATAGTGTTTAATATGAGCCATGTCTGCTCTTCCATAATGAAATATTTTTGTAGTATTTTCATCAGCAAGTAACTTTGTTAAATTTGGGGCGTTGTAATTTTTCCTATCAAATTGGATTATATGTGCTTCAGAATTTCCTGAAGATACCTGAATTAAGCAAAGAGGATCTCGTCTGACATTCAGACCCATAAACTCACCATCAATAGCTATTAGATTGCCTAAATCTAAATCATCTGGTAAATCATTTTTGTGAAGTTGAATATTATTACTCATTCTTAAACATATATAATGGAATTCAAATGAAAGCAAAAAATTGTCTAATTTTTGGTGGTAGTGGTCAAATTGGTCGAAACTTAATTAGGAAGCTAACAAAAAATAATTACCGAGTAACAGTTGTAACGAGAAATATTCATCAAAAGAGCTACATAATTAAAACCCAGGCTAATGCTGGATATATTGATGTAGTAGAAGCTAATATTTTTGATGAAAATAAAATTAGAAGTCTTTTTAAAAAAGCAGATATTTGCATAAATTTAATTGGAATTTTATTTGAAAAGAAACGAGGCAATACATTTAATAATATTCACTCAGTTTTACCTTCATTGTTAGCTAAACTCTGCAAAGAATATAATCTTAAGCACTTTATTCATTTATCTGCTTTAGGAATAAATGATGCAATAGACTCTGACTATGCAAAAAGTAAATTAGAGGGAGAGGGTAATGTATTAAAAAATTTCCCATTAGCTACAATCCTAAGACCATCTGTAGTATATTCTGTAGATGACAATTTCACTACCAACTTTATGACCTTGCTTAATAGATTGCCAGTTTTTCCAATTTATTATGAAGGTAAGACAAAATTTGCACCAATTCATTGTTCTGATTTAACTGATACTATTTATCATTTAATCTCTAAAAATATTTATTCAAAAATAATTGAATGTACTGGTCCAGAAATTATAACATTCAAAGAGATTTTAGAAAAATTACAAATATTAATTGGAAAAAAAAGATTTTTGTTACCTTTCCCTTTACCAATCGCTGAGTTGACAGCAAGATTCTTTGAAATTTTACCAACTCCATTGTTAACAAGAGATCAATTGAAATTGCTTAAATATGATAATATTTTGTCTGGAAAATATAAAACTAATTCAGATATTGGAATTCCCAGTGTTAGATTCTTTGATCAGGAAGTTAAAAAGTATTGCTATATGTGGAGAGATGGCGGTCAATTTTCTACAGAAAAATATCTAGCAAATAAAGATTTAGAGAAAAATATTAATAACTAGTTTTAGGCTGACTTTATTTTTTTCTCAATAAATTCAGGCACTTCTTCTTTATCCACAACTTCTTCTTTTTTACCTTTAGGCTGGTAAGCATATAAAAGGTGTAACTTACAATAAGAAAAGTCCTTTAATGAAGATCTACCACAAAAATAAAATGATTTTTCATCTGGATGCCCAATTGGCCATTTACATGAACTTTCATCTAGTTCCTCTAATTGTTTTGGATTTTCTGGCTCAAAGTCTTTTTCAATAATTAATGATTTAAATTTACTTTTTCTTCCTCTTTTAATTTTATTATTTTTTTCCTCTAGAGAATTTTCAAAATTTTGATTCGAAGTTGCTGCTCTTGTTTTAATCTTTGCTGATAGGTTTAATCTATGAGCTTTACCAATTACTGCATTTCTACTGATACCACCAATAATTTCAGCAATTTGGCTGGCGGTATTACCTTTGCCCCAAAGTTCTTTCAATTTATTAACTTTTTCTTCGTTCCAGCTCATAACTATATATTGTATTACAGTTTATATAAATAACAATATACTGATAACTTAAAAAATTAAACAAGCAAAATCTTAAAGTTATCAACAAAAATAAACCAAAATTGGTTTATAGGTACTTTCAATCATAACTTGTATCTAATAATTAAAATTTATAAAAACTGATTAAAATTATGAGCTATTTGGCAAAAAATTATAATAGAAAAAAAATTTCATTTAAATATGGAAAAGGAAGCTTTTTATATTCAACTAATGGAAAAAAATATTTAGATTTTGTTCAAGGTATAGCTGTAAATTCTTTAGGACACGCACATCCTAAATTAGTTAACGCTGTAAATAAACAATCAAAAAAACTTTGGCACGTTTCAAATGCATTTCAAATTCCAGAAGGAGAAATATTAGCAAAAAAACTAGCCAAAAAAACTTTTGCTGACTATGTTATGTTTCAAAATAGTGGCGCAGAGGCAACAGAAGCAGCAATAAAAGCCGCTAGAAGATATTTTTATTCAATTGGAAAACCTAAAAAAAATAGAATTTTATGCGTTAAAAATAGTTTTCATGGCAGAACACTTGCAGCAATATACGCGAGTGGTTCAAAAAAAATGACTGAAGGTTTTGGACCAAAAGTAACTGGTTTTGATCATTTTGATTTTGGTAACCATAAATCTTTAAAAAATAAAATAACAAAAAATACTGCTGCTATAATGGTTGAAACTATTATGGGTGAGGGAGGAATTAAAGTAATTCCTGATTGGTGCTTAAAAGAGCTTAAAAAAATTTGTGTTAAAAAAAATGTATTATTAATATTAGATGAAGTTCAATGTGGAATTGGAAGATCAGGTGATTTCTTTGCTTTTGAAAAATCTAAGGTAAAACCAGATATTGTTCCTATTGCAAAAGGTATAGGTGGAGGATTTCCAATTGGAGCAGTTTTAATGAACAAAAAAGTTGCTTCAGGAATGACAGCCGGAACACATGGTTCTACTTTTGGAGGTAATCCATTAGCAATGACTGTTGGTAATTCAGTGATGGATATAATTTCAAATAAGAAATTTTTAAAAAATGTCAAAAATATTTCAGAATATTTTTTATATAATCTTAATAAAATTCAAAATAAATATCCTAATATTATTAAAGAAATAAGAGGCAGAGGTTTATTAATTGGAATACAACTTAAAGCTGATCAAACAAAATTTATAAAGAAGCTTATGGACAATAATTTATTAACAATAAGAGCGGCTGAAAATGTCGTTAGAATTTTACCACCACTTAATGTAAAAAAGAATGAAATTAACCAATCTTTAAAAATTATTAAAAAAGTTTGTTCAGAATTAAATTAAAATGAAACATTTTATAAATTTAAAAGATATCCCAGCTAAAGATCTAAGAAAGATTATTGTTGATGCAAAAAAAAGAAAAAACCTTAGAAGAAATTTAAGCACTTTAGAGGTTGATAAAGGGTCTCCACTAAAAGGTAAAATACTTATCCAAATGTTTGAAAAAGCAAGTTCTAGAACAAGAATAAGCTTTTATTTGGCAATAAAGCAACTTGGAGGCGGAACTTTAACCTTAAGATCGAATGAATTACATCTTGGTCAAGGTGGTGAAAGCATATCTGATACAGCTAAAATACTCTCAACTTATGGTGATGGTTTTATGTTGAGAACAGATAGTGATAAAAAAATTGAAGATTTTAAAAATTATTTATCAATTCCAGTAATAAATGGCTTAAGTCCATCTTCACATCCAACTCAAGTTTTGTCAGATGTATTTACTGCTGAAGAAATAAAGAAAAAACCGATTTCAAAATTAAATATTTGCTGGATTGGAGATTCTAATAATGTTTTAGACAGTTTAATTGCAGCATCTGTAAAATTTTCATTTAAACTTAACATAGGATGTCCAAAATATTTTGAACCTGGAAAAGAAGTTAGAGCATGGGTAAAGAAAAATAATAAAAAGATATTTATTTATAATGATCCAAGAAAAGCTGCTATTGGAGCTGATGTTATATTTTCAGATAAAGTTATATCTCTAAATGATAAAGTAAATAAAAAGAAAAAAATTGAACAATTCAAAAAATTTAAGATAGATAAAAAATTAATGAGCTATGCAAAGAAAGATTGTATTTTTCTCCACTGCTTGCCTCGTGGATCTGAAGTAAGTGATGAAGTTTTTTTAGGAGAAAAATCTCACGTTTGGCAACAAGCTCTTAATAGAGTTCATGTTCAAAAAAGTATTTTATTATATTGTTTTGGAAAATTAAGGTAGTGGTACTGGACTATCTGAATTTTGATTTAAGTATTTTATAACTGAAGCTCTATCTTTTTCTTTTCTTAATCCAGCAAATGCCATTTTTGTTCCTTTAATCCATTTAGCAGGTTTAATTAAGTAACCATTTAATTCTTCAAAAGTCCATTCTTTTTCAAACGAAGCTAAAGCCTTAGAATATTTATAATCTATAAGGGCACCAGTTTTTCTTCCAACTACATTATATAAAGCAGGACCAATGTTATTTTTTCCACCCTTGACTATTGAGTGACATGCAGCACACTTTTTAAAAACTTTTTCACCTAAAGTAATATCTCCCATTGCCATTAATGCAGCTATATCAACTTTTTCTTCCACAGCTTTTTCTGTTGATGATGATACTGTTGTAGCTTGTTCTACCTCAACTGCATAACCTGGAGTTTTTGGTTTTTCTACATGAAATATGACATTTGATAATTTACTAATACCAATTACCAAAAGTGCAACCATTAAAACAGCAGCTACTATTTTATTAATTTCAAAAGAATCCATTTTTTTTAAATATTATTTCGGAAGATATATCACGATAAATTAAAAAATTACTAAAATTTAATGTATAATTTTGCCTCTATTTCTATTTAATAGGTATAATAATAATTCAATTATAAATGAAAACATTAACTATTATCCCCTCACGATTATCGGCAACTAGGCTGCCAGGCAAACCTTTATTAAAGATAAATGATTTATCAATTATATCGCATGTATTTAAAAGAGCCGAAGAAGCAGATATTGGCGAAGTAGTTGTTGCGGCGGAGGATCAAGAAATAGTGGATGACGTTGTTAAAAATGGAGGTAGAGCCATTTTAACAGGCAAAAATCATAAAACAGGAACCGATAGAATTTATGAGGCATTACAAAAATTAGAAGTAAAAAATGTAGATTTGATAATGAATTTACAAGGTGATGAACCATCAATTAATATTGAGGAAATTAAAAATCTAAATAAAAAAATGGTTAGCAATCAATCTAAAATGGGTACCCTCGCTGCTAAAATCAAAGATCTTAATGATCTAGATAATGAAAATATTGTAAAAGTTGTAACTAAAGAAAATTTAGACAAAAATCAGTTTTCAGAGGCAAATAATTTTTTGAGGAAATCTTCAAAAGTAGCAAATATCTATCATCATATAGGAATTTATTGCTACTCTACTGAAACATTAAAAAAATTTGTAGAATTAAATCAATCAAAAAATGAAATTGAGAACAGACTAGAGCAGTTGAGGGCATTAGATAATAATATTAAAATAAATGTTGCTCTCGCAAATTCTTCTCCCATAGGAGTTGATACAGAAGAAGATTATCTAGCCTTAAAAAAAAATATGGAATATAAACCTTAATGGCAAAAATTTATTTTCAAGGTACTTTTGGAGCTTATTCTCATTTAGCTGCATTGTCAGTTGATCCAGATGCAGAAATAATACCGTGTAAAACTTTTGATGATTGTTTTAATAAAGCAATTTTAGAGCCAGATTGTAAAATAATTATTCCTGAGTCTAATAGAATTACTGGCAATATTGGTATTGAATATTTAATCTTTAGGCACAGACTAAATGTATATAAAGAACATTTTCAAAAAATAGAACATAATTTATTGGGCCAGCCTGGTGCAAAGCTTAGTGATATAAAAGATGTATATTCTCATGCGCAAGGTTTGTCTCAGTGTTCTAAATTTATAAAAGAAAATAATATAGCAGAACATATCAGAGCAGATACTGCTGGCTCTGCAGAGATGATTTCAAAAACAAAAGATATTAAGCAATCTGCTATAGCGTCTTCTTTGAGCGCCAAAATTTATGGCCTAGATATTGTTAAAAAAAATATTGAAAATGAAAGTGGTAATTTAACAAGATTTTTAGTAATGGGTAAAAATATTTCTCAACCTGAATTTGGTAATAATAAATATATCACATCTTTTTTATTTAAACTTAAAAGCAAGCCCGCTGCTCTTTATCAATCTTTAGGCGGATTTGCCATCAATGGTGTGAACTTAACAAAATTACAAAGTTATCCTGAAAAAAATACATTCGACTCATTCTTTTTTTTATGTGATCTCGATGGTCATATAGAAGACCCAAAAGTCCAAAAGTCTTTAGAGGAGCTAGGCCTTCATTGTGAGGATTTTCACGTCTTAGGTGTTTTTGAGGCAGATAAGTTAAGAGACAAAAAAAATTAATCTTTTCTTGTAGAATAGAAAATATAACTGCTATAATAGTTCTGGAGGCTAGAGGTGGATGCTGCTTGAACCCGACCAGATCTTAACGGAAGCAGTCGTAGAGACAGTTATTCAGGTTCTAGTCTCCTTAAATAAATAAAATGAATAATAATTCTAAAGTATTAGCACTTAAGTATAGACCACAAACTTTTGATGATCTTATTGGTCAAGAAGTAGTGGCTGAAACTATAACAAATTCAATCAAAGCAGACAAAATTCCCAATGCTTATCTATTCACTGGAATAAGAGGAATAGGAAAAACAACAATTGCCAGAATAGTAGCAAAGTCATTGAATTGTTTAAATGGAATTGAAAATAAATGTAAAATTAAATGTGAAAATTGTGATGCTATAACGAATTCAAGTCATATTGATATACTTGAAATGGATGCGGCCAGCAAAACAGGTGTAGATGATGTAAGAGATCTAATTGAATTTTCAAGATACGGTCCGACTTCAGCAAAATATAAGATTTTTATAATTGATGAAGTTCATATGTTAAGCAAA
>CACDYK010000017.1 GCA_902556905.1 uncultured Pelagibacteraceae bacterium
ATATTAGTTCTTGATAAGGAAAATGCTTCTGCTCGTAAAGGTATTTTTATGATTGATGCTAGAAATGGTTTTAGAAAAGATGGTCCTAAAAACCGTCTTCGGGACCAAGATATATATAAAATTGTTGATTCCTTTACTAAAAAGACTGACATCTCAGGTTATTCACGAATGGTGACTTTTACAGAAATTTCAGATCCTAAGAACGATTTTAATTTAAACTTACCACGTTATATAGATAGTTCTAGAGCTGAGGACATTCAAAGTATTGATGGTCATTTACATGGAGGTATTCCTGAATTTGATATTGAGGCATTAAATTCATACTGGAAAGTATTTCCAAATATAAGAAAATTATTATTTGAAACAGCTGGACGTCAAGGTTTTGTAAAATTAAAACTCCCTATTGAAGAAGTTAAAAATAAAATTTTTACACATCCAGAATTTAAATCTTTTAACAAACAAGCCACTGATATTTTTGATAATTGGAAAAAATTTTGTCTTCCTCATTTAAACAATTTTAAAAAAGGAAGTATTACAAAGCAATTAAGTTTATTACTATCAGAAAATTTACTTTCTCAATTTAGTTCAATAGCTTTAGTCAGGGCACTTGATTTATATCAACATCTAATGGATTATTGGTCAGAAACTATGAAAGATGATTGTTACTTAGTCTCTGGCAGTGGATGGAAGGAAGGTGTTAAACCTCGTGAATTAGTTAAAGTTAAAAATGCAAATGGAAAGTTAGCATGGCCTAAAGAAGATTTTGATTATTTAAAAGGAAAGCGTCGTTTTAAATCTGATTTGCTACCAAAAAATATTTTAATTGATCAGTACTTTACTTCTGAACAAAATAATATCGATTTATTACAGTCTGAATTATCTGAAATTGAAACTAATTTTCAAGAGATAATTGATGAAAATAATGGCGAAGATGGGTTATTAGACGATGTAATAGAGGGTGAAGAGGACAAGCAAAAGATAACTATCAAATCTGTAAAAGCACGATTAAAAGAAATAAATAATGATCAAAATTTTACCGATGAACATAATTTACTTAAAAAGTGTGAAGAACTTTTTTTAAAACAATCTGATATAAAAAAGAAACTCAAAACTGCTCTAAGTGATCTTAATAATAAATTGGAAGAAAAATATACGAAACTTAAAGAAGAAGAGGTCAAGATGTTAGTTATTGAAAATAAATGGATGAATAAATTATCTATTGTAATGCAAAATGAGCTTGATTATGTATCACAAAAACTTACCACTCGTATCCGAGAACTAGCGCAACGATACGAAACTCCTTTACCAAAGCTTACTGAGGAAGTTGATAATCTAGCAGCTAAAGTTAAAGATCATTTAAAAAAAATGGGGGTTAAGTGGGATTGAAACAAGCATATAATCAAACAGAAGTTGGTATAACCCCAAAAGACTGGAATATATCAGTTTTGAAAGAATTAACTAAATCTGTAATTTCAGGAAGATCTAAAAGTGGTAACCAAATTGGAAGATATCCAGTTTATGGATCAACGGGGATAATTGGTTATACTGAACATCCTGATTATGAAGGAGAAGCAATATTAGTCGCAAGGGTTGGTGCTAATGCTGGTAAAATAAATACAGTATCTAGCAAGTATGGTGTCACTGATAATACTATTATTATTACTGTTAAAGAAGATAATTCTTTTTCATTCCTTGCTCAATTACTTGAAATCAAAAAATTAAATGATTTGGTTTTTGGTTCTGGGCAACCTTTAATTACGGGTTCTCAACTAAAGTCTTTACAACTTGCAACACCAAAACTTGCAGAGCAAAAGTTAATTAATAATACATTGAATGATGTTAATTCACTCTTACATATTTTGGATCAAATTATTATTAAAAAAGAGAATGTAAAACAGGCAACAATGTATCAATTGCTTTCTGACGAAACTTGTTCTCTAAAAAATAATAGTAATTGGAAAGAATATTATCTTGAAGATTTAGCTGTTATATCTAAAGGACATCAATTAAATATAAATGAAAAAATACCACAAGAAGATTTCCCCCACTATAATGGTGGAATCTATCCATCATCATTTACAAGCAAAGCAAATAGACCACCAAATACTATTATAATAAGTGAAGGTGGAAATTCATGTGGTTATGTCCAAATTATAAAAAAACCTTTTTGGTGTGGAGGACATTGTTATTCTATTAAGCCATTTTCTATGGATAATAATTTTTTATATTATGCGTTAAAACAAAGACAAAATAAAATTATGAAACTAAGAGTAGGCTCAGGTCTTCCCAATATTCAAAAAACTAATCTTGGAGTATTTAAATTAAAAATACCTGAAGAACTTGATTATCAAAAAAAAATTTCTAAAATTTTATTAGATATGGATAAGGAGTTAATTTCTCTTAAATTACGCCGTGATAAAACTTTTAAATTAAAGGAAGCGATGATGTATGAATTACTAACAGGGAAAACTCGTTTAGCAAAATTGGATTTGATACATGACTGAAAAATCTCGTCCAGAACGTAAAACTCAAAATCGAGTTATTAATTTATTCACAGATACAAAAAACCCTAACTATCTAGGTTATGAGTACTTAGGAGATTGGAGCAAAAATGAAAATAATCAGTGTATTGAAACTGAGTTATTAAAAACGAATTTAAAAAAACGTGGTTATTCTGAACAACTAATATCAGCTGCTCTATATGAGCTTCAAGTAGCAACTGATGTTACAGGTAGATCTTTATATCAAGCAAATTTACGTACCTATCAGCTTTTACGTTATGGTGTCTCAGTTCAAATTTCTGTTGATAAACCTCACGAACAGGTACATTTAATTGATTGGGAAAATCCAAAGAATAATGATTTTGCTTTAGCTGAGGAGGTTACACTTCGTGGAAGATATGAGCGACGTCCTGATATTGTCCTTTATGTAAATGGAATTGCTGTCACTGTAATTGAACTAAAACGTAGCTCGGTGGATGTTGCCAATGGTATCCGTCAACTTAGAACCAACCAAGAAAAAATATTTAATGAAAATTTTTTTCCAACTGTGCAATTATTATTTGCTGGTAACGACTCTCAAGGCCTACATTATGGCACAGTAACTACTCATGAGAAATTTTATGTAAAATGGAAATCCTCAAATAATGATTTTTCTATCCCTGGTTCACTGCTAGACTATCCTTTAATCGAGATGTGTGAAAAATCTCAGTTACTTGATTTAATAAGAAACTTCATAATTTTTGATGCAGGTATTAAAAAAGTGCCTCGTCAACATCAGTTTGATGGAGTTAAAGCAGCGCAGAAACGTATTCAAAAACAAGAAGGAGGTGTGATCTGGCATACTCAAGGCAGTGGAAAAAGTATTCTGATGGTTCTTTTAGCTAAGTGGCTACTAGAATATGACCCAAATGCTAGAATTCTTATAATTACAGATCGTGATGAACTTGACAGGCATATTAGTGAAATCATGCAGGACACTGGCGTGATAAGTTCTAACACGTCATCACCTCGTATCATTTCACGCGATCAAATGGTTGAAAAGCTTAGAGCAACCTCTCCAAGACTATTATGTGCTTTGATACATAAGTTTGATCCTGCAGACCTCAAAGGACCACCACCAGAAATTTTTGGTAAGTTCTATGTTTTAGTTGATGAATGCCATCGTACCCAAGGTGGAGATATGAATAAGCAGATGAAACGTTGGATTCAAAATGGTATTTTCTTAGGATTTACGGGTACTCCACTATTACAAAAAGATAGGAAAACCACACGTGAAATATTTGGTACTTATATCCATACCTATAAATTTCATCAAGGCGTTGCAGATGGTGTAGTTCTTGACCTTAAGTATGAAGCTCGTGATATTCCTCAAAAACTTACTAAACCAAAGGCTATTGAAGATTATTTTGAAAATAAAACAAAAATGTTAAGCAATGTTCAAAAAGCAATTATTAGGCATCGTTGGGTTACGATGGAGAATCTAATGAGTGCTGCGGAACGAAAAGAAAGAATCGCAGCAAGTATAATAATTGATTTCGATATTAAACCACGTTTAAATAATAATCGTGGTACAGCAATTTTAGTAGCCTCTAGTATTTATGATGCCTGTCATTATTTTCGTATTTTTAAAACAAAAGATTTTGGAAAGTACTGCAGTATAATCACATCATACCAAGCCAATTCTGGATCAATTTCCAGTGAACCAGCAGATAGTGACGAAAGATATAAATTTGATACTTATAAAAACTTTGTTCTAAAGGACAAACAAAAAACAGAAGATTACGAAAAGGAAGTTAAGAGACGTTTTATCAAAGAACCCGCTAACATGAAGCTTCTTATAGTTGTGGATAAATTACTTACTGGTTTTGATGCCCCAAGCTGCACATATATATATCTTGATAGCAAACTACATGATCACACACTTTTTCAAGCTATATGTCGTACTAATCGCCTAGATGGTGATGATAAGACTTATGGTCATATTGTAGATTTTAAAAAACTTTTTGAAGAAGTAAAAGAAGCAATTGCTATCTATAACTCTGATGAGCTAGATGTTGATGCTGGGGATGGTGGCTCGAATAACATTGAAATTAAAGAATGGGCTACAGAAAGTAAAAAACATCTTGACGAAGCCCGTGAAAAATTAAAATATCTATGTGAACCTGTGCCCACATCTTCAAGTGGTACTCGTGAAATAGAACAGTACCTACACTATTTCTGTGGCAAAGCTGACGACCCCCATGCATTAAATGATACAGAAGATCTGCGTGTTGCTTTTTATAAAACTGTATCTACTTTCATAAGAGCATTTAGTGATATAGCCCAAGATCTTACTGATGTAGGCTATAATAATAAAGAGGCAGATGAGTTACAACAAGAAGTTAAATTTTATAGTGAAATTCGTTCAGCGATAAAAAATTATTCTAATGAAGAATTAGACGTAAAACCATATGAAGCAGATATGCGACACTTACTAAACACTTATATACAAGCTGATGCAGCAAATGATATTGGCAATTTACAATCATTATCTCTTGGTGAACTTATAATCGACACAGGCATACATGATGCGATTGCACGTAAAATAAATCAAAAAGGTAAACTTTCTAATAATACTGTTGCAGAAACTATTATAAATAATATTCGTTCAACAATTGTACGTAATCATCTAACTGATCCAAGATTCTATGGAGCGATCTCTAAGTTGTTAGATGATTTAATTAAGCAAAATTGTGAAGATATAAAAGAATACGAAATATTTTTGAATAATGCTGAAGAGCTTTTTAAACGAATGATGAAAAAAGAATATACTGAAGATATTCCTTCAGATCTTCACGGAAAGTCAGAAGCAATTGTCATATATAATAATCTTTTCTCACTTCCAAAAACTAATTTTAAATCACCAGCATCAGATAATGAGAGAGCAAAATTAGCATTAAAGATAGACACAGCCATAAGAGATAATGCTCCTTCAGGATGGAGAGGAGACCAAGTACGTGAAAGTCAAGTTCTTAATCTGCTTTTCCCTATACTTGAAGAAGATCGTGAAGCCACAATGGCGTTATTTGAAATTATAAAAAATCAAGAAGGATATTAGTGCAAAAAGATATTC
Organism: uncultured Pelagibacteraceae bacterium; assembly: GCA_902556905.1. Taxonomy (GTDB): domain Bacteria; phylum Pseudomonadota; class Alphaproteobacteria; order Pelagibacterales; family Pelagibacteraceae; genus Pelagibacter. The sequence continues at coordinate 5,614 of CACDYK010000017.1, forward strand.
AATTTAAAGAAATATCGATTAAGGTCATTCGCAAAGATATTAAGAACTCACATCTTTCTGTATACCCTCCTAATGGTCGAGTGATCTTGGTAACTCCAAAAAAAACTCGTCATGAAGTTGCGCGCGCATATGCTGTATCAAAAATTAAATGGATTCGTACACAACAAGCCAAGTTCAAGGGACAAGTTCGTGAATATCCTCGAAAGTTTATTAACCGTGAGAGCCATCAATTATGGGGCTGTTATTATCTAATGAAGGTTAATTACAAAAATGAAAAACCATCTGTTACACTTAGTAATAAATATATTATTTTAACTGTTCGTCCTGGTTTTGGGTTAATCAAAAGAGCTAAAGTAATACATGATTGGCATAAGACACTATTAAATTCGTTTATTCCTACGCTAATAAAAAGATGGGAAAAAAAACTTAATGTTAAAGTTTCAAATTATTCTTTACAAAAAATGAAAACTAAATGGGGAAGTTGTAATAAAGCTTCAGGAAGAATTCGCTTCAATACAGAGTTAGTAAAAAAACCAAAAGATTTAGTTGAATATATTGTAGTACACGAAATGATCCATCTTATAGAGTCAAAACATAATGATCGTTTTATTAAAATTCTTGATAAACATTATCCTTTTTGGCGAGATGCTCGATCTGAATTAAATAAACTGCCTCTTGCAGCAGAGATTTTTAAAAAAAATTAAATTTTTAATCATCTAAAATTAGTGGCTAAACGACTCATTAATTTAAGATGAATAAGGCAAATGTTTTTTTAAAAGTTATCAATGATCTATATTATCAAATCTTCTAGAATTGATTATTTGATTTATCTCTTTTAAATCGAGTTTAGCATCGAGTTTTTTAATTAAATTGATGAGTCTTTAAGCGATTTATTTCAAGCTAACTTTTTAGTATTTGCATAAGTACTGTAGAATAGTGTAGGTGAGTGTAGGATAGGTTGAACCGCTAATCCCCCAAATAATCGCCAGCTTCCTGAATAATTTTCCAGAGTTTACTTGTGTTTTCTTTATTCACTTATTCTGGATTAATCCCTAAAATTTATAAATTCAATTGGTAGACCAATATCAATTGTTTTAATTGCAGCTATAGCCTCTTGAAGATCGTCACGTTTTTTTCCATCTACTCTTAGTTCTTCACCTTGAATTTTAATCTGAATTTTAAGTTTGAGTTTTTTTATGTCCCCAATTATTTTTTTCGCATTTTCTTGGCTTATTCCTTCTTTTAATTCACTAACTTGTCGAATGGTGCCACCTGATGCACCTTCTGAGTTTTTGAAATCTAAAACCCGTGGATCTATCTTTCTTCTTATAAGGTGAGTTTCCAAAAGTTCGTTAACTTGTTTTAGTTTTAACTCATCTGTAGCAATTGTTGTGATAGTTTTATCTTTTCTTTCGATCGATATATTGAGCCCCTTAAAATCATATCGATTACTGATTTCTCTTAAACAGTTAGCAAGAGCATTATCAAATTCTTGATAGTTGACTTTACTGATCACATCAAATGAAGGCATAATTTTATTATTAATTTATATGATAATACATTTTTTATTAAAATAAATTAAAGATAAGATAATTATTTAAAAATGAAAAAAATTAGAATCCATATTAGAAATAACCATTGGAAAGAGGGTTTTTTACCTTGTGACCCAGAAGGTGAAAAACATAGTACAATTACAAATGAAGAATTTGAAAAAGGACTTAGTCAATATCCGGAAATAAAAGACAAGATTGAATATCTAGTAGATTGGGATGAAGATAATTATCTTTCCTCAATGAAAGAAGCAGATGTTTTGTTAGGTTGGCAATTTCCAACAAATAATATTAGAGAAATTGCACCAAACCTTAAATGGATCCATGTTAGTTCAGCAGGTGTTAATCATTTGTCTCCTTTTGATTGGATGAAAGATGATTTAATTTTAACTAATAGTAGTGGAGTACATTCTAAAAAAGCAGGTGAGTTTGGATTAATGAGTATCTTGATGCTTCAAAATCAAATGACAAAAATAGTTACTAACCAAAAAAATAAAGAATTTGTTACTTTGCTTAGTAAGCCTATTGAAGGTTTTAAAGTTGTGGTAGTAGGAACAGGTTCTCTTGGTGGCTCCATGATAAAACACATTAGCAAACTAGGAGCTGAAGTAATTGGTATTAATCGAAAAGGTAATAATGTTGAGGGTTGTTCGAAAGTAATTACTTTTGATAAAATAGATGATGTATTACCTTCAGCTGATTTTTTATATCTTGCTGTTCCTGAAACAGAGGAAACAAAAGGATTAATAAATAAAAAAAGGCTGGATAAACTTAAACCTACTTGTGGAATTGTTAATATTGGAAGACAATCTGTTTTAGATTATGAAGCTTTAAGACTTAAATTAGAAAAAAATGAATTAGCTGGTGCTATTTTAGATGTGTTTTCGCATGAACCTATTCCAAAAAATTCTACTTTTTGGGACACACCAAATCTAATTATTACACCACATATTTCATCAGATAGCCAAGGTAACTATATTGAGATGGTATTAAAAATATTTTTTAAAAATCTTAAATTGTTTATAGAAAATAAGGAACTAATTAATCAAATTGATCGAAAATTAGGTTATTAGAAATTATTATAGAGACAATTTGTTTGATTACATTAATAATTAACAAATATAAGTTCTTACCTATATGAAAAAAATATTAATTCTTATCACCTTAATTTTCAGTTTTTTCTCGACAGCAATAAGCAAAGAAACTACGTTTACTAATGAGATATTAAAAAAATCTCAACTAGATGGAAAAACTGTTGTAATTCATTCATGGAATAAGACTTGCTCCACTTGTGCTAGACAAGTGAAAATATTAGATAAAGCCAAACAAGATTTTAAAGATGTTATCTTTTTGAGTTTTGAACAGACAAAAGATAGAGATATTGCTAAATTTTTAAGCATTGATTACTGGACTACAATTGTTGTTTACAAAGGCAATAAGGAAGTGTCTCGTTCAATTGGCCAAACAAATAAAGAGAAGATTTATTCTCAAATCAATTCACTATAAAAATTTTAAAACTAGAAGCTTCCAGGTTTGTTTTCTTCAACAACAGGCTCTGTTACAGGTTTAATTGGTTCTTCGATAGGCTCTGTAGATGGATTTAATTCAATACCTGCAGGAGTGATTGATTGAGGCATCGCAACAAACTGTGAGTCTGGGTTTTCAACAACAGGTCTAACTCTTGATCTGTAAATTCCATATACACCTATTAAAGAATGAAAAAATAATAAAAAAATAAAAAAACCATTAGGACCAACTATGCCCATAAAGATTGAACACAAAAATGGTCCACCCATAGCTCCCATTCCAAATGTAAACTGTAAACTAGCTCCAGCAGCAACAAATTTTTCTTTAGGAATAAAATCATTGGTATGTGCTAAAATTAGAGAGAACATCGGAAGACTACAAAAAGAAAATAAGATTAAAAAAACATAAAACCAAAATTTACTAGTGGCTAAATCTCCAGGTAAATACATTTGTCTTGATGACAGGACAGCGCAAAAAGCAAAAAAAGCAGCGGCAAAGGTCACAATAATAATTACTTTTCTTCTATCAAACATGTCTGACAACTTTCCAATTGGCCACTGAGATATTGCACCAGAAATTGCAAGCAAGAAAGTAACTAATGAAATTTGAAAAATAGAAAAGTTCATTGTTGTTGCGTACACAGCAAGTAATGTAAATAAAGCAGATTGTATTGTTCCATAAAAAAATGAACTTACCATTCCAAAAGGAGATGAAATAAATGCTTCCTGTAAAGACATTGTAGATATCTTTTTAAATGTTGGAGCTTTTCTTTTAGTAAGCAAAATTGGAATTAGTGCTGCTGAAGTTATAACTGAAATTAGTATAAAAGGTTCAAAGTTAAGAGGGTCACTAAAGTTTAGTAAAAACATTCCTAGACCCATAGCACCATATAAGATGACCATATAAACTGACAAAACGCTTCCTCTATTTTTGTTACTTGCTCTATCGTTTAACCAGCTTTCTGCCACAGTATAAATAGAGACCATACTAATCCCAGTAAGTACTCTTAATAAAAACCATACAAAAGGACTTACATATACAGCATGAATTAAAACTACTAATGATGCTATTGATGCAAATGCAGCAAAAACTCTAATGTGACCTACTCGAGAAATAATTTGAGGAATTGTTTTGGCACCAATAAAGTAACCCACAAAGTATCCAGACATCATAAACCCAGTTGCAGTTAAACTAAATTCTTCTTTAACTGCTCTAACTCCAAGTAAGGATCCTTGAAACCCATATGCTAACATGAGTGCCCCCATACCTAAGAATAATGCCCATGAATTTTTTAATACTTTTTCCATCTGAATCGCTATCTATTTCTGATTTGTGGCTAAATCAAGTTAATTGTAATTTAAGGATTACGTTTTTTTAAGCTTAAGATATGAGTGAATTCCAATCGTTAAAATGATAACTAAACCACCTTGAATTGTTTCAATACTTGGTTGCTCGTTGATTACCATCCATACCCAAAAAGGACCTATAATTGTTTCTAGTAAAAAAAATAAATTAACCTCTTCTGCTGGGATAAATCTAGGAGCTATAGTTACCAGTACAAAAGGAATAGCAACACACATTACACACATTAAAGGGACAATTATTAAATCTGTACCCACAAGAGAAAAACTATCTACAAAAAGAAAGGCAAAAATCGCAACACAAAGTTTACCAATTACTGCTGATGGTACCAAATCTCTATCTTTAGCAAATCTTGCTATAACAGCATTACAAGCTAGTCCAAAAGCGGTGATTATACCAAACAAATCACCATAAAAATTACCCATCTCTATTGAGTCATAAAAAATATAAGTCACAGAAATTAAAGTTATAATTATTGCAATCCAAGTTTTTTGATCTGGTACTTCTCTAAGAAAGATACTACCTAATATAGCCGATAACATTGGTGCCATTGCAATCATAACAAGAGTATTAGCTACATTAGTGTTTTGAATAGAAATTAAAAAAGTAATATTACAGATAGAAAAACTTATAACATAAAAAATACCAGGATATCCCATACCTAACAAAGCTTTTAAGAGATTATTTTTGTAGAAAAAAATAAGTCCAATAAGTACAACCACAAAAGGGATGGCACCTCTATAAAAAAGCATTCCCCAAGTTTCAATATTTGAAAGCCTAATAAAGATAGAGTCAGGTGTTATTAACATAACAGCTATAAATGCTAATAAAGAACCTTTATGCTGGTCTGATAAATTTTTCATGTTTTTAACTCTTTCCAAAAGGTTTTAGCAAGATTAATACCTGATAAATCATATAATGTTTTTAATCCTGTTGGAGATGTAACGTTAATGTCTCCATTTAATTTTTGATCAATAAAATCAATACCTGCAAAGAAGATATTTTCTTTTTTAAGATCTTTGGCTATTAATTTTGAAATTTTATTTTCTGTATTAGTTAATTTAGTATTAATTGGTTTAGCTCCTTTACTCATATTGCTTAAAAAAGATCCTTGTTTTGGAACTCTAGATATTGCTCCACATACTTTACCATTTATTAAAAATACTCTTTTGTCTCCTTTACTTATTTTAGATAAAAATTTTTGGCACATAATATGATTATGTTTTTTTATAAATTGATTAATTAATGTTAAATTAAATTTATTTAAAAGATGAATATCATTTCCGCTATAACTATGAATAGGTTTTAAAATTACTTTTTTATTTATCTTAAAAAATTTTTTAATCTCATTGATATTTTGAGTGAAAATAGTATTTGGCATATATCTTTGATATCTAGCTGAATATAGTTTTTCAGACACATTTCTGATTGACGTAGGATTATTTAATATTTTTACTTTATCTTTAATAGTATCTAAAATATAAGTTGCTGAAATATACTCAAGATTAAACGGAGGATCTTGTCGAATTAAAATAAATTTACATTTAGTAAGGTCTAATTTTTGTTTTTTTATTATCTTAAAAAATTTTTTTTTAGAGTAATCAAACTTTATAAAAAAACCATCAGCCACTGCTTTGGAATTAATTACTGATAGGTCTTTAGGATCATAGTAAAATATTTTATATTTTTTTTTCTGAATTTCATGAGCAAGAAAAACACTTGTGTCTGTTAAAGAGTTTAGTTTTGAGGGGTGGTTTCCTTGAATAGCAACAATTTTACTTATCATACAATTCACTTAAATCTTCATTGTTAGAAAATTTACTAATCATATGATCTGCATTAGTCGTTTTATTATCAATAACTTTTTGTAAGTGATTTAAAAATATTGTTTCGTTTTTACCACTCTTGTTAAGAATTTCTCTATTTTCTAATCCTTTTTTTGATAAATTTAATAATGTTGATGACCAATAAAGAAGATCTTTACCCATTAATTGAGTATTAAAACCTTTTTTAGGAGCTTCAAAATAAGCATTAATAATTTTGTCTGCATCCCAAGTAGAAACTAATTCATGAACTTCGTCTAAATTACCATATAACATTCCGACATTAAAAGCGGGACCTGCACACAAACAATCCCATCCACATGTATCCATAGATCTGAGCTCAATATATTTTTTCAATCTATTTTCAGTAAAGATTGTGCTTAAGTGAGTATTTAGGTCATTTTCGGCAGGTAATCGGTTAGATATTTCATCAATTTTACCTTCCATAAAATCTTTAAAAATATATTTTTTGCCAGAAACATAATTATCCTTGTTTTGAATAAATAAAATTGGAAAATTTATTACAAAATCGGCATATTTTTCAAAATTTAAATCTTCAAAAAATAATTTAGGAAGACCACCCCTAGAAGTGTTTTGCCAAACTTTTGATCGGTAGGATAAATATCCACTATTTTTTTTTTCAACTATTGAAGAATTTGCAAATAAAGCAATTGAAATGGGAACAATAGAGTTAACTATCTTAAATTTTTTTATAAAATCTTGCTCAGAATTATAATCAATGTTTAATTGGGTCCCACAAGTTCGATACATCATATCCAAACTTAATTCACCTCCTAAAGGCATGTCTTTAGTCATTAGTTCATATCTCTGTTTAGGATTGTTAGGAATTTCATTTAATTTTGATATTGGATCAAACCCAGCACTGACTATATTGATATCTAATTTTTTAGTAACTTGTCTTAACTCAAATAAATAATCATGTGACTCTGCACAGGCTTCATGAATGTTGTTTAGTTTTTCTCCTGATAATTCTATTTGGTTTCCAGGTTCAAGGGTAATATTTTTACCCCCTTTATTTAATCCAATTATATTTTTTTTTTCTAAAATTGGGTTCCAGCCAAATTCTAAAAGGGCTGTAAACATATCCCTTATTTTTGAGTAATTAATTCTTTTATTGTCTTGATTATTAAAAAGAAACTTTTCATGTTCAATTCCTATCTTAAAATCTTTTGTCTTTTTTATACCAGATTTGAAATATTCAATTATTTGTTCTTTAGAATTAATCATGAATTTGTAAATAGTATCTTATTTTAGAATTTAAAGATAATAATATGGAGTTTTGGAGAAAATTCTTCTAACCATTGGTGAAAACTCATCTAAACTCATACTTTTATAATTTGGATCAAAAGAAGATTGGTCATAATTCTCACAAAAGTTAATGGTTGCTTGATAATGTTTGTGATCTTTAAATTTATCTCTAGCGTTTCTGTCACCTCCTAAATGAGGAGCGCTGTAATAAGTTTGAAATAATCCATGATGTTGAATAATCCAATACGTTCTCTCAGAAACGTAAGGTCTAAGTATAGAAGCTGCATATTGGGAGTGATTCATTGGAGCCAGATCATCACCAATATCATGTAACAGAGTAGCAACAACCATTTCTTCATCCTCACCATTTTTATAAGCTCGAGTTGCTGCTTGCAAAGAATGTTCTAGTCTTGTTATTTGGTAACCTTCTAAAGTGGCTGTTTGAGAAGCTAAATATCTTATTATTCTATCAGCTGTCTGTCTTTCAAAATTTTTTTCATATTTTTCTAAAAGTTGGTAATCTTCTTTAGTACCATTTTTCATTTCTGTAAAATTTACTTTTTTCATAACTAATTATTAGAAGCAGTGCTTAATAAAGATAATTGAGTAATCTTATTATCTCCAAGTTCGTCAATAGGTTTAACTGGATAGTCTCCAGTGAAATAATGATCTGTTAGTTGTGGATAAGTTTGATTTCTATTTTCAAAGCCGATAGCTTTATATAGTCCATTTAATGATAAAAATTTTAGAGATTTTGCTCCAATATACTCACAAATTTCATCATTTGATTTATTAGCAGCTAATAATTCTTTTTTTGTTGGAGTGTCTACTCCATAAAAATCTGGATATTTAATTTCAGGACATGCAATTTTAACATGGACTTCTTTTGCACCAGCATCATATAACATTTTAACAATTTTATAAGAAGTAGTTCCTCTAACTAATGAGTCGTCAATTAATATAATTTTTTTATTTTTAATAGTTGTTTGATTTGCATTTAGTTTTAATTTTACTCCTAGGCTTCTAATTTTTTGACTAGGTTCAATAAAAGTTCGTCCCACATAGTGATTTCTTATTAAACCATGTTCATAATTCATCTTTAAATGTTGAGCAAAACCAAGAGCTGCAGCGTTACCACTATCCGGAACTGGAACAACTATATCTGCCTCAACATCATTCTCTTTAGCAAGTTCTGTTCCAATATTTTTTCGATGTTCATAAGCTGTTTTGTTATCAAGGATGCTATCTGGTCTTGCAAAATATATATATTCAAATACGCAGGGCCTAACTTTTTTTGGAGGGAAGGGTTTAATGCTAGTTAACTCATCATTTTCAATTAGAACTATCTCTCCATTTTCAACATCTCTAATAAATTTTGCCCCAATAATATCTAGCGCACATGTCTCTGAGGCAAGCACATAACTGTTTCCTAATTTTCCAATTACTAGTGGTCTAATTCCATAGGGGTCTCTAACTCCAATTAAAGAGTTTTGCGTCAACATAACTAATGCATAACCACCTTGAATTTGAAATATAGCATCAACAACTTTATCTATTGTTTTAGGTCTTTTAGATTTTGCAATTAATTGAACTATTGTTTCAGTATCTGATGTTGTGTAAAAAATAGCTCCTTCTTCTACTAACTTATTTCGTAAAGAAATCGAATTAGTTAAATTTCCGTTATGAGCAACTCCAATACCACCTGCATTAGTGTCTGCAAAAAATGGCTGGATATTTCTTAAAGTATTTTCTCCAGTTGTACTATACCTGTTATGTCCAATTGCATGATTACCTTTAAGTTTTTGAAGCACTTTTTCTTTGTTGAAATTATCGCCAATTAAACC
>CACDYK010000018.1 GCA_902556905.1 uncultured Pelagibacteraceae bacterium
AAATATAGGAAAATTTAGGAAAAATTTTTACCAACGCTTAGCATTTGATGAAATATTTTCTACTTTTTTAGCAAATTCTGAGATTAGAAAAAAAATTAAAAAAATAAAAAAAAAAAGAAAAGTTTTAAATAAAACTAAACAAATTGAAATTATAGATAAACTAGAATTTACTTTAACAAAAGATCAAAAAAAAACATTACAAGAAATTAATAATGATCTTTCATCATCAAATAAGATGTTTAGATTACTTCAAGGAGATGTTGGAAGTGGTAAAACTATAGTATCTTTAATTGCAGCTTACAATACCATCAATTCTGGATTTCAAGTAGCTGTAATGGCCCCCACAGAAATATTAGCAAGACAACACTATAATTTTGCAAAAAAACTTTTTCCAAAACAAGTAAATATAGAATTAATATCTGGTAAATCTGAATACAAAACAAAAAAAGAAATTTTAAAAAGATTATCCAATAATGAAATAGATATTATTTTTGGGACACATGCTATTTTTCAAAAAAAAGTAAATTTTAATAACTTAGGACTAATCATTATAGATGAGCAACATAAATTTGGAGTTAATCAAAGAAAACGTTTGTCTGATAAGGGTGGAAATAATTGTGATGTATTATTAATGACCGCAACACCTATACCAAGAACTTTAACAATGACATTATATGGAGATATGGATCTTTCTATCATAAGAGAAAAACCTAAATCCAGAAAACCTATTAAAACTTATAGTAAGCTAGAAAGTAAGATTGATGATGTTATTAAATTTATTAAAAAAGAATTAAAATCTGGTAATCAAATTTTTTGGGTTTGTCCTTTGATAGAAGAATCTAAAAAATTAGATCACTCTTCTGCTGTTAAAAAATTTGATTATTTGAATAAACTTTTTCCTAAACAAGTCTCTCTACTTCATGGTAAAACTGATTTGAAAGATAAAGAAATAATATTAGATAATTTCTTAAAGAATAAATTTCAAATTCTAGTATCTACGACGATTATTGAAGTGGGTATAGATTTTCCAAACGCCAATGTAATAATAATAGAAAATGCTAATAAATTTGGATTATCTCAATTACATCAACTTAGAGGCCGCGTCGGAAGAGGCAGCAAAGAGTCAACATGTATACTAATGTTTAAATCCAATTTAAGTGAAAATGCTAAAAAGAGAATAAATATTTTAAAAGACTCTAATGATGGTTTTTATATCTCAGAAGAGGATATGAAAATCAGGGGTTTTGGTGATATATTAGGATTTAAGCAAAGTGGTATAAAAAATTTTAAATTAGCTGATCCAGTTCATAATAGTGATCTTTTTCTTCTAGCAGAAAAAGAAATTAGAAGAATTGAAAATCAAAATGAGGACATAAGTAAGTTTAAACCACTTATAAAATTATATGATAGAGCCGATATTATAAATGATATTGCTTAAGATTGCTTGTTTGATGTACCAGCAGAAACAATAAACTTAGAAGCTTCCTCAAAAGTCATATTTAAATAAATTACATCTTCAATTGGAAACATTAATAAAAAACCACTTGTGGGATTAGGAGTTGTAGGAACAAAAACATTGATTAGTTTTTTATTAGTTTTTTCAGCCATTTCACCAGTGTTTTCTTTAGTTGCAAAACCAACTGCCCAAACACCTTTTCTTGGATATTCAATTAAAACAACACTTTTTTTATTATCATCTTTTTTTGAAAATGTTTCGGTCATTTGAACAATAGCGGAGTAAACAGTTCTTAAAAAAGGAATTCTTTTAAATAAATCATCAATTAGTTTTAAAATTCTTCTACCAAAAAATGATAATGATAGTCCTCCTACTAAAGTTATTAATAATAATGAAATTAAAATTTCTATTCCAGGTATATCAAAAGGTAAATAATGATTGGGATTAAGGTTTTTTGGGATTAAATTTGAAGATATCCCAATTAAAACTTTACTAAGATATAGAGTAAAGCCAATTGGAATTAAAACAACAACACCGGCAATAAAATAGTTTCGAAGCGTTAAAGATAAAGATTTTCTTTTAGATTTTTTATCCATATTATCAGCTAAAACTTGAATAAATTACAAAAACTATTGCAACAATAAACAATACTAATAGAATTTTATTATTAAGATTCATAATACAATGATATTAACAATTATATATGAAAATGAATAGAAGAAAATTTTTGTCTTATGTTGGTTGTAGTTGTGGTAGCCTTATATTGCCTTCATGTACAACTGCCCCAATTACCGAAAGGAAGCAGTTAAAAATTGTTTCTGAAGCTAAGTTAAATGCTCAAGCAGCTCAAATTTATGAAAAAGTGAAAGAAAAAGAAAAAATGAGCGATGATAAAAAAACACTTAATGAAATTAAAGAGATTGGAAAAAAAATGGAAAATTCAATTTCTGAGTATTTTGATAGATCGGGATTAGAAGATCCAACTACTAATTTTGACTGGGAATATATTCTAATAGATAAAAAAAAAGTACGTAATGCTTGGTGTATGCCTGGTGGAAAGATAGCGGTATATACAGGGATTTTAGATGCAACTAAGAATACTAATGGTCTTGCGGCTGTAATGGGACATGAAATTGCACATGCAGTAGCAAAACATTCAATAGAAAGAGCAAGCAGAAGTGTTTTATTAAATACCGGTACTCAACTTGTAGATATTTTTAGTGGTGGAAAATTATCTCAAATAAATAGAACTACAGGAATGAATACAATTGGATTGTTATCACAATTAGGAATAACAAATCCATTTAATAGAAAACAAGAAAGTGAAGCAGATTATTTAGGAATGATTTTTTCATCTTTATCAGGTTACGATATTAGAGAAACAGTTAAAATTTGGGAAAGAATGAAGGAGCTAAATAAAGGAAAAGAACCTCCACAATTTATGAGCACACATCCATCATCAGATAACAGAATAAGAGATTTAAATGAAAAGATGAATGAAGTTATATTGGATTATCCACCTATTAAACTTACATAATTTTGAAAAGTGGTGAGCCCTGATGGACTCGAACCATCGACCCATTCCTTAAAAGGGAATTGCTCTACCAACTGAGCTAAGGGCCCACATTTATTCAAATTGAATAATTGTTATATACATAATTATTCTATTTTTTCAAACGTCAAATTGAACTAAAAATTGTATATCTCCTACAACTTATCAATATATTTGTCATGAAATTGATCAAAAGTACCTTCTGTTATATTTTTTCTTATTGCTGTCATTAATTCTTGATAAAAATTAATATTATGAAGCGTTAAAAGCATTGATGCTAAAATTTCATTAGTATTGAATAAGTGATTTAAATAATTTTTTGAGTACTTATTAAGATTTAAATTACTACAATTAGAATCTAAAGGTGTGTTGTCAGTTTGATATTTATTGTTTTTAATATTAATTTTGCCGTCCCATGTAAAAGCTAATCCAGTCCTTCCTGATCTTGTTGGCATAACACAATCAAACATATCAATACCTCTTTTTACAGCACCAATTATATCTGAAGGAGTGCCGACACCCATCAAGTAATGTGGTTTTTCGTCTGGAAGGTGTTCTTTAACATCATCTAAAACATTAAACATTTCATCTTGAGACTCCCCTACAGCTAACCCTCCCATCGCATAACCATCAAATCCAATTTTAATCAATTCAGTTAAAGATTTATTTCTAAGGTCTTTAAATAAACCACCTTGAACAATTCCAAAAATAGCTTTGTGTGGATTTTTACCGAATGCTTTTTTTGATCTTTGCGCCCAATACAAAGATAAATCCATTGATTTTTTTATTAAATCGTAATTATCAGATTTACGAGGACATTCATCCATTATCATTACAATGTCTGAGTTAAGTCCTAATTGAATTCTTATACTTTCTTCAGGACTTAAAAAAAATTTTTTACCATCAACATGTGAATTAAAAATTGCACCCTTTTCTCTATCTATTTTATTTAGCTTAGATAGAGACATTACTTGAAAACCACCTGAATCTGTAAGTATAGGTAAATCACAATTCATGAAATTATGAAGACCTCCAGCTGCTTGAATTCTATCAACTCCTGGTCTGATCATTAAATGATATGTGTTGGATAATATTATTTCTGAACCTGTTTTTTTAATATCATCAATTGTACAAGCTTTTACAGTAGCTTGTGTACCAACTGGCATAAAAGCAGGTGTATTAATATTACCTCGATGAGTTTCTATTAAACCACACCTAGCAAATTTATCTTTTTTTAAAATTTTAAAGGCAAAATCTTTTAATGCCATTTAAAGAAATTATTGAGATTTAAAACTGATAATTTTATCAGGATCTGATACAGAGCCGTTATTACTATCATCTCCTCTTTTAATTTTATCAACAAATTCCATGCCTTCTAAAACTTTACCAAATACTGTGTATTGTCTATCAAGAAAAGGTGCTGGTTTAAAACATATAAAAAATTGACTGTTTGCACTATCTGGATCAGAAGATCTAGCCATTGACAAAGTACCTCTATCATGTGGAACACTACTAAATTCCTGTTTTAAATCTGGCAAATCTGAACCACCCATACCAGCCCTTCTTAAATCAAAGTCCTTAGAATCTGAATTACCAAATTTTACGTCTCCAGTTTGAGCCATAAATCCATCGATAACTCTATGAAATACAACATTATCGTATTTTCCACCCTCAGCTAGTTCTTTAATTCTTTTAACATGATTTGGAGCTACATCTTCAAATAACTCAATTTTCACATCGCCATCTTTTAATTTTAAAATCATTATATTCTCCTGTGCTATTAATTGATTAGTAAATAAAAAAAATAAAATAAATATAGTTGTTAAAATTCTACTCATATTTGTCTTTTAATGATTTAATTGTACTTTTGGTAGTAAATTTTCTTATATCACCATTTAATTTTACAATCTCTTTCACAAATCGAGAGGATATTATTTGATTCTCTACATCAGACATTAAAAAAATAGTTTCAATATTGTTATTGAGCTTTCTATTCATGCCAGCTAATTGAAATTCATATTCAAAGTCGGAAACAGCTCTTAAACCTCTTAAAATTATATTTGACTTATATTTTTTACAGAGATCTGTTGTAAGAGAACTGAATGAAATTACATTTATTTTCTTTCTATCTAAATTTAAATCTTTAAATAACGCTTTGTTAACAATATCTATTCGCTCATCTGAATTAAAAAGGTAGTTTTTGTTACTAACATCAGAAACTCCAACTACAATTTTATCAAACAACTTTAACGCTTTCTTAATTACGTCTATATGACCATAAGTAATAGGGTCAAATGTACCCGGATAAATAGCTACCTTATTCATTAGATTAGATTAGATTATCATCAATTTTAATTGCAGATACTACTTTTTCTTCACCAGACAATTTTATAATTCTTACACCTTGAGTATTTCTACCAGCTGTTCTTATTTCTTTAACAGCAACTCTTATTACTCTTCCTTTATTAGTTGAAATAAGTATTTCATCTCCTTCAAAAACAGGAAAAGATGATGTTATATTTCCATTTCTTGGCGAATTAACTATACCAATTATACCTTTGCCACCTCTATTAGTAACTCTGTAATCTACGTCAGAAGTTTTCTTACCATAACCATTTTCACTTATAGACAAGACAAACTTCTCTTTAGATTTAATCTCAGATTTTTCATCTTTTGATTTTTTACCATTTTTTTTTGATTTATCATTATCTATAACAGATAGAGAAACTATCTGATCATTAGGAGCTAATTCTATACCTTTAATTCCCTTTGATGATCGACCCTTAAACACCCTTAATTTTTTTGCTTCAAACCTTATACATTTACCAAACTTAGTACTTAAAATAACATCTTGATCATCTTGACAAATTTTAACACCGACTATTTTGTCATTGTTATCTAATTTCATTGCTATCTTACCAGAGGCATTAATTGATGAGAAATCTTCCAAGCTATTTTTTCTAACTTTACCTTTAGCTGTTGCAAAAATTATTTGATAATTTTTTGAATCAGTTTCATTCTCAGGCATTGGCATTATTGAACTAATGGATTGATGATTTTTTAAAGGTAAAATATTAAACAATGATTTACCTTTGGAAGTAGTTGATCCTTCAGGAATTTTCCATGCTTTAACTTTATAAACTAAACCTTCGGTTGAAAAGAAAAGAACAGATGTATGTGTATTAACAGACAGTGTCTGAATAACAGAGTCTTGATCTCTTGTTGTAATGCCCGATTTACCTTTACCACCTCTTTTTTGCTGTTTAACACCATCTAAAGACCCTCTTTTTATATAGCCTTGTAGAGTAACAGTTATAATTACAGATTGTTTTTGAATTGTCTCTTCAATATCATAGTTTAACACTGCATCTATGATTTTAGTTCTTCTTGGTACAGCAAATTTTTCTTTAATGTTTTTAAGTTCTTCACTGATAACTTTTAAAAGTTCTTTTTTAGAAGATATAATCTTTTTAAATTTGGTTATAAGCTCTGCTAATTTTTTTATCTCAACTTCTATTTCGTTTATTCCAAGAGCTGTTAATTTTTGTAATCTCAACTCTAAAATAGCTGTAACTTGAGAGTCAGATAAAGAGTAAACATTTTTACTTTTTTTTCCTTCAACTAAAGAAATAAGTTTTTGAGTTTTATTTATTTTCCATTTTGTTTTTAATATAGATTGTTTGGCGTCATCAGGATTTTTTGATGAACGTATAATCTTAATAATTTTATCTAAATTTTCTACTGATACTGATAATCCTAAAAGAATATGTGCTCTTTCTTCAGCTTTTTGCAGATCAAATTTAGTTTTTTTTATAACAACATCTTCTCTAAAAGATAAAAAGTTTGTTAGAAAATCTTTTAAGTTACAAGTTTTTGGTTTTCCATCAACAATCGCTAATGTATTAAAACCAAACGAACTTTCAATTTGAGTATTCTTATAAAGTTGTCTTTTAATAGTTTCTGGCTCAACACCATTTCTTAAATCTATCGCAACTCTTATACCTTCTCTGTTAGATTCATCTCTTATATCTTTAATACCTTCAATTTTTTTCTCTCTAACAAGTTGCGCAATTCTTTCGTTTAATACAGATTTATTTACTTGATATGGAATAGATGTAATAACCAATCTATCTCTACCATTTTTTAAAGACTCTGAAGATACTTCACCTCTAATCTTAAATGAACCTCTTCCATTGTTATAACCTTGTTTGATGATATCTTTTCCAATTATTACACCTCCGGTTGGGAAATCAGGTCCTGGAATATGTTTCATTAATTCTTTAACCTTAATATCTTTATTATCTATTAAAGCTAAAGTTCCATTTATTATCTCACCAAGATTGTGAGGTGGAATACTAGTTGCCATTCCTACAGCTATACCACCAGCACCGTTCACTAAAAGGTTTGGATATTGAGCGGGTAAAACAGTTGGTTCTTTTTCAGTTTCATCATAGTTACTTTTGTAAGAGACTGTATTTTTTTCAATATCATCAATTAAAAATTGAGAAACTTTTGAAAGTCTTGTTTCTGTATATCTCATAGCAGCAGCAGGATCACCATCGATAGATCCAAAGTTACCTTGACCCTGAACTAAAGGTAGGCTCATAGAAAAATCTTGAACCATTCTTACAAGTGCATCATAAACTGACTGGTCACCATGAGGATGGTATTTACCAATTACATCACCGACTATTCTTGCAGATTTTCTAAATTGTTTAGACCAATCATATCCACCTTTATACATAGCATATAAAATTCTTCTATGAACAGGCTTCAATCCATCTCTTACATCTGGTAAAGCTCGACTTACAATTACACTCATTGCATAAGATAGATAAGATGAGCTCATCTCATCATGCATTGAGATTAATTTAATATTATTATCTTTTGGAGCTTCAGTTTTTTGCATAAGTACTAAAATGGAATTTCGTCATCCATATCGTTTGACACTTGTGAGGAGTCCTCAATATTGTTTTGTTGAGTTGTGTCATTTTGAATTCCACCTCCAGCGTTTCCACCACCAAGCATTGTTAACGTAGTGTTGTATCCTTGAAGAACTATTTCAGTAGAATATTTATCTTGGCCAGATTGCTCGTCTTTCCATTTTCTAGTTGTAAGTTGACCCTCAACATAAATTTGAGCACCTTTTTTTAAGTATTGTTGAATAACATTTACAAGACCTTCATTAAATACAACTATACGGTGCCATTCTGTTTTCTCTTTTTTTTCACCAGTGTTTTTGTCTTTCCAGGATTGACTTGTAGCTAAACTAAGTCTTGCAACACTTTTACCATTAACCATTTGCTTAATCTCTGGGTCTGCGCCCAAACGACCAATTAATAATACTTTATTTAAACTTCCAGCCATAATATTTAATATTTGTTAAATTAATTAATAAGAACTATATCATAATTCTTCTCATTATTAATTTTATTAACTCAAAGCAACAAAAAATATGATCAAAAAGATAGTTATTAAGGGTGCTAAAGAACATAATTTGAAGAATGTTTCTGTTGAAATCCCTAAAGATCAATTTGTTGTAATAACTGGACTATCAGGGTCTGGAAAATCGTCATTAGCTTTTGATACCATATATGCAGAAGGCCAAAGACGATATGTCGAAAGTTTATCTGCTTATGCTAGACAATTTTTAGATAAAATGAAAAAGCCTAATGTTGATCTCATTGAAGGTTTAAGTCCAGCAATAGCTATTGAACAAAAAAATACATCTAAGAACCCAAGATCAACAGTTGCTACCGTTACAGAAATTTATGATTATATGAGGGTTTTGTTTGCTAGAGCCGGCATACCCTACTCACCATTTACTGGAAAACCAATTACATCTCAGACCATAACTCAAATAGTAGATTTAGTTAAAAAATTACCAAAAAAAAGTACTATATATATTTATGCTCCGGTAGTTAGAGGTCGTAAAGGTGAATATAGAAAAGATATTTTAAGTTACAAAAGAAGAGGATTTAGAAAAATTAAGATTGATAATGTTTTATACGACATCGAAAAATCTCCAAATTTAGATAAAAAACTAAAACATGATATTTCAGTTTTAGTTGATAGAATTGTATTAAATTCAAAATTAGGAAATAGATTAGCAGAAAGTATTGAAACCGCAGTTAATTTGTCTAATGGATTGGTATTTGTTGAATATGAAGATGAGACGTTACCACAAAAATTTAGAAAAATAGAAAAACTAATTTATTCAACTAAATTTGCTTGTCCTGAAAGTGGTTTCACTATTGAAGAAATAGAACCGAGACTTTTTTCTTTTAATAGTCCATATGGAGCTTGTGAAGAATGTGAAGGTATTGGAATTAAATTAAATATTGATCCTAATTTAGTAATTCCAGATGAAAGAAAAAGTATTGCAGATGGCGCTATTGAACCTTGGGCAAAATCTACAACATTATATTATGCTCAAACCTTAGCATCTATTGCAAAACATTATGGTTTCTCATTGGATGATAAATGGAAAAAATTACCAAAAAAAATTAAGGATGTAATTTTATATGGATCTGATGAGGAAGAAATTAAGTTTAATTATGATGATGGGTATGAAAAATATTCACATAAAAAAACTTTTGAGGGTGTAATAAATAATCTAGAACGAAGATTTTTAGAGTCTGATAGTGAGTGGAAAAGAGAAGCTATAGCAGAATATCAGTCTGACTCAGCATGTGAAGGCTGTAATGGAGATAGGCTTAAAGAGGAAGCTCTATGTATAAAAATTGATAATCATAATATTAGTGAAGTGACAAAAAAATCAATTCTTGATGCAGCACAATGGTTTAAAGAATTAGAAGAAAATTTAGATAAGAGGCAATTTAAAATTGCAGAACATGTTTTGAAAGAAATTAATGAAAGATTAAATTTTTTGCTTAATGTTGGCCTTGATTATTTAACATTATCTAGAGAATCGGGAACATTATCAGGTGGTGAGGCTCAAAGAATAAGATTAGCATCTCAAATAGGTTCGGGTTTAACAGGTGTTTTATACGTTCTTGATGAACCTTCTATTGGCTTGCATCAAAAAGATAATGTTAAACTTATTAATGCTCTTAAAAGATTAAGAGATTTAGGTAACACCGTAATTGTTGTTGAACATGATACTGAGACTATGGAAAATGCTGATCATATTATTGACATGGGTCCTGAAGCTGGATCTAATGGTGGTGAAATATCAGCTCAAGGAACTTACGATGAAATTAAAAAAGATAAAAATAGTATTACTGGTCAATATTTATCAAATAAAAAAAATATTGAAGTTCCTAAAACTCGACGTTTAGCAAAAAACGGTAGATTTGTAGAAATTAATGGTGCTACAGGAAACAATCTAAATAATGTTAATCTAAAAATTCCAACAGGAAGTTTCACATGTATAACTGGTGTTTCTGGAAGTGGTAAGTCGACTTTAATATTACAAACATTATATCATGCTTTAAATTTAACGCTTAATAATAAAGCTAGAAAAGCACCTAAAGCTTTCAAAAGCTATAAAGGTGTAGAGTTGATAGATAAAATTATAGATATAGACCAATCACCTATTGGAAGAACACCTAGATCTAACCCAGCAACTTATACAGGAGCCTTTGGTCCAATTAGAGACTGGTTTACAAGTTTACCTGAATCAAAAACTAGAGGTTATAAACCTGGAAGATTTTCTTTTAATGTGAAAGGTGGAAGATGTGAGGCTTGTGAAGGAGATGGTGTAATAACTTATGAAATGCACTTTTTGCCAGATGTATATATTCAATGTGATGAATGCAAAGGTACTAGATACAATAGAGAAACATTGGAAATCAAATTTAAAGATAAAAATATTGCTGATGTTTTAGATATGTCTGTAGATGAAGGTTGTGAGTATTTTGAAAATATATCAAATATAAAAACTAAACTTTTAACACTAAAAAAAGTAGGTTTGGGGTACATTAAGATTGGTCAACAAGCAACAACACTCTCTGGTGGGGAAGCTCAAAGAATAAAACTTGCTAAAGAACTTTCAAAAAGATCGACAGGTAGAACTATGTATATTTTAGATGAGCCAACAACTGGTCTTCATCAGCATGATATTAAAAAATTATTGGAAATACTTCACACATTTGTAAAACTTGGAAACACAGTCGTTGTTATTGAGCACAATTTAGATGTAATTAAAACAGCTGATTACATTGTAGATATGGGTCCTGAGGGTGGTGTTAAGGGTGGAAATATCATTGCCGAAGGAAAACCGGAAGAAATAGTAAAGATAAAAGGAAGTTACACAGGCGAATTTCTTAAATCATTATTGCAAGATTAATTAAATAAAGGTTAATAAAATTTAAAATTAGTGTATAAGTGATTCATTATATGGGTAATTTACTATCATCACTTTCAAAAACAATTCACGCTTCATTAGCTTTAGCTATAATTCTCTTTATTGGATTATTTATTGGTAATGGTGGATTTGATTTTGATAGACTGTTTTGGAGTTGGTTATTCAGATTAATTCATGTTGTTGTTGCAATAATGTGGATAGGTTTACTTTGGTATTTTAATTTTGTTCAAATTCCTAATATGACAAAAATACCTGATGAACAAAAACCAGCAATAGGTAAAGTTATTGCACCAGCTGCATTATTTTATTTCAGATGGGCTGCTTTATTAACGGTAATTTCTGGATTAATCTTAGCTCACTTAAATGGTTATTTGCATAGTGCCATGACTTTTGGTGGTGGAAAAAGTACAGCTATTGGTATTGGCATGTGGCTTGGTTTATATATGGCGTTTAATGTTTGGTTTGTTATATGGCCCAATCAAAAAAAAGCGTTAGGTATTGTTGATTGTGAACCTGAAGTAAAAGCAAAATCAGCTCGAACAGCAATGTTGTTTTCGAGAACTAATACATTGCTATCATTACCAATGTTACTTTCAATGGTTGCTGCTCAAAACCTTTACTAATTTTTTAATAAACAAAAAAAATTAATATTTCAGCTCTTTAATACTAATATATTCTTTCAGAGCCTGTGGATTTGCTAACGCCTCTTTATTTTTAATCTTATTTCCTTCAATTATATTTTTTACAGCCAACTCAACAATTTTACCACTCTTAGTTCTTGGAATATCATTTACTTGAATTATTTTATTTGGGACATGTCTTGGAGATGCATTTTTTCTTATTTGTAATTTCATTCTTGTAATTAAATCTTCAGTAAGTTCAAATTTCAAATTTAAGATTACAAATAAAATAATTCTAATATCATTATCCCATGATTGGCCTACTACTAAAGACTCTTTAATTTCGTCAAATCGTTCAATTTCAGAATAAATTTCTGCTGTTCCAAGACGAACACCCCCAGGATTTAAAGTAGTATCTGATCGACCACTAATAATAAAACCATTTTTATTAGTTATTTTAGCATAATCTCCATGATACCAAATATTCTTAAATTTATTAAAATATGCATTTTCAAATTTTTTATTATTTTTATCATTCCAAAATTTTAATGGCATTGAAGGAAAAGGGTTAACACAAACAAGTTCACCTTTTTTATTCAAAACTGATTGACCTTTTTCATTAAAAACACGAACATCCATACCCAATGCTTTATTTTGTATTTCACCTGAATAAACTGGTTGGTATAAATTTCCCAAAACAAAACAAGAAACAATATCGGTGCCACCTGATATAGAAGCAAGGTGAACATCTTTTTTGATATTTTTATAAACGTAGTTAAATCCATCCTTTGATAAAGGGGAGCCAGTTGAACAAATAGTTCTTAGCTTATGTAATTTGTAAGATTTTTTAAAGTTGTTTGCAGTTTTACGTAATGCATCAATGTACTTTGCACTAATTCCAAACAGAGTTATTTTTTCTTTATTTGCTATTTTTAAAAGAAGATCTTCTTTTTTATACATTGGCGATCCATCAAATAATACAATTGAAGCTTTACTAGCTAGAGCAGAAATTAACCAATTCCACATCATCCATCCACAAGTAGTAAAATAAAAAACATTATCATTTTCTTTTATATTACAATGTAACTGATGTTCTTTTAAATGTTGCAACAACACACCACCAGTTTTGTGACAAATACATTTTGGTTTACCTGTTGTTCCACTTGAGTACAAAATTGCTAACTCTTGTTCAAAATCAAATTTATTAAAGACTAATTCTGAACTTTTTTGTTTGATTATATTTTTCCAATTATGTGTTGTGATACCTTTATATTTGGGTAATTTTTTAATTTTAAACTGACCTGGATAATTTGAGATAACAACATGTTTGATAGTAGGTATTTTTTTAATTATTTCCGGTATTCTTTCTAAAACATTAATCCTTTTTCCATTATAAAAATACTCATTAGTTACAAATAAAACTTTGGGTTTAATTTGAGAAAATCTTTCGATAACTCCGTTTATTCCAAAATCAGGTGAACATGAGGACCAAATCGATCCTATAGCAACTGTTCCCAAAAAAGCTTCTACTGTCTCTGAAATATTGGGCATGTAGGCAACAACCCGATCTTTTGATTTGATATTTAAATTTCTTAAAAATGTAGAAACTTTCTTTACATTTATATTTAGTTCTTTCCAAT
The DNA here is from genome assembly GCA_902556905.1 of uncultured Pelagibacteraceae bacterium. Classification (GTDB taxonomy): domain Bacteria; phylum Pseudomonadota; class Alphaproteobacteria; order Pelagibacterales; family Pelagibacteraceae; genus Pelagibacter. The sequence goes on from CACDYK010000018.1 coordinate 13,598, forward strand.
TTTTTATTTCTCGAAAACCATTCTCACTAATAAAAGTGATAGCCTTATCATCATTATTTTTTGATAATAAATTTTCTGTAAAATTT
>CACDYK010000019.1 GCA_902556905.1 uncultured Pelagibacteraceae bacterium
AAAAGAAAAATTAATTAAATTAAAGAAACAAAGCTTCATAGAGGTTAAAAAACAAAAATACAAAATTAGAATTTATGAAAATCTTCTAGATGGATCTGAACATTTTGCTTTGATCAAAGGAGTTATTAAGAAAGGTATCACGCCTAGAGTTAGAGTAATCTCATCAAATGTTGTGCAAAATTATTTAATTAATCAGCAATTGCCAAATTCTTTCAATAAAACTCTTAATTATTTTAAAAGATTTAATAATTGTGTTTTAGTTTTTATAAAAGATACAAATCTTAAATCAGTTACTCAAACCCTTAAAGACTATAAAAATAAAGAATTTTATAAAAAAGGAAAAGATAAACTAATTAGAAATTATGGTATTGGTGCTCAGATAATAAAGGATTTAAAAATTAAAAATATGACTTTAATCACAAAATCTCCTAAAAAAGTTATAGGTTTAGATGGTTATGGTATAAGAATTACCAAGCAAGAAATTATTTAATGAAAAAAAAATACTTAATAGTTGTAGCTGATTATTATAAAGATATAGCTAAAGGTCTTCTTGATAGTGCTACAAAACTAATCCCAAAATCTAACATGATTAAAATTGTTAGAGTTCCAGGAGTTTTTGAAATACCTGTAACAATATCTAAAAATATCAAAAAATATGACGCTTTTTTAGCACTAGGATGTGTTATTAAAGGTCAAACACCTCATTTTGACTTTATCTCTCATGTATCAACTAATGCGATAATGGATTTGTCTGTTCTATATAAAAAACCCATTGGTAATGGGATTATTACTTGCCTAAATATGAAGCAGGCTAAAGCTCGGAAAAAAAAAGGTGCAGAAGCTGCTGATGCTGTAAACTCAGTTTTATCACAAAAATGAAATCTCATTTTAATCCAAAGAATAATCCAAGAGTAATTATAATTCAAAAATTATATGGGAAATTTTATAATGAAGATAATGATATAGAATTTCCAAAACATAGATTTAAAAAATTTATTAAAGACATTGTTTTTGGAACTATAGAGCGTAATGATCTAATTCTTGATGAATTAAATAATAAGCTTGGTGATGAATTTGTTTTAGATAATTTAGATAAAGTTTTTCAAACCATATTAAAGGCTGCTACTTACGAATTTTTATATAAACCAAATATATCTATTAATATTATAATCAAAGAATATCTTAATTCATCTAATTTTTTTTTGGAAGATTCCCAAACTAAATATTTAAACGCTTTATTAGATAATGTTGGAAAAAAATTAAGAGCATCAAATGCATGAATTTGAGTTAATTAAAAAATATTTTTCAAAATTATCAAAAATTAATAAATATGCGTTAGAATTAAACGACGATGTTTTTTTTGATAAAAAAAATTCCTTAGTAATTTCAATAGATACTTATAACCAAGGAACTCATTTTTTAGATTTCAAAAAACCTGAATTAGTTATTAAAAAAATTATACGATCTTCTATATCTGACTTGATTTGTAAAGGAGTGTTACCAAAATATTATTTCATTTCAGGTAGTGGTAATAAAAAAACATTTACACATAAAAATTTATTTAAAATTTCCACCTCATTAAAACAAGAGCAAAATAAATATAAAATTCTTTTATGTGGTGGTGATACAACTTTTTCTAAAAAACTAAGTTTTTCAATTACATCAGTTGGTTTTTCACAAAATATTATTTTTAGAAATAAAGCAAAATTTAATGATGATGTATATGTAACAGGTAATCTTGGTGATAGTTTCGTTGGCTTAAAAATTTTACAAAATAAAATTAAAACTACTAAAAAACTTAAAAACTATTTTGTAAAAAAATATTTTGAACCAGAGATTCAAATTAAATTAACAACAGAATTATTAAAATTTGCGAACTCATCGATTGATATATCAGATGGCTTAATCGATGATCTTGAAAAAATGATTAATAGGCAAAAGTTATCATATAAAATTTTTGAAAAGAAAATTCCTATATCTAAAAACCTGTACAATTACTTGAAAAAAAATAATCTTAAAAAATTAAATTTTATATCTAATGGAGATGACTATCAGATATTATTTACTGCCGGTGTTGATAAATCTAGAATCATTGAGAACACATCAAAGAGACTAGGTATTAAAATATCTAAAATTGGTAAAATTAGTAGAAATAATGAAAAATCATCTATTATTAATCAAAAAGGTGAGTATTTATTGGTCAAAAACACAGGTTATAAACATCAATTCTAAAAGTTAATTATTGTCTTTTTTAGCTTTTTTTGTATTGTCCGGGCTTAAAATTTAACAACCAACAACCTTAAGGTTTATATGAGCGATACAATAGAAACTATTTTATTATACACAATAGGAACCGGTTTATTATCCATAGTTTATGGTTTTTTTACTGGTAAAAATATTTTAAGTCAAAGTGCAGGTAATGCAAAAATGCAAGATATAGCATCTGCAATTCAAATTGGTGCAAAAGCTTATCTAGCAAGACAATACAAAACAATAGCGATTGTTGGCGTGGTTGTTTTAGTAATTGTAAGTGTTGCCTTTAGTCCTTTGGTTGGACTAGGGTATTTAGTTGGTGCAGCGTTATCTGGTATTGCTGGTTATGTTGGCATGTTGGTTTCAGTTGAAGCCAATGTTAGAACAGCAGAAGCTTCTAGAAAAGGTCTTGCACAAGGTTTATCTGTTGCTTTTAAATCAGGTGCTGTAACTGGTATGTTGGTTGCTGGTTTAGCATTATTGGCTATTGCTGTTTATTATTATTATTTATTAAAATTTAATATTGATGAAAGAGAAATAGTTAACGCACTTGTTGCTTTAGGTTTTGGAGCTTCTCTTATTTCAATTTTTGCAAGATTAGGTGGTGGTATATTTACAAAAGGTGCAGATGTAGGTGCTGATTTAGTAGGTAAAGTTGAAGCCGGTATCCCAGAAGACGATCCTAGAAACCCAGCTGTTATTGCAGATAACGTTGGTGATAACGTTGGTGATTGTGCTGGTATGGCTGCTGACTTATTTGAAACTTATGCCGTTACAATTGTTGCAACAATGGTTTTGTCATCGATTTTTTTTCATGGAGATATGAGTATGATGATTTATCCTTTAACAATTGGTGGAGCTTGTATCCTAACCTCAATTCTTGGAACTTTTTTTGTTAAGCTTGGTAAAGATAAAAATGTAATGAATGCTTTATATAAAGGATTTGTTGTTTCAGCTATTGCTTCAATAATTATTTTATACCCAGTAACAGATTATGTAATAGGTTTTGCTACTGAATATAATGTTAATGGTAAAATCTTTAATGGAATGAGTTTGTATTACTGTGGAATAATTGGTCTAGTAATTACAGGTTTGTTGATTTGGATTACTGAGTATTATACAGGTACAAATTATAGACCTGTAAAATCTGTTGCTGCATCCTCAACAACAGGTCATGGTACTAATGTTATTCAAGGTTTAGCTGTTTCTATGGAAGCAACTGCCGTACCGGCGTTAATCATTGTTGCTGGAATTTTAGCCACCAACGCTATAGCTGGACTTTTTGGTATAGCAATTGCAGTAACTACTATGTTAGCTTTAGCTGGCATGGTTGTAGCGCTTGATGCTTATGGTCCAGTTACAGATAATGCCGGTGGTATTGCTGAAATGTCTAATCTGGATAAAAAAGTCAGAAAAACTACAGATGCTCTTGATGCTGTAGGTAACACAACAAAAGCTGTTACTAAAGGTTATGCTATTGGATCAGCTGGGTTAGGAGCTTTAGTTTTATTTGCAGCGTATGTTGAAGATATCAAACATTTCTCAAATGTTGCTGGTTCAAAATTAGAGGGTATTGTTGTAACTTTTGACTTATCAAATCCTTATGTTGTAGTTGGTTTGTTAATTGGTGGAATGTTACCTTACTTATTTGGTTCGATGGGTATGCAAGCAGTTGGAAGAGCAGGTGGAGCTGTTGTTATTGAAGTAAGAAGACAATTTAAAAAATTTCCAGGTATTATGAAGAGAAAACAGAAACCAGATTACGCAAAATTAGTTGATTTGTTAACTGTGGCGGCAATCAAAGAAATGATAATTCCATCTTTATTACCTGTTTTATCTCCTGTAGTTTTGTATTTTATAATTCTATCAATCGGTGGACAAGTTGCAGCATTAGCAGCAGTTGGTGCAATGTTGTTAGGAGTTATTATAACAGGATTATTTGTTGCTGTTTCTATGACTGCAGGTGGTGGAGCTTGGGATAATGCTAAAAAATACATCGAAGATGGAAACCATGGTGGTAAAGGTTCTGAGGCTCATAAGGCTGCCGTTACTGGTGATACTGTTGGAGATCCATATAAAGATACAGCTGGCCCGGCAGTAAACCCAATGATCAAAATTACAAATATTGTAGCTTTACTTTTATTAGCTGTTATCGCTGGTTAACTTTACTTCTATTCTTGGCCCTCTTTCCAAGAGGGTCATTAATCTTTTGTCTCATGCTAGACATAAAATCATAAATAAAAGTACTTTTTCTAAATCCTGCTTGGGTATTGGTATCAATTATTTTTATTTTATTCATATTTTTCTTATTATAGAATTCTTTTTTTTTTAATATTCCATAATCATCTATCTCTAAAACTAATACATCATTTTTAAATATCTTCATTTTACCTAAATTTGACAATTTGGATTGTGTTTGTTTTCTTTCTATATAAATCCAAACATCATTATCAAATTTGCTTTTTGTAGAAGGGTTTCCTAAAATTTTCACTATATCATTTTTGTTAGTTTTGTTTATCAAAAGTGAATTTTGTTTTTTTTCTAAAAATGGTACACCATGATGTTTTACAATTGGTTTAAAGGTACAATTTGTGGCTATTAATGAAAGAAAAATTATATATAATATTTTTTGCATGAAAGAAAATTACATACATATTTATAACAATTTAATTAATTTCACTAGAAATAAAGATTTATATAAAACATTAAATCGTGATGATATTTTTTCTGATCGATTAACCCTATTTTTGTTACATTTTGCCTTCTTTATAAAAAATTTTAAAAACGAACAAAATAAGATTATTTTACAGGAAATTTATGATTTCAATTTTAGACAGCTCGAGCTTAGTATTAGAGAAATTGGATATGGAGATCAATCTATTAATAAAAAAATGAAAGATTATATAAACCTATTTCATTCAATGGTTTCAGAAATCCATTTCTGGAATAATTTATCACAAACCCAAAAGTTTGAAAAATTTTCAAATTTTTTAACTGATTTTAAAGAAATTGATCATTTGCTTCACTATTTTGAGTTATTTGATGAAAATTTATCAAAAAAAACTTTGAATTCTTATTTAAAAAGTGTAAGTAACCCATAAATATTAATTATGGCTGTACCAAAACGTAAACAAACCCCATCCAGAACTGGAATGAGAAGGGCTCAAACGATGAAATATTCAACAAAAAACATTGTTGAAGATAAAAAATCAGGTGAGTACAGACTGTCTCATCATTTAGATTTAAAGACTGGAATGTATAAGGGCAGACAAGTTTTAGACCCAAAAGAATAATATAAAAATCTAAAATGACAGATCTGATTAAAATTGCAGTTGATGCAATGGGTGGTGATAACTCACCAAATAAAACTATTGATGGCGTGATACTTAATCACAAATCAAATAAGAACGTATTTTATAAAATTTTTGGAGATGAAAATAAAATTACCAATCTTATTGGTGATAAAATTAATAAAGGTTTTTTTGAAATAATTCATACAACTGATGTTGTCATGAGCACTGACAGTCCTCTTGAGGGTGCTAAAAGAGGTAAAAAAACAAGTATGTGGCTTGCGATTGAAAGTGTTAAGAATAAAGAAGCAGATATTGTAGTTTCAGCTGGAAATACGGGTGCATTATTAGTTATTTCAAAACTTAATCTTAAAATGATAGAAAATATTGATAAGCCTGCATTATCTGCTTTATGGCCAAACAAAAAATCAATGAGTGTTGTTTTAGATTTGGGAGCAAATATTGAATGTAGTTCTAAAAACTTATTAGATTTTTCTATAATGGGTGCTTCTCTTTACACTTCTTTATATCCTGGGGTTAAGCCAAATGTAGGTTTACTAAATATAGGCTCTGAAGAACTTAAAGGAAATGAAATTATAAAAGAAACTTATCAAATCTTAAACGAAAAGAAGTCTGATAATTATGATTTTGCTGGATACATTGAGGGTAATCATTTAATGGATGGCGAAGTAAATGTGATTGTGTCAGATGGATTTACTGGAAATGTTGCTTTAAAAACTGCTGAAGGTACTGCTAATTTTATAACAAGTGAGCTAAAAAAAGCCATGACGGGATCACTAATTGGAAAAATCTCATCTTTGTTAAATATTTCAAATTTAAATAGATTCAAAAAACGTCTAGATCCAAGACTGTATAATGGAGCAATATTCATTGGACTTGACTCACCAGTTGTTAAAAGCCACGGTGGCACTGATTATATTGGATTTTCAAATTCTTTAGATGTTTGCCATAGAATTGTAAAAGGTAATTTGATAGAAAAGATTAAGCAAAATATTTGATTAATGAGAATAAATTTAACTAAAAAAGACTTAGTTAATTTAGTTTATATGCAACTAGGTTTTTCTAAACAAATTTCAGAAAACCTTATAGAAGATTTTTTATCAACAATTGTTTCAAACATTAAAGAAGAAAAAAAATTAAAATTATCTAAATTTGGTACTTTTTCTATTAGAAAAAAAAAGCAAAGAATAGGAAGAAACCCTAAAACAAAAGAAACTAAAATGATTTCAAGTAGAGATGTTGTGTTATTTAAACCTTCAAAAGAATTTAAAGAATATGTCAATTTAAAAGATAATGGATAAGTCTGATAGTGCTTACAAAACGATAGGAGAAGTTGCTAAAATATTAAATTTAAAATCTAATAAAAAAGGTGAACTTCCGACTCATATAATTAGATTTTGGGAAACACAATTTAAACAAATAAAACCGAAAATCTTAAATTCAAACAGAAGATATTATGATGAAAAATGCATTAATCTTCTTAAAAAAGTTAAATTTCTTCTTAAAGAACAAGGTATGACTATTAATGGTGTTAAAAAGATACTTAATGGAAAACAATCTTTAGAACTTGACGAAATGGCAAATAATTCTATAAAAGCTGATAATTTAAGAAATAAATTAGTTAAAATTTCTAAAATTGTTAAAAACTTAAAAAATTTAAAATAAAATGGCAAAAAAAACACACGTAAAAGTAAGATTGGTTCCAGAATCAAAACCAGATAGCCCATTCTTTTACTATGTAAAAAAACCTGCGGGCGGAGAAAAAGCCAAAGTTAAACTTTCTGCTAAAAAATATAATCCTGCCACAAGAAAACATGAAACTTTTGTGGAAAAAAAACTTCCACCACACAGTAAATAATTATTTCTTTCTAAAATTTCGTTTTTCGTAATCAATATAAGACCAAATCATATTCTTCCATATACGATTAGTAATTTTTGGGTCTATTTTGAGTTTTTTTGATTTTCCTTTAATCTTATTTAAAATAAAATTAATTCTTTTTTGATCAACTATTTCTTTTTTAAATTCTTTTAATTTAAGCACTTCTTTGACAAGAGAAGTTCGATATTTAATTAAAGCTAGAAGTTTATTATCTAATTTGTCTAGCTTTATTCGAATTCCTTCTAATTTTTTTTTATTTTTTGGCGACATTTAATTTATTGGATTAATTAATAATTATTATATTTATCTATATATGTACAGACAGAATAGTCATTTAAATAATCAATTAAAGATCTGGTTACTTGCACTAATTGGACTAGTAATTCTCATAATTTTAGTTGGTGGGTTAACAAGATTAACTGACTCAGGATTATCTATAACAACTTGGGAATTGTTTGTGGGGTTTGTCCCGCCATTATCAAATAATAAATGGATTGATTATTTTGAACTTTATAAAACCATTCCAGAATTTAGTGAACAAAATTACAATATGACACTCAAGGAATTTAAGGTAATTTTTTGGTGGGAGTGGGGTCATCGTCAATTAGGAAGATTAATTGGTCTATCTGTAATGATACCACTTATATTTTTTTCCATTAAAAATGGTTTATGGGTTTTAAAAAAATATGGATTGATCTTTCTATTAGTTTGTTTTCAAGGTTTCATTGGCTGGTACATGGTATCTAGCGGCTTAATAGGTAGGGTTGATGTCAGTCATTACAGACTTTCATTGCATTTAGTAACAGCCTTTGTAATTTTGTCTGTAATATTTTGGAAATTTCTTCAACTAACTAAAATTCAATCTCAACATGTTTCAATTAATATAAATTTAGTAAAGTTTTTTCTTTTTTTATTATTTTTACAATTAATAATAGGTGCCTTCGTTTCAGGAATGGATGGGGGTAAAATTTATAATACTTGGCCTTTGATGGGCTCATCCTACTTTCCTGATGATAGTAAATTTATTGAATTTTTAAATTTAAAAGTTTTTGACAATCCTTCTATAGTACAGTTTATTCACAGAAATCTAGCTTACCTAATTGTAGGTATTTATTTGTATATTCTTATTTTTACCCTCAAAGATCGAAATGAAATACTCAGAAAACCTATAATTATTGTTGGTGTTAGTTTATCCTTACAGGTTGTTTTAGGAATATTTACTATTTTATCTGGAGTAAAAATTTTTTATGCATCTTTACACCAGATAAATTCTATTTTAATTATTCTTTCAACTCTATATTTTCTGTATATTTCAAAATATACAAAAATTAATTAATTTCTATTTGTTGACATATAAATAATAATGTTAACTTACAGCTTTTAAGTTGCCTTTTGTGGATTTATCAAGGGCTTGATCTAAGTCGTCAATAATATCGTCAATATGCTCCAAACCTATACATAATCTGACATAGCCAGGTGTTACACCAGCTGCAAAAAGCTCGTCTTCTGTTAGCTGACTATGTGTAGTAGTTGCTGGATGAATTGCTAAACTTCTAGCATCACCTATATTAGCTACATGGTAAAACATCTTTAAAGACTCGATAAATTTCTTACCTGCTTCTATTCCACCCACTAGTTCAATACCAACTAATGCACCATTGCCATTTTTAAGATATTTCTTCGCTCTACTAGAAATTTCATTATTATGTTCTGTTGCATAGATTACTTTAGATATAGCTTTATGTTTTTTAAGATAATCAACAACTTTTGCAGCATTATCACAGTGTTGTTTCATTCTTAAAGCAACAGTTTCTAAGCCTTGAATTATTCCAAAAGCATTATCAGGTGATAAAGCAGATCCTAGATCTCTTAATAAAGTTACTCTAGCTCTTACTGCAAAAGAAACATTTGCACCTGTTAATTCAGGCACTGCTTTTCCCCAAACTACACCACCATAACTTGCATCTGGTTCATTAAATAGTGGCTGTCTTTTTGGATCTGCTGTCCAATCAAAATTACCACCATCAACTAAAGCTCCTCCAACAACTGTTCCATGTCCAGCGATATACTTTGTAAGTGAATAAACAACTACAGCCGCCCCATGTTCAAGCGGCTTACAAATAACTGGTGCCGCTGTATTATCAACAATTAATGGTATATTGTATTTTTTACCAATATCTGCCACTTCTTTAATTGGAAATACTCTCAAATATGGATTAGGTAAAGTTTCTCCATAAAAAGCTCTTGTCTTTTCATCAATTGCTTTTTCAAAGTTTTTTGGATCAGAAGGGTCAGCATATCTAACTTCAATACCAAGTTTACTTAAAGTATGCGTAAACAACGATACGGTTCCCCCATAAAGATCTGTTGAACTTACAACATTATCACCTGATTGCGCTACATTTAGAATTGCAAATGTAGATGCTGTTTGTCCTGATGATACTGTCAAACAAGCTAAGCCACTATCAAGTGCGGCAAGTCTTTTTTCAAGGACATCATTGGTTGGGTTCATGATTCTTGTATAAATGTTTCCAAATTCCTTTAGCGCAAAAAGGTTTGCAGCATGTTCAGTGCTATCGAATTGATATGATGTAGTTCTATATATTGGAACAGCTACAGCGTTAGTTGATGGGTCACTTCTATAGTCACCACCATGAATTGCTATTGTTTCTGGATTATTTCTTTTTGTACTCATTTTTCTCCTTTTTAGTGCTTTAACATAGTGTAAGGCGCACAATACAGTTCAAATGCCTACCGATAATGTAAAGAAAAATTCCTGTTTAGCAGTTATATGCCCGCAATAGGATCAAATCGGCATTTTGAATTTATCAGATAAGTCTTATATTACAAGCTAAATATCAAATTGACTTTGCAATTAATAATAGTATTAATCCTCGCACAATGACAAAATTTGTAAAAAAAGATCAACTAAATTCATCATGGTATGAAATAGATGCTACCAATGCTGTAGTCGGAAGACTAGCTACTGTGATTTCTAAAATTATTAGAGGAAAAAATAAAACTACTTATACACCTCATATGGATCACGGTGATTTTGTTGTGGTTAAAAATATTGAACAGGCTAAGTTTACAGGAAAAAAATTTCAAGATAAAATTTATTATAGACACACCGGACACCCAGGTGGAATCAAAGAAACATCACCTGAAAAATTACATGAAAAAAAACCAGGTGAAACTTTAAAACTTGCTGTAAAAAGAATGCTTCCTGGTGGAGTATTGGGTAGAAAACAATTAACTAAATTAAAGATTTATTCTGGAAGTGATCACCCACATTCAGCTCAAAATCCTCAAGTTATTGAGCTAGGTAAATTAAACAGTAAAAACTTAGTTAGAAATTAATATGGAAAATATTCAAACTTCAACAAAAACACCTAAGTTAAAATTGGATTTTAAAGATAGTAAATATGCAACTGGTAGAAGAAAAACTTCAATAGCAAAAGTCTGGTTAAAAAAAGGTTCAGGCAAAATTTATGTTAATGGAAAATTATTTAATGAATATTTTTCTAGTGAATTTCATCATCTTCAAATAACAAGACCTTTTGATATAATTAATCAGTCTACAGATTACGATGTAAGATGTAGTGTTAGTGGTGGAGGACCCACAGGCCAAGCAGGGGCTTTAGTACATGGTATTTCTAAAGCTTTAGTTATGTTTGATGAAAATTTAAAATCTACATTAAAAACTGAAAAACTTACAACCAGAGACTCAAGGGCAGTTGAGAGAAAAAAACCTGGTAGAAGAAAAGCTAGAAGAAGCTTCCAATTCTCTAAAAGATAATTCTTTTTTAATTTTAAACTGTTATAATAAATTATGCCTAAGCTTAATGCATTAGTTGCTGGATCAACTGGATATATCGGAGTTCAATTAATTAAATTATTAGTTAAACACAAATATATTAATATTAAATATCTATGTGGGAATAGTTCTGTTGGAAAAAAAATTTCTAATTATGATAAAGTCCTATCTAAAAAAAAGTTACCGACAATTATAAAATTTGATAAAAAACTTTTAAAAGATGTGGATATAGTTTTTACTGCTTTACCAAATGGTGAAGCTCAAGATATATCAAAATATTTAACAAAAAATATTACTTTAATAGATTTAGCAGCAGATTTTAGATTAGAAAAAGGATCAGAATATCTAAAATGGTATAAACAAAAGCATAGAGCATTAAGTTTCATTAAAAAAAGTTTATATGCTCTTCCAGAAATTAACGGACATAATCTTAGTAAATATCAAATTATATCATGTCCTGGTTGTTATCCCACATCAATATTATTACCCTTAATTCCACTTTTTAAAAAAAACTTAGTAAAAGTAAATGATATTATAATTGACTCTAAATCTGGTTATTCGGGTGCTGGTAGAGGTGTTCACAAAAAGTATAAAGATAAAAATTTGTATGAATCATTGAGCGCTTATGGCGTTGGTTTTCATCGTCATAATTCAGAGATTGATCAAATGTTAAAAAAATTTACTAAAAGAAAGCTAAGTTTTAATTTTACACCACATTTAACTCCTATGTTTCGTGGAATATTAAGTACAATTTATATTGATCTAGAAAATAATGTAACTCAAT
>CACDYK010000020.1 GCA_902556905.1 uncultured Pelagibacteraceae bacterium
AAGATGAAATATCAGACATCAATAATTTAAAGATGAGTTTAGATGTCAATGGTAACAGAATGCAAACAGGTAATACAAGTACAATGATTTTTAATGTAAATGTGATTGTATCTTATGTAAGTAAATTTATGTCGTTACAACCTGGTGATATTATTACTACCGGAACACCTCCAGGTGTTGGAATGGGAATGAAGCCGCAGCAATTTTTGAAAGCTGGAGATATGATGAAATTATCAATAGAAAACTTGGGTGAGCAAAACTCGAAAGTAGTTGCGATATAATAGATTGTGAAAATAACTTCTATTAAAAGTCATGTACTTAAATATGAGTTAGAAAAAGAATTAGGGTATTCGCAACAATATTATAAACATAGAACTGCCCATCTTGTTGAAGTTAAAACTGATGAAGGTATTACAGGTTGGGGTGAATGTTTTGGTCCTGGTAACATTGCCTTAGCTAATAAGTTTATCGTTGAAAAAGTTATTCAGCCATTAATCATTGGAGAAGATCCTTTGAATAAAGAGCATATTTGGCATAAAGTTTATAATCTTTTAAGAGATAGTGGTCAAAAAGGAATGCCGATTCAGGCACTGTCCGGTGTTGATATTGCATTATGGGATATCTTAGGAAAAAAGACCAAAACTCCTCTCTACCAATTAATTGGGGGAAAGTGCAATGAACAAGTTCCAGTTTATGGCTATGGAATGATGCTGCAAAAAAAATCTACCTCAGAATTAATTGATTTATTTAAAGAAGAAGCAAGCAAAATTAAGTCTAAAAATTTTAAAGCTATGAAAATGAAGATTGGATTAGGACCAGTTGAAGACCTAAAGTTAGTTAGAGCAGTAAGAGAGGTTGTTGGAAAAGATTTTAGATTAATGGTTGATGCAAATCATGCTTATACATTAAATGACGCATTGTATGTGGGACGAGGATTAGATGAGCTTGATATATTTTGGTTTGAGGAACCCGTAGCACCTGAAGATTATGATGGTTATAGAGATTTAAAGAAAAAAATTAATACAAATATTGCAGGAGGAGAAGCTGAGTTTACAAAGTACGGATGGAATGAACTTATTAAAGGCAAATGTATTGATATAGCTCAACCAGAAGTTTGTGGATTAGGTGGAATTACCGAGTATTTAAAAGTATCAGCTATAGCACAAGCAAACTTTATTCCAGTTGTAAACCATGTCTGGGGTTCTGCTGTGAGTATTGCAACTAACTTACACTTGTTAACAGCTCAACCTGATATGCCAGGAGGTTTATTTCCATCAAAAACAATGTTAGAATTTGATACAACAGAAAAAAATATTTTTATTACTGATCTCCCTACTGAAAGTTTTTCAATTTTAGAACAAGTTAAGGAAAATAATGGATATGCTTCTGTATCGGATAATCCTGGAATAGGTATTACACCTAATCATGATTTTATTAAGGAATTTGAAGTAAATGAATAAAATTAAAACAACAGAACCAAAAGTCCTTTGGAAATTAAGATGCAAACTTGGAGAAGGAACTTTGTGGGTTAAAGAGCATAATTCAATATATTTTGTAGACATAAAAAAAAAGAAATTTTTCTCATTAAATATTAAAAACAAAAAAAAGAAGATTTATAAAGTAAATAAAGAAATTGGCTTTCTTGCACATATACAAGGACATATTTTTATTTTAGGACTTCAGGGAGAGCTAAGAATTCTAAATATTAAAACTAAAAAAGTAATAAAAAAAATAGCAATAGAGAAAAATATTAAATTAAACAGAATTAATGATGGAAAAACTGATCCAAACGGAAATCTTTGGTTTGGAACTATGGATAATTTAGAAAGAAAAATTGAAAAAGGCTCTTTGTATAAATTAGATAAAAATTTATTATTAACCAAAGTGGATACGAATTATAGAATTACAAATGGCCCAGCTTTTATTGATCAATATAATTTTTATCATACTGATAGTCCAAAAAAGAAAATTTATAAAATCAAAATTAATAAAGATAACAAAATAATTAATAAGAAAATATTTAAGAAATTATCACCTGAAGACGGGTCCCCAGATGGAATGACTTTGGATAAATATAAAAATTTGTGGGTAGCTCACTTTAATGGAGCGCGAGTTTCAGTTTTTAATAAAAATGCTAAATTAATACATAAAATTAATTTACCTGCTCAAAATGTAACTAATTGTGCATTTGGTGGACAATATAACAATGAACTTTTTATTACATCAGCAACTAAGGGTATGAACAAGGCTGGATTGCAAAAATTTAGATATTCAGGATTCTTATTTAGTGTAAAAACTAATTCAAAAGGAATTTTACAAAAAAAATTTATTTTAAGTAATGAAAAAAAGAGATCTTTATTATGAACGAATTCCTACTAAGCTTTTAAGAGAAGATATTAGGTTATTAGGAACATTTCTTGGTAGAGTTATTAAAGATCAAGAAGGATTAACTTTTTATAAAATAGTTGAAAAATTAAGGTTATTATCAAAGAATACTTTATCAGATAAAAATAAGAGAAAAGTTTTTTCAAAAATATCTAAAGAAATTAAAAAACTTCCACCAAAACATACATATAAAATTACTAGAGCATTTTCACATATTTTAAATTTAATGAATCTTGCTGAGTCCTTAGATGCATCTCGAAAACTTAATGAATATGATAATCCTTATTTTAAAGATAAAAATCAAAATATATTCATTGAAGATATAATTAATGGACTTTTTAAAAATAAGAGTATTTCTAATAACAAAATATACGAACAAGCTAAAAATTTAGATATCGGAATTGTTCTTACTGCTCACCCAACAGAAGTTAAAAGAAGAACCTTAATTCAAAAATATGCCAATTTAATTAATTTGATGGAAAAAAGACATTTATATAAAAAATATCCATCTAAAATTATTGAAATAGATAGGGATATTTATTCTGAAATTACAATAATATGGAAAACAGATGAATTAAAAAGGTCTAAACCATCACCGTTGGATGAAGCAAGATGGGGATTAGCAATAATTGAAGATAGTTTATGGGACACAATTCCAAAAGTTTATAAAAGATTAAATGATATTTTTAGAAAAAATTTAAATAAAGATTTGCCCCGAACTTTTAACCCAATTCAATTTGGATCTTGGATGGGTGGTGATAGAGATGGAAACCCAAATGTTACAGCAGAAGTTACAAAAAAAGTAATTTTATTTTCTAGATGGCAAGCAGCAAAATTGTATGAAAAAGAATTAACGAAGTTAATTCAAGACCTATCTATGGAAGAATGTTCTAAAAAAATTAGAAGGGTAGTTGGAAAAACATTTGAACCCTATAGAGTATATTTAAGACCAATTAGGGATAAAATAAGAAAAACTCATCAATTAATCGAAATTCATTTGAATAAAAATACCCCTCTTGATGAAAAAAAATTACTGCAAGATAGAAATGAAATTTTAAAACCTTTAAGAGAAATAAGAGATTCATTAAACTTAAATCGTGGACAACATATAGGTAATTCAGATCTATTAGATTTAATTAGAAGAGTTAGATGTTTTGGGATTAATCTTGCAAAATTAGATATAAGACAAGAATCTTCAAGACATGAGAAATTAGTAAATGAAGTTATTAAAAATAAATATAAAATAAATTATACCAATCTAAGTGAAATAAAAAAAATTAATTTACTAAATTCTTTAATTAAACAAAAAAAATATTTTTTAGATAAAAAAAATATTAGAGATAAAGAAAATAAAGAAGTTTGGGATACATTTAAGCAAATATCAATAGAACCTCCACAATGCCTTGGTGCTTATGTAATATCAATGACTTCAAAAGCTTCTGATATTTTATCTGTCTATCTTTTGCAAAAACAAGCTCAAACTAATAATTTATTAAGAGTAGTACCGCTTTTTGAAACCTTAGATGATTTAAAAAATGCTAAAGATGTAATGGAAAATTTATTTAAATTATCATGGTACCGAAAATTAATAAATAATCACCAGGAAGTAATGATTGGATATTCAGACTCAAGTAAGGACGCTGGAAAATTATCTGCAAGTTGGCACCAATATAAACTTCAAGAAGAGCTAAGAAATCTTGCAAAAAAATATAAAATAAATTTAGTATTTTTTCATGGTAGAGGTGGTTCTGCAGGAAGAGGAGGTGGACCAATTCAAGCCACATTAAAATCACAACCTTCAAATACTGTTAACGGAAAAATTAGAATTACTGATCAAGGAGAAGTTATTCAACAAAAATATGGATATAAACCTTTGGCAGAATATAATCTTTGTAGTTATATAGGGGCTGTAATGGATGCTTCATTAAATCCTCCACCAAAGTCTAAAATAAAATGGAGAGAATTAATTGAAAAAATGTCAGAAATTTCAACATCTGCTTACAGAAAAAATCTTAATCAAAGTGAGGATTTTATTAGATACTTTAAAACTGTTACTCCACATAAATCACTTGGCAAACTTGCTATTGGATCAAGGCCTACTAAAAGAAAAAATGTTGATAACATTCAAGGCTTAAGAGCTATTCCGTGGGTTTTTGCATGGACGCAAATTAGATTAATGTTACCAGCTTGGCTGGGAACCACAGAAGCATTAAGGTATGGATCAATTAAAAAGTTTTCAAAAACATTAACCGATATGGAAAGAAACTGGCCATATTTTGTATCTACAATGGATATTTTAGATATGGTAATTTCAAAAGTTGATACAGAAATTTCAATTATTTATGAAAATAATTTAGCTGATGTAGCATTAAAAAGGATTGGTAAGAAATTGAGATTTCAATTTGACGCATTAGTAAAATTACATAACAAAATTACACCAAAAGAAGTAACAAAAGAAAGAAAAGAATTTAGAAAAGCATTATTTATAAGAAATAACTACACAGAAATGTTAAATTTATTGCAAGCTAGTATTATGAATAAATTAAATAATAAAAGATATAAAAAATTAGATAAAAAATTTCTTGATGATGCATTGATGACATCCATAGCAGGTATATCTGCTGCTATGAAAAATACTGGTTAAATGATAGAATTTTTAATAGCTTTTGGAGCTGGACTTATTAGTTTTTTGTCTCCTTGCGTTTTACCTTTAATACCCGGATATGTATCTTTTATTTCTGGTCAATCATTGCAAGAAATTTTGAAATCACAAAAAATAGATATTATACCTTTAGTTTTATTTTGCTTTGGATTTTCAACGGTATTTATTATTTTAGGAGCATCTGCATCTTTTTTAGGTCAAACACTTTTACAAAATTCAGAAACTTTAAGAGTAATAGCAGGAATTGTTATAATAATTTTTTCACTACAATTAATAGGATTAATAAATATTAGTTATCTAAATTTTGAAAAAAGGATAGAAGCAAAAAAATCTCAAAATATTTTATTTCCATATGTGATAGGATTAGCATTTGGATTTGGATGGACACCATGTATAGGTCCAATTTTAGGCTCTATTTTAGCTTTAGCATCTATTGAAGAAACATTATCAAAGGCAATTATTCTATTAACTTTTTATTCTATAGGTCTTGCCATACCTTTTGTTTTATCAGGATATTTAATCCAAAGGTTTTTGGCTTTTTCTAAAAATTTCAAAAAAAATATAAATTTAATTTCAAAAATAGGAGGAATTATTCTTTTATTTACAGGTATATTAATTTTAACCAACCAATTACAAGCTATTGGTTTTTATATAATTAAAGTTTTTCCTTTTATGCAAAATTTCGGTTAAAAAGTATTTAATGAAAATTTATCAAATAGATTCAAGCGCTAGAAAAAAAGGTTCTTCTTCAAGAGCTTTAGCTAAAAAAGTGCTTGATAAAATTAAAAAGCCTGGTGATGAAGTTATCTACAGAGACCTAGATGATGAAATGCTTTTTGTGAGTGGTCTAACTGAGTCTGGCATGAAAATTGATGAAAAAGATCAAACAGAAGATCATAAAAAGATGTTTAAACTATCAGATAAATTGGTTAATGAGCTAAAAGAGAGTGATATAATTATTATTTCAGCTCCAATATATAATTATGGGCCTCCAGCAACTCTTAAAGCTTGGTCTGATTTGGCTGCTAGAATTGGAGAGACATTTAAATTTAAACCTGATGGAAGAAGAGTAGGATTGTTAAAAAATAAACGTGCCTATTTAGTTATTACATCAGGAGGAACAAAATTAAATAGTAAAGAAGATTTTTTAACACCTTGGTTAAAATATATATTAAATTTTTTTGGTATAGAAAAAGTTGATGTGATTAGTGCTGATCAAATGGCCTTAGACTATGAAAAATCAATCAAAGATGCTGAACAGCAAATTCATAATTTAGCCTAAATTGATAGATATTTTTTTCTAATATTTGTTTATTTAATTTTTATTTGTTAACATAAGTAATGAAAATAATTCTTTTTATAATTTTTAGTTTGTTTTTTTTCACAAATAGTAATGCTGCATGTGATGATCCTTTAACAGATAGTGTTGATTATTCAAATTGCAGATTTTCTGACGCTCAGGATTTACAAGGAAGTTATCTTCCAAATTCAAATCTGTCTTTTGCAAGTTTTATACAAGTAAATTTTGATAAAAGCATAATGATGAATTCAAATTTGTCATTTGGAACTTTTCCAGAATCTACATTTGTTAGAGCAAATCTTTATGAGACTATCTCAATAGGTGCAAATTTTGAAAAAACTAATTTTACTGGTTCTAACCTTACAAGAGTTGATTTTATGGGAGCTACTTTAATTGAAGCGAATTTTCAAAATTCAAATTTAATGGAAGCTAATTTCACTTCATCTAATATCACAAATGCTAATTTTGATGGTGCCAATTTGATTGGTGCAACATGGACTGGTGGTGAAACTTGTGGTCCAGGATCTATAGGTTCATGCAATAAGTAGGCATGAATACTGCTATTAAGACTGACGATGTAATATTTAATTTTTTTAAACAAATTTGTGATGAAAAAGATGACCAAAAATGTGTTGAGCTTGGTAAAGAATGGATAAAAGCAATGGAAACAAATTTAACAAGTATGGAAGCAAATCTCAATGGTGCTGACAAATTAAAACATCAAGATGATATTAAAAGTAATCGTGATCATTTAAATAATCTTAAAACTAAAAATTCTTCTGAGTGGCGAGAATATGCTACTCAATGTATGATTGAGATAATGAATCATAAAAGCTGACAATAATGAGCAATCAATAATAAGTTTAATTATTATTTTCTAGTTTTTAACAATTTTTACCTTTTACTACTTAATTGAGAGACATCTTTTTTAAATAAAACTATCAATAACTATTAAAATATAATATTAATCCATCAAAAGGGGTGTCTTAACAGACTGAGATTAAACCCTAAGAACCTGTCCGGTAATTCAGAAAGGGAGAACAATGGATAAAACATACTTTATAAGTCAATCAACATCGCTAACATTAGTTATTCTTATAAGCTTAATATTTACAGCTTTAGGCCTTTATCATTCTAAAAAATTTAAAGGTATTAATAATTACCTTACAGCAAATAGAGATGTAGGGTTATTTTCATTAACAACAAGTTTAGTTGCATCAGCATTAGGAGCCTGGATTTTATTTGGCCCAACTGCAGCTGCTACATGGGGAGGGATAGGTGCTGTAATAGGCTATGCGTTAGGTACTGCTTTTCCAATGATTTTTTTAATTTTTTTGGGAAAAAAAATCAGAACTGAATTTCCAAAAGGATCATCACTCATAGAGTTTATGAGAAAGAAATTTGGAAAAAGCTTGTTTAAACTGATCTTATTAATGACCATATTCTACATGTTTATATTTTTGTGTGCAGAAGTTACTGCAGTAGCAGTGCTAATAAATTATATATCAGGAACAGAACTTTGGATTACTGCACTAATTGTACTTTTAGCAACATTAACTTATACGCTATATGGTGGTCTACGAGCATCAATTTTTACGGATAATATTCAAATGATTGTAATCAGTATACTTTTGTTAATTTCAATCTCTTATATTTTATCTAATACAGGAAACTCATTTACATTTGATTTTATAGAAGAAAAAAATCCACAATTATTAAGTAGTTCTTATATACCAAGTTATACAGCTGGTTTAACTTTTTTTATTGCAGTAGCAGCAACAAATTTATTTCATCAAGGAAATTGGCAAAGAGTTTATGCTGCAAAAAACTATCATACTCTTAAGCAAAGCTTATTAATTTCTTTTTTTATAATTATACCGATAGTTTTTTTTATGGGGTTTATTGGAATGATATCTTTTTCCATTGATCCTAGTCAAAGACCTGATCTAGGTTTTTTTACATTATTATTAAAAGAACAATCGCAAACTCTTTCATTGTTAATAATTACACTTGGATTAGCATTAACAATTTCAACTGTTGATACTCTTGTTAATGCAATTTCAAGCTTATTTGTAGTTGATGGGAAAGCAACATTTGATCTAAATAAAAAAACTGATTATTTAAAGTTATCTAAATATTTCATTATTTTATTATCTTTAATTTCATTTTTTATTGCTTCAAAAGGTTTTGATATTTTATATTTGTTTTTATTAGCTGATTTGTTTTGTTGTGCATTTGTCTATACAGTTTTCTATAGTTTTTATAATAAAGATGTTAACGAAAGAACTGCTTATATTGCAATAGTTATTGGTTTAGTTGCTGGATTTTTATTATTTCCCTTTCCTAATTTTTCTAAAAGTTTACTTGTAGGAGTATTAGTGTCTAAAGAATTATTTTCTCCATTTATTTTACAATCATTATTATTTTTATCTTTTATCGTTGCAACTTTTCTTCCTGCGATAATTCTTAAGATAAAAAAAAATTAATAAAAAAATCAAATTAAGAGACCATTTTTAATGGTCTCTTATAGCTGTTACCTTTAAGTTATTGAAATTAGTAAAATAACCCCTATATAACTATCAAATCTTAATGTCTGACAACCAAATATCTATAAATAATCTATCAAAAGTTTACGATAATGGCTTTAAGGCACTTAATAACGTTAGCCTTAAAGTAAAACAAGGTGAAATTCTTGCAATGCTTGGACCAAATGGTGCTGGTAAAACAAGTTTAATAAGTATTATTTGTGGAACTGTTAAACCTTCTTCAGGTTCTGTCACAGTAGGTAATTTTGATATTATTAAAGATTATAGAGAGACAAGATCAATAATAGGGCTTGTACCTCAGGAGCTAAATTTAGAATCTTTTGAAACAGTCTTTGATACAGTGTCTTACTCTAGAGGGTTATATGGAAAAGCACCTAAGCCAGAACATATTAAAAAAATTTTAAAAGATTTAAGTTTGTGGGATAAAAAAGATCAAAGACTTAGACAATTATCTGGTGGAATGAAAAGAAGAGTTTTAATTGCTAAAGCTTTATCTCATGAACCTAAGATACTGTTTCTTGACGAACCAACAGCTGGAGTAGATGTAGAACTTAGAAGAGACATGTGGATGGTTGTTGATGATCTTAGAAAAACTGGAGTTACAATTATTTTAACAACACATTACATTGAAGAAGCTGAAGCTATTGCTGACCGTGTGGCTGTTATAAATCAAGGTGAAATTATTATTGTCGAAGATAAAAAAGAATTAATTAAGAAAATGGGCCATAAAAAGTTAACTGTAGAATTGCATGAACAAATTACAAAGATTCCTGAAAATTTACTCAAATACAGTCTTGAAATAGGTAAAGAGAACATATCTTTAATTTACACTTATAATGTTCAAGCTAAAAAAACTGGTATAACTGATTTATTGCAAGATTTGAAAGATACTGGATTAAAATTAAAAGATTTAAAAACAGAACAAAGCACTCTGGAAAAAATATTTGTTAATTTGGTAAAGGAAAATAATGAGATTTAACTATTATGGGTTTAAAGCTATTTATGTTCATGAGATGAATAGGTTTATAAGAACAATTGGTCAGTCCATTCTATCACCAGTAATATCTACATCATTATATTTTGTAGTTTTTGGTTCAGTTATTGGAGGGTATATTGAAAAGATTGATGGTGTTAGTTACGGATCGTTTATTGTTCCAGGTCTATTAATGTTAACTCTATTAACTCAATCAATAAGTAATACTTCATTTGGAATATTTTTTCCAAAATTTAACGGAACAATTAACGAAATTTTAGCAGCACCTATTTCAACGCTTGAAACAGTCCTCGCTTTTGTAGGGGCAGGAGCTACCAAAACATTAATGGTTGGTACGGTAATTTTTATTACAGCAACATTTTTTGCTGATGTGACTGTCAAATATCCGATATTAATGATATCTCTATTAGTTTTAGTCTCATTTACTTTCGCTTTATTTGGATTTTTAATTGGTGTTGTTAGTAAAAACTTTGAACAAATGTCTATCATTCCATCATTAGTAATCACGCCAATGGTGTTTTTAGGTGGAAGTTTATACTCCCTTGATATGCTACCACCTTTTTGGCAAACAATATCTTATTTTAATCCAGTTGTTTATTTAATTGATAGTTTAAGATTTTCTTTTTACGGTGTAGCTGATTTTAATATTTGGAAAAGTATCAGTTCAATGATTGTATTTTTGATTATTTGTATAACTGCTGTTTCGTTTATTCTTAAAAAAGGCTATAATATTAAATCTTAACTATTAGCTATCTTTTTTTTAGGATCGTAAAAAGGTTTTTCAACAACAACACAACCAAATGTACCGTCGTTTGTAGTTACTTTAAATTTATTTCCTAATTCAGATTGCTCAACTGACACCATAGCTAGAGCTATATTTTTTTTTAGTCTCGGCGAAAAAACTGCAGATGTAATTTTACCAATTTCAATATTATCCTTTGAAAGTTTCCAGAAGGTAGTATTTGGTCCTTTTAAAGGCTCACAATCGATTTCGATACCTATTTGTTTTCGTGTGATTCCTTTTTGTTTAATTTTTTGTAAAGCATTTTTACCTATAAAGTTTATATCACTATCTAAACTTACTAGACGATCCAATCCTAGTTCAAAAGGGTTTGTGTTGATATCTGCATCAGCATGATATGATAGCATTCCACCCTCAATTCTTCTAATTGAAGATGTATGACCTGGCTGTAAACCATATTCTTTTCCAGCTAACATTATTTTTTCATATAGTTCATTTCCTTTTGAACCATCTCTTAAATATATTTCATAACCAAGTTCACTTGACCAACCAGTTCTTGAGACAATTAAAGGAATACCATCCAGATTATATTCTCTTAGCCAATAATATTTTAAATCTTTTATATCTTCTCCAAAAAGTTTAACCATAATTTCACCAGATGTGGGACCTTGTAATTGTAATGGAGAAACATCTGGCTCTTTAATCTTAACATTTAAGCCAGAATTAACAGCTACACCCTGTGCCCATAATAAAACATCGCTATCTGCTAGTGATAACCAAAAATGATTTTCAGCTAATCTTAGTAGAACTGGGTCATTTAAAATACCACCTTCGTTATTTGTAATTAAAACATATTTACATTGACCAACAGCAAGTTTTGATAAGTCTCTAGGTGTCAATAATTGTGTAAATCTGTAAGCGTCAGGACCGGTAATTTCAACTTGTCTTTCAACGGCCACATCACAAAGAATAGCTTTTTCAATTAAGTTCCAAAAATTTTGTTCAGGGTTCCCAAAATCTCTTGGAATATACATATGATTGTAAACTGAAAAACCTGTGGCTCCCCATTTAACTGTAGAGTCAAAGTAAGGTGATTTTCTAATTT
>CACDYK010000021.1 GCA_902556905.1 uncultured Pelagibacteraceae bacterium
CAGTTTTCAGATTTTTATAATTGTGTTATCACATCAAGAATTGCGGAAGAATTATCTTTAGATTTAAATGAGCCATATATTAATTTAGTTTTAATTTCACAAAATTCGTCTTTTGTAGCAAAAAAAGCTAAAACTTTTGATGAAGAAAAAAAAGTAGCAGAAAAGGCTCCTGTTGATGGTGTTAAAATTGATAACTTAGGTGAAAATATAAAAAAAAGTAAAAAAGCCATTAAAAATAATTTGTTTGCATATTCAATAAAAATTGCAGATTTTTATTATGAAGACTCAGCTAAGAATATGACTAACAGAATTATAAATGAAACTGATGCTAAGAACCCAATTATCAAAACATTATCTAAAACAAAATATAGGGTATTATTAGGACCTTTTAATGATATAAAAAAACTTGAAAAAAACATTTAATGATATTAAATCATTAAATTTTGAAAATATTGAAATTTTAAAAGATGTTTAAAAGATTATTTTTAATAATATTAACTAACTTTTTTTTAGTTGAATTTGCTAATGCTAATTTTGATTTAAAAGCAAGAACTGCGATTTTACAAGATTATTATTCAGGTGAAATTCTATATGAAAAAGAAGCTGATATTTCGATTAATCCAGCTTCTATGACCAAAATAATGACTTCAATAATTGCTTTTGATTTAATTAAATCTGGTGATCTAAAATTAGATGAAAAATTTATCATTTCTGAAAAAGCTTGGAGATTATCAACATCTGGATACTCTTCTATGTTTATTATGGTAGGTGATCAAGTGTCTGTTGAAAATTTACTTAAAGGAATAGTAATTGCTTCAGGTAATGACGCCTGTATCGCACTAGCCGAAGGTATAGCGGGAACTGAAGAAGAGTTTGCGATTTTAATGACTACAAAAGCTAAAGAATTAGGTATGGAAAATACTAACTTTGCCAATTCATCTGGTATCAATGACTCAGATAATTACTCAACAGTAAGAGATGTTTTAAAAATGTCTAAATATTTAATTGAAAAACATCCAGAATTTTACAAAATGTTCTCGGAAAAAAAATTTACTTGGGATAGAACTGGTGGAGATCCAATAACTCAAGGTAATAGAAATCCTCTTTTATATAAAAATCTTGGTGCTGATGGAATTAAAACTGGTTATCTAGCTGCTGAAAAATATTCATTAGCTTCTTCAATAATGAGAAATGGCAGAAGATTAATAGGTGTTGGTAGTGGATTTAATTCAAAAAATTCTAGATCAAAAGAAAGCACTAAACTACTTACTTATGGCCTTACAAATTTTGATCTTGTTAATATTTCTAAAGCCAAAGAACCATTTGATAAAGTTGAAGTATGGCAAGGAAAAGAAGATAAAATTGACGTATACACAAATCAGGACGTATACAAAACTATCAAGAAAGCTAAAAAAAAACTATTAAAAGTATCCATCAAATATGAAGGCCCTATAGAAGCTCCAATCCAAAAAGGTGAAAAAGTAGCTATTTTAAAAGTTGTTTACGATGATGAGATAGTTGGTGAATATGATTTACTTGCCTCAAAGGAAGTTAAAAAAGTAAATTTTGTCTCAAGATTATTAAAATCACTTAATTATCTAATCTGGGGCGATGTCTAAAAAACCGATTATAGTTTTTGAGGGTATTGAGGGCAGTGGTAAAAGTCACCATATATCGAAAGTTTCTAAATATCTGAAAGAAAGAAATATTAACCACATAAAAATAAGGGAGCCTGGTGGTAACGTAAATTCAGAAAAAATTAGAAAATTAATCTTAAATAATAAGTCTGATTTTAGTCAAAATACTGATTTACTTTTGTATATGGCCGCAAGAAGTGAAAATATAGATTTAATAAAAAAATCATATAAAAAAAAAGTGATACTTATTGATAGGTTTATAGACTCAACCATAGCATATCAACATTATGGGATGGGTATTGACGTAAATCTAATAAAAACTTTAAATAAGTTTTTACTTAAGAATATCAAAGTAGATTTTACATTCTTAAATATTGTAAATAATAAAAATTTATATGAAAGATTAAAAAAACGAAAATCTCTTAATAGATATGATAGATTTAATATGACTTTTTACAACAAAGTTCAAAATGGATTTATAAAATTATCAAGATCAAAAAAAGATAATTATGAATTAATAAATTCAAACTTAGATATTAAAAATAACGAAAAGTTAATTTTGAGTAAAATAGATAAATTAATTTAATGAATTTAAACCCTTCAAATCAATTAAATTTGTTCGGTCACCATACTGAGTTTCAAAAATTTTCTAATCTTTTTTTAAATCGAAAATTACCGAATAAAATATTGTTATCAGGAGAAAAAGGGATTGGAAAATCTACATTAGCATACCACATTGTTAATTATGTTTTATCTGATAATGAGGATTTATCTTATGATATTAAAAATTTTACAATTAATCCTAAAAATAAATCTTTTAAATTAATCATAAATAAATCTAATCCAAATTTTATTCTAATTGATATTAACGATGATAAAAAAAGTATAGATATTAATCAAATTAGAAATTTAATTATAACTCTGAACAAATCATCTTTTAATAACAAACCTAGATTTGTGCTGATCGATAATATTGAATTTTTAAACATTAATTCAGTTAACGCTTTATTAAAAATTCTCGAAGAACCGAACAATAATATTTATTTTATATTAATTAATAATAATAAGAGAATTTTACCCACATTAAAATCTAGATGTCTAAACTTTAAAATTCAACTATCATCAAATCAATCCTTTGAGATAACAAATCAAATTTTAAACGACAATTTTATGAATTTAATTAATGAAGACTTGATAAATAATTATAGTACACCTGGTAAAATATTAAATCTAATAGATTTTGCTAATCAAAATGATATTGATTTAAAAGAAATAAATTTAAAAGAATTAATTAAAAAAGTTATAATGGAAAAAAAATATAAAAAAGATCCTTCAATTAAACATTTATTATATTATCTAATAGAGGTTTATTTTAGAAAAAATATTTCAATTAAAAATATAAAACTAATAAATCTTCACAATTACTTTGTAAAAAAAATTAATAATGCCAAAATTTTTAATCTAGATGATGAAACTTTATTAATGGAATTTGATGAAAGAGTATTAGATGGATAAAAAATTCTATATAACCACACCAATCTATTATCCTTCTGCAAAACCACATATGGGTCATGCTTATTCAAGTATTATTGCTGATTTTTTTGCAAGATTTAAAAGAATAGATGGTTTTGATGTTCAATTTTTAACTGGAACTGATGAGCATGGCTTAAAAATTCAACGTTCAGCTGAAAAACAAAAAATTAACCCATTGGAATTTTGTAATGAAATAAGTCAAACTTTTAGAAATTTGTCTGAAACTCTTAATTTAACAAATACAGATTTTATTAGAACAACTGAAGATAGACATAAAAAATCAGTACAACATTTATGGAGTCAGCTTGAAAAAAATGATGATATTTATTTATCTAAATATTCTGGTTGGTATTCAGTATCAGATGAAGCATTTTATAATGATGATGAAATAGAGGATATAGATGGTGTCAAAAGATCAATTTCTTCAAAATCTACCGTAGAATGGATCGAAGAGGAGTCTTATTTTTTTCGATTATCTAAATGGGAAAAATCCTTACTTGATTATTATGAGTCACATCCCAATTTTATTGGTCCTGAGTCAAGAAAAAATGAAGTTATAAGTTTTGTTAAAAGTGGATTAAAAGATTTATCTGTTAGTAGAAAAAGTTTTTCTTGGGGTATAAATGTACCCAATAATAAAGATCACGTCATTTATGTTTGGCTTGATGCATTAACAAATTATATTAGTGCATTAAATTATCCTGATACAAATAATCAATTATTTAGAAATTTTTGGCCGGCTTCTATGCATTTAATTGGTAAAGATATTTTAAGATTTCATGCTGTATACTGGCCTGCATTTCTCCTTGCTGCTAAAATAGATTTACCATTAAGAGTTTATGGGCATGGCTGGATCCTTTCAGGAGATGAAAAAATGTCAAAATCTAAGGGTAATATTTTAGATCCAATTGAAATAATTAATGAATATGGTTTGGATCCATTAAGATATTATTTAATTAAAGAAGTGTCTTTTGGAAATGATGGAAATATATCGCAGGAAAGACTTGAGGATTGTATAAATAGTGATCTAGCAAATAATTTTGGTAATTTATGTCAACGTGTAACAGCATTCGCTATAAAAAATTGTAGTGGAAAAATTCCAGAAAAAATTAAATTTGAAAAAGATGATTTAATTATTTTAAATAAATTTAAGGATAATTTAGAAAATATTAGATCTAAAATAGACAAACAAAATTTAAACTTTTATATTGACTATATAGTTAATTCACTTTTTGAAGCTAATAAATATTTTAATGATCAAGAGCCATGGAAAAAGAAAGATGACATTATCAGATTAAATACCATCGTTTTTACTGCCTTAGAAATTATTAGAAAAATAAGTTTTTTACTCTATCCAATTATCCCCGGTTCAGTATTAAAGGCCTTAAAAATATTCAATCTTAATGAAAATGATATAAAATTAGATGATATATCGGAAAATGAATTTTTAATTAAAGGAAATAATATAAATAAAATAGATATACTCTTTAAAAAAATAGAAAAAAATAATGATTGACTCACACTGTCATCTTGATCATGAACCATTATTTAGTGATCTAAAAAATGTAATACAAAGATCAAAAGATGTGGGTATTGATAAACTACTAACCATATCAACTTCATTAGATAGTTTCTCTAAAATCAAACAATTGATACATCAAGATGAAATTATTTTTGGCACTGTTGGGATACATCCACATGAAAGTGACAAAAACGTTTTAACTTCAACTCAATTAGTTCAAAACCTAATAGAAAACGAAAAAATTATAGGTATTGGCGAAACTGGATTAGATTTTTATTATAATAATAGTGATCGTCAGAAACAAATATCTAGTTTTAAAGAACATATAGAAGCATCAATTGAGACAAAATCACCTTTAATTGTTCACTCAAGAAATGCGGAAAATGAAACATATGAAATACTTAATTCATATAAAAATAACAATCTTAAAATTTTAATGCACTGTTTTACAGGATCAAAAGAATTTTCAAAAAAACTTTTACTATTGGACTCTTATTTTTCAGCAAGTGGAATTATTACATTTAAAAACTCTTTAGATTTACAAGATACATTTAAATCCTTACCTTTGGAAAAATTGTTGATTGAAACGGACAGCCCATATTTGGCACCTATACCAAATAGAGGTAAAAAAAATGAACCATCATTTATTGATTTCACAGCTGCTAAACTTGCAGAAATTAAAGAAATATCAAAGTCAAAAATTGTTGAAATAACTACAAATAATTTTAATAAGCTTTTTTTTAATTAACAATTATGAAATTTATTATATTAGGTTGTGGAAGTTCAATGGGTGTACCAAGGCCTGATGGTTTTTATGGTAATTGTGATCCAAATAATAAAAAAAATTATAGAACAAGATGTTCGGCATTATTTCAAACCTCAGATGAAAATATTTTGATAGACACATCACCAGATCTTAGACAACAGCTATTAAGACATAAAATAAAAAAAATAACTAAAGTACTTTATTCACACATGCATGGTGACCAAACACACGGAATTAATGATTTGAGATCATTTTATATTAACAGTAGAAAACCAATAAATGTTTATGCGGATAAATTCACTTCAAAATATCTTTTGAAAACTTTTTCTTTTATTTTTAAAACCTATTCAGAAGAATATCCTGCTACGTTGAAATTAAATATATTAAAAAAAAAATTTTTTATATCAAATAATAATAGAAAAGTTAAAATAAAATCTATAGAAGTTGAACATGGCAAAGTTAAATCTAACTGCTTTGTTTTAGATAACAAACTAGCCTATATAAGCGATGTTAGTAAAATATATACTAAAGATTATAAATATTTTAAAAATCTAAAATATTTAATAATTGACTGCTTGTGGTACAATTTTCATCCATCTCATTTTAATTTAGAAAACTCATTATCAATGATTAAGAAATTCAAACCTAAAAATGCTATCTTAACTAATTTATCACCCGTACTAGATTATAAAGTTTTAAAAAAACTTTTACCAAAAAATGTAATTCCAGCTCATGATGGGTTAACAATAAAATTATAGCAATCCCTCAATTTTTTTTATTAGTTTACTTGACATAGGTTTTGTAAAGGATGCAAAAGTATCTTCTATCTTACCTTCTTTATTAATTAAAATTTTATAAAAGTTCCATTTTGGAACAGCAGATTTTCCATAGTTTTTTTTTGCCCATTTAAATATTTCATGAGCATTATCTCCTTTAACTTCACTAATAGTTGATAAAGGGAAGTTTATATTGAAATTTACCTCACAAAACTCTTTTACTTCATCGTTTTTTTTCTTTTCTTGATTAAATGTATTTGAAGGTATGCCAAGTACTATCAGACCCTTTGATTTATAATTGTCCCAAAGTTCTTGTAATTCTTCATATTGGCTTGTGAAACCACAATAACTAGCTGTATTAACTACTAAAACAGCTTTATTTTTATATTCTTTAAAATTTATTATTTCTCCAGTTATGCTTTCTATGTTTAAATCAAAAAATGTTTTTTCGTACTCAGCCCTAGCTAAATTGTTAAAAAAAAACATAATTATTAATATACCACTTAAAAATATTTTCTTCATTGATTGATATTATTTGTTGGGCCTATTAGGAGTGAGTAGTATTAAAAAATATCCAAATAATGTAGACAATAATGACCCAGTTAAAACACCAATTTTAACCCCATCCATATACTCTATATTTTCAGTAAATGCTAAATTTCCAACAAATAAACTCATTGTAAAGCCGATGCCAGTTAATACACCTACGCCATAAAAATTGTACCAACTGGTATTGTTAGGCATTTGTGCAATTTTAGTTTTAATTGCTACATATGAAAAAATGAATACACCAAGTTGTTTGCCAACAAATAATCCTAATAAAATTCCTAGTGGTACTTTGTTTAACAAAGACCCAAATGTTAATCCTTCTAGGGATACGCCTGCATTAGCAAAAGCGAACAAAGGCATTATACCAAAAGCAACATATGGACTTATTGCATGTTCAATTTTTATCAATAAAGAAAAATCTTTTTCTTTTTTACGGTGAGGTATTGTCATAGCCAACAGAACACCAGCTATAGTTGCGTGAATACCTGAGTTGTGAGTAAAATCCCATAAAAACAATCCTATAAGTAAATATGGTAAAAATTTTTTGATATTGAATTTATTAATTAATAATAAAATAATAAATGCTACTAGCATTAAGATTAAATATTTAATACTTAAGTCTCCTGAATAAAATAGGGCTATAATCACTATAGCTCCAAGATCATCAATAATAGCTAGTGCTGTTAAAAAAACTTTTAAAGATAATGGTACTCTTTTTCCAAGTAGTGATAAAACACCTAACGAGAAAGCTATATCTGTAGCTGAAGGTATTGCCCATCCGTTTAAAGTTTCACTATCACCCAAATTGATAATAACATAAAATAATGCTGGTACTAACATTCCACCTACAGCAGCAATTATTGGAAGCAAAGCTTGTTTAGCATTAGACAGTTCACCCTGTAAAAACTCTCTTTTAATTTCTAACGTTACAAAGAAAAAGAATATTGCCATTAATGCATCATTTATCCAATGAATTACAGATAATTTTAATCCAAAGCTATTGATACCAATGAATAAATATTTATTTAGCGTTGAAAAATATAATTCTGATAGATTTGAGTTACTTATTATTAATGCTATGATAGCTGCAAATAAAAGAACAAGTCCACTAGCTGCTTCAAGCTTGAAAAACCATTTAAAGGGTTTTGATAAGTAATTAATCATAAGAAATTAATATAGGTCTATAATAAAAAGTTTAATATCTTTTAATGTCTCAAATAAGTTAAATAAAATAACTTCTAAACCAGGAAAAATGTTAATTAAGGGTGTTTTTAGAGTATCTAGTAAAATCACCAATGCTATTAAAGATATAATGAATACAATTAAATATGAAAAAAATTTACTACCAGTATATTTACTCTCATCTTTCGATTTTGATTTTTGCTTTTCTGTACTTTTTTTTGTTTTTTCTTCTTTATTAGCTATTTTTTTAGATAGAAGTTGATCTCTTTTAAATTCATTATCATTTTTCTTTTCGATCTCATCAGGTGCAATTTCATTATTATCAACATTTTCATTTAGTGTTAAAGTCATTGAGCTCACATCCTCGACTTTATAAAGCCAAACGTGATCACACAATCCACATTTTAAATCTCTTCCATCTTCTGGTATTAACGTATCATCAATATTAAATTTTTTGTTACAATTAGGACAGGTGATTATCATGCTTTATTATATATCAGATTTTTATTAAAATTCTTTTAATTTTGATCTCTTTATACTTTGAAATTATCAATAACTATTGTATTAGTACTCGGATCGGAGTGTAGCGCAGCCTGGTAGCGCATCTGGTTTGGGACCAGAGGGTCGCAGGTTCGAATCCTGCCACTCCGACCATTGTTTATGAATAAAGCAATAATTTATATCCCAAATAAAAGTCCTATGCAGTCAGGAACTGCAAAGAACAATATATGGATATTAGAATTTATTACTAAAGATCCGACTCGAAACCCTTTAATGGGTTGGGAAAGTTCTTCTGATACACTAACTGAATTAAGATTAGAATTTACATCAAAAGAATTAGCAATTAATTATGCTAAAAGGAAAAAAATTGATTTTGAAGTAATTGAACCTAAAAAAAGAAAAACTGTAATAAAGTCTTATGCAGATAATTTTTTAAAATAAAAAAATGTTTAGATTTTTTAAATTAAAAAAGTGGTTTATTTGGTCCTGGTTAGGATCTCTAATTATTTTATTATCGTTATGGGTACAAGTTAAAATAGATGTAAAGATTAATGAATGGTTTGGTGTTTTTTACGACATGATACAAAAAGCTCTAGCTACGCCCAACGCCATAACAATAGAAGAATATTGGTCAAGTTTAGCTTCTTTTATCACTTTGGCTGGAATGTACATTGCTCTTTATGTTGCTATTAGTTTTTTTACAGCTCACTATCTTTTTAGATGGAGAACAGCTATGGTAGAATGGTATCATAGTGTATATGACAAAGCTTCGAAGATAGAAGGCGCATCTCAAAGAGTTCAAGAAGATACAATTAAATTTACCCGTATAATGGAGGGTTTAGGTACAAGCTTTATTGAGTCTGTTATGGTTCTTTTTCAATTTGTTCCAATTTTACTCGGATTATCTATTGGAATACCAATATTCTTTTTTGGAGATTGGCAATATGGCTTAATAACCGGTGCTTTACTTTGGACTTTAGGAGGAACAATATTTTTAATTGGATTGGGCTGGCTGTTGAGATTAGTTGGTGTTGAATATGATCTTCAAAAAAAAGAAGCTGCATATAGGAAGATTTTAGTAATAGCTGAAGATGACGAAAATGTACGACCAAAAACAATTAATGAATTATTTTCAGATGTTCGTTCAATACATTTTTTAAGTTATGTACGTTACCTTTATTTTAACATTGGTAGAATGGCTTATTTACAGGCAAATGTTTTATCAGCTTACGTGTTTTTAGCTCCAGCAATTGTAGCAGGTGTAGTAACTTTAGGTGTTATGCAACAGATTATTAGAGCTTTTGGAAGAGTAGAAGGTTCTATGCAGTATCTTTTAAAATCTTGGCCAACCATAATTGAACTAGCTAGTGTTTATAAAAGACTGA
This sequence comes from uncultured Pelagibacteraceae bacterium, assembly GCA_902556905.1. Classification (GTDB taxonomy): domain Bacteria; phylum Pseudomonadota; class Alphaproteobacteria; order Pelagibacterales; family Pelagibacteraceae; genus Pelagibacter. The sequence goes on from CACDYK010000021.1 coordinate 9,852, forward strand.
GAGAATTTGAGTCTCAAATTAATGATAAAGAATTAATTGATGAAAAAATTTAATGTCAATTGATAAAAGATTTATTAATCAATTTTCAAATGTCACATCAAGAGCAGCTCATGCATCTTTTTACTTAGTTGGTAAGAAGGATAAAAATGCGGCAGATCAAGCAGCTGTTGATTCTATGAGGTCTGAACTAAATAAAATTAATATGAATGGACAGGTTGTTATAGGCGAGGGTTCTCTAGATGAGGCTCCGTTACTTTATACTGGAGAATTTTTAGGTACAAAAAAAGGTCCTGATTTTGATATTGCTGTAGACCCTGTTGAAGGAACAAATTTTGTTGCAAATAATTTACCTGGTGGGATTGCAGTCTTAGCCATTGGAGAAAAAGGTAATTTATTTAACGCACCTGAAACTTATATGGATAAAATAGCTACTGGTAAAATTGATAAAGGATTAATTGATTTAGATTATTCTTTAGAAAAAAATATTAAAAATTTATCTGAATATAAATGTAAAGAAGTTTCTTCTATAACTGTTTGTGTTTTAAATAGACCTAGACATAAGATGATTGTTGATAAACTTAAAGATCTACAAGTAAATATTAAACTTATTACAGATGGTGATATTCTTGGAGCATTATATGTTTCTGATCCAAAATATAATGTTGATATGTTTATAGGTATTGGCGGTGGACCAGAAGGAGTTTTAGCTGCATGCGCACTTGATAGTTATGATTGTCATTTTCAAGGAAGATTTATTTTTGAAAATGAAAAAGATATAATTGAAGCTAAATCAATGGGTATAACTGATTTGAATAAAAAGTATGAACTAAAAGAAATTATTAAAGGTGACTCTCTTTTTTGTGCATCAGGTATAACTGATTCTGAAATTTTAAATGGTATTGTAATTGAAGGGGATAAATTTGTAAGTGAAACCTTGGTTACTCACAAAAATAGTAATTTTAGAAAAATTGTTAAAAGCATTAATTCAATAAATGAATGATTTCTGTTTCTGAGAAAATTTGGACACAACAAAAAATTAATAAAAATTTAGTTGAAAAAGTTAAACAAGATTATGGTCTTGGGGATATTTTATCACAGCTAATAATTTCTAGAAATTATGATACTTCAGAAATACATGGAATCAACAATAATCAAAAATTAAAAAATATATTTTATGGTGATAAAGATTATCAAAAAGCAACTAAAATTCTTTTAAATTCTATTAATAATAATGAAAATATTTGTATTTTAGGAGATTATGATGTTGATGGAGTTTGTGCAACATCTTTGTTAGTCAGATATTTTATTCATATTAATCAAAAACATTTTTTTTATATTCCTGATAGAGTCGCTGATGGTTATGGAGCTAGCAAAAAACTTTTTCAAAAATTGATTTTAAAAAAACCTAAATTGGTAATAATGGTTGATTGTGGTTCAACTTCAAATGAGGCGATTGAATATTTAAAACAAAATAATATTAGATCAATAATAATTGACCATCATGAGATTAATAAACCTTATCCTGAATCAGATGTTATTATCAATCCTCAAAAAGAGTTCATTAAAAAGGAAAAATCTCTTTTATGTGCCACTTCCTTAACATATTTTTTTTTAGAAATTTTAATTAAAAAAAACTAAATCAAATTTTAAAATAACTAATTTTCTAATTTACGTATTACTAGCCACTATTTGT
>CACDYK010000022.1 GCA_902556905.1 uncultured Pelagibacteraceae bacterium
ATATTTTTTTTATCAGTTACTTTAAAATCTCTTTTAAATTCTCTAAATTCTAGATTATGTGAATGAACATGTTCACCTGGTTTTATGTTATCTAAGGCAAAGCCAATTATTTGATCATATTTTATTATTGGGTCACCTTTGTTTATAGATTTTAAGCAAACTTTATGACCAAATGGAATTGGATCTATTGTGCTGATATCATGTCCTTCTATTTTAGTTTTTTCAGGAATTATAAATTGACTTACACCTACATTGTCATTTTGGTTTAAAACTATTAGATTATTCACAAATTTATTATATAAATATTATTTTAAACAAGCCATAATAATTTTATTACATTGTTACTATGAAAAAAAAGAATTTAAGAAGTCAACAGTGGTTTGATAACCCAAAAGATCCAGAACAAACTGCTATATATCTAGAGCGCTATCTTAATTATGGATTAACAAGAAAAGAGCTTCAATCAGGAAATCCTATCATTGGTATAGCTCAATCAGGAAGTGATTTGACACCATGTAATAGACATTTTCAGTCTTTAAGTAAAAGAATAAAGGATGGAATAAGAAGAGCAGGTGGTATTCCCATGGAATTTCCTACCCATCCAATTCAAGAAACGGGAAAAAGGCCAACTGCAATGTTAGATAGAAATTTATCTTATCTATCTTTAGTTGAGGTGCTTTATGGATATCCAATCGATGGAGTAATTTTAACAACAGGTTGTGATAAGACTACACCAGCAGCTTTAATGGCAGCAGCAACTGTAAACATTCCAGCAATTGTTTTATCAGGCGGACCAATGTTAGATGGAGTTTACAAAGGTAAATTATCTGGATCAGGAACTGTTATATGGGAAGCAAGAAGATTGTTATCAAAAGGAAAAATTAATTATGATGAGTTTATGGATATGGTATCCGCTTCTGCTCCAAGCATAGGTCATTGCAATACAATGGGAACAGCTTCCTCAATGAATTCAGTTGCTGAAGCTTTAGGAATGTCTTTAACAGGATGTGCGGTTATACCTGCGCCCTACAGAGAAAGAGAACAAATTTCTTTTGAAACAGGAAAAAGAATTGTTGGAATGGTTCACGAAGATTTAAAGCCATCTAAAATTATGACACGTAAAGCATTTGAAAACGCAGTTGTAGTTGCAAGTGCAATAGGAGCCTCAAGCAACTGTACAACTCATTTAATTGCTATTGCAAAACACATGGGAATTAAATTTGATTTATCTAATTGGCAAAAATTAGGACATGCAATTCCATTGCTTGCCAACTGTCAGCCAGCCGGTGAATATTTAATGGAAAGTTTTTATAGAGCTGGTGGAATTCCTGCTGTTATGAAAGAATTGATAAAACATAAAAAAATTCATACCAATATAATGACAGTGTCTGGAAAAAATGTTGGTCAAAATTTAAAAAGAAAAATAGAAGTTGATAGAAGTGTAATCAAAACTTTCAAAGAATGCTTAACAGAAAAAGCAGGATTTTTGGTTATGAAAAGTAATTTCTTTTCGACAGCAGTTATGAAAACTTCTGTTATAAGTAAAGAATTTAGAGAAAGATTTCTGTCAGATCCTAAAAAACCTAATGTTTTCACTGGTAAAGCTGTAGTATTTGAAGGACCAGAGGATTATCACAAAAGAATAAATAGTAAAAAATTAAAGATAGATGAAAAATCAATATTAATTATTAGAGGGTGTGGTCCAGTTGGCTATCCTGGAGCTGCAGAAGTTGTTAATATGCAGCCGCCTGATAAGTTATTAAAACAAGGGATTAATGCATTACCGACGCTAGGAGATGGAAGACAAAGTGGTACTTCAGAAAGCCCATCTATTCTTCACGTGTCACCAGAATCTGCTGTAGGTGGTGATTTAGCTATTGTTAGAACTGGAGATAAAATGACAATTGATCTTAATAAAAGAAGAGTGGATTTATTAATTTCACAATTAGAATTTAAAAAAAGAAGAAAGAAAAAGAAGCTTTTAAAAATTGACAACCAAACACCATGGCAAGAAATTTTTAGAAATTCAGTTGGTCAACTCGAAGATGGAGCTTGCATTAATACTAGATCTCAGTATTTAGATGTTGCAACAAAAAAAGGGATACCAAGAAATTCTCATTAACATGAAACCTAAAATATTAGTTACTAGAAAATTATCAGACGGAGCGGAAGAAAAATTAAATAATTTTTTTGAAGTAACCTTGAATCTTAATGATGAACCAATCGCAAATGATGATCTTATCAAGATGGCTAATGAGTATGATGGATTTATTTCAACGGGATTTGATAAAATTGGTGAAGAATTTTTTAAAGATTTAAATGGTAAATTAAAAATTATTGCTCAAGTTGGCGTAGGCTATGATAATATTTCAGTAAAATCTGCCAAAGATAAAAAAATTAAAGTTACAAATACACCCAATGTTTTAAATGAAGCTGTTGCAGAAACAACTATACTTCTGATTTTGGCTGCATCAAGAAGGATAGGTGAAGCTTATAATTTAGTAAGATCTGGAAATTGGAAAAATCAAAAACCTGATTTAACTAAATTTATGATTGGTAATTCAGTTACAGGAAAAACTCTTGGTATAATAGGAATGGGACGTATTGGTAGAATGGCAGCTAAATGTGCAAAAGCATTTGGAATGAAAATAATTTATTATAATAGAAACAAGCTTTCAGAAGATCTAGAAGATGGTGCAAAATATTACCAAGATATCAAATCAATGATGCCTGATTGTGATTTTGTAAGTGTTCACACACCAGCAACATCTGAAACTAAACATATCTTAAATTCTTCTACAATTTCTTTACTACCTAAACATGCGGTAGTAATTAATACCTCAAGAGGATCAACTATTGATGATGATGCATTAATAGATGCACTTCAAAATAATAAAATTTACGCTGCTGGGTTGGATGTTTTTAATAATGAACCTAATCTTGATGAAAGATATATGAAATTAGATAATTGTTTTGTTTTGCCTCATGTTGGAAGCGCTACTCACGAAACTCGTTTAGCAATGAGCATGATGGCAGTTGATAATATCTGTAATTATTTTGAAAATAAGCCGCTTATTTCTGAAGTAGTATAATACAACTGTTAGTTGTTTATTTAGTTAATATATATAATTTCTATACATATTTATTCCGCCTTTTGTTTGAAATTAAAAATCATTTATGATTAAGTTCCAATATTAAAAAACATAAACGAGAGGAAGATAATGTTTAAATTAATAACAAAAACTATAGCTACAGTAGCTATTGTTTCAGTTGCTTTATTTGGCTCTGCTAACGCAAAGACTTTAAAGATTGAAACTCACTTTACTGCTAGTTCACCAAATGGTGAAGTTGCAGCTCAATTCGCTAAAAACGTTGAAATGTTTTCTGGTGGAAGCTTAAAAGTACAAATGTTTTATTCATCTTCAGTAACAGGAAAATCTGCTGAAGTATTTAATTCTGCACAAACTGGAATTATTGACTGTGATATGACTGGTGCTGGTTACCAAACTGGTAAAAATGCTGCATTCCAATTTGCAGGTGATGTAATGGGTGGATACGATAACCCTTATCAACAATATGATTTCTTAAAGTTCCCTGGAGCTCAAGATGCTGTTGATGCACTTTACAACAAATATGGAATGACTCTTATTGGTTGGTGGATACCTGGACATGAGTCTTTAATATCTAGCAAACCTATTCCAGATGTTGCATCTATCAAAGACTTTAAATTTAGATCACCTCCAGGAATGGAAAGTATGATCTTTACAGCACTAGGGGCTAAACCAATCGTAATGGATTTCGGTGAAGTTCCAACTGCTTTACAAACTGGTCTAATTGATGGTGCTGACTATTCATCTTTAGCTACTAACTATGCAGGTGGACACTATGAGCAAAACAGATATGCTACATATCCAGGTTTTCACTCTATGCCAGCTGACCATTTAGCTTGTAATACTAAAGTATGGAATAAGCTAAAACCTCATGAAAGAGGAGCAATGAAAGCAGGAATAGAAATTGCTGGAAGAACTATCACTAGCTTAGTTGAGAGAAAAAATGCAGAAGCAGTAAAAGCTTTACTTGCTGATGGTGTTACTCTTCATGACTGGTCTAGAGAAGATAGACTTAAGTTCAGAAATGCTGCACTTGGTGCTTGGGAAGAATGGAAGAAAAAATCTCCTGAGGCTGCTGCTCTTATAGATATACACACAGCTTACATGAAAGCTAACGGTATCCTATAATTAAAAGTAAATAATAAAATCTTGAAGGGCCTGAAAAGGCCCTTCTTTTTAATTCAAAATTTATAAACTTATGCTTGATAAACAGTTACAAGAGCAAAATGAAAAGGTTGCAAGCAAAGATGATTTCCCAATAAATTGGGTTGATAGAATTTCTTTATTTTTAAGTCATACGATTAAATATTTAATCCCCATAATAGTACTTGTAATGATGTACGAAATTTTTATGAGGTATATAGTGTTTAAACCAACTTTGTGGGCTAACGAACTATGTTTATGGTTGGCTGGTATTTGTTATTTAGTTGGAGGAATATATGCAACAAGATTAAGAAGTCATATTAGAATAGTATTATTATATGATTATGTCAGTAGACCGACACAGAGAATTTTTGACTTAATTAGTACGATAGTTATTGTTCTTTTTGCAGCTGCTGTAATTTATGGTGGTATGGAAGACGCATATAGATCATTCACCACTTGGGAAAGATTTGCAACTTACTGGGATCCACCAATTCCTGCTACTATGAAACCACTTACACTTATATGTGTGTTTCTTATTGCTCTACAATCTGTAAATAATTTAATTATTGATTGGAAAAATCCTAAAGAAAAACAATACGACCCAGCTAAAGATTTAGAATAAAATGGAATTTGAAATAGGAACACTATCGATAATACTTATAGTTGGATTATTAGCTCTTATATCTATTGGTGTACCAATGGGTTTTGCCTCGGGTTTTATGGGGGCAGTACTCGTATTTCTTTATATTGGTGAGCATGCACTAGGTATTTTACTTTCAAGATATTATTCTCTTGTAGTTACTTATTCCTTTTTATCAGTCCCATTATTTATATTTATGGCCTCCTTACTTGAGCGCTCGAATATAGCTAGAGATCTATATGATGCTTTAAATGCTTGGCTAAGAAAAACTAGAGGTGGGGTTGGAGTGGTTACTGCAATCATGGCAACAATTATGGCTGCAATGAGTGGAATTATTGGAGGAGAAATAGTTTTATTAGGATTGATTGCTTTACCTCAGATGTTGAGACTGAAATATGATCAAGATATGTCCATTGGTATTATTTGTGCATCAGGTTCATTAGGTACAATGATACCTCCATCAATTGTTTTAATTATTTATGGATTAACAACAGAAACTTCAATTACAATGTTGTTTCAAGAAGCGATAGTTCCAGGATTGATGATTTCAGGTTTGATTATAACCTACATTCTTATTCGAACAAGGTTGCAACCACATCTTGCACCAATAAGTGATGAACCACCATTAACTCTTAAAGAAAAGATGTCATACCTTCCAGGTCTTTTGCCTCCAATTGGTATAGTAATAATTGTTTTAGGTTCAATTTATTCTGGAATAACGGGCATCACTGAAGCAGCTGGTATGGGTGTTGTTGCTACATTGATTATAATATTTGCAAGAAAAGAACTTACATTGTTTTTATTTAAAGATGCACTGGTCAGAACATTTAAAGCATCAGGAACTATTTTAACTATTACTTTTGGTGCAACAGTATTAGCAGGTGCTTACTCTCTTGCAGGTGGACCAACTTATGTAGCTGAAGCGATTTTAGCTTACGATTTAAAACCAATGTATTTAATTTTCATGATGCAAATAATGTTCTTAATAATGGGAGCGTTTATGGATTGGGTTGGAATTGTTTTATTAGCAATGCCTGTCTTTCTACCTATAGTTCTTGCTTTAGGATTTGATCCTATATGGTTTGGAATTTTATTTTGTGTAAATATGCAAGTTTCATTTTTAAGCCCACCATTTGGTCCTGCTGCTTTTTACCTAAAATCAGTTGCTCCACCGCATATATCTTTAACTGATATATTCAGAGGTTTTGCTCCATTTGTTGTTATTCAATTAATTGTTTTAGCCTGTGTAATGTTTTTTCCTGAAGCAATGACTCAAAATTTCCACGAGTTTAAACCTAAACCATGATAAAAGTTGGTTTTATTGGGATAGGCCTCATGGGCCTTCCAATGGCTAAGAATATATTAAAAGCAGGTTATAACTTAAAGGCGTTTAATAGATCTCAAAATAAAGCTTTAGTATTAAAAGAATTTGGTGCAGAAATTACAACTTCAATCGATGAGGTTGTTAAAGATAGTGATGTTATAATCACAATGCTTACAGATGATATGGCGATTAATGAAGTAATGGGTAGTCCGAATTTTTTAGAAAATTTAAAATCAAGCTCTACAGTTATTGATATGAGTTCAGTTAAACCCACTACAGCAACTAAATATGGAAATAATTTAAAATCAAAAAATATTAAATATTTAGATGCACCTGTTTCTGGAGGAACTATTGGGGCAGAAGAGGCTTCATTAGCGATAATGGTTGGTGGAGAACAAGATGTTTTTAATCAATCCTATGATGTTTTGAAGTCCATGGGAAATCCAACTTTAGTAGGACCAGTGGGAAGTGGACAAGTTTCTAAATTGGCAAATCAAATTATAGTTGGGTTAACTATTGGGGCGGTTGCGGAAGCTATAACTCTTTGTGAAAAATCAGGAGCTAATCCAGATAAAATGATCAAAGCCTTATCAGGTGGTTGGGCAGATAGTAAAATTCTTCAAACACATGGTAAGAGAATGATTGATAAAGATTTTACTCCAAAAGGTAGAACTTCAGTTCATTTAAAAGATATGAATAACATTTTAGAGTGTGCAAATAGCCATAATACTCATTTACCTATTTCAAATTTAGTTAAAGAAATGTATAAAACTCTTGTTGAAAATGGACATGGAGAAACAGATCATAGTTCTCTTTATAAAGAAATTGAAAGGATGAATAAAAAATGAGCGGTAGATTAGAAGGTAAAAAAATCATAGTAACAGCAGCAGGTCAGGGCATTGGAAAAGCAACTGCAATTGCTTTTCATAACGAAGGGGCAAGTGTTACAGCAACAGATTTAAATGATAAAACCTTAGCTGATTTAAATAAAGAATATCCTAATATTAATATTAAAACATTAGACTCAACAGATAATAATGCAATTTTAGAATTTGTAAAAACTTTAGACAAAGTTGACGTATTATTTAATGCAGTAGGTTTTGTTCATCATGGTACTATACTTGATTGTGAAGAAAAAGACTGGGACTTCTCATTTGATGTAAACATTAAAGCTATGTATTTTATGTGTAAAGCAATCATACCTTTAATGGTTAAACAAAATGGTGGAAGTATAATTAATATTTCTTCAATAGCTTCAAGTTTAAAAGGTTTGCCAAATAGATTTGTTTATGGAGCATCCAAAGCGGCTATTATTGGTTTAACAAAATCAATTGCCTCAGATTTTGTTAAACAAAATATTAGATGTAATTCTATTGCACCGGGTACAGTTTTTTCACCATCTTGGCAAGATAGAGTTAATCAAAGCCCTGATCCAGTACAGGCTAAAAAAGATTTCATTGCAAGACAACCCATGGGAAGATTAGGCACTGCAGAAGAAATAGCAGCTATGGCAATTTATTTGGCAGGAGACGAATCTACATTTACAACTGGAAATACTTTTTCAGTTGATGGTGGAATGACAATTTAATTAATTAAAAAAAGGAGATATATGAAATTATTAAGAGTAGGAACAAAAGGAAATGAAAAACCAGCAGTATTAGATAAAGATGGTAAAATTAGAGATATTAGTTCTCATATAAGTGATTTAAACCCTGAAAATGTAAATTTTGAAACTATAACAAAATTACAAAGTGCTGATTTATCATCACTTCCAGAATTATCTTCAAGTGAAAGAGTAGGTTCGTGTGTTACAAAACCAGGCAAATTCGTAGCAATAGGATTAAATTATTCTGACCATGCTGCTGAAACTGGAGCAGAAGTTCCATCAGAACCTATAATGTTTATGAAGGCAACTAGCTGCATAACTGGTCCTAATGATGATGTTGAAATAGTATCGGGATCTAAAAAATT
>CACDYK010000023.1 GCA_902556905.1 uncultured Pelagibacteraceae bacterium
GAATTGGCTTAGATACTAATTTTGAATTATCAGGTGAAGCATTTAAAGGTAAATTTTCTGTTTCAAATCCAAATTATAATAACTCTGATAGATCACTTTATGTATCTGCAGAGGCATTAGAATATGATAATTATCAAAGATTTGGTTATAAGACTAATAAAAAAGGCATAAGAATTGGTACTAATTTTGAATACCTTAACGATTTTTACTTAGGAATAAATAACTCAAATTTTTATGAAATAATTGAAACTAATAGTACGGCTTCTGCTCAACAACAAGCGCAAGAAGGTAATTATTGGGATTCTTTTATTAATTTAGATATGAATTACGATAAAAGAAATCAAAAATTTCAAACAACTTCAGGGTTTAAGTCTTTCTATTCGTTAGATCTACCAATTATAAGTGATACTAATACACTAAAAAATTACTACAATTATTCTCATTATTTTGATTTTTTTGAGAAAAACTTCTCATCTATTTCATTTCACTTTGAAGCAGCTAATTCTTTAAATAATAAAGATATTAAATTATCGGAAAGAATCACAGTGCCATCAAATAGATTAAGAGGATTTGAAGCTGGTAGAATTGGACCTAAAGATGGAGATGATTTTATAGGAGGAAATTATTCTTATTCAATTAATTTTGCTTCAAATGTACCTCAATTTTTTGAGGAGTCGCAAAATTTGGATTTTTTAATTTTTGCAGATGCTGCAGATATATGGGGTGTTGATTACAATTCTTCTATTAAAGGCGATGGTATCAGATCTTCTGTTGGTGTGGCTTTAGATTGGATGAGTCCTGTAGGTCCTATGAATTTTACTTTAGCTTATCCTCTTTCAAAGAAAACTGGAGACAAAACTGAGTCATTCAGATTTAATTTAGGAACTTCTTTTTAATGATTAAAATAAAAAATATTTTTTTTATCATTATTTTTTTTTTTTTATCGATTGGTTCTTTGAGTGCCAAAGATAAAGTTGCATATATAGATATTGATTTTATTTTAAACAATACTATTGTTGGCAAATCAACATTAAATTCTCTTAAAAACGATGAAGAGTCAAAGATTAATAAGTATAAATCCAGTGATGAAAATTTTAAAAAAAAAGAAAGCAAAATATTAGCTAAAAAAAATTTAGTTTCCAAAGAAGAAATAACTAGAGAATTAAAATTATTACAAGTAGAATTTGAAAAATATAAAAATAATAAAATAAAAGAAGTCGAAGAATTAAAAATTAAAAGAAATAGAAATATTGTAAATCTATTAAATCAAATAAATCCAATTATAGAAAAATATATGGCTGAAAATTCTATTTATATGTTAATTGATAAAAAAAATGTTTTTATTGCAAATAAAAATTATGACATTACAGAAAATTTAATTGAACTAATTAATAATCAAATTAAAAGTATTGAAATTAAATAAATGAAAAGTTTGAATAAAAAAGATATTGAAAATTTATTGCCACATAGAGACCCTATGCTTTTAATAGAAGAACTTCATGATATAAAAAAATTAACATCAGCTACCGGTATTGTTAATGTTAAAAAAGATAGTTTTTTTGTACAAGGTCACTTTCCTGGACAACCAGTTATGCCTGGAGTGCTTATAGTTGAGGCATTTGGTCAAACTGCAGCAGCACTTACAGCGCACGGTATTGATAAATCCACATATGAAAACAAACTAGTTTTTCTTATGGGTGTAGAAAAGGCTCGTTTTAGAAATCCTGTAATTCCTGATTGCAAACTCCTACTGAAAATTGAAGCTATAAGATCTCACGGTAGAGTTTGGAAGTATAAAGGTGAAGCTTTTGTCGAAAATAAAAAAATGGCTGATGCAATCTGGTCTGCAACTATTGTAGATAAGAAATAATTAGCAATAATTATTGATAACTTATTATATTTTGCTTTGTTAAAAGCAAATATGTCTAATCCCTTTTTCAAAAATAATGGTCCTTTTAAATTTAAAGATATATTAAAGGAACTAAGTATTGAAGTTGATGTAAATGAGGAAAATCCAAATATTATTGATATTAAGGACTTACAAAATTCTAAATTAGATGAAATTACTTTCTTTCATTCCCAAAAATATAAATCTGTAGCTAAAAATACAAAAGCTTCTTTTTGTATAACAACTGAAAAATTAAAAAACGAATTACCTAACAGTTGTAAACCGATAATTGTTGATAATGTTTTAGTTTCAACCTCCATCATTACATCGAAATTTTATCCAGATTCCGTTACTGATAATTTTGATGACACTGTAGAAGAAATTAATAACACTAAATTTTACGATAAGGTTAAATTTGGCAAAAATGTATTGATTGGTCAAAACGTATCAATAGGTTCAAATTGTTTAATCGGTCATAATTCTATTATTGAAAAAAATGTTTCTATTGGAGATAATTGTTCAATTGGCTCAAACACTATAGTTAGAAATAGTTTAATTAAAGATAAAGTTAAAATTCTAGATAACTGCACTATAGGAAAACATGGTTTTGGTTTTTTTCCAAGTCAGAATAAAAATTTAAGATATCCTCACATGGGAATAGTTATAATTGAAGATAATTGTGAAATTGGATGTGGTTCTACTATAGATAGAGGCTCTATGTCTAATACCATTATTGGATCAAATACATTTTTAGATAACCAGATTCATATAGCTCACAATGTTAAAATTGGAAAAAATTCAATTATTGCTGGTCAAGTAGGAATTGCAGGCAGTTCTATTATTGGTAATAATGTTAAAATTGGTGGTCAAGCAGGAATTTCAGGACATTTAAAAATTGGTAATAACGTTGAAATAGCTGGTGGAAGTGGAGTGATTAAAGATATACCTAATAATTCAAAAGTGATGGGTTATCCAGCCAAGAATATTAGGGAATTTTTAAAAGATAATAGATGATACATAAAACAGCAATTATAGACAGTAAAGCAAAAATTTTTTCCAAAGTTAAAATAGGTGCTTATTCAATAATTGGCCCAAATGTTGAAATTGATGAAAACACAGAAATACAATCTCATGTAAGTGTAGCTGGTAACACTAAGATCGGTAAAAACAACAAGATATATCCTTTTTCATCAATTGGTAACGACCCTCAAGATTTAAAATTTGCTGGCGAAGAAACCAAGCTTGAGATTGGAGATAATAATAAAATTAGAGAATACGTTACTATTAATCCAGGTACAAAAGGAGGAGGTGGATTAACAAAAATTGGTAATAACTGTTTATTTATGGTTTCTTCTCATATCGCTCATGATTGTATGGTTGGAAATGATGTAATTTTGGCTAACAATGTTCCACTAGGCGGTCATGCAGAAATTGAAGATAATGTTATTATCGGTGGTAATTCTGCAGTTCAGCAATTTACTAGAGTTGGTAGGTCTGCAATGATTGGTGGGATGTGTGGGGTTGTAAGAGACATAATACCTTACGGAATAGCTCACGGAAACAGAAGTGTTTTACAAGGTTTAAATTTAATAGGCCTTAGAAGAAAGAATATTCCAAATAAAGAAATAATGACTCTAAGCAATGCTTATAAGGAAATATTCAGAAATGAAAACTTAACTGATAATTTGAATAATTTAAATGAAGATTTTAAAAAGAGTGATTTAGTTTTAGAAGTGGTTAATTTTTTAGAAAAAGATAAAAAAAGACCAATCTGCACTCCTTTTTCTAAATAAAATGATTGGATTATTTTTAGGCGATACTGATTTTTCAGAAATTGTTCTTAACAAAATTATAAAATTAAAAAAAAAATATTTTATAATAGATTTTTCAAAAAATAATAAATTTAAAAAAGATATAAATTCAAATCGAATAAGTATTGGTAAATTTGGAAAAATAATAAATCTAATTAAAGAGAAAAAATCAAAAAAAGTTTTGTTTGCAGGAAAAATATCTAAACCTAAATTTTCAACACTAAGACTTGATCTTAAAGGTATTTATTATATGCCAAGTGTGATTAAAGCTGCTAAATCAGGTGATGCAGCAATTATAAAGGCAATTATCAAGATATTAGAAAAAGAGAAAATAAAAGTTATTAGTTCAAATTTTTTTAATCCAGAGCTATCATTAAAAGCTAAAAATTACACAAAACTAAAACCAAACTCTAAGGAAATAAAATCTATTAAAAAAGGAGTTCTTTATTTTAATCAATTGAATAGTTTAGATCATGTTCAGGCATTAATTGTAAAAGATGAAAAAGTTATAGCTACTGAAGGATATCAAGGAACTAAAAAAATGTTATCAAAGTTAAAAAAAGGATCAGTAGGAATTTTAATTAAATTACCTAAGAAAAAACAAGATTTAAGAATGGATTTACCAACAATCGGTCTTAATACATTAAAAGATTGTAAAAAATATGGGTTAAAAGGTATTGTTCTAAAATCAAAGAAAAATATTTTCTTAGATAAAGAAAAATGCATAAGCTTTGCCAATAAAAACAAGATATTTATTAAGATTATATGAAGAAAATATTCATTTTAACTGGTGAACCCTCTGGTGACAAATTAGCTTCAACAGTTATTTCAAAGCTAATGCTGCAAGATCCAAATATTGAGTATTTATCAGTAGCGGGAAATCATATTAAAAAGCTTGGTATACAATCAATTTTTGACCTTAAAGACATTACTTATCTTGGGTTTACAAGTGTATTGCTTAATATTTTTAAGATAAGGAATAGAATTAATAAAACAGTTGATGAAATTATAAAATTTAATCCAGATATTTTGTTTAGCGTTGATAGCCCTGACTTTACATTAAGAGTTGCTGAAAGAGTTAAAAAGATAAATAAAAATATTAAAACAATTCATTATGTTGCCCCTCAAGTTTGGGTTTGGCGAAAAAATAGAGTTAAAAAAATTAAAAAATTTATAGATCATATACTTTTATTATTTAATTTCGAAAAAAAATATTTTGAACCAGAAAATATTAAAACTACATTCGTAGGTCACCCACTAATTGAAAAAAATGAAAATGTAAAAACAGATTTAAATGATTTTATATCTAAAGATAAGAAAATTATATCAATTTTTCCAGGTAGTCGTAAATCAGAAATAAATATACTTTTACCTATATTGTTAGACTTTATTAAACTCATGAATAAAAAAGAAAATATTTATTCTTTTGTTTTTCATGTTACAGATGAAAATAAAGATTCTATTATTAATAAAATAAATAGTACCGATTTAAATAACGTAGATGTTGTTTCTGATGAAAATATCAAATCACAAATTTTATCTAATTCTATATTTGCAGTTTCCAAATCAGGTACTGTCTCACTTCAAATTTCAAGTGCAAATGTTCCGTCAATAATAATTTATAAATTAAGCTATATAAACTTTATGATTTTTAAATTATTAGTAAATGTTAAATTTGCCAATATTATAAATATAATAAATGGCAGAAAAGTAATTCCAGAATTATTACAAAAAGAATGTAATGCTAGAGAAATTTTTAATACAGTTATATATTTTTTAAAAAATCCAAATTTAATAGAAAAACAATTAAGCGATTGTAACAAAACTTTAGAGGGTATTAAATCTAAAACATCTTCTTCAAATGAGTCAGCTTCAATTTTAAGTAAGTACCTTGCTTTCTAACCTTTTTTTAACCTCTTCTTTACCCAAAGAAATTATAATATCATAAAGTCCTGGACCAAATTTCGAACCGGTTAAAGACACTCTTAATGGTTGTCCAACTCCTTTAAAATTTGTCTCATATTTTTTTATTAATTCATTTACGATTGGTTCAAGATTTTCTTTATTTAAGTTTTCTATAGCTGTTAGATTATTATTAAATTCTTTAATAATTTTTTTTGCCTTTTCATCTATTAATTTTAAATCCTCATCTTCAAATTTTACTTCATCTAATATTATGTATTTTGCATTATTATAAATATCTTCTAAAGTTTTTGCTTTATTTTTGAGAAAAGATAAAGATGATTTAATTTTTACTTCTTTTGCTGGATTTATTTTTTCTTTATAAATTTTACTGTATTCTACCAGATGTTTATAAAGCTCATTTTCGTCAATGTTTTTTATATAATACTCATTCATTGATAAAATTCTGCTCAAATCTAGTTTAGAGGGAGACTTACCAATTCCCTCTAAGTTAAAGTGCTCAATACTTTCTTCTAGTGTAAATATTTCTTTATCCTCAAAAGACCAACCTAATCTTAGTAAATAATTCCTTAAAGCATCAGGCATAATGCCAATTTTAGAATAATCATCTAGTGTTGAAGCATTATCTCTTTTTGATAATTTTTTACCTTCTATTGTGTGAATTAGAGGTATATGCGCAAATTTTGGTAAATCCCAGTTCATTGCTAAATAAATTTGCATTTGTTTGAAAGTGTTAATCTTATGATCATCTCCTCTAATAATATGTGTCATATTCATTTGGTGATCATCGACAGTGGCAGACAAATTATAAGTCGGAGTACCATCATTTCTTAAAATTATAAAATCCTCAATTGTGTTATTATCAATTTTAACATCACCTTGAACTAAATCTTTTAGGATTGATGATCCTTTTATTTTACTTTTAAATCTTATTACTGGTCTAATATCCTTGGGAGCTTCAGATACTGGTAAATCTCTCCATTTTCTATTGTAAATATAGGGAAGTTTTTTTTGTCTAGCTCTTTTTTTTTGTTCTTCAATTTCTTCGCTAGAACAGTAACATTTATAAGCATTACCATTTTTGAGCAGTTCATTGGCTACATCTATGTGATCATTAATTTTAGTTGATTGAACATATTCTTTACCATCATGCTCTATACCAAGCCACTTTAAAGATTTAATAATTTGAATTTTATGTTCATCTTTAGATCTTTCTTTGTCAGTATCTTCAATTCTAAGGTGAAATGTTCCTCTCTGGTTTTTAGAAAATAACCAGTTAAATAGTGCTGTTCTTACACCCCCAATATGAAGAGCTCCAGTAGGTGATGGAGCAAATCTAGTTGCTACTTTTGACATCAGTGTTGTTTAGACTATTTTTTTAAAAGTTTCTATATAAAGATACTAAAACTCCTTGAACTTTTACTCTATCAGGTCCAAAAATCTTAGTTTCATAGTTTCTATTGGCACTTTCAAGCGCAACAACTTTACCTTTTTTACGAATTCTTTTGAGCATTGCTTCATGCTCATCAATTAATGCTACAACAATTTTTCCATTATCAGCAGTATCAGTTCTTCTTATAATAACAGTGTCTCCTTCATTGATACCAGCTTCGATCATAGAGTCTCCCTGAACTTTTAATCCAAAGTAATCACCATTTTTTTCTAGATTGCTAGGCAGAGGAATTCTTGACACCTCATTTTGGATAGCTTCAACTGGAGTACCAGCAGCTATTTTCCCAAGAACAGGAACTTCCATTTCTTCAGAATTAATATTAACCTCATCTAAACCACCTTTAATTACACTAGGTGAGAAACTGTTATAAATATCATTTGCAGAAGCGGTTTCTGGCAATTTAATTACTTCTAACGCTCTTGCTTTGTGGGCTAATCTTTTAATAAATCCTCTTTCCTCTAATGCACTAATTAATCTATGGATACCTGATTTAGATTTTAGATTTA
>CACDYK010000024.1 GCA_902556905.1 uncultured Pelagibacteraceae bacterium
GCTTCTGATAAATTTATGAAAACTTGGAATTCTTACAACGATTTTATTTTAAAGGAAGCAACTGATGATCTGTCAGAAAGTCAACCTACAGCTGGTAATATTGCTGGTGGGTTAACTACAATTGAGGAAAAAGCTTTTGGAAATTTCCAAAAAATTGGAAATTGTAAATTTATTGATGTTTTAGAACCAGCAGAGGAACCAACCAAAGGTAAAGGTTTATACTTTATGGATACATCATCTGCAGCAGCAGAGTGTGTGACACTTCAAGCAGCAGCAGGATTTAATATTCATTTATTTCCAACGGGTCAAGGTAACATTGTTGGTAATCCAATTGAACCAGTTGTTAAACTAACTGCAAACCCTTTAACTGTTAAAGGTATGGGTGAACATATTGATTGCGATGTTTCAAAAATTTTAACTCGTGAAATGAATATGTCTCAAGCTGGAGATGAATTAATCAAAACAACATTAAGGGTAGCAAACGGAAGATTAACTTGTGCAGAGGCATTAGGTCACAAAGAATTTGTGATGACTAAACTCTACAGAAGTGCATAAAATCTACTTAGTGCCTATTAATTTTCAATATTTTAAAACAGTCATTCCTGGTGTTGTATTAGCATTAGTATTTTGTTTGTTCTCTCAAGGAATAAATAATGTTTTAGCTATAGAAATTTTTGGAACTCCTAAAAGTCCAATTTCAACAGTTCTCATTGCAATTTTACTTGGAATTTTAATGGGTAATGCATTTACTCCAAGACCAGGTATGATGGTGGGTTTAGATTTTACACAACAATATATCTTAAAGTTAGGAATTATTTTTTTAGGAATAAGATTAAGTTTTGAAGAACTTATTAAATTTGGATCTATCGCTATACCATTAATTATTATTTGTATTTTTGGTGTAATTATACTTGTAAAATTATTGATAAAGAAAGTACCTATTTCATCAAAGATGTCTTACTTGATAGCTATAGGCACAAGTGTTTGTGGGGCAACTGCAATTGTTGCAACAGCGCCAGTTATTAATGCAAAAAAATCAGAAGTAGCTTACGCAATTGCAAACATTACATTGTTTGGAGTTATTGCAATGATTGTTTATCCTTATTTTGCAGAATGGTATTTTGATAATGATGCTTTAAAAACTGGTTTATTTTTAGGGACCTCAATTCATGAGACTTCTCAAGTAGCGGCAGCAGGTTTAATCTATGACCAACAATTTAATAGCCCAGAAACATTAAACGTTGCAACGGTTACTAAGTTAATAAGAAACACTTTTTTAGTAATTTTAATACCATTATTTGCATTTTTATATAATCGAGGTGAATTAAAAGGTCAAAATTACTCTATTTTAAGTATTTTTCCTTATTTTGTCATTGGTTTCATAGGAATGATCGTTGTAAGAAATATTGGTGATCAGTTCTTTACAGCTGATAGTAATAATTATGATCTTTGGGTTAACTTAATTGGATATTTAAAAACTTTAGCAACAGTATTTTTAACTATGGCTATGGCTGCTGTAGGTATTTCAATTAATTTAAGTGAATTAAAATCAATGGGCTACAAACCTTTTGTTGTGGGTTTAATTGCAGCTATTACAGTTGGTTTTATAAGTCTTATATATATTGAAACTTTAATTAAATTTATTTATTAAATTTCATCAACATTTTTTTCTTAAAGTTTGAGGCAAAGCGTCTAATAAAAGCTGCTGCGACTCCTAGAAAAATAGCAAACATAATTGAAAATAATCCATAAAAGAATGGCATATCATTTGAAAATTCTTTAATAAATTTTGAGAAAAAGTTTAAATCTGAATTTGATATACTAGATATTTCTGTTTGAGCTTGTTCAGCAAAAAAAGTATCATAGGCAATTGCTATACCAACAACCAACAGTAAGATTGCTAGCAATGCTCTAAGTCCAGAACTATCAATTTTTTCTCCAAGTTTTTGTCCCAACTGAACACCTATAATAGATCCAATAACTAGCATTACCACCAACATTAAATCTATTGAGCCATAGTTAAATGAATGCAAAAAAGTAACTATTACACTTACAAAGATAGTTACAAATAAAGAAGTTCCAGGAACTAATCTTGTTGGCATTTTAATAATATAAATCATCGCAGGTACCAAAATAAAGGCACCACCTATTCCCATGATTGCTGCAATATATCCCACCAACAAACCTATCAAAATTGGCGTAAATATACTTTCATATAATTTTGATTTTGGAAATCTCATTCGTAATGGAAGACCATGAATCCAATAGTGAACATGTAATTTTTTTTTAATTACTATGTTTCTTTTAGCTCTGTCTATTTCTCTAAGACTTTCTACCAACATTAATGTACCAATGATGGCAAGTATATACATATAGGCTAAAGATATAACTGTATCTATTTTTCCTATACCTTTGAAATATGTAAAAGTATAAATCCCTAAAGCAGTTCCAATTGTTCCACCAATAACAATCATGAAGCCCATTTTATAATCTAAAGTATTTTTTAAATAATGAGTTGTAGATCCTGATACTGATGTAGCCAAAATATTATTGGCTTCGTTAGCAACTGCATACGCTGGGGGTACACCTAAAAAAATTAGAAATGGCGTCATTAAAAAACCACCTCCCACACCAAACAAACCAGAAAGTACTCCGACAATTGCACTTAACAAAAGTATTTCGACAGGATTAACAAAGACTTGAGCTATGGGTAAAAATACTTCCATAAAAAATTTAAAAATTGTTAAAAAACAACTTAGTTAAATGTGATAAATGTTCCAACTAATATAACACCCCAATAAGCAGCAAGGCTCATAAATATACCTGTTTTTATTATAACGACTTTAAGATCTTTAATTTTATTTATGATTTTTATGTTAGAAAGTAGCATTTGAACCGTCAATACACCCATGACGATAATTGTCAAATAAATATTTAAGATTTGATTAAATTTTATTTAGTAGATGGTTGCTCCAAAGACCTTAACAACATCATCCTCCACGCCCAAAACAAGTCTACCCAAAAACTCACCTGAAATTTCTGTATTAGTTTGTTTTATAAGAACAGTAACATGGACACCTCTTCTAAGGCACCCAAATGGTTCAAAAGTTTCCTTTAAATTCGTAATTATCTTATTGTTGGCCCACTGTTTGCCAAGCTCAACTTCGTTAGCTCCAAAAAGCATCTGTGTTGAAAAATCTTTAGTGAATCCACCATAATCCTTTAGATTTGATGATTTAACCAAATTATCCCAGATAGGTTTAGCAACTGCATAAACCTCATCGTCTTTCATTGACAGTATATCCATGTTATTTACTTAAAATTTAATTACGAAGCTTTTTTCTTCTCGTTCTCATCCACGATATGGTAGACAGGGACTTTCTCCATACTAAACTTACCAGTTTTAGGATCTCGTCTTGAAACTGTTAGACAATGCCAATTGTCATCATCAAGTTTCATATGATCGCCTCTATAGTAGTATCCTGGCCATCTCGTTTCTTCTCTAAACATAGTGTGTTCTGTTACACACTGAGAAGTTAAAGCTCTGTGTTTTAACTCCCAAGCTCTCATTAACTGATGATAATCTTCAGCACCAACGTTTTCAAGATCTTCCTCTAACCAAGCTAAAAGTTCCAAACCTCTCTTAAGCATATTAGCATTAGTCATGTAATTAGTGGCTATTCCACCCACATACTCGTCCATTATTCTTTGTAGTCGTTGTAGTCCTTGAATTGGAGAAATATAACTTGGAGAAACCGTTCCTCCAGTTATTTCATTTTGAGCAACCGTGTAAGTTTCAAGTGGTTTATAAACTTTAGCTTTAAAATCTTCGCATTGTTTATCAGTTACTTTTAAACCTTCAGCTTTTTTATCTTCAATATATTTAACTGCAGCTTTTGCAGCTAATCTACCTTCAGTAAATGAACCTGATGAAAATTTATGAGCACTTCCACCAACAGTATCACCTGCTCCAAATAATCCATCAATTGTAAGCATTCTGTTATATCCCCAGAAATATTCTGGTGGAGATAAATCTTCTGGACCACTTACCCAAGCTCCTGAACATGTAGCATGAGAACCCATTACGTATGGCTCAGATGTTGTTAATTCTGGATTTGTATATTTTGGATCAATATTTTGAGATGCCCAAACAACTGCTTGACCAACTGTCATACCTAAGAAATTTTCCCATCCAACAGTTTCTAAATGAGGGTCTTGAAAAGCTTCAGTAGTAACCATATGAATTGGTCCGCCACCAGCCATCGTTTCTTGAATAAATGCATGATTTCTCAAACAAGTTGGTGTTGGGTGATGATCAATATATTCGCCAACAAGCTCTTTTGTTTGATCGTACCATTTTTTCTCATAGTTTTCACCATTGGCATTTTGAGTGTAAGTTTTTAAGTGTAGGAAGTATGCGCCAACAGGACCATATCCATCTTTAAATCTGCATAACACAATTCTATTTTCCATTTGTGTCATTTTAGCTCCAGCTGCAATCGGTAAAGCATAAGCTGAACCATTACTCCAAGGTGCATACCAAGTTCTTCCCATTCCTTCACCAACTGCTCTTGGTTTGAAAATATGAGAAGCACCACCAGCTGCAACTATAACAGCTTTTGCTCTAAACACATGGAAGTCACCAGTTCTCATATTAAATCCAACAGCACCACCTACTCTGTTTTCTTGAGACTCATCCATTAATAAATGAGTAATCATAATTCTATTGTAAATTTTATCGGCAGATTTTTTTGCAGCTTCTGCAACAATTGGCTTATAGCTTTCTCCATGAATCATTATCTGCCATTTACCTTCTCTAAGATATCTGCCAGTTTCTTCATTTTTCATCATTGGAAGACCCCACTCATCAAACATGTGAACTGTTGAGTCAACGTGACGAGCCATATCGTAACCTAAATCTTCTCTAACCATTCCCATTAAATCATTTCTTGCGTATCTTACGTGGTCTTCAGGTTGGTTTTCACCCCACTGCATTCCCATGTAACAGTTGATCGCATAAAGACCTTGAGCAACAGCTCCACTTCTATCAATATTTGCTTTTTCAACACAAATAATTTTCATATCTCTACCCCAGTGTCTAGCTTCAAAAGTAGCACCAGTTCCTGCCATACCACCACCAACGACTAGTACATCGCAATCTTCATAATGTGTTTTATGCTTAGCCATTAGTAGTAAACTCCTTTTTTAAATGAGTCTTTTGGAACAACTGGTAATTCACCATCAATATTAAGTCCTTCAGGCTCAGTGTATAATCTTTGAGAATTAATTTCACCTTGATTAGGCTTGTCTCCATCAGCAAGTTTAGGGATAAATTTACCCCATGGTTTTGTTGTAATCGGAGATACAAAATCTTTTGTAGTTCCATTTCTAAATTTAATTTTCCAAGAAATAGTTCCTTTTTCTTCCTCACGTCTTACTCTAACACTATGACCCATTGGAGCAAAATCAGCGTAACCTCTAACATCAATAGCATGATTAGGACAAGCTTTAACACAAGAATAACATTCCCAACAAAAGTTAGGTTCAATATTTTTTGCACGTCTAATGTTTTCATCAATGTGCATTATATCTGATGGGCAAATATCTACGCAATGACCGCAGCCATCACATCTAGTCATGTATACAAATGTTGACATATTATTTTCTCTCCTTATTTAAAATTTTCATAATTAATAATGTTTAGGTTGTTCTCTTTTAATGCCTAAACCAAATTGTTCAGGTGCGTCTGCTGGTGGAGGTAAATTATCTCTAGATCCATCAGCTTCAGCAAGATTTTTTTGTATTGCTGCCCCAGGCTTATAAAACATGTGAGCAAATTTAGACCAGTAAACTCCACCAAATAAGACTAAATTTGAAACAACAAATAAAGTCAAAAATAAAAATGAAAGTCCTGTTTGACCGTTAAATTGAGTATATGACCAAGCTAAGCCAAAAGTAGAGCATGCTAATAATGCTAAAACGAACAAATCTGCTTTAATTATTCTGTACCAAGGATGAGCTTCTGCAGACACATCAACTCTTAAGAAAAACCAAAACCAATAACCTCCAACACAAGTTAGGATCGCTCCAACATGCCATAACATTGACCACATTGAAGATGCAGATTTATCAATTCCAGTATAACAAAAAACTAACATTGCTGATGAAACCCAAAAAATAATGGTGCCATACATTCCAAGAACGTGAGATAATCTTCTTTTTCCAAATCCAAGCTCTGCGGTAGTTCCAATATCAACAACAGTTGTTTTTGCAATTATTGAGGCTTTCTCTCCAGCTCCGATTTCTCTTGTTGCCTGCAATTTTGCTTTTTTTGCATTGTTAAAGAAATAAGTAATATTTTTATGATGTATCATTTGAATAATTGTTCCTAGTGCTATTAAAACAATCATAGCAATAATAAAGCTTTGCATAGCAAACGGCGATACCGTCTCAGCTAAAATAGAAAATGGATTTGTATTTAACATGTTACCCTTGTGTAAATTTTATAGTAAAAATTAAAAGTTTTCTAATCTACTTAATTCTATAGTTCAACCCTAAGTATTGGTCAATGTGTCTTTAATAACAACCTATAATTTATATTTTACGTTTATAATGCTGATTTTTTGGTATTACAGCCCTAACTCCGCCTTGGGGGTTGTCAACATCACCTTCTCTTCTTGGAATCAAATGAATATGACAATGCATTATTGATTGTCCGGCTATTTTTCCAGCATTAGTTCCAACGTTAAATGCTTTTATACTTTTATCTTTATCTAGAACCTCATTTTTTACAATTTTAATCAAATCATTACATGCGATAAGCTCTTCATTAGATAGTTCAAAATAATCAACTACATGTCTTTTGGGAATTATTAGGCAATGTTGCTCTGTAACAGGATAAGTATCGTAGCTTGCGTACGCTAAATCATTTTCATGAGCAATACCGCTCGCCTTTGAATTACAAAATAGACATGGATTATTTGGATTTCTCATAATGCTTATCTAT
>CACDYK010000025.1 GCA_902556905.1 uncultured Pelagibacteraceae bacterium
AAAACTTCGTTATTTAATTTTGGCTCAATTTTTTTTAATTCTTCTAAGCTTAATTCATCAAGTCTCTTTCTTTTCTTTTCAGCTAAATTAACAATAGTAGCTGTTTTTTGATAAGCTTTTCTAAAAGACATTGAGTGATTTTTTACAAGATAGTCTGCTAAATCTGTTGCTGTAATATATCCAGAGTTTGCAAGCTCAATCATTTTTTTTTTATTAGGGCTTGAATTTTTTAGTATTTCATCAAAAATTTTAAGACAATTGATTAAAGTATCATTTGACTTAAAAACAATCTCCTTATCATCTTGAAGATCTTTGAAGTAAGATAATGGAAGTCCTTTTAAAATTGTAAGCATTGAAAACAAGTTTCCATAGCTACTTCCAGATTTTCCTCTCAAATATTCCAATAAATCAGGATTTTTCTTTTGAGGCATTATTGAAGAGCCTGTTACAACTTTATCTGAAAGTTTAATTAAATTAAAACCATCTGAACTCCAAATAATAAGCTCTTCTGCAATTCTTGATATATGCATTGAACAAACAGAAACACTATATAAAAAATCTAAAACAAAATCTCTATCAGAAACGGTGTCAATTGAATTATTTGTTGGTTTTTTAAACCCTAGTTTTTTACTAGTATAATTTCTATCTATATTGAATGAAGTTCCAGTGAGTGCAGCTACACCCAGAGGATTCTCATCTAAGCTATCTAAATTATTTGTGAATCTTTTTTTGTCCCTATTAAACATTTCAACGTAAGCCATTAAATAATGAGCAAAAGAAATAGCTTGTGCATTTTTGAGGTGTGTAAAACCAGGCATGATAGTATGTATATTTTTTTCTGCTAATTTTAGAGTACTTTTAATTACTTTATCTAAATTAATATTGATTTCTTTAGTTGAAGATTTTATCCAAATTTTAAAGTCCGTAATTACTTGATCGTTTCTAGATCTTCCTGTGTGGACATAACCTGCTTCTTCACCAATTATTTGAAAAAGTCTTTTTTCAATGTTCATATGAATATCTTCATATTTTTTATTGAACTCAAATTTTTTATTAGAAATTTCTTTTTTTATCTTTGTAAGACCATAAATAATTTTATTTTTAATTTTGAAAGATATTATTTTTTGTTTAAACAACATCTCTACATGTGCAATAGACCCTTGAATATCTTCTTTATAAAGTCGTTTATCAATATCAATTGAATTACCAACTTTTTGAAATATAGATGACGCACTTTTTTTTATACGAGTATTCCAGATTGCTTGGTTGTTTTTATTTTTTGCCATGATATTTAATTATAACTATTTAACATGAGATTTTTAATATTATTTATTTTTTTGACAAATAATGTCTTTGCTAATGATGTATCTGAAATAAAAAATATTGTCATTCATAAAGATCTAAAAGTCTATGATAATGTTACCTTTTTAGATAAAAATGATAAAAAAATTAACATTAAACAATTTAATGGAAACTTACTTTTATTAAATTTTTGGGCAACATGGTGCGAGCCTTGTAAAGAAGAGATGCCATCTTTAGATAGACTTCAAATAAATGAAAATTTGAGTAATTTAAAAGTTTTCGCAATTAATATATCTCAAGAAAATAAAAAAAAAGTTGATAATTTTTTTGAAGATTTGAATATTAAAAATTTTAATCCATATTTTGATGCACCGACAACTCTTGCAAAAATATTCTCCTTACGTGGAGTTCCAACTTCAATTCTTTTAGATAAAGATGGAAAAGAATTTGCCAGAATTATTGGATCAATTAATTTTGATAATAAAAAATTTATAAATTGGCTTAAAACCTATAATTAGTTTTTAAAATAATAAGCAAATCCAACTAGAACAAGTATTGCTACAAATTGAATAAGAACTCTTAATTGCATTAATTTATTTGAGTATTTTTTGCTGGTTTCCCCTCCTTTGAAAAGAGTTCCAATCCCTAAAATTAAAACAATACCTACTGCTATTAAAAGAACTATTGAGAGTACTTTAACAAATATTCCTGAAATCATATAAATACTGTAGATTGTTTTTAAAAAATAAAAACATAATTTATCAACTATGACATTTTGCCTAGATTCAATAATAATAAAACCTGAAGAGGGAGCGGAAATAAAAAAAGCTATTATTTTGCTACATGGATATGGAGGTGATGGTAAAGACATAAGTATGTTAACTTTAAACTGGAAAAGGCACATGCCAAATACCATTTTTATTTGTCCAAATGGACATGAGATTTGTCCTATAAATCCATCAGGATTTCAATGGTTTGATCTCACTAAAGATGACACAGATTATATACTTGATCAATCAATTAAGGCTGAGGAAAAAATTAAACTATTTATTAATGAGATCAAGCAAGAGTTTAATTTAAAAAATAATCAGATATGTTTATCAGGTTTTAGTCAAGGTTGTATGATGTCATTGAATGTCGGATTAACATCCGATGAAAAATTTTCGTGTATCGTAGGATTTTCTGGAAAAATAATTGATCAAAATAATTTAAAATCAAGAATTAAAAATTCTACTGATACTTTATTGATTCACGGTGACTCAGATCAAGTTGTATCCTCAACACATCTTTTAGAAGCAAAAGATTTTTTAATTAGAAACAATGTTGGTGTTGAAACACTTTTGATAAAAAATTGTGATCATCATATTCCTATTGAAGCTTCAAGTACAGCTCTTAATTATATTTTAAAAAAAAATTAACGTCTCTTATTATTGATAAAATTGTTTAAGTAAGTTAAAAATATTCAATGAATAATTTTATAGAACAAAATGTTTCATTAGAAAAGTGTCCAGCTTTAGTTCTTAATGCTGATTATAGACCACTAAGTTATTATCCTTTATCTTTATGGTCGTGGCAAGATACTGTAAAATCTGTTTTTTTAGGTAGAGTGATAATAGTAAGTAATTATGATAGAATAATAAGAAGCCCATCATTTAATATGCAATTACCAAGTGTTATCGCATTGAAAGATTATATAATTCCGCAAACAAAACCTAGCTTTACGAGATTTAACGTCTTTTTGAGAGATAAGTTTTCTTGTCAATATTGTGGTAGTGGTGAGGAGTTAACTTTTGACCACTTGTTGCCAAGATCAAAAGGTGGTGAAACTAATTGGGATAATGTTGTAACCGCATGCTCTGCCTGTAATGTAAAAAAGGGTGGTAAATTATTGAAAAACTCAGATATGAAACTTAACCAACATCCTTATCGTCCATCAACTGAGGATTTGCATAAAAATGGTAAAAATTTTCCACCTAATTATTTGCATAAAAGTTGGATGGATTATTTATATTGGGATGTTGAGTTAGAAGCCTAGATTTTCTCAGAAATATTTATTGCAATTTTTGAACCTGTCTTAATAATTTTATCCAACAAAAAATAAGGACCTTTTTTAGTAGCACCTTTATTATAAGCTATATCTTTATGATCTATTTCATCTTGTCTAAATTTTGTAATCGTTTTTTTAAGATCTTTTTCATTGATATCAAGTTGATTAATCTGATTCAGATAGTGTTTCTCTATAACTTCTTCAACAGAAGCAGTGCAAAGCATAGCAGCTTTCTTTCCTAACAATGTTGAACTAAAGCCTAAACCAACACCCAACAAATCCCATAGGGGTAAAAGTTTTGTTGGTTGGATATTTCTTTTTTTAATTTCATTTTCAAAAAACTCACAATGTTCTTTCTCATGCTCTTTCATTTCTTCAATTGTTTTCTTGAGGTTTTCGTCTTTTACAAAAGTATTTAACGCTAATAGCTGTCCCTCATAAATCTTAACAGCTCCACGTTCTCCAGCATGATCAACCCTAATAAATTCTTCTACTTTTTTTTTATTAATTTTTGTCATAATCAAAATAAACTTTTCCTGAACTAATACTAATTAGTAAAGATATTAAAATATTATAGCTTGTAAGCGATAATCCAAAAATTTTAAATGTTACATCTTTGCAGCTAACATCTTTTTCCTGCAATTGTTTTAAAATTTCTTCTTTTGACAACAAATTAGATCCGCTTTTTAAATCACAAACTAACGACTCTCGAATAAAACCCTGCTCAATACCTAAGTGATATAGTGATAAAATAGTTCCAAACAAAAACACAATTACAAGTAAAAGTATAAAAAATTTTTCAAATTGATTAAATTTGAAATTAAATAAAATTATTATTATTGCCAAAAGATATGGAATTCTCTCAAATATACAAAGATTACAAGGTTGATGACCTAAGATATACTCAATAAAAAATGCTGATAATAAAGCAAGAGTACTGACTAAAAAAATAATCTTAATTAATAATTGTCTTCTATCTTTAACCATTAAATTTTAAAACTAAATATACAAATACAAACACTATAACTAATAAAATTCCAATTACAGTAAACCATTTTGATCCATGATTGTTCATATATTCAGTAAATAATTCTCCATATTTATAGGACAGAAATGCAACAATAAAAAATCTTAGGCTTCTTGAAATTAAACTAACGAATATAAAAACAGGTAAGTTGAAAGCAATTAATCCGCTTGCTATTGTAAATGCTTTATATGGCAAAGGTGTAAAGCCTGCTAAAAAAAGGATACTTAACCAAGCCAGAAAGCTATTTCCTTCAGACATACTTAATTTCAAATCTTTAACTTTATCTGTATAATTATAAAACTCGATGACATACATCGCTAAATCAAAAAATAGATAGCCAATCAGATATCCTAAGATACCTCCTAAAACTGAAAATATAGACGCTATTAAAAATATTTTTATAAATGCTTTTTTTTTAGCAATTACCATTGGAATAATCATCACATCTGGTGGAATAGGAAAAAATGAACTTTCAATAAAAGAGACAAGACCTAAATAAAAATTTGAACTTTTATGCGAAGCTAGATCTAAACATTTTTTGTAAAGTGTTTGAAACATTTTTTGGTTTTAATATAAATTTAGTTCTTATACTATTTAAATATAATTAATTGAATATTATGGGCGAATGGCGGAACTGGTAGACGCGCACGACTCAAAATCGTGTTTTGCAAGAAGTGAGAGTTCGATTCTCTCTTCGCCCACCAAAAAATTATGAATTTAGACAACTTAAATAACTTAATCGAACTATTTTCTTTTCAAGCAGAAAAACAAAATAAAGAAAGCATCTTTTTAGAATGGTTAAACCCAAATAATAAAAAAACATATACTTGGGAGGAGTCACAAAAAAATATTTTAAAATTATCAAAGATAATTAAAGAAAATATAAAAGAAGGTGATAGATGCCTTTTGGTTTCTGAAAACAGACCTGAGTGGTTTATTTCTGATATGTCTATTATGTTATCAGGTGGAATTACGGTCCCGGCATACACTACGTACACCGAAGATGATTATAGATATTTAATTGAAGATTGTGAACCTAGTTTAGTCATAGTTTCAAACTATGAAATGTTAAAAAAATTAAGTAATACTATAGATGAAAAAGATTTTATTAATAAAGTCATAACATTAGATGAAGTTAATAAAGTAATTCATAATTTAAATATAGCAAACAAAGAGAAGTATTTAGATTTTAATATCATAATAAAAAATAATTTATTAGAAGATGACAAAATCCAAAATAAAAAGTTAAAAAGAACTTCACCAGCTTGTATAATCTACACATCTGGAACTGGTGGAAATCCTAAGGGAGTAATCTTAAGTCATGGTGGAATTTTAAATAATCTTGTAGGGGCTTGTGAAATTATGAAACCTTTGTTTAATTCAAGACCAGTATTTTTAACTTGGCTTCCTCTTTCCCATTCCTACGAACATTGTGTGCAATTCGCCCAGATAGCTGTGGGAGCAAAAGTATTTTATGCAGAAAAAATAGAAAAACTTCTAGAAAATATATCTGAAGCAAAACCAACAATCATGACAGCTGTTCCGAGATTTTATCAAAATCTTTATAATAAAATTAATATTAATCTGAAAAAGCAAACAGGTCTTAAAGCTAAATTAATTAATGCAACCCTCAGATTAGGTAAAAAAAAATTATTAAATCAAAAAATGAATTTTTTTGAAAAATTACTTAATTTAATAGTTGAGGTATTAGTTAGAAAAAAAATAAAAAAACAATTTGGGGGAAATTTAAAAGCTTTTGTTTCCGGTGGAGGTGCATTAGACAAAGAAATAGGAGAATTTTTGAATTCTATAGGATTGCCTACGCTTCAAGGTTACGGCCTAACTGAAACATCACCAGTAGTAAGTTGCAACCCCATACATAAGATAAGAGTAGAAACTGTTGGTCCACCTTTCAGAGGAAACCAAGTTAAAATTGCCGAAGATGGAGAAATTTTGGTCAAAGGTGAAAATGTAATGTTGGGATACTGGAACAAAAAAAAAGAAACTGACGAAGTAATAATCGATGGATGGCTTTATACAGGTGATATAGGAAAAATAGACCCCGAGGATGGTTATTTAAAAATTACTGACAGAAAAAAAGATATTATTGTAAGTGCAGGTGGGGATAACATTTCTCC
>CACDYK010000026.1 GCA_902556905.1 uncultured Pelagibacteraceae bacterium
CAATCGTTAAATTTAGGAAAAAATTGTAACGATTTAGTTTATTTTGTAGAAGATGATTATATCCATAATATTGATGCAATTGGTGAAATGATTTTTGCATACGAAAGAATTTCAAGCCAGACTGGTAAAGAGTTAATTTTATGTCCTGCAGATTATCCTTATCTTTACACTAGATTACCAAACTCAAAAATTTTATTAGGTAATAAGTATCATTGGAGATCAGTAGATGAGTCTTTGTGCACCTTTTTGACTAGTAAAAAAATTATTAATAAACATTTTAAAAAATTAATCAGTACATGTGAATTTGAACATTTTCCTTTTGAAAAACCATTTCATGGAATATATAAAAAAGAATTATGTATAAGTCCAATGCCAGCTCTTGCAGTTCATTATACCAATATTAATTCAATCTATGGACTTTCGCCTTTTGTAAACTATAAAAAACTATGGAATAAAAATAAATCATGAAATTAAAAGTTAATACTAAAGCTCCTAATTTTATACTGCCATCAACCTCAAATGAAAAATATTCATTAAAAGACTCACTTGGAAAATATGTTGTCATCTATTTTTATCCAAAGGATGATACGCCAGGGTGCACTATAGAGACTAATGATTTTAATAAATCACTATCAAAATTTAAAAAATTAGAGTGTGAAGTTTATGGAATTTCAAAAGATAGTATAAAAAGTCATGATAAATTTAGAGAAAAATATAAGATAAAATTTGATTTATTAGCCGATGAAAAATTAACAGTCCTTAAAAAGTATAAAGTCTGGGGTAAAAAAAAATTTATGGGTAGAGAATTTATGGGTATTATTAGATCTACATTTTTAATAGATAAAAAGGGGAAAATTATAAAGATTTGGGACAATGTTAAAGTTAAAGATCACGCAAAAGAAATCTTAGAAACCCTTAAAAGTATTTCATAAAATAAAAAGGCCCCTTATTTCTAAGGGACCTTTAAATATTATATAAAGAGATAATTTTTTAGTCTCTGATTGCGTATGCTTTTACACCTACTTCAGCGACATCAGTTCCAAGTTTTTCAGCTTGTGCACTAATTCTTAAACCAATAGTTTCTTTGAGTGCTCTGAAAACTATGTAAGAAAGTACAAAACTAAATACACATACAGCAAGAACACCTGTAAACTGAGTTCCAAATGTTGTGTCTGGATTTGAAATTGGAACTACCAATGTTCCAAAGATACCAGCAAACATGTGAACTGGAATAGCACCAACAACGTCATCTATGTGTTTAGACTCTAAAAACTTAGTTCCAAAGTACATAATGATAGCTCCAATTGAACCAATTACCATTGCAAGAATTGGACTAGGGTTTAATGGTTCAGCAGTTATTGCAACTAGACCTGCTAAAGCACCGTTTAACATCATTATGATATCTGTTTTACCACCAATTAATCTAGTGACTACAGCTGCAGTTACTGTTCCAGCTGCACCAGCTAAATGAGTGTTAACTGCAATTTTACTAATTGCTGTAACATCATCAAAAGTTCCAACTGCTAATTGACTAAAACCATTAAAACCAAACCAACCAAACCATAATAAAAAAGTTCCAAGTGTAACTAAAGGAATACTAGACGCAGCAAAAGGAACTAAAGATTTAGTCTCACCTCTTTTTCCAAACCTACCAGCTCTTGCACCTAAAACTATTACACCAGCTAATGCAGCAGCACCACCACAAGCATGGACTAAAGTTGATCCTGCAAAATCAGAAAAACCAGCAGTAGCTAACCAGCCGCCACCCCACTGCCAACCCATAGAGATTGGATAAATGAATGCAGCCATTATTGCTGAGAAAATAAAAAATGGCCAAATTTTAATTCTTTCTGCAACAGCACCTGATACGATTGATACAGTCGCGCAAACAAACATCGCTTGATAGAACCAATCAGAATAATCAGAATATCCAGTTCCTATTTCAGATGAGTCACTCCAAATTGAAAATGATCCAATGTAACCACCTTCAGGTATTCCATATGCAAGATTATATCCGCATAAAAAAAATACAATTGATGCTATAGCAAATTTACCAATATTTTTTGCTGCAATTGTTGATACACTCTTTGTGGTAACCAAACCACATTCAAGCATGCAAAATCCTGCTGCCATAAATGCCACTAACACACCGCCTAAATAAAAACCAAGTGTGTTGAATATATATTGTCCTTCAGCTGATATAGTTGTTTCTGCTGAAGCTAAGCTTGTAATACTAAGAAAAATTACAAGACTGAGTGTTATTTTTTTAAATAAATTAATCATTATCTCTCCTTGTTATGAATGATCTTTTATTAAAGTTTTTTTGTTTAAGAATTGCTGATTAATCAAAAGAGTTATGACAATAGAGCATGTGTATAAAAAAAGGCCCCTAAAAGGGGCCTTTTACTAACTATAAGAGAGAGAGATAGTTATTCTGTTATTTAAGAGGCCCTCCAATGAGATAACGATATGGAGATCGAAGAGCCTCTTTATTGCATGCAATTAGTCTCTTATTGCGTAAGCAATTACACCTGTTTCGGTAACGTCCGTACCTTTAGTTTCAGCTTCTTTACTTAATCTGATTCCAAAGAGACTTTTCATTATCGACCATACAATGTAAGACACTGCAAACACAAAAATGTTAACTGCAAGTACACCAATTAACTGAGCACTGAATGTTGCATCAGTATTAGTTAGTGGAACTGCTAATGTACCCCAAATTCCAGCAAATAAGTGAGCTGGAATTGCACCTACAACATCATCAAGTTTAAAACTAAATAATAATTTAGTTCCAAATACAACGATCAATCCACCTATTGCACCTATTAAGATAGCTGCAAATGGTGATGGTGCTAAAGGTTCAGCGGTGATAGCAACCAAGCCACCAATTGCTCCGTTTAACATTTGAATCACATCTGTTTTACCATACATTAATCTTGTAATTGTGGCTGCTGCTAATACACCACCACAAGCAGCAAGATTTGTATTGATAAATATTGTAGAGATCGCAACTGCATCATCAAAAGTACCTAATGCTAATTGAGAACCACCATTAAATCCAAACCAACCTAACCATAGAATAAATACACCTATTGTTACTAATGGAATTGAAGAAGCTGCAAAAGGTTTTAACGCTTTTGGATTCCCTGCAGAATCAAACCTTCCGTTTCTAGCACCTAACAAAATAATACCTGCTAATGCAGCTGCACCACCTGTTGAGTGAACTAATGTTGAGCCAGCAAAGTCAGAGAAACCAAGTTCAGCTAACCAGCCTCCGCCCCACTGCCAACCCATTACGATTGGATAAATTACTCCAGCTAAAATAGCTGCAAATAAGAAGAATGGCCATAACTTGATTCTTTCAGCCATAGCACCTGAGCAAATTGAAACTGTTGTTGCACAGAATACCATTTGGAAAAACCAATCAGAACCATCGGCATAACCAGTATCAATTGCACTTGCATCTGACCAAGGTGTGAATGATCCTATATATCCACCTTCTGGAATACCATAAGCTAAGTTGTAACCAACTAGCCAAAACATAATTCCAGCAATTGCATAAAGACCAATATTCTTTGCACAAATTACTGAAACACTTTTTGAAGTTACCATACCAGATTCTAGCATTGCAAAACCTGCCGCCATAAACATGACAAGGAAACCACAAATTAAAAATAATAGAGTATTAAAAATAAACCCCACTTCAGCAGACACTGTTGTCTCTGCCATACCCGCACTACTCATGTTCAATAATAAAATTAAACTAATAAGTGGTGTTGATATTCTGTTTATTAATTTAGTCATAAGACCTCCTGTTAAGATTATGTCTTATAATTTTATTAATTTTAAAAACTAACGCTGATTAGGAAAAATTGCTATGCAGTATTTGCATATAGTAACAGCCCTAAACATGTTTTGAAAACGTTAGGGCTGTTAAAAAAATAATTATTTATTGAATACTTCTTTTAAAGCTTTAGCAGGTAAGAATTTTACTTTTTGAGAAGCAGCGATTTGAATTTGTTCACCTGTTCTCGGGTTTCTTCCAACTCTAGCTTTTCTCTTTGCTACTTTGTAAGTACCAAATCCAGCGATTTTAACTGAATCATCACCTTTTAGTGCATCTAAAATAGTGTTGGTAATTGTATCAAATGTTCTTTCAGCATCGGCTTTGCTCAAACTTAAAGAGCCTGAAAGCTGTGCAATTAGTTGTTTTTTGTTCATTTTAGCTCCGGTTATGTTGGTTAATTATCATACTTGTCATAAACGTTGATAAATCAAGCTTTTTTTTAGTGTCTAATTTTATTTTACATACAATATGTAGTTGTAGCTTAAATTAGTATTGATTTTACTTATATTTTTAACGATTTAAAAAATAAAATTAATTAAATAAACCAAGGTCTTTTAAGTCATTAAAGGTTGTAAAAAACATTAATGATAACAACAAAAAGATTCCGATTCGAAAAAAACCTTCTTGAACTTTTTGAGATAGAGGACGTCCTAAAAATTTTTCAAATGCATAAAACATCAAGTGACCACCATCTAGCATTGGTATTGGGAACAAGTTAATTAAACCAAGGCTTATTGAAATGTAAGCCATTATAGAAATAAATGGTAAAATTCCAATTTCAGCTACCTGACCAGTTATTTTGGCAATTCTAATTGGTCCTCCTAATTGAGAACTATCACCTGTACCTCTTAACATACTACCAATATATTTAAGAGATGATGTGCTTACGAAATAAACTTCTTTTACTGAATGAATTAATGCTTGTGCAGGTCCTAGTTTTACATGATTAATTTCATTATTATAAGCACCAAGTTTAATACCAACCATTCTTTTATTAATTTTGTTACCTAAATTATCATCACTTAAAACTATATTGGGTTTAATTTTAAGTAAATATTCTTGATTAAATCTTTCAACTTTAAAAATAATAACGTCTCCTGTTGAAGTGGTGATAAACTTTGAAACATCCATGATGCTTTCAACTTTATTATTATTGATTTCTAAAATAACATCATTATCTCTAAGTCCACCAATCATAGCAGGGCTATCTTTTTGAACTTCATTAATAATCGCAGGAGTAAAATCTTTTCCAATAAAAGTATATATTGAAAAAAAAATAACTATAGCTAGTAAAAAGTTTGCTAATGGTCCACCAAATACAATTAAAGTTCGCTGATACAAAGGTTTAATTACAAACAGTTTTTCTTGATCCTCTTTATTGTATTGTTTTAAAATTTTTTCATGATCTGCTTGTGAAAAAACATTTCTATCACCGAAAAATTTTACGTATCCCCCAAGTGGTATCCAGCATATTTTCCATCTGGTTCCAAATTTATCATTCCAACCAAATATTTCTTTACCAAATCCTATAGAAAAATCAGTAACTCCTACTCCATATTTTCTTGCAAAATAATAATGTCCATATTCATGAATAAATACAACAACTAAGATTAATATTATAAATGGAATTATATAAGTGAGCATAAAATTTTATTTTAAAGAACCTTTTAAAACATATTTTAATATACGAACTGCTTGTTTTTGATCAGATGCAACGGCGGCGGCGGCGGCATCAAGCTCTTTAAGTGCATGCTGATGATCATCACTATGAATCACAATTATCGATTTATTAAGAGCTGCAGCATAACCCGCATCAAAAGCTGCATTCCATTGTTTGTATTTTTCACCAAATTTAACAATTATTATATCGCTATCTTGAATAGATTTTTTTGTTCTAATCGAATTAATATTAGCTCCTTTTCTGTCTTTCCAAAAATTTTTCTCCTCTTCTCCTAAAATCTCAACCCCACAATTATCAGAAGACTCATGATCGGTTACTGGAGACAAAAATTTGATATTAAGATTTTCTTTATCACAAAGCTCAATAATTTCCTCTCGCCAACTACTGTGAATTTCACCAGCCAAATATACATTAAGCATTTTCTCTCCTGTTTATTTTTACTTCACTTTAATTAGATCGTTTTATTAATTATCAAATATATATCAAATGTTTAACTTATCTTTAATTGCATAAAACCACACAGCTAATCTAAAATAAAATGTCCTTAATTGTGGAAAAATAAATTTTTTAGGTAATCCTTTATAAATCTTTGAGATATCAAGATTTTTGCTATTGGATGAAAAAACTAACTTAGATAAATATTTTCCAGTCCAAGGAGCAGCACTAACACCTACTCCATTGTATCCAAATCCATAATAAATCTCCTCATTATCAATTTTACCAATAGATGGGGTTAATTTTTGA
>CACDYK010000027.1 GCA_902556905.1 uncultured Pelagibacteraceae bacterium
TTTGAGCTCGATAAAAAATTTATTACAAGATACAAAAAAAAGGGCACTATTTGTGATGTAGGTTGTTCGACAGGAGAATTTTTATCTCATATAAAATGGGAGGGTGAAAAATATGGAATGGAAATCAACCAATTTGCAAAACAAATTGCCTCGAGTTTTATCAATTTTGAAAAAAATATATTTACAGAAAAAAATTTCTTTGATTTAGTGATATTTAGAGGAACAATACAACATGTTGATGATCCTTTTTACATGATAAGAAAAACTTACAAAGCATTAAAAGAAGATGGTTACATTATATTTCTAGCAACACCAAACATAGAGTCAATTCTATATAAACTAAAGAATACATTGCCAGTATTTCATAATTATGAAGACACAATCTATTACAGACCAAGTTATCGAGCATTAACAAATTTACTCAAAAATTACAATTTTGAAGTTATTGAAGTCAATTTTCCTTATTTAAATACACCATACTGTAACTTTGCGGGTGATCATTTGAAATTTTTAAAGAATTTTTTTTCAAAAAATTTTTATCCCCACCCTTTTTGGGGATCAATGATGAATATAGTTGCAAAAAAAACTTTATGAAAAAAATTTGTTTATGCATAACAAACTATAAAAAGGAAGAGTTTTTAGAAAGATCTATAAGATCATGCGTTACCCAAATTCCTTATGAAATAAAGATTGAAATATTTTTAGTAAATGATGGGAGTAGAAAATTTAACAAGAAAAAATTATTAAGAGAGTTTCCATCAATAAACATTATTGATCAAAAAAAAAATAAAGGTGTTGCTTATGCATCTAACCTAGCACTAAAAAAAACCAACTCAGATTATTTTATGAGAGTAGATGCTGATGATTACTTGGCAATGAAATCATGTCTAATACTATCATCAATTTTAAATGATAATTCAAATTTACCTTTTGTATATGGGGATATTTTGCAGATTGATAAGAACGGATTTAATAAAATTTTAAAAAGAAATAATAGAGATATACTTTTACAACATGGTGCAGGGATAATGTTTAGGACAAAATACTTAAAAAAAATAAAAGGATATAATATTAAATTAAAAAATTGTGAAGATTTTGATATTATCATGAGAATGGAAAAAAAATATGGCAATGGGTACCATATACCTGTATCTTACTATAGATACTATAAAACAAAAGGAACTCATTTAAGTAATTCAAAAAATAGAAAAAAATATCTAGGTATTTTAAAGAAAAAATATGAAAAATATTTATAATAAAATTAACTCTGGACTAACAACTTTGATAGCTGAAGCTGGAGTAAATCATAATGGAAATTTAAAGATAGGTGAAAAACTGATAGATGCAGCTAAAAGGGCTGGAGCTGATTGTATTAAGTTCCAAACATATAAAGCAGAAAAATTAACAACAAGAAACGCTAAAAGATTTTGGTCTTGGGATGGAGAAAGAAAAAAAAATGGGTCTCAGTTTGATAGCTATTCTTCATTAGATAAATTTAACTTTAAACACTACCAACATTTGTATAATTATTGTAAAAAAAAAAATATTGAATTTCAATCAACACCTTTTGATGTAGACTCTCTTAGAATATTAGAAAAGTTAGGTGTAAATACCTACAAAATTGCAAGTTGTGACATTACTAATTTTTTATTACTTGAAAAAATTGCAAGAACAAGAAAACCAATTTTTCTCTCAACAGGAGCTGCTAATTTAAATGAAATTAGAGATGCAGTTAAACTAATATTAAAATTTAACAAAAAAATTGTAATCATGCATTGTATATTGTGCTACCCAACTAAGATGCAAGATGCAAATCTAAAATCTATTACTTTATTAAAAAAACAATTTCCTAAAATTCCTATTGGTTTTAGTGATCATACATTGGGAACTTTAGCCCCAACAATCGCATCCTCATTAGGAGCTTCAGTCATTGAAAAACATTTTACAATTAATAAAAAACTGAAAAAAAGTGCAGATCATTGGTTGTCTGTTGATGAAAAAGAACTATCTGAAATTGCTTTTAATATAAAATCAGTAAATTCATCATTAGGAAAGGAGGTTAAAAAAACTTTTAATTGTGAAGACCTCACTAAAAAAAATGCTAGAAGAAGCTTAGTAGCAAATGAAGACATAAAAAAAGGAGATAAATTTACAGAAAAAAATTTAACAACTAAAAGGCCGGGTACAGGAATATCTGCAAATCAATATTTCAAATATTTAGGTAAAAAAGCTAAAAAAGACTTCAAGTATGATGATTTAATAAGTTAAATTTATTTTGTGAATATTGGTATAATTGTACAAGCAAGATTAAACTCTAAGAGATTTCCAAGAAAAATTTTAAGAAAAGTTTATAAAAATTATTCTATAATTGATTTTCTTCTTCAAAGAATAAGTAAAAGTAAACAAGTAAATAGATTTATTCTGGCAGTTCCTTTGGCTAATAAAAAAAATTTTCATTCAATTGCAAAAAAAAATAATTTTGAATTATTTGGTGGCTCTGAAAAGAATGTATTAAAAAGATATTATGATGCTGCAACAAAATATAAATTAAATATTATTATTCGAGTAACATCAGATAGTCCATTGATGAGTTCATTAATACTAGATAATGCAATTAAGCATTTTAAAGCCAAAAAAGTGGACTATTTCAATAATATTTTAAAACCATCTTATCCAATAGGCATCCATATAGAAATTTTTAATTATAAAACGCTTAAATACTTATTTAAAAATGTTAAAGAAAAAGAATTTAAAGAACATGTAACCCCATATATTTATAATAATCCAAATAAATTCAAAATATTTACAAGTAAGTTAAAAAAAAAATTACACAAATATAGGTTAACAGTTGACTACCAAGAAGATTTAAAATTACTAAATGAGACTATTAAAAAATCAAAAAAAGGAATAAATGTAAAATATCAAGATATTATTAATATTATCAAAAAAAATCCTAAACTAATAAAATTAAATAACAAATTTGAAAAAAGATTTTTTATAAAAAAATAAAATTATCAATAAAAAAGTTTTTTGTTTTTTGATGAATATTTTTTTATTTCTAATGCCCTCAATAAATTAATTTTTTTTTTGGATAACTTTTTTAAAGAAGTAATCTTAAAAATATTTTCTAGTTGTAGAAAATCTTTAAATCCAAAAATAATTTGATCAATATTATTATTGTGAAGTAAATATGAATAGGATGCATTCATTATATTTTTACCAAAAATTTTTTTTAGATCATCTAATTGACTAATTATAATTTTTTTTCTTTTGCCTCTTAACCAGCTGTATCTGTAATCTTGTTTAGAAAATTTAGAATTAATATTAAATTTATTCGATAATATCCCGGTTGCTAATGGTGATCTGGCCATTAATTTAAAGTTATTCTTTTTATTTAAAAGACTACCACTTCTTAAAATATTTATTTCGTCTTGAATAATATCAAACTCTTTTAAAATACTAGATTCTAGATAATAGTCTCTTGCCAATGAAATACCCATATACTTTATTACTTTCTTTTCTTTTAGATTTTTCATAAAATTAATAATTTTATTCCAATCATTAATTTCATTTCTAGGATTATGTAAAAATACTGTGTTCAATTTTCCATGATAATCGTAAGAAGTGTAAATACTCTTTCTGAGCACTTTAATTGAAAAATTTTTTTTTCTTTCACTATCGTAACCTATTTTTGTATTTATTCTTATTTTTTCACTTCTAAATTTTGAAAAAATTTTGTCAATTTTACCGAATCCATATGTTGGTGCTATATCAAACTCCTTGAGCCCTTTTTTTATAGAATAATCAATCAACTCATAGGTATTTTTTGTTTTAACTGGACCCAAATCTCCACTAAGTGACCAAGTTCCTAAAACAATTTTTTTTTTTAAATCTTTCAAGATCTTGCAAGTTTAACAAAGTTTTGTTTGTAATAGTCTAGTTTTTTAGTAGATAGATTTTTACTTTTAGACTTTGATCTTAAAGCAGCATCTGCATCAAATTCATAATTACTAAAAGTTTCTGTATCTACACCTTTTTTTTGTTGCCCGGTTCCTACATATGGAGAATAGTATGCAACAGTAATATTATCAGGATTTAATAATTTATTAAATTGAATAGTTTGTAAAATTGATTCCTCAGTTTGGTCTGGAAAACCGATAACATTATATGTTGTCCTTTTAATTCCATTTTTTTTCAAAATTTTGAAAGCCGAAATTGTTTTTTCTTGACTAGCAAATCTATTAAGGCTTTCTTCTCTAAAATCTTCAGCTGCTAATTCTATTCCCATACCAACTCCATCTACTTTTAAATCTTTTAATAGTTCGACAGATAAATCATTTATTCCTTCTGGTCTTGTTTCAATATAAATTCTAAAATCTAAATTACTTTTTTTAATTTTCTCTGAAAGTTCAATTAATATTTTTCTATCATTTGTGAGAAAATTAGTATCTTGACATCTAATAAAGTTAATTTTTTTTTGTTTAACTAAATATTTTAACTCATCAAAGATAACATCAGCTGATTTATTTCTTAAATATGATTTAAAATTTTTAATTGCTCCTGTTTTGCTAGAACTATCTTCAAAACCATAGTATTTCTGAATAACAGTTTCAACACAATATGAACAAGAGTATATGCATCCTCTTGAAAGTTCATAATCAACAGCTCTTACAACTTCACCATTATAAGGTCTAAAAAAAACCTGGTCATCAAATATATCATAATTATAAGGAGAAAAAGTATCTAAAGAACTAATTATTTTTTGCTTAGGATTTGTAATTACTGTTTTATCTTCAATAAACGATAATCCATTAATTCCTTTAATGTTGTCTGATGAATCTATCTTGTCAGCAAACTCTTTTAGCACTAATTCACTTTCACCCATTATTAAAAAGTCTATATTTGGTAATTTTTGAAAAACTATTTTTGGATCAGATGTAGCTTGGAGGCCTCCAGTAATTTTTAATGCCCCATTTATATTTATATCTTTTAGTAAATCATAACCATTTTGAATATTTACATATTCTCCCTCACTGTGAATATGAGATGATATTGCAGACCAAAATATTATATCTGGTTTAAATTGATCTATCTTTTTTTGTAGTGATGCAAACACATCATCATCCTTAAACTTTACATAATTTTTATAATCTGATTCTTTAAACATTGCTGTTCCAGTTGCAAAACTCACCTCATCTACAGTCCAATTTTTATAGAAAGTACAATCAAATAACTCGACTTCATGATCAGAACTTAAAGAACTGGCATGACTTGCTATCCAAATATGTGTTATACCTCTTCCCCACTTATTTGGATTAATTAATAAAATTTTTGTCATTATAAATTGTTATTTGTAATAATGGATTTCGTTTAACTAAATAAATATATAATATGATATATATATGATATAGAAAAATTACTTATGAATAAAAAATTACTGTTTTTGTTAATATTTTTTTCTATAAATCCAAATATTGCTTATGCATACCTAGATCCAGGCACTGGAAGTATTATATTGCAAGCGTTGGTATCAATTATTGCTGCAATTGCTGCATTTTTTAGTTTAGCACGTTATAAGGTAAAAGAGTTCTTTAAATCACTTTTTAAAAAAAAAACTGATGATGCTGACAAAGATAACAAATAAACAACTTAATTTAATTGGAATATTTTCTTTAGTATTTTTATTTTCAGCCTCAGAAACAATTACACTTATAGCTGTAGAAGAAAATGCAAATATATTTTTTAAGATTTGTATATTTGTAATTTTTATTTTTATTTTTCAAGTAACAATAATCACCTTTTCAAAATTCAATCATTATATACTCTCATTTCTTTCAGTTATAAATATTATAAGTTT
>CACDYK010000028.1 GCA_902556905.1 uncultured Pelagibacteraceae bacterium
AAGTATTTTACCATTTAAAGTTAAAAATGATTCTGGGTGAAATTGAAATCCATAAATTTTATCAATGTTATTTTCAAATGACATTGCGGCTCCTGAAATAACACATCTCATTGTTATGTCAAAATTTTCTGCTACAAAAGGTTCTTTTAATTTTAAAGAATGATAACGACCGACTTTAAATTTACGTCCCGTATTAAATAGTTTGCTTGATTTATTAACCAATACTTCTGATTGAAATCCATGATAAATTTTGCTTTGTTCAATTATACTAGCTCCTTCACTAAATAATATTTGCTGAAACCCAAGACAAATTCCTATTATTTTCTTTTTACCCTTAAATTTCTTATAAATTTTTGAAGACAATGGATAATCTTTTGGAGATCCTGGCCCTGGAGAAAAAACAATTGTTGATGCTTGATTTAATTTTGAATTATTAATTTTACTAAAATCATCACACTCAACATTATCAAATAAAGAAAATTGATGAACTACATTATGTGTAAACGAGTCTTTATGATCAATAACATATATCATTTATATAAATCTATTAGCGCTTTCGCTTTAATAAAATTTTCATTAAATTCATGTTTTGCGTTACTGTCAATTACAACACCTGATGCAACTGAAATTTCAGAAACATTTTTATAATTTAATATTGATCTAATAATTATATTAAACCTCATATCACCATTAAATTTAATGAAACCAAAACTTCCTGTATAAATATTTCGATTTTCTTTTTCTTGATTGTTCAAAAGATTTAATGTGCTTATTTTTGGACAACCAATTACCGATCCACCAGGCATCATTGCTTTTATAATATCTATATTCTTTATATTTTTCTTAAGCCTCCCTATAATTAAACTTACATAATGATAAAGATCTTTATATTCTTCAACTGTTTTTTCTTTTTTAAGCTTTACACTTCCAGGCTTACATATTCTTGAAAGATCATTTCTTTCCATATCAACTATCATATTATGTTCTTTAGTTTCCTTAATATTGTTTCTAAAAAAACTTAAAGCCTTATTTTTATTAAAATTTTTAGTTTTTCTTAATGTTCCAGCAATTGGTTTTGTTGATATGTTTGAACCATTTTTAGTAATTAAATTCTCAGGTGAGCAGCTAATAATTGAAAAGTTTTTATCTTTAATCATGAAAGCTTCTGGCGCTAAATTGCTTTTAGTCAATCTGCAAAAAAAGTCTAAAGGATCGATTGAAGATTTATTCTTATATTTAGTGCATATTTTAATTTGATATGTCTCCCCAGATCTAATTTTCTTTTTAAATTTATTAAAGATTTTTGTGTATGATTTTTGGTCAATATTAATCTTAAATTTTTTATCTATTTTTTGTGAGGAATTTAATTGATAAGTTAAATCTTCCTTTAAAGAAATTTTAGTTTCTGGCTTATAGAACTTTCCTTTTGGAAAATTAATACTTTTTTGTTTAGGTAGCTTTACTCCAATTAGATTATTTAATAATTCATAGCCAAAAAAACCTATCATTAAATCTGTATCTTTATACTTCGTCTTAAACTTGTGTTTTTGATTTAAAAAATTAATAATAT
The DNA here is from genome assembly GCA_902556905.1 of uncultured Pelagibacteraceae bacterium. Taxonomy (GTDB): domain Bacteria; phylum Pseudomonadota; class Alphaproteobacteria; order Pelagibacterales; family Pelagibacteraceae; genus Pelagibacter. The sequence continues at coordinate 1,571 of CACDYK010000028.1, forward strand.
TTTTATTATTTAAAGTTATTTTTTTTGAAAAATCTGTAAATAAATCAAAACCTTTGATCATTTTATAGATGATAAAAGGTTTGTTTGAATTATTAATATTATTTAAATAATTTTTTTTAATCAATTTTTTTAGGTTGTTTGAAGTCTCGCAACTTGTTTTTCTATTATTGGCAAGTGTATTAAACCTGCAAAAATTGATAAAGCAATAGATATGTACCACGCATAATCATATGATCCATATAGATCATGAAAAACACCTCCTAAATAGGCTCCTAAAAAAGATCCTACTTGATGGCTTAAAAAAACTATTCCATATAATAATCCTATATATTTAGTTCCAAAAATAAACCCAACTAAACCCATTGTTGGTGGAACGGTTGATAGCCATAAAAAACCAAAAGTAATACCAAATAACACAGCAATAATTGGGCTGGGTGGTAAAAATATAAATAAAGCTATAACTAAACCTCTTGCTAGGTAGATTGTGCTTAAAATTAATTTTTTACTAAATTTTTGAGCTAGATATCCTGATGTTAATGTTCCTGCGATATTAAATAAACCTATCATTGAAAGAATTGTTACAGTGCACCACTCTGGCAAACCTCTGTCATTAATATAAATTGGAATATGTGTTGCAACTAAAGCGATGTGCCATCCACAAACAAAAAAACCTAAAGTTAAATATATAAAACTTTTACTCTTAAAGGCTTCCTTAAGCGCTTCACTTGCAGTTTGTTTATCATCTATTATTCCACCAACTACATCTTTTGGGGTAGTTAAAAAGAAAGCTAATATCAAACCTGCAAAAATAAAAGCAGCAAAGATTAAAAGTGTAGTTTCCCATCCAAAATCAACAAGTGCATATCTTGTAAAAACAGGCGATACAAAATAACCAAATGAACCAGCGGCTGTAACAATACCAATAGCAGCAGTTCTATTTGATTGAGGAAAATGTTTTGCAACCACTGAAACAGGAATGCTTATTGCAGTTCCGCCAAGTGCAACACCTATTAAGACACCAATACCAGTTACAAAATAAAGCCCAGTATTATAGTCTGAAACCAACATCAAAATTCCGAGTAAATAAAAAATAAAACCAATAAATACTGCGATATGACCACCGTATTTATCTGTAATGACTCCAAACCAAGGGGCAAACGCACCCCATAAAAACATTTGAAGACCTAAAGCAAAACCGAATTGAGATAGCGTTATTCCTAAGTCAGTTGAAAAGTCAAAGTAGAACATTCCAAATGTTTGTCTTATACCAAGAGAAATAATAACAATTAAGCAAGCAGTAACTAATGTAATTAGAACCGTTTTATTTTTTATAAATTTTTTAGATGACATTTAAAGGTTACTTTAAATGTTTTAAGGATTGTTTGATATCCGCGATAAGGTCGCTAGGATCCTCTAAACCAATATGCAATCTAACAATATGCTCGTTTTTTTCTAATTTAAGATATTTTCTGTTTCCTTGTTCTCTCACATTTTGATGTAAAGCTAAACTTTCAAATCCACCCCAACTATAACCATGGCCAAATAGTTTTAAATTATTTACAAATTTAACAACAGACTTTTCATTTTTAGTTTTAATTCTTAAGCCCATTAAACCTGAGGCTCCTGAATAATATTTTTTCCACATTCTAAAATTATAAGAATCTTTCTTATAAGGATATAACAACTTAATATTTTTAAATTTAGACAAAAACTCTGCAACTTTTTTTGCATTTTCTCTATGTCGATCTAATCTAACATCTAAAGTTCTTAATCCTCTTGTTATTAAATAAGCATCATCAGGCCCTAATCTTAAACCAGTAACTCTTTCAGCAGCTTTTACTTTTGCAAAAACTTTTTTATTTACAGCTAAACTTCCACCCATTACATCAGAATGACCTGAATAATATTTTGTTGCTGAGACAATTGACATATCAAAACCAAGTTTGATTGGTTTTAAAAAGTATGGAGTTCCCCAAGTATTATCAATCGCAGTTAAAATTTTATATTTTTTTGCAATAGAAATGATCTTACCTAAATCTTGGAAATCAAAAGTATTGCTACCTGGATTTTCCACAAAAATTAATTTAGTTTTTTTTGTAATAGCTTTCTCCAATGTCTTAAGATTATGAGGATCATAAAAAGTTGTTTTGATATTAAATTCTTTTAGAAAATCTTGTGACAGCAATCTTGTTGGACTGTAAACTGGATCAGCTACTATAATTTCATCGCCTGGTCTTGTGACACTAAAAATTGCAAGAAAAACTGATCCAAATCCTGTTGGAGTTAAAAAAGTAAAATAGCTTTCTTCTAGTTTTGATAAAATTTGTTGTAGAATATGAGTAGTTGAAGTTCCTTGTCTTCCGTAATCAAAGTGTCCACCAGTAGGGTTTTTTTTAGCTTTATTTTGCATTTTTCGAATATCTTGCATCGATTTGAATATAATTGTCGAGGCTCGAACAATTGGTGGATTAACTGACTGATTATGAAAGTCTTTTGCTGTGTGTTTTAAAAATGTCTTGAAAGAATTGCTCATAATAAAATTTGATATGTTAAGAAGACAATGCTATATCCCGTAAAAAACGTCAATAAAATTAATAAATAGGACTTAATGAGTTATCCCAAGAAACATAGAGGCCGAAGAAAACAGGGCTCTAAAAAAAGAAGAGCAAAAAGAAAAAATAAGAAAAAGTAATTTCTCTACTCTTTAATCCATCCTCCCCCAAGCACTTTATGACCAAATTGGTCTTTGCTATAAAAGACACATGCCTGTCCTGGTGAAATACCATCTTCGGGATTAAGCAAATTTACATGGGCAGTATTATTTTCTTTTAGATCAACTTTTGCTTCAAGAAGATTTCCAGTTGATCTTACTTTTACAAAAATATTTTGATCTAAATCTTTTTTATCAGTTAATAAATTCAAATCTTTAAGAGAAATATCTTTTTTTCCAAGATTTTCTTTTGGTCCAACTATAATCTCATTATTTTCTGAATTTATTTTTAAAACGTATAAAGGTTCTTTGTCTGAAACTTTAATCCCTTTTCTTTGTCCTATTGTAAAATTAATAATTCCATCATGAACACCAATTACATTTCCCTCTAAATTTTTTATATTTCCCTTTTGAAAAGAGTCTGGTCTAAATTTTCTAATTACTGATGCGTAATCTCCATTAGGGACAAAACAAATATCTTGGCTGTCAGGTTTATCCGCAACATTTAAATCTAGCTCTTTTGCAATCTCTCTTGTTTTATCTTTTAACATTCCACCTAATGGAAACCTTAGATAATCTAATTGTTCACGAGTTGTATTAAATAGAAAATAACTTTGATCTCTGTTCTCATCGATTGCTCTATACATATTATTTGTATTGTTAGCTGTAACATTTTTTACATAATGACCTGTAACTAATGCATCTGCATTTAGATCTTTGGATACTTCAAATAAATCTTTAAACTTTACTGTTTGATTGCATTGAACACACGGTATTGGGGTTTCTCCATTTAAATAACTATCAACAAAATTATCTATAACCCCTTGCTTAAACTTATCTTGGTAATATAAAATTTTATGTTCAATCCCTAATTTATGTGCAACACGTTTTGCATCCATTATATCTTGTCCTGAACAGCACTGCTTAGATTTAGCTACTTCTTTTCCATCGTCATAAAGCTTTAGTGTAATTCCAATAACTTTATAGCCTTCATTTTTCATGATGCCGGCTACAGTTGAAGAATCTACTCCACCAGACATAGCGACTACTACTGTAGTATCCTCAGGCTTTTTATTAATTCCAATAGAATTTAATTCTTTATTCATAAGGTGGTATTTATACTTATTTACAATATAAGTTAAATTAAATGATTTTAGATTACGAACCAGGTGACAAAGTCACTAATCCAAACAATAAAGACTG
>CACDYK010000029.1 GCA_902556905.1 uncultured Pelagibacteraceae bacterium
TAATTAATCCAACAGTAATTAATAATGCTAAATTTTCTGTAGGATTTATTACACTCCAAACTAATAAGCTTAATAAAATAATTAACTGCATCAAAACTATCCAGCCTCTTCTATGACCTAGTTTTTTTGTAAGTATTGGAATTTGAATTCTATCAATGATTGGTGCCCACAAATAATTAAAGGCGTATACCCCAAAAATTAAACCTGCCCATCCTATTGTAGATCTACTCAGCCCTTCTTCTTTGAGCCACAAACTCAAACTGCTTGCAATTAATACCCAAGGAAATCCACTAATTGCTCCCAATAGAACAATTCTTACCATTCGAATATCTTTGTATACCGAGAGAGAATCTAGCCAAGATTGTTTTGTTTTTTCTGACATAATTAATTTCTCCAAAAAGATGGTAAGAACAATACTAATATTGCAAACAGTTCAAGTCTACCTAAAATCATTCCAATTGTTAAAATCCATTTAGAAATGTCAGGTAAAGAAGAAAAATCTCCATTAGGACCAATAATTGGACCTAATCCTGGTCCAACATTAGAAATTGAGGTAGCAGCACCTGAAATTGCGGTAATAAAATCAAGACCTGTTAAAGATAGTAACGCAGCAAGAATAAAGAAAATAACAAAATAAAAATAAATAAAAGAAATTATTGATGCAATAAATTTATCATCAACTGAGCTTTGATCATATTTAATTACAAATACACCTTTTGGATAGATAATTTTTTTAAGTTGTGTTGCTATAAATGAATAAAGAATTTGAATTCTAAAAATTTTAATACCACAAGTTGTCGATCCAGCACATCCACCTATAAACATTAAAGCTAAAAATAAAGTGATTGGAAAACTTCCCCAACTATCATATTCAGAATTTACATAACCAGTTCCTGTTAATATAGAAATACTATTAAAAAAAACTGACCTTAAATTAAAATTTTCATAATTATTAAATAATAAGTATGCAGATAATAATAAAATTGCTGTAATAATAATTTTAAAAAAAGTTTTAATTTGAACATCTGTTAAAAAAATTTTTTTATTTCCACTTATAAATTTGATGTAAGCTATAAATGGTATACTCCCTAATATGATGAATATCATAGAAGCTATCTCAATTGGAATACTATTGAAATATCCAATAGATTGGTTGTAGTTTGAAAAACCACCTGTAGCTATTGTAGTCATAGAATGAGTTAAGCTATCAAATTTACTCATCCCAAATAACCAATAAGTTATTCCACACAATATGGTTAAGCCTGAATAAATATAGATTAGCCTTAGGGCTATCTGTTTAGATTTTGGAAGTATTTTTTCTGATGAATCATTGCTTGAAATTTTGAATAATTGCATTCCACCAACATTCATTATTGGCATTAAAGTGATAGCCATAATAATAATACCTATACCACCCAACCATTGCAATATAGCCCTCCATAACAAAATTCCTTTAGGTGTAAACTCTAGATTTGGAATAATTGTAGATCCAGTGGTTGTAATTCCTGACATGCTTTCAAAAAATGCATCAGTCACTGATAGCTCTATTGTCGAAAATATAAATGGAAGAGATCCAAAAATTGCTATACTTACCCAAGAAAGTGCAGTGAGAAGAAATGCTTGTTGTAAATTTAATTTTTTATCATGATCCAAGTTTGACAAAAAAAATAAAGTTCCAAAAACTATTGTGACAATTGATGCTCCAAAAAATGAAGAGTCTATTTCAGAGTAAGCAATTTGAGCTATAATAGGTATGAACATTGATACCCCAAGTATTATTTGCAAAATTCCTAGTGTAAAAAAAACAGTTTTATAATTAGACATTTTGAAAGAACATTATTTTATGGTAAATAAATTTCAACTCTATAAGAATTAGTAAAACCACTGATTTAAGATTTTTAGAAGCATAATTCATGATTAAAAAAGAAAATTTAGACAAAACTAGTGCTTGGCCTTTTGTTGAAGCAAAAAAATTACTTAGAGAGAGAAAATCTTTCATAGAAAAAAAAGGTAAAATTACACTTCAAACAGGTTATGGTCCTAGTGGTCTTCCACATATAGGAACGTTCGGCGAAGTTGCAAGAACCTCAATGATGGTAAATGCCTTAAAACAGTTATCAGATTTTCCAACTGAAATAATTACATTTTCTGATGATATGGATGGTTTAAGAAAGGTTCCAGATAATGTCCCTAATCAAGAGTTATTAACAAATAATCTTCATAAGCCACTGACTCAAGTTCCTGACCCATTTGCAAAATATGCTAGCTTCGGTGAACATAACAATCAAATGCTAAAAAATTTTTTAGACAGTTTCAAATTTAATTATAATTTTCAGAGCTCTACATCACTTTATAAAAATGGATTTTTTAACCCAACACTTAAAATTATTTTAGAAAATTATGAAGGGATTATGAATATTATAATTCCCACATTAGGCAAAGAACGCCAACAAACCTACAGTCCTTTTTTACCTATTTGTCCTGAGACAGGACATGTTTTAGAAATTCCTGTCGTTGAAATTAATAAAGAAAAATCAAAAATCATTTTTGATAATAATGGAAAAAAATTAGAGTCAAGTATCTTGGATGGGAATTGTAAATTACAATGGAAAGTAGATTGGGCAATGAGATGGTACGCTTTAGATATAGACTTTGAAATGTATGGAAAGGATTTGATAGAAAGTGCAATTTTATCTACCAAGATAATAAATCTATTGGGAAAGAAAAATCCATCTGGCTTTGCTTATGAGCTGTTTTTAGATGAAAAAGGTGAAAAAATTTCTAAATCAAAAGGAAATGGAATTACAATTGACCAATGGTTGGAGTATGCATCGCCAGAAAGTTTATCTTTATATATGTATCAAAATCCAAAAAGAGCAAAAAAATTATATAAAGAAATAGTACCTAAGGCTGTTGATGAATATTTAGATTGTATTGAAAAATCAAAAAAACAAGATGAACTTCAATTATTAATGAACCCAGTTTGGCACGTTCATGATGGCAAAATTCCAACAGAGGAAATGATTATGACATTTTCAATGTTGCTGAATTTAGTAGAAACTAGCAATGCTAATAGTAAAGATTTGTTGTGGAAGTTTGTAAAGAAATATAAATCAGATATTTCAGAGTCAAATTTTCCGATATTTGATGGTCTAGTTGGTTACGCAATAAAATATTTTAATGATGTAATTAAAGCTCAGAAAAAATATAAAACACCAAATAGTTCAGAAAAATTAGCTCTTGAGGCACTGGTTAAAACTCTTGAAAAGTGTACAGATGAAATGTCGCCAGAAGATATTCAAACTTTGATTTATTCCACGGGAAAAGAAAATGGTTATGCAGAAAATCTAAGAGATTGGTTTAAATTAATATATGAGGTAGTTTTTGGGGATGAAAATGGACCTCGAATGGGATTTTTTATAAGTTTTTTTGGTGTAAAAGAAACCACTGAGCTGTTAATAAATAAACTAAAATAATGTTTTCTAAACTAAGATCGCTAATATTCAAAGTAGATCCAGAAAAAGCACATACTCTAGCAATAAAGTCGTTAAAATTTAATTTAGTTCCAAATGTATTTGATGAAAATAAAAATGACCCTATATTTCAAACAAAAATTTTTGATAAAGATTTAGATAATCCAATTGGAATGGCAGCTGGCTTTGATAAAAATGCCGAGGTATATAACTCATTATTTAAATTAGGATTTGGGTTTGTTGAAGTTGGAACAATTACTCCTTTAAAACAATATGGCAATCCTAAACCTAGAGTTTTCAGATTAGTAGAGGATGAAGCATTAATTAATAGACTAGGTTTTAATAATCATGGTGCTAAAATCATTAAAGAACGCATTAAACGTAACAAAAAATTAGGCTTACTAGGTATTAATGTTGGTCCCAATAAAGACTCTAGTGACAGATTGAATGATTATCTAATTGGATTAAAGACTTTTTGTGATGATGCAGATTATATAACAATTAATATTTCATCACCTAATACTGAAAATTTAAGAACATTTCATGAAAGTGATAAATTACAAGATTTACTCAAATCTATTATGGAAGAAAAAAAAAATTTAAAATCAAATATTCCCATTGTTGTTAAAGTTTCGCCAGACTTAAGTGAAGATCAAGTTAATAAGATTTCTGAAATTCTTTTACAATATGAAATAGAAGCAATAATTGTTTCAAATACATCAGAAGTAACAAGAGATAAGCTTAGTAACATTCAAAGCCATCAAAAAGGAGGTTTGTCTGGAAAACCAATCGAACAAAAATCAAATATTTTGATAAATAAATTTTATAAATTGTTAAAAGGTAAAATTAAAATAATTGGTGTTGGTGGGGTTGACTCTGGTCAAGCTGCTTATGATAAATTTATAGCTGGAGCAGATTTTGTTCAGCTTTATACGGGGATGGTTTTTAAAGGCCCAAATATTGCTGGAATTATTAAAAAGGACCTAAAAGAATTATTAATTAGAGATGGAGTTAAAAATTATACTGAAATTGTAGGAAATAAAACTCTATCTTAAATGTATTAAACTTGACGCTTTACGCTTCTCCCCTTATATAGTCACTATTATTATGTCAAAAAAATGTGAACTAACCGGTAAAATCCCAATGAAGGGACATAATGTTAGTCATGCTAACAACAAGACTAAAAGAAGGTTTTTGCCTAATTTAAAAAAAGTAA
>CACDYK010000030.1 GCA_902556905.1 uncultured Pelagibacteraceae bacterium
CAACTTTACCCCAAGAACTTGCTTCTTTTAAAGTTGAGCTACTACAGGCACCATCTCTTGAATCGGCCACAGTAATTTGAACTGCGTATTTATGCATATCAACTTCTTTACCTAATAATTCAGCACAAATTACAGTATCTTGTATAAAATTTTTTGGCACACCTCCACCAATCATAAATAAACCTGACCCCTTAGATTTAATTTTAATTTCTGTCAGTTCTCTAAATTCTCTAACAGAATCTATAGTCATGTGTTGTTTTGGATTTTTTTCTTGATGAATCACCAAGCCAAAACCAGCGCTCGAGTCTGTAAAAGCTGGACAAAAAATTGGCACATTATTATCAAAGGCTGTTTCGATTAAAGAACCTTTCTTTTTTGAATTTTTCTTTAAATATTTTCCCATTTCATAAATAAATTCTCTAGATGTGTAACTTTTTGGTTCCAAACTATCAGCAATATCACATATAATTTTATCACACATCTGAAGCTCCTCTTCATCAATGTATGTGTCATATATTCTGTCTATATAATTATTTCTAAGCTCAGTATCATCTTGAAATTGTGAACCTTGATAATGTCTAAATCCTAGTGCCTCAAAAAAATCCATATCTACTATAGAAGCTCCAGTTGCAACAATTGCATCAACCATATTGTATTTGACTAAATCTTTGTAAATATTCATACATCCAGCAGCTGATGTAGAGCCGGCTAAAGTTAAAAATATTGTACAATCTTTATCTTTAAGCATGTCATTATAAATGTTTGCAGCATTGGCAGTTTCCCTTGAAACAAAAGACATTTTTTCCATTGAAGAAATTATTTTTCGAGAGTCAAATGAAGTGATATCGATATGTTCAACAGGATTTTTTAAAAAATCTTTTTTACTATTATGACCTGGGTTTTTATGATTTGACATTAAGCAACCAAAGTAGCTTTGTTAATGTCTTTGTCATACATTGTCATGATTGGTTTATCTTCAACTTCAAATATTTCATCTGAATAATACCCATTAAATTGAGTTCTAAATGTTAAACCATATGCACCTAGTTGGCCGAGCTCAATATAATCATTTTCCTTAATATTATTAGGAAGAAGAAAAGGACCTTTCATATAATCCATGCTATCGCATGTTGGTCCAAAAAAATCAAAAGCAGTTAATTTTTTTGATATTATTTTATTTGTATTGTCTTTAATCATTTTAGATGGAAAAACTATATTAGGCGTTCCTGCATCAAACAGAGTTCCGTAAGTACCATCATTTATATAAAGTTTTTGTTTTTTTCTTAAATTTACTCTTACAATTGTAGAGCCACTTTCTGCTACCATAGCTCTTCCTGGTTCACAAATAATTTCAGGTAACTTTTCAAGCTTTAAGTTTTCCAATCCTTTTTTAATTTCGTTAAAATAGCTATCCATAGATTGAGGTATTAAGTCTGGATAAATTGTTGGAAATCCTCCACCAACATTAATGTAATCAGGTAAAATTTTTGTTTTTTTGATTATATTTCCAATTTCATTAATACCTTTTGAATATGAAATTGGATGCATACATTGTGAACCAACATGAAAGCTTAGACCAATTTTTTTTGCATGCTGTTTAACTAACCTTAACAGTCCTGCTGCTTCAGAGTTTAATGCACCAAATTTCTTTGATAAATCTATTTCAGCATGTTCGTTCGAGACCGCAACTCTTACAAATAATTCTAAATCTTTTGCGTTATTTGTGCTTTCAATTATTTTTATTAACTCATCTTTAGTATCTAATGAGAATGTTTTAACTCCATAATTAAAATAAGCATCTTTAATACTTTCTCTACTTTTTACTGTATGCATATAAGAACATTTAGCTCTTTGGCTAAAATTTCTAATACTTTTAATTTCCTCTATTGAGGCAACATCAAATTGCTCTACACCACTATCTATAATTGATTGAATTACTGTAGGATGTGGATTTGTCTTTACTGCGTATAAGATTTTACCTGGAAAGTTTTTGTTGAAATATTTTACTGCAGATCGAATAGAATTCTTTCTTATACAATAAATCGGTTTTTCAGGTTTCAGTTGACTTATTAATTGCTCAACTGATTTAAATTTTTGCATTTAAAATGCCTCCAAAAAAAATTTAATAAAAAAAAGCTTTTTATTGCTAAAAAACTTTAAAATTTCCTCCTATTAAGCCCATAGATTAATAATGTAAAGTAAATAATAGGTATTGAATTATGTGAGCTAATCACCATATGAGGGTTATGAAAGAACAAGTGGTCCTTAAAAATATCAACGATTTTGAGAATAAATCTCTACTTATAGTTGATGATGACAATCCTTTTAGAGAGAGATTAGCCAGAGCAATGGAGAAAAAAGGTTTTGAAGTTTCTCAAGCAGAGAGTGTAAAAAAAGGTGTAGAATCGGTTAAAGCAAAGAAACCTGGTTTTGCAGTGGTAGACTTAAGACTTGGCGATGGTAACGGTCTAGAGGTTGTAAAAGAAATTCAAATTACAAACAGTGAAAGCAGAATAATTATGCTAACTGGTTATGGAAATATTCCAACTGCAGTTGCAGCTATTAAAGAGGGTGCTATTGATTATCTTGCAAAACCAGCTGATGCAGAGGATGTTGAAAAAGCTTTACTTGCAGATCCTTCAAAAAAAGCAGCTCCTCCAGAAAATCCAATGTCAGCAGATAGAGTAAAATGGGAACATATCCATAGAGTATTTGAGCTATGTAATAGAAATGTTTCAGAAACTGCAAGAAGACTAAAAATGCACAGAAGAACTCTTCAAAGAATTCTGTCTAAAAGATCTCCTAGATAAAATTTCTTATTTTAATAATTTTTTTTGTAATTAAGGCTAACAATATAACTTTAAAAGTTTCAGCTAGTAAAAAAGGTTTAGCTCCTAAAGCAAAAATTGGTTTATCCCAACCTATTAGAGTTCCAAGCCACAATAATCCCAGTATATAAATTGTTGTTGTTGCAACTATAAGTTTAGTTAAAACTAATATAAAATTATCACTATTATTTATTTTAGATGCCAAATAGCTTGCTGTTAAAAAACCAATTAAGTATCCCATTGTAGGACCTGTAAAGTAAATTAAACCAACACCTTTTTCAGGAGAGTTTGAAAAAACAGGCAATCCAACAATTCCTTCGAGCAAATATAGGCCAACACTTGCTAATCCAATTTTATAGCCAAGGCTTACTCCTAAAAATAAAACCACAAATGTTTGCATAGTCATAGGTACCGGATAGAAAGGTATTTTAATTTTAGCAGATATAGTCAATGCTATAGACCCTAGGATTATTGCTAGTAATGATTTAATTATTTTTGTTTGAGATATATTTTTTGTTAGCTCCATAAATTAATTATTACTATTAAAAATTAAAATAATCTAGATATAATAATAAAGCTTGTTAAGAAAAGTAAGTTTTTTATATACAGATTTAATTACCACTGTAATATTTAGTGATATTTTAATGGATAAAATTCAAAAAACAGATCATTTTTACCTTATTGATGGTTCTGGATATATTTTTAGAGCTTATTACGCATTACCACCATTAACTAGAAAGAGTGATGGATTGCCAACAGGTGCAGTTAGTGGTTTCTGCAGTATGCTTTTCAAACTTCTTGAAGACTCAAAATCAGAACAAAATTTACAAAAACCCAGTCACTTTGCTGTAATTTTCGACTCAGCAAGAAAGACATTTAGAAACGATATTTATAGTGAATATAAGGCTAATCGTTCAGAAGCACCTGATGATTTGGCTCCTCAATTTGAATATATCAGAAAGTCAGTGCTAGCTTTTAACTTACCTTCAGTTGATTTACCTAATTATGAAGCAGATGATTTAATTGCAACTTATGTTGAAAAAATTCTTAAGAAAGGAGCTAAGGTTACAATTGTTTCATCAGATAAAGATCTTATGCAATTATATAAAAAAGGAGTTCGTATTTTTGACCCTATGAAAAATAAATTTATCTCAGAAGAGGATATTCACACAAAGTTTGGAGTTGATGCTTCAAAAGTAATAGATGTGCAATCTCTAGCGGGTGATAGTAGTGATAATGTTCCTGGAGTTCCAGGCATAGGAGTAAAAACGGCCGCAGAACTAATTAATAAATATGGAACTTTAGAAAAGCTCTTAAAGTCAGCAGGCGAAATAAAACAAAACAAAAGAAGAGAAACATTAATTGAAAATAAAGATAAAGCATTGATTAGTAAACAGCTTGTGACTTTAATGAATGATGCCCCGATTGATAAAGAATTGGAAGAGTTTAAGTTAAAAGAAATAGATAAAGATAAGCTCTATACATTTTTGAGAGAAATGGAATTTAATCGACTTCTGAGTTCTGTCATATCTGTATATGGTGAACCAAAATTATCAGATAAAACAATTGAAAAAGATTTATCAGTTAAACAACAAGCAGTTAATAATAAGAATTATCATCTAATTAAAAATCCTAATGAAATAGATGAATGGATAAAAGAGGCTGAAGAAGTAGGAGAGGTTGTGGTAGATACAGAAACAAATTCTTTAGATCCTAATCAAGCTGATTTAGTTGGTGTTTCTCTATGCTCTAAAATTG
>CACDYK010000031.1 GCA_902556905.1 uncultured Pelagibacteraceae bacterium
AAGTTGAATAAAAATTATAAATCTTATCTTCAAGAAGACCTTTCTTAACCTTGATATTATTTGATTTTAAAATTTTTAAACTTTTATTTCTTACTCTTTTATCTATATCTGCAACAGAATATATTACTTCTGTAATTTTAGATTTAATTATTATATTTGTGCATGGAGGTGTTAATCCATGATGACAACATGGCTCCAAAGTAACATACATCTTCGAACCATCTAAATCATCTATACAATTTTTTATTGCATTAAATTCTGCATGAGGTCTTCCATTAAATGATGTTTGTCCAATAGAAATTATTTTATCATTTTTAACTATTACACAACCTACGGATGGATTTGAGCCTGTAAGTCCCTGACGAGAGTTAGCCAATTTAAGGGCTATCTCCATATAAAATTTATCTTTTATTGAAAATTTATCTTTTTTTGTAGACATCAAGTTTGTCCACGAATTGTACAAAATCTTTTTCTTCTCTAAAATTTCTATAAACAGATGCAAATCTAACATACGCAACTGGATCTAATTCTTTTAATCCTTCCATCACCATTGTTCCAATTGTATTTGTTGAAATTTCATTTTGACCCAATTCCTCAAGAGCTCTTGAGATTTTACTTATAAATTTTTCTCCAGTCTCTGTATCAATAGGTCTTTTCTTTAACGCAATATAAATTGATTTAGCTAATTTATCCCTATCGAAGGATGATTTTCGGCCATTTTTTTTGATAACCATTAATTCTCTTATTTGGATTCTTTCAAAAGTAGTAAATCTTTCACCACAAACACACAATCGTCTTCTTCTTATTGCGGTACCATCTTCAGTAGGTCGAGAGTCTACTACAGAAGTTTCACCTTTTTTTTCACAAGGACAAATCATATTTCTATAAATTCTTATATATAGGAAATGAGGAAGTTAAAGAAATAACTTCATTTCTAACTTCACTTTCAATTTTACTATTATCATCTGGATTTTCTGAAAGACCTTTTATAACTTTAGTTATAAGTTCACCTACTTTTTGACATTCGTTTAGACCAAATCCTCTTGTTGTTATAGCTTGAGTTCCAAGTCTAATACCAGAAGTTATCATTGGTTTTTCAATATCAAAAGGAATACCATTTTTATTACATGTTATATTTGCTCTAGACAAGCTTTCTGCTGCCAAATTACCTTTAACTTTGTAAGGTCTTAGATCGACTAACATTAAGTGTGTATCAGTACCATCTGAATAAATCTTAAAACCATTATTTTTTAAAGTCTCAGCTAGAATTTTTGCATTAGCTAAAACTGATTTAATATATTCCTTAAACTCAGGTTGAAGTGCCTCTAAAAATCCAGCAGCTTTTGCTGCAATAACATGCATCAGCGGTCCACCTTGATAACCTGGGAAAACAGCTGTGTTAAATTTTTTAGCTAAATCTTCATGATTTGTTAAAATAATCCCACCTCTCGCACTTCTAAAAACTTTATGAGTTGTCGAAGTGACTACGTGAGCATAATCACAAGGATTAGGGTAGCCTTTACCAGCTACTAAACCTGAAAAATGTGCCATATCAACCATTAGATATGCACCAACTTTATCTGCTATATCTCTAAATTTTTTAAAATCAATTACCCTTGAATAAGCACTACCACCACAAATTATTAATTTTGGTTTATGTTCTAAAGCAAGTTTTTCAACATTATCGTAATCAATAAGTTCTGACTCTTTGTCAACATCGTAACCTATTGGATTAAACCATTTGCCTGACATAGATATCTTTAATCCATGTGTAATATGACCGCCCGAATTTAAACTCATACCCATAAAGGTATCGCCTGGATTTAATAATGCTAAAAATACAGCACCATTGGCTTGAGCACCTGAATGTGGTTGAGCGTTAGCAAATTTACAATTGAATAATTCTTTTAATCTTTCAATCGCTAAATTTTCAGCGACATCAACATGTTCACATCCATTATAGTATCTTTTACCAGGATAACCTTCCGCATATTTGTTAGTTAAAACTGAACCTTGAGCCTCTAATACAGCTTGAGAAACAATATTTTCAGAAGCTATTAACTCTATATGCTGTTGTTGTCTTAATAGCTCATCTTGAATTGCTTTATAAAGTGAAGGGTCTTTTTTAGACAAACTGTCTTCAAAAAAACTTTTATAGCTATCGTTTAAATAATTTTTTTCACTAGACATAATTAAATTTTCTTAATTCTTTTTGAATGTCTTCCACCTTCAAATATAGTGTTCAAAAAAACACCCACACAACTGAGGGCATTTTTTTTAGTTAGCAGTCTAGATCCTAATGTAATGATGTTTGCATCGTTATGCAATCTCGATAATTTAGTAGATTTTAAGTTAAAACATTGTGCTGCACGTATATTTTTATGTTTATTTGCCGCAATATTCATGCCCATACCTGAGCCACAAACTAAAATACCAACATTATTTTTATTTAGCTTAACTTTTTCTGCAACTTTATGAGCAAAATCTGGATAATCTACTCTGTTGTCATTATAAGGACCCATATCTATATATAATATTTTTTTATTAGATAAATAAGACTTTATAGATTCTTTTAATTTAAAACCAGCGTGGTCAGATGAAATAAAAATCTTTTTCAAATTAGTCAAATTTATAGTCTATAACACAAGCAACTAGATGAACTCTATTTTCTTCACCACCATTAAATGCATTATGATATTTTGTATTATTAGTAACCCAAACTGATCCATCAGCAGGCATATGTTTAGCTACATTATCTATAACCATTAAACAACCAGGATTACTAATAATTGGTATATGTAATCTTGGCTCAGGGTCTCTATGCCAACTTAATGTCGATCTAGGCTCTTTTAGTAAGATTCTAACACGACCTAATTTGTATTTTGATGACAATATATCGTAAACTTCTTTAAAATATGTGTTTTCATAATCTTTAATAAATTCTGAATATGCTGATTCATCTATTTCAATATCTCTTGAAACTTCTTTTCCAGATTTATCAGGCTTTGTCCAATACACACCTCTAGCTTTATTTCCCTTTATAGAGTCTGGATCACCAGGTATCTGAGTTAAAGAAATGGCTCCAAAGTGTGTTACACCACCACCATCATCAAATTTTTTAGTTTGAATAATTTGATTGTATGCTTCTTGTAATTTTGAAATATCAAATTTAATATTTTGTTTTTGAAAATCGCTAAAATCTAAAATCCTATCTTCTTTTTTTATATTTAAGTCTACTACTTTTGTGTTATCTATGCTCATCGAGATTGTTTTGTACTTATTTTAATATATATTTGTATAATACATTTGTCGCATTAATAAAGTGATTTAAAACATGATTACAGGAAAATATCCAAACTTAAGGCTTAGAAGAAATAGGAAGGAATCGTGGTCAAGAAGATTGACCCAAGAAAGTACGCTAAGCCCAAATGACTTTATATTACCTATATTTTTAATAGATGGATCTAATAAAAAAGAGTCAATATCAACAATGCCAGGCGTGTATAGGTACTCAATTAATAGAATATCTCAAGTAATAGATAGAGCAATCAAAATTGGGATACCAATGGTAGCTCTTTTCCCTAAAACTAAAAATAGTCTTAAAAATGAAATTGGCTCAGAATCACTAAATGAAAATAACTTGGTATGTAAAGCAATTACTGAAATAAAAAAAAAGTACAAAAATAAAATAGGCATAATGTGTGATGTTGCTTTAGATCCTTACACATCACATGGCCATGATGGACTAATTAGATCAAATCAAATTATAAATGACGATACAATAGAAGTTTTGATCAACCAGTCTTTGTTACAAGCTGAAATTGGATGTGATGTATTAGCACCATCCGATATGATGGATGGAAGAATTGGAAAGATAAGAAAAGCTTTAGATAAATCAGGTTATCAAAATGTTCAAATTTTATCCTATGCTGCCAAATATGCTTCAAGTTTCTATGGACCTTTTAGAGATGCAGTGGGATCAAAAGGATCTTTAAAAGGTGACAAAAAAACTTATCAAATGGATTTTAGAAATAGTGATGAAGCTATGAGGGAAGTTGCACTGGATATTAAAGAAGGTGCAGATATGGTAATGGTAAAACCTGGTATGCCATATTTAGATATTATTAAATCAGTAAAAGAAAAGTTCAAAATACCAGTTTTTGCTTATCAAGTTTCAGGTGAATACAGTTTAATTTCAAATGCTATACAAAAAAAAATAGTTAATAATGATATAGTTGTTGAAAGCTTAATGGCTTTTAAAAGAGCTGGAGCTAATGCTATAGTTAGTTACTATGCAGATAGAATTGACAAAATCTTGAAATAATTATTTTAAA
>CACDYK010000032.1 GCA_902556905.1 uncultured Pelagibacteraceae bacterium
ATAAGATTTTTTATTCAAAAGCGGCTGGTCTTAATAAACCTGTAATTTATGTTGGATCAAAAACTGGTCGAGATGGAATTCATGGTGCCAGTATGGCCTCAGCTAGTTTTGATGAAAAAATTGAAGAAAAAAAACCAACAGTACAAGTTGGAGATCCATTTACTGAAAAATTATTACTTGAAGCTTGCTTAGAATTAATGGCTGGAGACTCAATTATAGCTATTCAAGATATGGGTGCTGCTGGACTTACATCGTCAAGTATTGAAATGGCTTCAAAAGGAAATCTTGGAATTGAAATCAATCTAAATAAAGTACCTTGTAGAGAAACAAAAATGAGTCCTTATGAAATTATGCTTTCTGAAAGCCAAGAAAGAATGTTGATAGTTTTAGAAAACGGTAAGGAAGATCAAGCAAAAAAGATATTTGATAAATGGAATTTGGATTTTGCTGTAATTGGTAAAACAACTAAATCAAAAAAAATTGAACTTTATTTTGATGATGAGAAAGTAGCTAATATTCCAGTTAATACATTGGTTGAAAATTCACCAATGTATGATCGTAAATGGAAGAAAGCAAAACTACCAAAAAAAAATAAAATAAAAAAAGAAGATCTAAAAAATTTAAAAATTATAGATGTTTTAAAGAAAATTTTATCTAATCCAAATGTTTGCAGTAAAGAATGGATTTGGCAACAGTACGATCACACAGTTATGGGTGATACTATTCAAAAACCAGGTGGAGATTCTGGAGTAGTTCGTGTTCATGGAACTGATAAAGCTGTTGCTGCATCAGTTGATAGTTCTGCGGTTTATTGTTGGGCACATCCATTAACAGGTGGGAAACAAGTTGTATGTGAAAGTTTTAGAAATTTAATTTCTGTTGGAGCAAAACCAGTTGCTATTACAAATTGCTTAAACTTTGGAAGCCCTGAAAATGAAGAAAATATGGGCGAGTTTGTTGAATGCGTTCAGGGTATTGGTGAAGCTGCCGAGTATTTAAAATTCCCAGTCGTTTCTGGAAATGTATCTTTTTATAATCAAACTAAAGAAGAAGGAATTAAACCTACTCCATCCATTGGTGGTGTTGGTTTGATTAAAGATTATAAAAAAATGATTACAATGGATTTTAAAGAAGTCGATAATATTGTTTTAGTTATTGGAAAAACTGAAGGACATATTGATCAAAGTTTATTTGCAAGACATATATTAGATGAAAAAAATGGTCCTCCACCAGAGATTAATCTATTTAATGAAAAAAATAACGGTGAAACTTTGTTAAAGTTAATTGATGCTGGTCATATTAAAAGTGCCCACGATGTATCAGTTGGTGGAATAATTACTGCTGTTTCAAAAATGTGTATTAAAGGGAACAAGGGTATTAACATTAAAAAACCAAAATATTTAATTAATGAAATCGAATATTTTTTTGCTGAAGATCAAGGTAGATACGTAATTGAAGT
The DNA here is from genome assembly GCA_902556905.1 of uncultured Pelagibacteraceae bacterium. Lineage (GTDB taxonomy): Bacteria > Pseudomonadota > Alphaproteobacteria > Pelagibacterales > Pelagibacteraceae > Pelagibacter. The sequence goes on from CACDYK010000032.1 coordinate 1,460, forward strand.
TAGCAAAGATACTCTAAAAAAAGTGACTGATATTTTAAACAAAAATGCTGTACATTTTGATGAACTTGGAACTATTAATGAAGATAAATTGATTATTAATGATAAGACAAAAGTATCAATTGACGAATTAAAGACATCTAATACAAATTGGTTAACTAATTATATGAGCAAATAATGGCAATGGATTTGAAAGAAATTGAGAGTTTAATTAAAGAAGCATTAACTGATGCTACTGTTGAAATTCAAGATTTAGCTGGTGATGGTAATCATTATTCAGCGACTGTAACATCTGGTCAATTTTCAGGTAAAAGTAAAATAGAACAACATAAAATGGTGTATAATTCTCTAAAAGGTAAAATGGGAAATGAATTACATGCCCTAGCAATTAAAACAAAGGAGCAATAATGGACGACAATACAAAAAATTTAATTCAAAATCATATTGATAGTAATGATGTATGTTTATTTATGAAAGGAACTCCTGATGCTCCTCAGTGTGGTTTTTCGATGGCAGTAACAAATATGTTAAAACTTCTTGAAGTAAACTTTCAAAGTGTAAATGTTTTAGAAAATCAAAATGTTAGAGAAGGAATTAAAGTTTTTAGTGACTGGCCAACTATCCCACAACTATATGTTAAAAAAGAATTTGTTGGTGGATGTGACATTGTAAAAGAAATGTACGAGAGTGGAGAATTATCAAAACTTTTTGAATCTAAAGGTATAAGTTTTAAAGCTAAAAATTAATTATTATTATCTAGAATAATATTCGATGACTAGGTTTGGTTCCATCACGATTGGATAAGGAACTTCTTCAAATTTAGGAGTTCTTACAAATTTAACTTTTTTGTTTTTCTCGTCCATTTGAATATATTCTGGAGCTTCTCTTTCTTTGTTAGCTAAAGCAATATCAATGATAGCAAGTTGTTTAGACTTGTCTCTGATTTCGATTGTGTCTTCTTCTTTAACTAAATAACTTCCAATATTTACTTTTTTACCATTCACTCTTACGTGACCATGATTAATTAGTTGCCTTGCTGAAAATATTGTAGTTGCAAATTTTGCTCTGTAAATTACTGCATCCAATCTTCTCTCAAGTAAACCAATTAAGTTTTCACCAGTATCACCTTTAAGCATAACAGCTTTTTTATAAATATTTCTAAATTGTCTTTCGTTTATATTGCCATAATAAGCTTTAAGCTTTTGTTTTGCTTGTAATTGAATTCCATAATCTGAAGGTTTACCTTGTCTTGATTGACCATGCTGACCAGGTCCATAAGCTCTGGTGTTAAAAGGACTTTTTGGTCTTCCCCAAAGGTTAACCTTTAATCTTCTGTCTACTTTATGTTTAGAGTTTAATCTTTTTGTCATTTGATATTGGGGTTTATAAGCTTACAGAATATTTTGTCAATCAACGTTTTTTACCTAAACTAGCAAATACACTAGATAATATACGAGTTTCTTTATCTGATAACTCCATTCTATAGAAAATATTTCGTAAGTTTTCTAGCATAATAGGCTTCTTCTCCTTAGGTTTAAAAAAGTTTATTTCATCCAAGTTTTTAATACATAGATTGGTCATTGAATGTATCTCTTTTTTAGAGGCAGATTTAACCTTTTTAGATTTTTTAAAATTGGAAGTCTTGGAATTGATGATACTTGAAACATATTGAGCAATGATAATTAGGCTGTGAGATAAATTTAAAGATTTAAACTCAGGGTTAGTTGGAATTTGCAATGTATAATTAGCATAACTAATTTCATTGTTTGATAATCCTGATGCTTCAGATCCAAATAGAAATGCTACTTTTTTTGTAAAATCAATTTTTTTTAAATCTTCTAATTGAATATGTTTTATATTCTTATTTCTAAATCTTGCAGATGTTGCAATCACATGATCTATATTTTTTAATGCAGGTTCTAAATTGTCAAATATTTTACTTCTATTAATTATATTCTTGGCACCAACTGAAGTAGCTAAAATTTTATCATTTGGAAAAATAGGTTTTGGATCAATTACTGATAGTTTTTGAAAATTAAAATTCTTCATCCCTCTTGCACATGCACCTATATTTTCTGATAACTGGGGCTTGTGTAGAATAAAAGTAATATTATTTGTTGACATTATTTATAACAAATCAAACTTATAGACTAGCTGGAGCCTTATCTTTAAATAATTTATAATCTAAACTATCAACCAATGCTTTAAAAGATGCATCAATTATATTAGGTGAAACTCCTATAGTAAACCAGTTAACACCTTTAGAGTCTGTGCTTTCAATTGAAACTCTGGTTACCGCTTCTGTACCTGTATTTAGAATTCTTACTTTATAGTCTACTAGTTTTAAATCTTTTAAATACTCAGAATACTTAGCAAGTTTATTTACATTTTTTCTAATCGCATTATCCAGTGCATTTACAGGACCATTCCCTTGGCCTTCACATAATATTTTTTGGCCATCAACTTCCAATTGTGCTTTGGCATGAGAAATAATTTCACCTGTACTATCTTTTTTAACTGATACATCATATTCATTAATTAAAATATATCTTGGAATGTCACCCATCAATCTTCTAGCTAATAATTCAAATGAAGCATCTGCACCATCATAACTATAACCAATAAATTCTCTATCTTTAACCTCGCTTAAAAGTTTTTTAATTTTTGGATCATTTTTTTCAATTTGGATACC
>CACDYK010000033.1 GCA_902556905.1 uncultured Pelagibacteraceae bacterium
TGGCAGGCAAATATTTTATTAGAGGATTAACTTCAGGAGCAGTGAAAGGATAAGAATGAAAACATTAAAAATTGAAGAATTATCAAAAAATTTTGGAACAACAGAAGTTCTTAAAAAAATTAATTTAGAAATAGATGAAGGAAATTTTTTAGTACTATTGGGGCCTTCTGGATGTGGAAAATCCACTTTATTAAATATAATTGCTGGTCTTGAGACTATTAATGAAGGTAATGTTTTTATTGATGATTATAATGTAAGCAAAGTAGAGCCTAAAGACAGAAACATAGCAATGGTTTTTCAATCTTATGCCTTATATCCATCAATGAATGTTAAAGAAAATATGGTTTTTGGATTAAAACAGGCAAAAACATCAAAAGAAAAAATAGAAGAGCAATTAACAAAAGTCTCAACATTTTTACAAGTAGATGAATTGCTTAACAGAAAACCTTCTCAATTGTCTGGTGGTCAAAGACAACGTGTTGCAATAGGTAGGGCTCTTGTAAGAGAACCCAGAATCTTTTTATTTGATGAACCTTTGTCAAATTTAGATGCAAAACTTAGAGTTGAGATGAGAAGAGAAATTAAAAAACTTCACCAAAAATTAAAAACTACAGTTGTTTATGTAACACATGATCAGACAGAAGCTATGAGTTTAGGAACAAAAATTGCTATAATGAATCACGGTGTAATTCAGCAAAATGATTCACCTGAAATTATTTACAACAAACCAAGCAATACTTTCGTGGCTGATTTTATCGGGTCTCCTTCAATGAACTTAATTAAAGGTAAGTTAAATGAAAATTCAGATAAAATTTCCTTTACCGCTGAAGGAGCGAATTTTGATATCCCAATTAATAGTTATGATTTTAATAATACTTCTGAATTAAATAATAAAGAGGTATATTTTGGAATTAGACCAGAACATATTTATTTTAAAAAATCTAATGAAGGTGATTTTGAAGTAAATTTAAGAGCTGATTTAAGTGAATACATTGGTCATGAACAAATAATGACTTTTGATTTAGCAAATCAAGAACTTTTAGCAAAATTTCCATCAACAATAAAAATTGAATTAAATAAAGAAACAAAATTATATTTTGATTTAACTCAAGTTTCACTATTTGATTCAATTACACAAGAAAGGTTATAATTTTGAAAGTAAAATATTCAGATTTAAAAAATAAGAGAGTTTTTATTACTGGTGGAGGATCAGGAATTGGTGCTTCAATTGTTGAACATTTCTGTGAACAAGGAAGTGAAGTTTATTTTGTTGATATCAATATAAAAGAGACAAATAGATTATTAAAAAAAATAAAAAAAAAAAAATTTAGAATGCCAAACTTTATTGAGTGTAATTTGCTAGATATCAATAAATTAGAAAAAATAATAAAAAAAATTATTTCAACCATAGGACCCATTCATGCTTTAGTTAATAGTGCAGCTAATGATGATAGACATACAACTGATCAAGTTGACGAAAAATATTGGGAAAATAGAATGGCAATAAATTTGAAACATTATTTTTTTGCAGCAAAAGCTGTTGTTAAAGCAATGAAAAAAATAAAATCAGGATCAATAGTAAATTTAAGCTCCGTTTCATGGATGTTAGGTGAAGGAGATAAAGTAGTTTATGAAACAGCAAAATCTGCTGTAGTAGGTTTAACAAGATCTTTCGCACAAGAGTACGGCAAATATAATATTCGAACAAATTCAGTAGTACCCGGATCTATTGCTACAGAAAGACAAATAAAGCACTGGTTAACACCTAAGTACAAAAAGCTTATTTTAGACAGCCAGGCTATAAAAAGACAGCTAAAACCTAATGATGTTGCTCAAATGGTAATGTTTTTAGCTTCAGACCAATCTTCAGGATGCACTAAACAAAGCTTTATTGTTGATGGTGGTATAACTTGATCTAGGTGAAAGTTGAAAGTTCAATAATTCAAAATAAATTTCTTAGAGTTCAAACTCTTAATTACGGAGCTAGTCTATTTGAAGTTTTTCATAAAGATAAAAAGATAAATTTAATTTTAAATTTAGGATCTAAAAAAAACTATCGATATAAACATGCAAGTGTTGGATCAACTTGCGGAAGGTATGCTGGTAGAATTTCTAATTCAAAATTTAGAATTGCCAAAAAACAATATATTTTAAATTCTAATGAAGGAAACAATACTCTTCACGGAGGTAAAGTTGGTTTTTCAAAACTTCCATGGATAAAATTAAAACAAACTAAAGATCAAATTGTATATCAAATTCATTCAGTAGATAATGACCAAGGTTTTCCTGGAAATTTAATTGTTAATTGTACTTATCAATTAAAAAAAAATTTTTTGATTATAAAATATGAATACAAATCTAATAAAAAAACTCATGTTAATTTAACAAATCATAGTTATTGGAATTTAGAAAAAATAAAAAAAAATATGATTTATAATCATGAGTTAAGATTAAATTCAAACAAGTATCTTCAAATAGATAAAGATTTAATTCCGACAGGTAAAACCAAAAGGGTTAAAAATTCAATTTATGATTTTTTAAAATTTCAAAATCTTGGAAAAAAATTAAATTTTTTCAAAAATAAAAAAATAGACCTCAAATACAAAGGCTTTGATACTACTTATATTGTAAAGAAAAATTCTAGAAATTTCGTTGGATCTTTAAAAAATAAAAATAGCAATATCCAAGTTAATTTTTTTTCAAATTTACCTGGAGTCCAGCTTTATTCAGCACAAAATTTAAATTACAAAAAAAAATTATTTCCATATCATGGCATATGTTTAGAAACACAGTATTTTCCTGATACCCCTAATAAAAAAAATTTTCCAAGCACTTTAATTAAAGCGAATAAAAGGTATACATGCTTTACAAAAATTAAAATTTATTAATCTATGAGTAAAAAAATAAATATTTCTATTGTTGGGACAGGATTAATGGGGTTGCAGCATATAAAAGCTATTTCTAAATCAAAAAAAACTAATCTTCACTCAATAGTAGATATTACCAATAACGCTAAAAATTTATCAAAAAAATATAAAATTCCTTTATATTCAAATGTTAGTGAACTTTTAAAATCAAAAAACTTAGATGCAGTAATCGTTGCGACACCAAATCAATTACATGAAAAGCATACAATTAGCTTTTTAAAGAATAAGATCCCAGTTTTATTAGAAAAACCTATCTCTGATAATATTAATTCAGCAAAAAAAATTATTAGTAGTTCTAATAAAAACAAAACTCCATTATTGATCGGATATCATCGAAGACACAATTCAATAGTCTCTAAAGTAAAAGGTATTATAAATAAGGGTAAATTGGGAAATATTGTATCAGCAAACGTTTTATGTTGGCTTTACAAGCACAAAGCTTATTACAAAGAAAAATGGAGAGTTAACAAAGGTGGTGGTCCTTTAGGTATAAATCTAGTTCATGATATTGATATGATTTGTTATTTATTGGGACCAATAAAATATGTGCAAGCTTTTAAAACTAATAAAACTAGAAAATTTTCAGTAGAAGATACAGCTACAATTAGCTTAATTTTTAATTCAGGGGCACTTTGTACTTTAAATTTATCAGATACGATAGTTGCGCCATGGAGTTATGAGTTAACGGCTGGAGAAAACCCTGCTTACCCCATAACAAATCAATCTGCCTATATGATTGGGGGCACCAAAGGATCGTTACAATTTCCAAATTTAAAATATTGGTTTTATAAAAAAGAAAGAAGTTGGTGGAACAAAATATTTGTTAATGAAGATAAAAATAAAAAAGATGACAATACATTAGTAAATCAAA
>CACDYK010000034.1 GCA_902556905.1 uncultured Pelagibacteraceae bacterium
AAAGAAAAAATATTATTGTTACTGGTGCATCAGGTGGAATTGGTAATTCTATAATTAAAAAATTAAAAGAAGCAGGTGCAAATATCTTAGCATCTGGTACTAAAATTGAAAAACTAGATGAGCTTAAAAAAAATTTTGGAGGCATTAAAATATTAAAATTTGATATATCTCAAACTGATAAAATTGAAGAATTTATTGAAAACGCTACTAATGAATTAGGAGGAAGTTTAGATGGTTTGGTAAATAATGCAGGTATAACCCAGGACAATCTTGCAATTAGAATGAGTTTAGATGAATGGCAAAAAGTTATAAATATTAATTTAACTTCAACTTTCTTAATGAGTAAATTTGCAATTAAAAAAATGCTAAAAAATAAATCTGGAAAAATTATAAATATTACATCAGTTGTTGGTCATACTGGCAATTTAGGACAAGCTAACTATACAGCCTCAAAAGCAGGAATTGTCGCCATGTCAAAAAGTCTATCAATTGAATATGCAAAGAAAAATATTAATATAAATTGTATTTCTCCAGGATTTATTAAAACAGCAATGACAGATAAAATTGATGACAAATTTAAAGAGGTTATTATATCAAAAATACCATCAGCTCGTCTAGGAGAGCCAGATGACATTGCAAATGCTGTATTATTTTTAAGTTCAGATCATTCTAATTATATTAATGGGGAAACATTACATGTTAATGGGGGCATGTATATGGCTTGACAAAATAGCTTTTTAAACTAATAAGAATTTATAACTAAAAAGGATCAATATGTCAGAAGACGTTTCAAGCAAAGTAAAAAAAATTGTAGCTGATCACCTAGGTATCGATGAAGCAAAAGTAACTGAAGAGTCTAGTTTTATAGATGATTTAGGTGCTGATAGTTTAGATACAGTTGAGTTAGTGATGGCTTTTGAAGAAGAATTTGGATCTGAAATTTCAGATAGCGAAGCTGAGAAAATTTTAACTGTAGGTGATGCGGTTAAGTTTATCGAAGGAAAAGCGAACTAATAATTTAAATGCCTTCAGAAAATGATGGCTTAATGATTGTTTTATCCTCTCCATCAGGGGCGGGTAAAACCACATTGGTTAAAATGTTATCTAAAATAGATAACTACGAAATCTCTATTTCACATACTACTCGTCAACCAAGACATAACGAAAAAAATAATAAAGATTATTTTTTTGTTAATAAAGATGAGTTTAAAAGATTAATCAATAATCAGGAATTTCTCGAATATGCAAAAGTATTTAATAATTATTATGGAACTACCAGAACACCAGTTATTGATAGGCTAAATAAAGGAAAAAATGTTTTATTTGATATTGATTGGCAAGGGGCAGATCAGATTAAAAATATAAACTTAGATTATAAGCTTGTAACATTTTTTATTTTACCACCAAGCAAAAAAGTTTTATTTGAAAGACTGTCAAATCGAGATATGAAAGATAAATTAATTGCCGAAGAAAGAATGAAGCAATTTGGAAGAGATGTCTTGCATTGGATAAACTATGATTATGTAGTTGTTAATGATAATTTAGAAAATTGTTATTCTAAAATTACCAATCTAATTAACGCTGAAACTTCCAATGGTTCCAAAGATTATGATTTAGAATATATTAGAAATCATGTTGAGAAATTAACTTCTTAATTTTTCATAATTAATGGTTAATTGATAATAGGTATTAAAATCTAAGTTTTGAGGTCTTAAATTTAAATCGATATTTAATTTATTAAGTATATCGGTATTTCCATTAAATATTTGATTAAATGGTTTTTTTAACATCTTTCTCCTGTGGCTAAAAAATATTCTTGTAATTTTTTCTAAATTTGAGGGATCTTTAATTTCAGCAAAATTTTTTTTAGGCGTAAAATGAATTAATGAGCTTTGTATTTTAGGTTTTGGAGAAAAACTTTCAGGTAAAATATCACAAATTTTATTTATATTAAGTCTCCAATTAGCTAGTATCGTCAATCTTCCATAGTCAGAAGTATTAGATGGAGCTATAATTCTATCAGCTACTTCTTTTTGAAACATTAAAACTAGATCAGAAAACCAATAATCATTTTTTAAGTTTGTAATCCATAAACTTAATATCTCAGTTGAAATATTGTAAGGTAAGTTTCCAAATACTATAATTTTATTTTTAGATAATGAGTTTTCATCAAATTTAAGTATATCTTTATTAAAAATTTTAACCTTTTTATCAAGTGTTTCTCTTAAAGACTCTGCTAAAAAAGTGTCTTTTTCAACTAGATACATCTTGCTTGGATTGTTTCTTAAAATTTCCCTAGTTAAGTTTCCTGTACCAGGACCAACTTCTAAAATTTCATTATTAGTAATTGATACAGTGTTAATTATCCTATCGATTATTTTTTTATCAATTAAAAAATTTTGACCCAAACTTTTTTTTGCTCTAATCACTTAAAAGTCTAAGAATTTTATTGAGTTAAACAAACTTAAATTGTTAGATTTATTTTTACCAAGCATCGACTCATTAGGACCATGATCGGGAGAAACTCTTATAAAAGGAAGACCTATAGTTATATTAATTGCGTCATATTCAAAGAGAGTTTTAATGGGAGTAAGTACTTGGTCATGATACATTCCAATTACTAAATCAAATTTTTTTCTATTATTTTTTAAAAAAATAGTATCTGATGCTAATGGTCCTTCAATTTTATATTTCAGCTTTTTCAATTTTTTAATTGTAGGCAAGATAATATTTGTATCTTCATTGAAAATGTCAATACTTTCACAATGTGGATTTAGTCCTGTGACACCAATTTTTACTTTTTTACTAAATTTTTCTCTCCAAAATTTATCAATAAGTTTAACTTTATTAATTATCTCTAATTTATTAATATTTTTAGAAACATATTTAATTGGAATGTGGGTGGTCAAAGGACAAACAGAAAGTTTTTTATTATAAATTATCATTGCAAACTTTTTAGTTTTAGTTTTATCAGCAAGATATTCAGTGATTCCATTGTATTTATTTTTTAAAAAAGTTTTTTTAGAAATAGGTCCATTAATAAATTTATCACTTATATTATTTTTAAGTAATTTAATTGCTATATCGAAGCACGTAGTAATATAATAGTTAGATTTCGGTGTAATTTTGCTAAATCCAGAGGATTGTTCAAAATCAACATTTATTAAATTTATTTTTTTTAAATTATTTTTTTTTTTAATTATTTCAAATTCGTTAGTAATATTGAAATTAATTTTCTTTTTTAAAATTTTAGCTTGCTTTGCAATCAATTTTTGAGATGCAATTAAAATAATAGGTGATTTAATTTTCTTTTTTATAACTTTAAAAAAAAGTTCAAAAAAAATACTATTAGGCTCCCCTGCAACAATAATTATTGGTCTATAATTCACTGATTTCCAAATCTTTTTTAACTTTATTAAAATAAATTTTTGAATATTGGTTCAATTGATTATTTTTTTCATAATTTACTAATTTTTTAAATTCTTTTTCAACATTAATTTCAATTTTAGTATTTTTAATATCGTTAATCTGCAATATTAAAAAACCACCTGGTACATTAATAGGTTTTGTAATATCGTTAATTTTAAGATTATTTATCTCAGCTTTAATACTTTTGTTTAGTGAATTTTCATTGATCCAATCCAACTTACCC
>CACDYK010000035.1 GCA_902556905.1 uncultured Pelagibacteraceae bacterium
CTATAAGTTCAGGATCAAAGAAAACTTCAACATTAATTGCAGTTTTCATAAAAGCTGAACTACCTTTTGAAAAAATATTATTAACTAAAATTAATACAAATAATAATGCAAAAAAGATTGATGCTAGACCATAAAATCTGAATCTTTTTTCTGCTTTATGTCTCTTTTTTAATCTTTCTTCTTTAGTCATATTTTTCTCTATATTTTTTAACAGCTCTTTGAGCTATGTAATTTAAAGCTAAGGTAGCAACAAACAGTGTTAAGCCTAATGCAAATGCTGACTGAGTTTTTGGACTATCAAATTCTTGATCCCCAACAAGGATCATTACTATTTGAGTGGTAATTGTAGTTGTTGACTCTAATGGATTAATAGTAAGATTGGCTGCTAATCCTGCGGCCATTACAACAATCATTGTTTCTCCTATTGCTCTAGAAACTGCAAGTAAAACTGATCCTATAATTCCTGGTAATGCAGCAGGTATAACTACTTGTTTGATTGTTTCAGATTTTGTTGCACCAATTGCATAAGACCCATCTCTTAAAGATTGTGGTACTGAATTTATAACATCGTCAGATAAAGATGAGATGTAAGGAATAATCATTATGCCCATTATTAATCCTGCAGCTAAAGCACTTTCAGAAGAAACTGTTAATCCTAAACTTTCACCGACTTGTCTAAAAAAAGGTCCAACAGTTAAAGCAGCAAAGAAGCCATAAACAACAGTTGGTATACCAGCCAAAATTTCAATTATTGGTTTCGCTAATCTTCTTACTTTAACTGAAGCATATTCAGCCATATATATTCCTGAAAATAACCCAATAGGAACCGCAACCAACATTGCAATAAAAGCAATAAATGATGTTCCTGCAATTAATGGAATAAAACCAAATGCATCTTTTAATTCTTCATATTCTGCTGCTGTAATTGCTGAAGCGTCACTAACAAAAGCTCTTTGTGGACTCCAATTAGTTCCAAATAAATAATCAAAAATATTTATAACTGAAAAGAATTTAATACTTTCAAATAATAACGAGAAAATTATTCCTAAAGTAGTTAGTATAGCTATTAGTGATGAAGCAAAAAGTAACCCTTTTAAAATTAACTCAACATCATCTCTAGCTTTGTTGTTGTTTTTAATTTTTTTTAGGGAATAAATTACAGATGCTATAATTATACCAAATATTAAAACTATTTTAGAATTGGTAAAAAGGTTTATAAATTTAGCATATGAGATTGCGCTTTCTTTTAAAATGCTATCTATATCGCCAAAAAAAGTTCCTAAATGAATGGCTTTAATTTTTTCGTAGATTAGATTTGCTTCATTCTTATCATTAAATATTGCTCCTTGATTTGCAGCAGTTTCAATTATAATTGATTTTATTATTACAGGCTCAAAAAGAGACCAAACTAATAGAAAAACCAAAGCGGGTATTGAACACCACAAAACTAAATAATATCCATAAAATTTTGGAAGAGCATTTAGTTTAATATTATTTTGAATGGATATACTTTTGGTTTTTGATCTACCGTAAAAAAATAATGATAAAGAAAATATTGTTATTAAAAAAATAAGTACGAAATTCATTCGATCAGATTGATATCTTTATTATGTTACAGAATTGTTACAAACTAACTTTGTGATTGTATTAAAAAAAAAAGGCCAGTAAATACTGGCCTTTTATTGTGGATAAGTCTAAATCTACTTAATACTAATTATGTTTAAATCCAAAGCAGCTGTTCTTGTTACTTTGTATTTATCTGAAGCTAATGGAACTAATCCGATTTTAGCTAAATAACCTCTATTACCCATAGCTTTTTTAGATGTAAATTCTTTTAGATATTCTTCCATTCCTGGAATTACACCTATGTGAGCTTTTTTTACATAAAAGAATAAGGGTCTAGCAATTGGATAAGAGTAATCTTGTATTCCCTCTAAAGAAGGTTGAACACCATTAATTGCAGCTGCCTTAACTTTATCTTTGTTGGCAACAAGATAACTATATCCAAAAAAACCATATGCGTTTGGATTAGAAGTGAGTTTTTGTACAATTAGAGTATCATTTTCGCCAGCTTCAACTGCATATCCATCTTCTCGCATTTTAGCACATTCTTTTTTAGCTTTCTTTCCTGCTGCATCGTAAAGAGACTTTGCTGTTTTAGTGCAACCTTTACCCATTACTAAAGAATTCCAAGCATCTCTTGTTCCAGATGTGGGAGGTGCAATCAATATTTCAATTTTTTTGCTTGGAAGACTTGTGTCAATATCACTCCATTGTTTGTATGGATTTTCAACTAGTTTACCATCAACATCTACTTTAGCAGCTAAAGCTCTCCAAAGTTGTTCTTTTGTAAAGTTAGCATCTGGAGATGAAACTGCATGAGCTAATGAAATGCCGTCATTACCAACTACAATTTCAATAATTTCAGCAACACCATTTTTTTCACATAGTGCTTTTTCTTTTGGTTTAATTGCTCTAGAAGCATTAGTAACATCTGGGTGATTAGCACCAACACCAGCACAGAATAATTTCATTCCTCCACCAGTTCCAGTACTTTCAATTACAGGTGTTTTAAATTTTCCACTTTTACCAAACTTTTCAGCAACTACAGTTGCATAAGGATAAACAGTAGAAGATCCTACTATTTTAATTTGATCTCTTGAGTAACTTGTTGTTGTAAAACTTAGCACTAAAAGAAATCCTAATAATGTATTAATTAATCTATTCATAATTTTCCTTTTTTTTAGATTTAACATACGCAACTATTTAAATCTGATTCTTAAATATTTTATTAAAGGAAGGTTAAAGTTTTATTACAATGACTAACTTTTTAGTTGTATTACAAAGCGTTAAATTTAATATCAATTGTAGTTCCTTGATTTTCGACACTGTTAATGTCCATTTCTGCTCTATGTTGTGATACTAAATGTTTAACAATAGCTAGTCCCAAACCAGTCCCTCCAACACTTCGACTTTTACTCGGATCAACAGTAAAAAAACGTTCTGTGATTCTGTGAATAGATTCTTTAGGTATACCAATTCCTTGGTCAGAAACCGAAACAATATTTAAATCACCCTCTTTTTTAAATGTAATTGATACTTCTTTATTTTTGTCAC
>CACDYK010000036.1 GCA_902556905.1 uncultured Pelagibacteraceae bacterium
ATGATTTTCACCTCTAGCATTTCTAACAGTTGCAATATGATCTATATTTACACCGAGTCTTTTCACTTAATAAATCTACTTCCTGGTATTGTGATGGGAATTGATTTAAGGCTTTGTGGTAATTGTTTTTTACTAAAAGTTGGAACATCGATTTTAAGATGTGATATAATTCCCGTTTTAATTTTGAGTGATCTTTTTGTAGATCTATCAATAATAGAGGCATAACCTAAAAGCTTAGCGTTAGCTTTTTTAATTAATTTGACACATTCTAAGCTTGATTTTCCTGTTGTTATAACGTCTTCAATAATTAAGACTTTTGAACCTTTTTTGATATTAAATCCTCTTCTTAATTTGAATTTTCCATTAACACGTTCACAAAATATTGTTTCTTTTTTTAAGAGTTTGCCAATTTCATATCCAATAATTACACCGCCCATAGCTGGAGCTAAGATCAAATCAATATTTTTATATTTTTTTTTAATTTTATCAGCTAACGATTTACAAATTTGATCAGCTAAGAATGGGAAACTTAAGAGTTTTGCACATTGAATGTATTTTGAAGAGTGTAGACCAGAAGATAATACAAAATGTCCCTCTATAAGAGCATCAGTTTTTTTTAAAATATTTAAGGATTTTTTGAGTGAAAGCATTTCTTTTATCTTCGTGTCTAATTATCTTAAATTTTATACCTTTTTGTTTAAGCTCTGCAATAAAATTTGTGAAGTTTTTAAGGTTCGTTATTATTAGTTTGAATTTAAAATTAATATATTTTGTACTTTTACCAGCCATTTCAACATTTGAAATATTAAGTTTGTGACTACCAATCAATGAACTTATATCCCCCAACTGACCTGGCTGATCAGGTAATGAAATCCATAAAGTAGTGTTGTATTTCTTTATTTTTTCCTCTTTTTGCTCTCCTTTGTCGTGCCAATATCTTCTAATAGCTGCTCTTGCTTTTCCTGTTTTTGTTGTTGGTATCCAGTGTAATGAAGGTGATTGATTTTTAGATGTAATTATATTTACCCTATCTCCATTTCTTAATAATTCCTGTAGTTCAGATTTATTTCCATTAATTTCACATCCTATTGCTGTATTACCTATCTTTGTATGTACAGCGTAAGCAAAATCAATTGGTGTTGCATCTTTTGGTAATTTTATAACTGAGCCTTTTGGAGTAAAACAAAATACATTTTCTTGAAACATTTGAAGTTTTGTATACTCATATGAGTGTTCAGGATTTTCATTTTTTTCGATTATTTCAACAAGATCTTTTAACCAATCGTATTCTTTCCAACTTAAAGAATTAAACTTTTCTGAAGATTTATATTTCCAGTGAGAGGCAACTCCTCTTTCAGCAAATTCATGCATTTCGTTTGTTCTAATTTGAATTTCAATTGGCTTTTGATTGGAGCCAATTACAGATGTATGCAAAGATTTATACCCATTAATTTTTGGTGATGATATGTAATCCTTAAACTTACCTGGGATGCAGTTCCATTTTTTATGAAATATACCAAGTGTTTTATAACATTCATCTACTGATGAAAGTGTAATTCTAAATCCAATTATATCTGTGATTTGTTCAAGTGAAATTCTTTTCTTTTGAACTTTACGCCAAATTGAAAAAGGAGTTTTTTCACGACCATGTATTTTAGCATCGATATGATTTTCATTCAAAATAGCACTTAATTCAAAAGAAAGAGACTCGAATAAATCTTTTTTATCTAATTTAATTTCATCTAGTTTATTTTTAATTAATTCTCTTGCTTCGTTATTTAAAATTTCAAAAGATAAATCTTCTAGTTCATCTCTAATTCTGTGCATACCCATTCTATCAGCTAAGGGTGCATAAATTTCCATAGTCTCTTGTGCTATACGTGTTCTTTTTTCCTCTTTAGGAATTGCTTTAATCGTTCTCATATTGTGAAGACGATCAGCAATTTTTACTAATAAAACTCTAATATCTTTAGATGTAGCTAAAATTAATTTTCTAAAATTTTCTACTTTTGAATTTGAACCGGCTGTATTTTCAAATACAGAAATTTTTGTGACACCATCAACTAATTCAGCAACCTCATCTCCAAATTCACTTTTAATAGTTTCATAAGTAGCGAAGGTATCTTCTATTGTATCATGAAGTAAACCTGTAGTAATTGTAGCACTATCTAGTTTTAGCTCAGTTAGAATATTGGCAACCTCTATAGGATGTACAGAATAAGGGTCACCTGATGCTCTTTTTTGATTTTGATGAGCTTTCACGGCAAAATTAAAAGCTTTATCTAATCTTTCTGGATTTAAAAACTTATTATAGATTTTAACCTTGTTTATTAATTCACTAGAATTGAGCATAATTTATTATAACATTAATTCAAATTTGTTTAATAGATCTAATATCTTTATTAGATAGGGAAAAAATTAACTTTTTTATGTTGACTTTTTTAATTGGGTGAACCCACTCTTTTTCGATCTCAAATAAAGGGAATAAAACAAAATTCCTCTCATGCATTCTTTCATGTGGAAGGTATAATTTATCTTTTAAAACCAACCCTTCAAAGTCAATAATATCTATATCACAAATTCTTGGTGAATTTTTAGGGGATTTTCTTCTGCCTAATTTAGCTTCTATAATTTTGCATAAATTAATCATTTCTTGAGGTTTATGCTTACATGTAGCTTTTAAAACAATATTTATAAACTTTGGTTTTTTTTCGAGTATGTATCTATATACATTATAGTTCTCTAGAACACGTTGAACATAATTTCTAGTTTCTCTAAACTTAATTAGCTCAACCCAATCAACATAATTAATTTGTTTTTTTTGAGGATTTTTATTAATTTTTTTCCAATATTTAACTCTATTTGGGCCAGCATTATAAGCAGCAGTAGCGAAAGGGTAGGCTCCATCATATTGGAGTATTAAACCAGCAATGTAATGAGATCCTAAATTAATATTGTATTCTGGATCAGTTGTTAATCTTGATTTTGAATAAGGTAATTTAGCTTGTTTAGAAACTAATTTCGCTGTGTAAGGCATTAGTTGCATTAAACCTTTTGCACCTGCATGACTATTAG
>CACDYK010000037.1 GCA_902556905.1 uncultured Pelagibacteraceae bacterium
ACTTCTGATAACAAAGACAACACTCAACTAAAAAATTTCTGGTTAGTTGATCCTATTGATGGGACTTATGACTATATAAATAACTTAGAAGAATTCACAATAAATGCAGGTTTAATTATAAATAACAAACCTGTTGCTGGATTAATTAATGCACCCTCAAAAAAAAGAATGTTTTATTCTTATGGTGAAGGAAATGCTTTTGAATTAAGCAATGGAAAAACGACAAAACTAAATGAAAAAGATACTATAATTAGACCAGTTAAATTTATTTCTTACTCAAACAAAATTAAACCAGAAATTCAAAAAATCTATCAAGATATTGGGGTTGTTGAAAATGTGAAAATGAAAAGTTCACTTAAGTTTTGCGTGGTAGCAGCTGGTGAATATGACGGATATGTAGCAGAACCAAGAGCTTATGAATGGGATATAGCAGCTGGTCATGCAATATTAATACATTCGGGTGGAACTGTTACAGATTTTAATGGAAATGAAATTTTATATGGAAAAAAAGATTTAAAAAATCCAAGCTTAATTTTAAAGAGTAAAAATATATTATAATGGATGAGCAATTAAGAATTATACTTATTATAATAGTTTCTGTATCTATTTTTGGATTATTAGTTTTTGTATTTGTTAAAAACTATGTGAGACAAAAGATTAATAATTTAGTTGAAGAGAAAAAAAAGAAAAAAAACTAAAGTAGATTAATTATTTTAAGATATTCATCTTTTTCTATATCCATTACTTTTCTTGACGTCTCAAAATCAAAACCGTTTCTTGCTAATAAAGATATGTCTTTTTTATAAAATAGAGTTCTATTGTCCTCAGCTCTAGCTGGACCAATTCGTTTTTTCTTACAAATTTTTATAGCAGAAAAAAAATCTTGGTCAGAGTTATCTTCTTTTATTTTATCAACTGTATCTTTAATAAACTCATCATGAATTCCTTTTCCTATTAAATAGTTTCTAATTTTATTTATAGAGTTCCCTCTTTGAATCATACTTTTTGCTTTGTTTTGAGAATAAAATTGATCATTGATAAATTTATTCTTCTCTAAATCAGACAAAACAATATCGATCAATTTATTGACGTCTTTTTTTCTCACATCAGAAGAGGAAAGCTTCATGTATTTCTTAAGTAAATAGGTTTTAAGTTGTTGTTTTGAGGGAGCATATTTTTCAACATAAGCAAATGCAAAATTTCTCATTTCCTCAACAGTTACCTGGAGTGTTTTTTTTCTATTTCTTATAGGAATCATGGTTAGATTTTATATAATATAATTAAATGATCGAACAAATTTATACTTATTTTTCTATTGAGACACTTTATATGTGGATCAATATCGGTGTATTACCATTTTGGTTTATACTAATTTTTTTTCCACAATCTCATCTAGGTAGAATTTTTGTAGCCTCAATATTTCCAATATTTGTTTTAAGTGGTGTTTATATATTTGTTTTATATAAATCTTATTTAATTGGTTATGATTTTGTTGGTAATTTTACTTTATACCTGGGATTAGATGAGCTTTCTAGATTGTTTGAAGACCATTTATATTTGATGCTTTTTTGGACACACTTCATTGCAATCAATTTATTTATAGGTGGATGGATAGTAAAAGACTCTCAAAAATTTTATATTAACAAAATTTTAGTATCCATCCCATTAATAATCACCTATTTAATAGGACCAATTGGTTTATTCATTTATTGGATCATAAGAATTTTCTATGCCAAAAGAATGAGTCTTTATGAGTAATCATATTGATTTTTATTTTGATATAATTAGTGCCTATTCTTACATTGCTCATAAAAAGATTGAAAAAATTAAAGCTAATCAAAAAATTATTTTTAACTATAAACCTATTTTTTTAGGCGGTCTTCACAACCTTGCAGGGATAAGTGCACCCGCTTTTAATAAATATAAAATGAAAAATATGCAAAATGATTGTGAGCTTGTATCAAAAAAAAATAATATATCCTTTACATGGAATTCTAACTTTCCAATCAACTCTCTTTATTTGATGAGAGGCTATTTATACATATCTGATGATCAAAAAAATAACTATCTAAATACTTTTTTTGAAGCTTATTGGAAAGATAATTTAGATTTATCAAATAATGAGGAAATCTTTCAGTTATTAAATACTTTAAATATAGATAATGAAAAATTTTTAAATGGCATTAAAGAACAGTCAATTAAAGATGCACTAAAAGATGCAACTAACGAGGCGTTTAATAAAGAAGTTTTTGGTGCGCCAACATTTATTACAAATAATAAAATTTTTTGGGGACAAGATCGACTTGAATATGCTGTTGAAGAATTAAACTTTAATTAGATTATTTTAAATTTACTCTGGCTGATTGCACCAAAACCACCCTCGATGTGTGATACTTTTTCATATCCCATATTATGCAATGCTTTAACTGCTAAAGCAGATCTTACACCACCCGCACAAAATAAAATCATTTCCTTATTTTGATCAAGCTTACCTTTTTGAAAAAAAACACTATTAGGATCTAAAAAAATTTCCATCATTCCTCTAGAAATATGTACTGAATTTTCCACAATTCCAGTATTTTCTAGTTCACGAGCTTCTCTTATATCAATTAAATTACAATTATTTTCTTCAACCATCTTGAAAGCTTCATCTGCATTAATAGTTTTTATTTCTTGCATTGCTTCAGAGACTAATGTTTGAATTGATTTAACTATCATTATTATTTATTTCTAACTTATGAAAATACAAAATAAAACAATAAAATCTAATTTTTTGAAAAAGTTGTTTATTAGGATTTGTAGAATTTTTGATTTTGAAATAATTGATCAAGGAAACCTTCATTTACCTATTATGAACAAAAAGAGTCCTGAAATACTATCAAAAATTGGGTATCAATCTCTTGTATTACCCATGGGTAAGATAAAAATTACAAGAAAAGTCAAATCTTTAGATATAATATTAAGAACTTGTACTTCTGTGAACATGCTGTCACAATCCAAAAAAAGAATTTTTAAATCTTCT
>CACDYK010000038.1 GCA_902556905.1 uncultured Pelagibacteraceae bacterium
TAATATTTATGTTTATTCTCTGTTTTCATCAAAAAGTTTTAACTTTTATTTTATTATTATTCTTATTGTTATTTTCATCATCAAAATTTACTATTTTTACAATCTTTCTTCCGTCAGGTTCGGTTTTATTTTCAGCTTTATTTTTTATTATTGCTGAAACATTAGGTTTAGCTGAAATAGTTGTTTCACCAACCCCAGCTGTTTGACCAAACATTCCTTCAAGTAAAGTATCAGCATTAATTTTATCATTTTCAAAAATATCAAATATTGTCCCATTTCTAAAAACTATAACTTTTGGACATAGCCCAATAAATTCTTCTAGTTCACTTGATAAGAAAACAACTGTGTTACCTTCCTCAACATATTTTCTTAAATGAACATACAGGTCTCTTTTAGTGCTTATATCTATGCCTCTTGCTGGATCATTTAAAATAAGAACTTTTGGATGTTGTGCAAATGATCTTGCTATCATTACTTTTTGTTGGTTTCCTCCACTTAGTGAACCAATTAGATTATCACTTGGGCCAGTTTTAATATTTAATCTTTCTACTTCCCAATCATAAATTCCATTCAGTTCCATCCAGTTAATAAAACCTAAAAATCCTGCTCTGCTAGTTTTTTTGTAAAGAGGTACAACTAAATTTTCATAAATACTTAAGTTAGGAAGTATTCCTTCTTTTTTTCGATCACCAGAAACAAATGATATTCCATTTTCTTTTGCACTTTCTAAAGAATTATATTTTAAAAATTTTTCATTTGAGTCTAAAATTTCAATAGTCCCACCGTGAGATTCTTGTACACCTGCTAAAATCTTAACAAAGTCATCTTGTCCATTACCATCAAGACCTGTTATGCCTACAATTTCTCCTTTTTTGACCTCAAAATTGATAGGTTTGCTGTCTGGCCAAACAACTAAATTTTCTGCTCTCATTACAACTTTATCTGTTTTTGTTTGCATAGCTATTGAAGTAGATTTTTCTCCTGTTTCTTCTCTACCAGTCATTAAGCCTATTAAATTTTTTTCATTAAGGTCTTTTTTTTCTAACACCCCAACATCTTTACCGTCTCTCATGACAGTTGCTTTATCACTTATTCGTACTAGCTCAGCAATTCGGTGAGTAACAATGAAAATTGCAACTCCTTTGTCACGTAACTCTCTCATTTTTTTAAATAATCTTTCAGTGGAATCAAAATCAAGAGCAGCTGATGACTCATCTAGAATTAATACTTTTGTATTATCTCTTAAGAAAGCTCTAGCAATTGTTATCCATGCTTTTATGGGTAGTGATAAATTAAATGCCTGCGTATATGGATCAACGTATTCACCAACAAGATCTTCCATAATTTCTTGAGCTTTAAGTACTTTTTCTCTTTGGGTTAAATTTTTGTACCAAAAATCATCTGAGCCAACAAATAAGTTGTCTACTACTGATGACTCTTCAGCTATCATTACTTCTTGAAAAACTGTTGCAATTCCCATGTTTCTCGCCATTACAGGGGAAGTAGGAGTTTGACCAAGTATTGAAACTTTACCTTTATCTACTGGCAAAACTCCAGACATTGTTTTTGCCAATGTGCTTTTGCCACAGCCATTTCCTCCAACAATTGCATGAATTTCACCAAAATTTGCATTGAAATTTACCCCGTTCAAGGCCTTGGTCACACCAAAATATTTGTGAACATCTTGGACATAAATATCACCTTGGACAGTTTTTGACTTCTCAGACAACACCTCTTTAGAGGTGTTGTCTTCTATATTTTTTTCAGCACTCATACTTAGTTATAAGTATTAGTGAGATTTTGGATCGTATTTTGTAGGATCGCTTGGATTCTCAAAGAATGCTTCTACGTATTCTTTAGGAGCCCATTTGTCCATTCCAGGATTATCCCAACCAGTAGAATTTCGATCACAATCTTCATTTAAGATTTCACTGATTTCATCGAAATTTTTTGTAGCTGGACCAACTAATATAGACTGAATCATAGGACTTTGACCTTGCAAAGTTCTAATCATTACATCCATACCTAGCTCAACTTCATCTCCTGGAGGCCATGCATATATTGCTTCATCAATATATCCTGGGTTTTGTCTCCAATAACATAATGCACCAAGTTCTCCTCCTAATGCAATTGGTGGAATTGGATCAAGTCCAGACTGAAGTAGTGCCTGCAAAGTTCCAGTTTCTCCTGAAGACTGAACAGCAATACCATCAACTTTTTTTGTATTTGTTGATAACCATTGTGACAGTTCTTTTTGAGCAACTTGCGAAGT
Organism: uncultured Pelagibacteraceae bacterium; assembly: GCA_902556905.1. GTDB lineage: Bacteria > Pseudomonadota > Alphaproteobacteria > Pelagibacterales > Pelagibacteraceae > Pelagibacter. The sequence goes on from CACDYK010000038.1 coordinate 2,273, forward strand.
CCAGTTATGTGCTAGTTGTCCAACAACGTTTACATCAGGGAATTCTGACAACGCAGCTAGCACCCCTTTGTTTTGTTGGTCTGAAGCAGAATAACCTGGTATTCCTTCGATAACTATAACATTACCTTTTTCACCAATAAGCTCAGCCATCCATGCACCTACATAGTAACCAACTAATCTGTAATTAACAGATGTGTTGATTGAATACGGAGATGTTGTAAAGCCTGTAAATGATAATGTAGGTATACCTTTTTCCCAACCATACTTAATAGTAGTGTTAAGAGCAGTTATATTAGAGCAACATATAATAATTGCGTCAACTTTACCCCCATCTATCATTTGTCTCATTTGCTGAATTTGTAATGAGTCATCTAAGTTTGATTGAGTAATTACAATCTCATCAACCATTCCTAGTGCTTTCCACTTAGGATATACAACTTCCATTAATCTTTCCATTGCACCTTTTCTCCAAGTGTTTCCAGCATACGTACTAGCATAACCAATAGTCCACGGTGGTTTTCTAGGACTTTTCCATCCTTTCATTACCGCAGGTCCTAAAGGTTGGTCTTTATCCATAAAGTCCATGTTATAAACATAATCTCTCATTTCTTGTGGAACTTTTTTTAGACACTCTGTGCACAATTCACCTGAATTTGCTGTGCTAAAGATTCCAAGAAGTGAAGAAAACATAATAACATAGATCATTTTAGTTA
>CACDYK010000039.1 GCA_902556905.1 uncultured Pelagibacteraceae bacterium
AAGATAAAATCCATAACAAATTCCATTACCTAACGCAGCCATTGTAGGTAAATTCAGCTCAATAAAACCAGGTCTTATTACTATCAATGTTCCAATAAATCCTAAGGATACTGCCGTCCACCTCTTCACCCCTACTTTCTCATTTAGGAAGAAAGGTGACAAAGCTGTTACGCATATAGGGGCAACAAAAGCTAAAGTTAAAGCTTTTGGAAGAGAAATCTCTGATATTGCGTAAAAAAATAAATACGTAGAAAAAACAAATATTAATCCTCTTATTAATTGTAGGGCAGGTTTTTTTGTCCATACCAATGTGTGTCTGTAGAAAATTAGCATTAAAAATAAAGTAAAAACTACAGTGAAGAAATATCTAGCCCATGTAATTTGGAGAACATCCATAGATGAACTTAAATATTTTGCAAAAGCATCCATAACAGGAACTATCATCCATGCAGAAGCATTTAAAATTATTGCCTTCATTTAAGAAGGATACTGCTTATTAAAAGTATTTTAAAGCAAAGAATAGTGTAATTGGAATTGTGACTAGAGACATGATCGTAGAAACAACAATAGTGCTAGAAATATTATCAACAATAACTTTTGGTGAGTACATTGAAGCAACTAAATAGCACAATATAGCACTAGGCATTGAAGATTGAATTAAAATCACACCTGCCGAAACACCAGAAAGATCAAATAATTTTATAACTGCCAATCCAATTAAAGGACCGATTATAACTCGACCCGTTGAAGTTATAACGGCATCTTTAAAAGAAAAAACTTTCATTTGAGTAAGTGCAACCCCTAAAGACATTAGTATCATGACAATCATTCCATAAGCTAGCAACATTACAGTATTCATTACAAATTGAGGAACAGGTTCTTCAAAGTATAAAAATAAAACTGTAACAATAATTGCATAAAAAGCAGGACTTTTAAAAATTGTTTGAAAATCAAAAGCTCTTTTAGCTAAAAAAATATTAAGGGTAAAATGTAATAACACAACTAATGAAGAAATAGCAGCTGCTATACCCATACCTAGTTCTCCATATGCGAATAAACAAATTGGTATACCCATATTTCCGGTATTAGGTAAAAAAAAGGGCGGTAGTTCTCTTATATAATCTTTTTTCATTAAAACTAAAAAAATTAGTCCAACTATCCCAAATGTACTTAGTAGAATTAAAGCATAAAAAAAGATCTCTTTGAAAACTTCAAAAGATACGCCTCCAGCAGTGAGTGCAAATATTACCAATGCTGGAGTTCCAAAATTACCTGCATATGTGGTAATAAAAGAAGTATCAAAATCTGGGTTTTTTTTTCCTAATAAAAAACCAATTCCAACTATAAAAAATACTGGAAATAAAACTTCAAAGAGTTTTAAATAAATATCCATTAATTATACAGTCTTATTAATACGGGTGTGTTAAGTATATCTTTGTTTTTTTTAAATATAGACAAACAATTATTACAATTAAGTTCGGATGTTTTGTGAGTTATTATAACAATAGTAGCCTTACTATCTTTTTTATTAGGTGTTTGAATAAGTCTTTTTACAGATATTTTGTATTTAGCTAAACGGTTAGTAATTTTAGATAAAACACCTGGTTTATCTTTAACCTCAAATCTTAAATACAAAGAATTAACATAATTGTTAACATTATATGGTTTTAAGGATTTAAGTTTATTAACAGAAACGCCTAAAGGTTTTTTTATATTACCTCTCAGAATAGATAATAAATCAGAGAGTAACGCTGAAGATGTGGGTCCTGGTCCGGCACCCTCACCTTGTAAAATACTTTCACCAACAGGCTTTCCTTCAAGGATAACAGCATTCATTACACCAGAAACATTACCAATATAAGAATTTTTACTAACCAGACATGGATGCACAGTTTCAAACAAATGACCATTTTTTAATTCAGATATTCCCAGAAGTTTAATTCTTAAATCCAATTGGTTGGCAATCTTAATATCTTTAAGATCAATTTTTTCAATTCCTTCCATCAAGCATTTGTGTTTAGAAATTTTACTATTAAAAGATAGTGCTGATAAAATTCTAACTTTTGCAAATGCATCAAATCCATTTAAATCTAGTTTTGGGTTTCCTGGTTCAGCATAACCAAGTTTTTGAGCTTTTTTTAAAACATCAGAAAAGCTTTGGTTAGAATTTTCCATTTCTGAGAGAATATAATTAGATGTACCGTTTAAGATTCCATAAACTTTTAAGATTTTGTTAGTAGCTAAACCATCTTTGATTGATCTTAATATGGGTATTCCTCCAGCAACAGAAGCTTCGAATTCCAGATTAACATTATTGTTTTCTGCAATTTTTGCTAATTCATTTCCATGTTTTGAAATTAATGCTTTATTAGGTGTAATAACATGTATCTTTTTTTTTAATGCAGTTTCAACAACTTTTTTTGATAAACCATCTGATTGACCTATAGCTTCGAATAAAATATCAACTTTTGATTTATTGAAAATTTTTAAAGGATTTTTAAAAAAAATTTTTTTATTAATTTTAAATTGTCTTTTTTTATTAATATTTCTTGCTGATATAGCTACAATATTAATTTTCTTTCCAGTTTTGAGTTCAATATCTTTTTTTTTAGTATTTAATTCATTCAGCAAATAAATACCTATCTGACCTAAGCCCACTACCGCAATATTTATTGTATTATTCATTGATTGATATCAGGATATTTACTTGTTTTTGTAAAGTCATCTATATAAATCTTGTATTCTTCATAGGTCATAGTTGTTATATCTGCTGACTTTTTTAATACGTTAGAAAGTTTTTTCTGATCTTCTATTTTTTTAACACCATCTTCTGTCCAGTATTTAGAATCTTTATTTAATGAACAGTTATTTAATAATAAGATTATAGTTAAAATTAAAACAATTTTCATAATAAAGCAGTTTTTAAAGGAAATTTAAATTTCATATTAAGATTCTGAACTGCT
>CACDYK010000040.1 GCA_902556905.1 uncultured Pelagibacteraceae bacterium
TGCGGTTCTTGCTTCAATATATTTAGAAGAATTTGCACCTAAAAATAAGATTACAGATTTTATTGAAATAAATATTAATAACTTAGCTGCAGTTCCCTCAATAGTTTATGGATTGTTAGCTCTTCAAATATTGTTAGCAACAATACAATTGCCAAGATCTACTCCATTAGTAGCAGGAATAACTCTTGCTTTAATGACATTACCAAGAATTATCATACCATGCAGAGCTTCATTAAAAGCTGTACCACCATCAATTCGAGAAGGTGCACTTGCTGTAGGTGCCTCAAAATTCCAATCAGTTTTTCATCATGTCGTTCCATTAGCTTTACCGGGAACTTTGTCTGGAACAATCATTGGACTGGCGCAAGCTTTAGGTGAAACAGCACCTCTAATTTTAATCGGTATGGTCGCTTTTGTTGTTGATATTCCTTCAACCCCAATAGATCCATCATCTTCTTTACCTGTACAAGTATATTTATGGTCAGAGTCTGCTGAAAGAGGATTTGTTGAAAAAACATCAGCTACTATTATGATGTTATTAAGTTTTTTAATTGTAATGAATTTTGTAGCGGTATACTTAAGACAAAAATTTGAAAAAAGATGGAATTAGATGAGTGATATTAAAATTAAATCAAAAAATTTAAATGTTTATTATGGCGATAAACAAGCCTTGTTTGACGTTAATTTAGAATTAAATGAAAAAGAAGTAACTGCATTAATAGGTCCATCAGGGTGTGGTAAGTCAACTTTCATTAGATGTATTAATCGAATGAACGATGTAATTGATATTTGTAAAGTTGAAGGCAATATTGAAATCGATGGTATAGAAGTTAATGATAAAGAACTAGATGTCGTCTCTTTAAGAGAAAGAGTAGGAATGGTATTCCAAAAACCAAACCCATTCCCCAAAAGCATATATGATAATATTTCTTATGGCCCAAAAATTCATGGAAAAGGTGAAACCAAAAGTGAGTTAGATGAAATTGTTGAAAGAAGTTTAAAAAAGGCAGCCCTTTGGGAAGAGGTTAAAGATAGATTGGATGAACCTGGAACAGGATTATCTGGCGGTCAACAGCAAAGACTTTGTATAGCAAGAGCAATATCAGTTAATCCAGAAGTTATTTTGATGGATGAACCATGTTCAGCTCTTGACCCAATTGCCACTGCTAAAATTGAAGAGTTAATTGATGAACTTAAAAAAACCTATACTATCGTAATTGTTACTCATTCTATGGCCCAAGCTGTAAGAGTATCACAAAAAACGGGCTTTTTTCATTTAGGTAAGTTAATTGAAGTAGGTAAAACAGAGAAAATTTTTAAAAACCCTGACAATAAAATGACACAAGATTATATTACAGGTAGATTTGGATAAATTATGAGTAATGAACATACGGTAAAATCATATGAGGAAGAGTTACAGTTTTTAATAGACTCTGTAATTAAAATGGGAAGTTTAACTGAATCTCAATTAATAGATTCAATGGATGCTGTAATTAAAGTAGATAAAGACTCGATTGATAAAATTATTAAAAGTGATGATGAAATTAATAAATTTAGATCAAAAATCGATACTCAGATAATGACTTTATTAGTTAAAAGAGCTCCAATGGCAATTGATCTTAGAGAAACTATAAGTTCGTTAAAAATTTCACAAGACTTAGAAAGAATTGGAGATTTGGCCAAAAGTAATGCAAAAAAAGTTAAACCTTTACCTCTAGATTTACCTGAAGAATTACTAGCAAATCTAAAGAGGTTGGGTGAACTTGTTATTAAACAACTTAGTGATGTATTAGATAGCTATGTTAACAAAAATTTTGATAAGGCTAAAGAGGTATGGGAAAAAGATGAACAAGTTGATGATTTAACATACATAGCAATGGAAAGCGTAATTGATTTTCTTTCTAAAGATAAAAAGAATTTAGATTTTTCTACTCATTTGATTTTTGCTACTAAAAATTTAGAAAGAGCCGGAGATCATATTACCAACATTGCAGAGTCGATTTGTTATTTAATAAAGGGTGAGTACCTCAAGGGTAGTAGGCCTAAGGGAAAAGTTATTCAACAATAACAATGAATGGTAAAATATTTATTATTGAAGATGAGCCTTCAATAATTCAATTAGTTCAACATAATTTAGAAAAAGAAGGTTTTATTGTTTCTTCATCCCTGAATGGCAATGAAGGTTTGAAAGAACTAAAAAAATTTGAACCAAACTTATTGTTATTAGATTGGATGTTACCTGATTTATCTGGGATTGATATCTGTAAGAATATTCGAAAAGATAATAGTTTTAAAGACTTACCAATAATAATGTTGACTGCAAAAGGAGAAGAAGAAGATAAAATCAAAGGTTTAGATAGTGGTGTAGATGATTATCTGACAAAACCATTTAGTTTTAATGAGTTAATGGCAAGAATTAAAGCTGTTCTAAGAAGAACTAATCCTACAAGTGTTTCAGACAAACTTAAATTTGATGATCTTAATTTAGATAGAATTGAAAAAAGAGTTTTTAGAGATAAGAAGGAAATCAAACTTGGACCAACTGAATTTAGATTATTAGAATTTTTTTTATCAAACCCAAAAAGAGTTTATTCTCGAGATCAAATCTTAGAAAATGTATGGCCAAATAATATAAATGTTGAGAGCAGAAC
>CACDYK010000041.1 GCA_902556905.1 uncultured Pelagibacteraceae bacterium
ATAAATATTTTGGATTTGTTAGTTGATATTTATTTCTAAAAAAACCAATTTTCCCACTAATTGTTATATTCCTTCTAAGAGGAAGAATTTTTCTTACATACCCCTCATAACTATTAAAAAATATACAATCAATTTCACCCGTTTCATCGATACAAGAAACTTTATTTGGAAGGTTTCTTACTCTTGGAAACTGATATTTTATAGGTGTAATTTTTATAGTTTGGTTTTCACCAATTTTTAAATCTTTTATTTTTGTTGAGTGACTTCTGTCTGTATACATTTTTGGTAATTTCCATAAAAGATCAAAAATATTATTAATTTTCTTCTTCTTTAATAAGTTTGTTGTTTTGACGCCAACACCTTTAAGATTTGATAAATCTGACAATAAATATTCATAATTACTTTTATTAGCCATAAATTAACAATATATTACAATTATGACTCTCAACATAGATCAATTAAAAAAAAAAATTATTTATCGTTCTAATTATCGTGGTACGAAAGAAATGGATAAGCTGTTAGGTGCATTTACCAAAAAATATATTGAGTCATTGAGCTTTAAAGATCTTAAGGATTTAGAAGAATTATTAGATATAGACGATACCAATTTATACAATTTCTATAATGGGTTGGAATGTGATATTGAATTTAAAAACAACTACATTAACTCACTATTTAAAGATTTCAGATATAATATTGATTAAAATTTGTGGCGGAAGGACTGAGATTCGAACTCAGGAAAGAGTTGCCCCTTTGCCGGTTTTCAAGACCGGTGCATTCAACCACTCTGCCATCCTTCCGTGAAGAGTGTTTTATTATTATAATTATTTAATTCAACCATAAAATAAGCTAATAAAAGCCTTAACTAATTAATCACTATAATTCCTATGAATAAAGAATTTAATAAAGGATTGCTCTTAGCTGGTTTTGGTTCATTTTGGTGGGGATTTTTTGGGGTTCTTTATTTCAAATATATTTCTTATATAGGCCATGTAGAACTTGTTATTCATAGATGCTTATGGACTACATTTACTTTAATAATAACTACCTCATTTTTTTCTAAATGGAAAATTTTTTTTGAGATTATTAATAATAAAAAAAATTTGATTTATTTATTTTTTTCAGGAATTCTTATATTCATAAATTGGGCAATATGGATCTATGCAATTGCTACAGATAGAATTATAGATGCAAGTTTTGGGTATTTTATAATGCCTATCTTAAGTGTTTTGCTTGGGTATATTTTTTTTAAGGAAAAACTAAATAAAAAAACAATTTTTTCAATTATACTAGTGATTATTTCAATATTATTTTTAATATTAGTTAGTTTTAAATCATTACCTTGGGTTGGCTTAATTGTTGCTTTTACTTGGGCATTTTATAATCCAATCAGAAAAAAAATAAATATTGATACTGATGTAGGTCTTTTAATTGAAAGTCTTTATATACTTCCATTTGCATTAATCGCATTTTATTTAATAGCAATTAATGATTATAACGATTTCACATTATCCAATCCACCAATGATGTTAATTGTTTTTCTAGCAGGACCGATGACTATAATACCATTATTTTTATATGTTAAAGGTGTTGAGAAGTGTGGTGTTGGGCCGTCAGGAATGATCTTTTATATTACGCCAACACTTCAATTTTTGCTTGGTTATTTCTATTACGATGAACCATTTTCAGTTACAAAATTAGTTAGTTTTATTTTAATATGGATTGCTGTAATTATATATCTAAAGGATTTGTATGAAACTAATTAATTATATATTTATATTTGTTATTTTAAATTTTGTTCCTTCTTTGGCAGTTGATCAAACTGGTTTTTTAACATGGAAAGAAAATTTTAAAAAAGTTGCTTTACAAAATGATATTTCTGAAAAAACTTTTGATAAAGTTATGGCTAATGTAAAATTTTTACCAAATGTTATTAAATACGATAGATATCAGCCAGAGTTTTATGAGGATACTAAAACATATATATCAAAAAGAACCTCATCAAAAAAAGTTTCCAAAGGTTTAAATTTTTATAAAGAAAACTCTAATTTAATAAATATTGTAGAAAATCAATACAATATAAATAAAGAACTTCTTTTAGCATTAATGGGCATAGAGACTAATTTTGGAACCTATGTTGGTAAAATGGATATATTATCATCATTATCAACTTTAAGTTTTGATGAACGTAGATCTGAGTTTTTTTCAAATGAGTTAATAATTTTATTAAAATTAATAGAAAAAAAACAAATTGATTACAAAACATTATATGGCTCTTGGGCTGGTGCTTTTGGTTATTTTCAATTCATGCCCTCAACAATGAAAAATTATGCAATAGATTATGATAAAAATAGTTATATTGATTTGAAAAACAATAATGATGCGTATGCATCTGCAGCCAACTATTTAAATAAAATAGGATGGAAAGATGACCAACCTTGTTTTTATAAGATAAATTTATCAAATAATGTTCCTAAAAAATATTTAAATGTTTCAGCAAAAAAATTGCACGACAAAAAAAAATTAAAATATTTTAGAAAATACATAACAAATGATAATATTTTAGATAAAACATTTGACAATCTAAATGCTGCATTAATAACTCCTGATAAAGATATTATACCTGATGCGGA
>CACDYK010000042.1 GCA_902556905.1 uncultured Pelagibacteraceae bacterium
ATTCATTATTTACATCTAGGGTTGTAATTATTTGATTTTCAATTTTTACTAATATCTTGTTTTCAAGACTATTTGAGTTTGTGTTAAAAATAAAAACAATTAACCCCAAATATATTAAAAATTTTTTTTTAAGCATTTATCTAAACCAACCCTTTAACCCACTTTGACCAGGTGTTTTTTTATAAATTTCCCTCTCATAAGTGGTTAAAGGAATTAATGTTATTGAAAAAAATAAATCCTCTGTAGGTTTTAAGTCATTATCTTGATAGAAACTTTTGTTAAATCTCAAGGCTGCTGTTAAACAGTCATTTTTATACTCATAACTTAGATTATAATATTCTGTTAAATTTATTTTTTTATTTCTTCTTGTTGAAAATTTCAAAGAAGTACTATCATTAATTTGATATTTTGTGACATTTGAGAGTAAATGTGTCGATCCAATCTCATTTCTTTGTTCTTCAAAATTAAAAGTTGTTATAAAATTATTTATAGAAATTTCAGTTTGAATTGAATTAGAATTTATAGTTTTCATGTCATTATCTAATGAGAAGTCATAGGCTAAATTTATATTATCAAATAATTGATTGTCGATTGATCCAAATAAATCTGAATTTTTTTTATTGATTGTTGAATTTATTGGAATATCATTTTCGTTTTGATCTCTTATTACTGTTGCTAATTTTAGTTCTAAATATTTATCTTTTTTATCTTCTGACTGACTGTTTTCTAGTTGATCAAATTTATAATCTAAACCAAATGTAAGAGATCTACCTGCTTCAAAATCATTTGTTATACCAAGTCTATTTATATCAAATACATTATTTGTGTTTATGTTTGCTGATGACCCGCTGTAATTATCCATATTATTACCAGGATTTATTCTAAAAGAAATTTTAGGTGTAAGTGTTTCTTTGATCATATTTTTTGATTTTAATAGAGGAAAAGATGAGTCTATTTTTAAAATACTCATCCCATCTATCTGTGCATCAGATGTATATATTGAGTCATTTTTTCCAACTGCATTTAAATTTTTAAAATATAAATCAAAGTTATTTTTAAATCCTAATTTCGATATAAAATCATTTGAGGTATAGTTAAAGTCATTTACAACCGTAGTTCTTAAATTATTTGTATCTGAAAGTTTGTTGGTTCCAGTTGAATAAAAGTTTAAAGAACCATTAATTGAATTATCTGAAATCAGCGAAGTTAAATTTTTTGAAAAATCATAGTAAGGTAAAGTATATTGGTATCTATCACTATGTTTTGTTCCTAAATTTTCATAAACCTCAATACCAGTTGTTAAATTTTGATCGTCTTTTTCAAGGTATAATTTTATGTTTGAGTTCATTGTTGTTTGACTTCCTGGCATTACAGGCGTGTCAAATAGATTATTTTGAAAAACTTTTAGATATGTATCGTTGGTGACCTTTTCAACTTGAGCATCAAATTTACTTTCTAAATAATTTGGAACTTTTAAATCACTTGTATAATTCAAAAATAGATGATTTACATTTTTAGTCTTATTTTTAGAACCTGTAAGAGATTCATAATCTCTTAAAAAAGCAAAATCTGCAACAAGATAAGAATTTTCTGTTTTTTTTTCTAAACTCACTTTGTAAGATATATTTTTCTTTTTTAAATTTTGTAAGTTTTTCAAAAAACGTTGGTTTAAACGTCAAATCTTTATTAGGACCTAAAGTTTTAAAATAAGGAATATATAATGATGAGCCTAGAGTTTCAGAGTTATTAAATTGAGGCTGTAAAAAACCACTTCTTCTTTTGACTGTTGGATCTGGATGAAAAAACTTTGGAAAATATAAAACAGGCACATCATAAATTTTTAATATTGCATTTTTGTAAATCATATCTTTATTGATTTTATCATGTGTTATTTTTTCTGCTTTTATGCTCCAAGGAGGACAATTGTCATTAATTTTACAACTAGTAAAAATTGCATTTTTAACAACTGTCTTATTCTGATCACTTAAAGAGGATGAACCATATATTCTTGGATCTTGATTTTTGTCACCAAACACATCTTTATGTATTTTTATTTTAGTTTCTTTAGATAGATGGCTTTTATCTTTGAAATTAAAAAATCCTTCTGAAAAAAAATATTGATCAATTTTATTTGCCTCAACTTTTGCTAAAACTTCAACTTCTTTGCCCTTGAGAAGTTCTTTACTAATATTATATTTAAAATTTTCAAGCTTATAAATATTACCACTATCATCCTCAACTGATGACCTTTTTTGAGAAAATAAGTCTCCAGAATTTCTAAAATAAGATAAATTTTCTGAATTAAATTTATATTTTTCTTCAATTAATGCC